>JAFZOL010000048.1 GCA_017550625.1 Clostridia bacterium | reverse complement strand
GCAGTTTTGTCGCCAGCTATTTATCGTCCGAACAATCTGAACGGCAGGGGATAATCCTGACGGATATCCCCTGCCGGGCGGGAAGTTCGGGCGGGAAAGAGCGGCGAAAAACCTGTATTATCCCTTATCTGCACCGCCCAACCTGCGGCGGTCGGATTTTATTTCGGGCTTACAGCTCGGCGAAATACTTGATGGTGCGAACCATCTGGCTGGTGTAGGAGTTCTCGTTGTCGTACCACGAAACGACCTGCACCTGATAGGTATCGTCGTCGATCTTGGTGACCATGGTCTGGTTCGCGTCGAACAGCGAGCCGTAGGTCATGCCGACGATGTCGGACGAGACGAGCTTTTCGGTGGTGTAGCCGAAGCTCTCGGAGGACTGCGCCTTCATGGCGGCGTTGATGCTCTCCTTGGTGACGTCCTTGCCCTTGATCACAGCCACGAGGATCGTGGTGGAGCCGGTGGTGACGGGCACGCGCTGGGCGGAGCCGATCAGCTTGCCGTTGAGCTCGGGGATCACGAGGCCGATCGCCTTGGCGGCGCCGGTGGAGTTGGGCACGATGTTGGCGGCGCCGGCGCGGGCACGCTGCAGGTCGCCCTTCTTGTGCGGGCCGTCGAGGATCATCTGGTCGCCGGTGTAGGCGTGCACGGTGGTCATGATGCCGCTCACGATCGGATAGGCGTCGTTCAGGGCCTTGGTCATCGGCGCGAGGCAGTTGGTGGTGCAGGACGCGGCGGAGATGATGGTGTCTTCCTTCGTGAGGACGTTGTTGTTCACGTTATACACGATGGTGGGCAGGTCGTTGCCCGCGGGCGCGGAAATGACGACCTTCTTGGCGCCGGCGTCGATGTGCGCCTGGCTCTTGGCCTTGGAGGTGTAGAAACCGGTGCACTCGAGCACGACGTCCACACCGAGCTCGCCCCAGGGCAGGTTCGCGGCCTTGGGCTCGGCGTAAATGGTGATCTCTTTGCCGTCGACGGTGATGGAGCCGGGCACCTTCACGGTCTTGCCGTCCTCTTCATAGACGGGCTCTTTGCTCTCGACGGTGTGCTTGTTCTCGCCGATCACGCCGCAGTAACCCTTCTGGGCGGTATCGTACTTGAGCAGGTGGGCCAGCATCGCGGGGCTGGTAAGGTCGTTGATGGCGACGATCTCATAACCTTCCGCGCCGAACATCTGGCGGAAAGCAAGACGGCCGATTCTGCCGAAGCCATTGATAGCAACTTTAACTGACATAAAATATCCTCCGTTTTTCAGAGCTTTGCGCTCCTTATTTTTCCACAATATAGTATATACGGTTTTCCCGCGATTTGCAAGGGCTTTGGCAAAATTTTATCAAATCGCGCGAATCGATCGAAAAACCCGCTTACAGGTTCACGATGTTCTGCGGCTTTCCGGCGAGGAACATCGCGATGTTCTGTTCGAGGATGCCCATCAGGCGGCTGCGCGTCTCGAGCCCCGCCCACGCGATGTGGGGCGTGATGAGGGCGTTTTTCGCGGTGAGAAGGGGGTTGTCGGCCTTCGGGGGCTCGGTAGAGAGCATGTCCGCGCCGAGGCCGCCGAGACGCCCTTCATTCAAGGCTCTCGCGACGGCGTCCTCGTCCAGCTCGCCGCCGCGGGCGTTGTTCACGAGGATCGCGCCGGGCTTCATCTTCGAAATGAAGTCGTCGTTCACGAGCTTCACGGTGGCGGGCGTCTGCGGGATGTGGAGCGAAACGAAATCGCACTGCGGTAGCATCTCGTCAAGCGGCAAAAACTCGACGTCCGCGTCGGGGTATTTTTCGGGGTGGGCGGTGTTCGCGAGCACGCGCATCTCGAACGCCCCCGCCATTTTCGCCACGCGCTGCCCGATGTTGCCGTAGCCGATCACGCCCAGCGTCTTGCCCGAGAGCTCGGTGGGGGCGGTGAGGAAATACGAGAAATCGGCGCTCGCGACCCATTCGCCGCGGTGCACGGAATCGGAGTGCGGGGCGATCTTGTTGGCGAAGGCTAAAATGAACGCCATCGTCTGCTGCGCCACGGCGAAGCCCGAATAGCTCGGCACGTTCGCCACCATAATGCCGTGCTCTTTGCAGGCGTCGCAGTCCACCACGTTATAGCCGGTGGCGAGCAGGGCGATGAGCTTGAGCTTGGGCAGGCTTTCGGCCACCCTTCGTGTGATCACGGTCTTGTTGATGATCGCGATATCCGCGTCGGCGGCGCGCTCGATCACAAGGTCTTCGGTGAGCGAGCGGTCGTATACCGTCAGCTCGCCGTATTTTTTCAGAAAATCCCAGCTGAGGTCGCCGGGGTTCGCGGACACGGAGTCCA
Organism: Clostridia bacterium; assembly: GCA_017550625.1. Lineage (GTDB taxonomy): Bacteria > Bacillota > Clostridia > Oscillospirales > Acutalibacteraceae > RUG806. The sequence continues at coordinate 49,804 of JAFZOL010000048.1, read as the reverse complement.
GAATCACGATTTTCATGGCGGTTCCTTTCTGTTCAGACTAAAGTCAGGGTCTCGTTCAGGTCGTCAAGGCCGTATTTGCCGATGGTGCCTTCGATGAGGTCCGAAAGCTTCGCGCCGCCCGCGTTCACGCGGCTCGCGAATTTGCCCAGCGCCCCCATCACGGCGTCGTGCTCGGGCGTGCCCTTGACGTAGGGCATGTTGCCCTCGAAGGCGTGGCGCACGAGACCGCGGGCGAAGTCCACGAAGCGGATATCCTTGATCGAGTCGTCGCATTTCGCCATCAGGAGCCGGCATACCTGCCCCACGGTGGCGGCGTTGAGCTTCTGCCCGAGCTTGCCCACCGCTTCCACGGCGGCGGGGGCGGCGTTTTTCATGCCGATCTTGCCGAGAAAGCGCTTGGGGTCGTCGCGCATGTAGGTGAGCATCGTGTTGATCATGCTGTCGAACTGGCGGCGCATGTACGCCTCCTGCGTGACGCCTTTGAAATCCCACTCGAAATCGGGGATCGGCAGGGTCTCGACGCCGACGGTGTTGTAATGGTCGGTGAAGCTCACGAGCCGGATGCCCGCGGGGTGACCGATCAGCGAGCCCGTGCACACGTCGTAGAACTTATTGCCCTTTTCGGTGGTCTTGAGGTTGATCGACATGTTGTGCATGTGGCCGGTGAAGCACAGGTGCACGCCCTCGTCGGCGAGCAGGGTGGTGATGTAGTCGGCGTTCTTCATCACGACCTCGCCGCCGAGGAGCTTAAACAGCGGCACGCCGGGCAGCAGCGGATAGTGGTTCATCGCGATCATCACAGCGCCGTCCTCGCGGGCCTGTTTGGTCTGTTTGAGGATCCACTCGATCTGCCGCGCGGAATAGGTGTGCCCGCACTTGCCGTCGCCGTCGTTGTTGAGGGCAAGGAGCCTGAGACCGGGCGCGAGCTCGGCGACGTAAGAGAGGTTTTCTTCGTCCACGGCCAAGGCGGAGTCGAAGCCGAACTCGTGATAGAGGCCGTAAAGCTCCTCGCGCTTCGTGCCCTCGGGTTCGAGTCTGCCCGTTTCGTCGAAGGCGAAGGGGTGGTCGTTGAAGTCGTGCCCGGCGGTGATCACGTAAACGCGCTTGCCGTGCGCCTTGAGGTCTTTCAAGAGCTCGATGAACTCAAGGTGGCTCTCCTTTTCGCCGTTGAACGAAAGGTCGCCCGCGATGAGCACCGTGTCGGCGAGGTCGGTGTCGTTCAGCCACTTAAAAGCGGCCCTGTTGATCGCCTCGGTCTCGGCATAGCATTTCTGCTCGAGCTTCATGAACTCGTCGTACGCTTCGCCCCGGCAGCCGAGCTTTGAGGCAAAGTAGTGGGTGTCGGTGATGAGCAGCAGCCTGAAGGGGTCCATAAGCAGTCCTCCCGGATATATTTTTGCCGCGGCACGCCTCAAAGCGCGCCGCGGACCTTTTCGACCGTGCGGCAGCAGTCTTCCACGGCGCCGGAATTGCGCACCGAGGAATACGCGTTGCACATATTGTTGATCTCGCTCTGGAGATAGGGCTCGGAGACGACCAAAAGGCAGTCCTGCCGGTTCTCTTCAAAGTAATTGTTGTCGGACAGGATGTCGACGCGGTAGACGAGAAAGAGATAGTCGTCGAAATCCATGATTGCGGCCTTGCCGTTGGCCATGTTTTTCACGAAGTCGAAAAACCCTGCCGGGTAGTCGGCGGTGTCGCGCGGCACGATCTCGGTCTTGAGCGCCTGCCGGACCTCGTCGTTGCCCTCGTTGATGAGCGAGGCGTACATGAAATCGAGCGCCACGCCCATGTTGATCTGGTCCACGGCGTAGTTGTAGCGCTCGAGGATGGCCTGCAGCATCTCCTGGGAATATTCGACGCGAGAGCCGTAGATATCGGTGTCGTAAAGGTTGCAGCGCACCATTTTGACCGCCACGTAACTCTGCTCGAAATAGCTTTTGAGCAGGGCGTCGCTGAGGGGCTTCGTGCCGCCGCGGTCAAACAAAGCGAAGCGCATATTTTCGATGTAGGTGTCGGAGAGGCGGAGCTTCAGAAACGTCTCTTTCGACACGCCGATGCGCTTATAGTGGGCCGACATCGCGCGCCACAGGGCGTTCGCGCGCTCGGCGCAGGCGGCCTTTTCGGCGCCCGTGAGGCTGAGGCCCCACGCGCGGAAGGTGGAGTTCACCGCCACGTAGCGGATGCAGCGCTCGGTGGCGGACTGCATGCGCGCCTCGCGGCTCGTAAGCGTTTCGTCGGCGCAGGCGAGATCGTAAAAATAGCGGAAGATCTCGCCGTTCACGGGCGTGCCGTTCACGGTGAGGGGATATTCCTCGGCCGTCTCGCCGCACGCAGCCAGAGAGACCGCCAGCACCAGCGCCAGCAGCAGAGAAACGACGCGTTTCGCCATACCGATCCCTCCTTTCGCGAACTAATATAGTATAGCATAATTATAGGCGGGTTGCAAGAGGGAAAAAGGGCCAAGAGCGCACAGGGCCGAGGGGCCGAGGGGACGAGGATTCGCCGCCGACGGTGTCGGATGAAGGCGAACCGCAGTCCGGAGAAAACAACGAGCGTGCCGAGCGCCCCAAGCGAAGGCAGGCGACTATGTTTTCGACCGGGCAAAATGCAAAATACAAAATACAAAATTGTATGAGATGCGGGAGAAAGGCCGGGCGGAGGGGCGCCCGTAGCACGGCACCTCAGTGCCGTTCGGTGCATTTCATTCTTCCCGTGCAAAAGCGGCCGTCTTTCAACAGTCGTGACGGCGGGGCGCTTGTCGGTAGTACGGCTGCCCACAGCCGTTCTTTCCCTGCGGAGCGGGGGTTGAGCCGTACGGCGAGACTCCCCGACGCGGGGAAACACGACGGAAAGACGAGCGGTTTTGGATCTGTCTGGGCGACGAACAGTCTTCTTCTCATATCTCAATCATTCATAAAGAATCAAAGTCACGAAACCAACGACCCCGCCGTCCACATTTATCGTAAAAAACAAGCGGGCGCCGCCGCGACTTCCCCACGTCGGGGATGGGATCGATTTGAATCGGGTTTTATTTATTCCCCGTCTTTTCCGTCAAATCGACCCACCCCACTCCGTAGGGAACAAACGGCTGTAGGGCGCGGGTGTCCGGTGGACACCTCTGCCGCAGGCAGAAGCGCCGACCGAGGCGGGAGCCGAGACCCAGCCGTACTACCGGCAGGCGGGCATTGCCGACCAACCGGGAATGAACCCGAAAACTCGCTCCCGCAGCGGCAGAGGCAGACTCCCCCGCGGGGCGGGGGAGATGTCCGCGAAGCGGACAGAGGGGGACGGGCCGTGTACGGCTGCCGCGCTACCAAATAATAAAAGAGCGCGAGATGCTCCCGCGCTCCCCGGCCTCCGGCCGCTTCATTTTGTATTTTGTGTTTTGTATTTTTTCAACGCGGCTCTGCCGCGTGCCCGTGCACCCGTGCACCCGTGCACCCGTGCGCCCGTGCACCCGTGCGCCCGCGCACCCGCGCGGCTCTGCCGCGCTTAATTCTTCTTCCCGACCGCGGTGTAGACGGCGGCGATGACGCCGTAGAGCACGCCCGCCACGGGCCATACGATCCAGCTGCGCGCCCAGTCCATCGTGATGAAGCTGTAGGCAAGATATCCGGCGGTCACGACGCCCCAATAGATCGAGGCGACGGTCTGCATCCGGTGCTGGGCCTCTTTGGTCTCGCGGGAGTGGTCCCCTTCTTCAAGCAGGACCGCGTACGCGCCGAAGGCGACGCCGGCGTTCACGATCAGATACACGCCGAGCGCCACGAGCGCCAGCAGGGCGGCCACGGCCACCGCGTAGCGGAAGTCGCCGATCTCATTGTTTTCGGGCCAGAGCATCGCCACGAAGATCGGCACCGCCGACATCACGCACAGCACCACGCCGAGCACGAGACGCGTGACGAACGAGGGGCGGTCCTTCTCCTGCTGCTCGCGGACGTACCCCGACACGCCGTATTCGGTTTCAAAGCACTCTTTATCAAGGTATTCATAGGGTCTGCCCGAGAGGCCCGCGAGCACGAACAGCGCCACGGCCCCGCCCACGAGCAGGAACAGGGGCAAAAGCCCGAGCCCCGCGGCCTGCTGCTCGGACAGGCGGACGACGCCGCTCTCCTGCCCTACGCTCAGCAGCACGATCGCGATGGGCGAAAGGATGCACATCAGCACGCCGAGCGAAATTTTCGCCGCGCTCTGCTTTCTGTGGCGGATGAACGCCTGCGCCTCTTCCATCGAAACGCGCCTGAGATCTTTGCCCGCGTCCTCGGGCAGGGGCGAAGTGGGCACGGACTCCGCGCCGAGCTCGTCTTTCAATAGATAATCGGTGGTCACGCCGAACACTTCGCTCATCAGCAGCACCCTGTTCATATCGGGCACCGACTGCGCGCTCTCCCATTTCGAGACGGCCTGACGGCTCACGTCCAGCTTTTCGGCGAGCTCCTCCTGGGACCAGCCGTTCTTTTTTCTGAGGTCGATGATTTTATCGGCAAGTATCATGTTTCATTCTCCTTCCGGTTCGTTGTCCTTGCGCCTTCAGCTTACCATTTTCGGCGGTTACGGGCAAGAAAGCGCGCCTTGAAATCGCGCAACCGGCGGTTGCAACCGCGCTTTTTGCGGTTTCTTTTTACAAAAACCGGCGTCCAAAGAGAAATTTTACTGCTTTTTTATTCCCTTGTCAAGCGAAAAGAAAATTGACATCGCGCCCGAAAAGAGGTAGGATAAAAGCGTGAAAGGAAGCGAGAACTATGAGAGAAAACAGGCCCGTGATCATCGCGCACCGGGGGTATTCGGCGAAATACCCCGACAACACCGTGCTCGCCTTCGAAAAGGCGGGCGAAAAGGGCGCGGGCGGCGCCGAGACCGACGTGCGCGTGACGAAGGACGGCGTGTTGGTGCTCAACCACAACGACGACGTCGACTTTGCCGACGGCACTTCCCTGCCCGTCAAGGACCACACGTTCGACGAGCTGTGCGCCAAGCCCCTGCAGAACGACGAGAGCGACGACGTCGTGTACCTCGCCTCGTTCCGGGAATATCTCGAAACGATGAAGCGCTATGATATGATCTGCTTCATCGAGCTCAAGGGCCCGTTCACGGACGCCGAGACGCGTGAGGTGTTCCGGCTGGCGGAGGAGGTTTACCGCCTCGACCGGTGCATTCTGCAGTCGTTCGATTTCGACAACCTTTTGAAGGCGCGGGCGATGTTCCCGAAGCTGCCGCTGATGCTCACCTACGGCGACAACGAGCCCGAACCCTATGAGCGCTGCTTTTCGCGGGGCTTTTCGATCGACGTGTCGAAGACCGCCCTCACGAGGGAGATGCTCGACGCCTTCCACGCCCACGGCCTCGAGGTGGGCGTGTGGACCGTGAACGACTATTCCGAGATGGAAGCCCTCGCCGCGATGGGCGCGGACTACATCGAGACCGACGCCTGCCTCTGAAAAGAGAACGCGCTTGACAGAGGCGGCGCGGGTATGCTATCATAAACCCGTAAATAAATGATAAAGGAGAATCCGTTATGCGCACCGTTCTGAAAGCGATCTTATCTTTCTTTCTGTCGATCAGCGCCACGCTCGCGAGCGTGACCGGCCTCACGGGGCAACAGAACGTCCCGAACAAGAACCGCACCGTGGACATGAGCCAGTTTACCCTTGTGTGGAGCGACGAGTTCGACGGCGACACCCTCGACAAGAGCAAATGGGGCTTCGAGTGGTGGGTCACCATGCGTAAGGGCGGCTACTGGCACGAGGACATGGTGTCGGTAAAAGACGGCAACCTCGTGATCAGGGCCGAGTATATCGACCATCCGCTCGAGAACCGCTATTACGACAAATGGCACGAGGTGATAAACTTCGAGCCCTATAAGGCCGGCTGGTACACGGGCCAGGTGGTCACGCGCGACAAATACGAGCAGTGCTACGGCTATTTCGAGGTGCGCTGCATTTTGCCCGCCGCGACCGGCATGTGGTCGGCGTTCTGGATGATGAACGAGGGCGTGTTCAACGTGGACGGCTCGGGGCAGGACGGCACCGAGGTGGACGTGTTCGAATCCTTCTATTATAAGGACTACTGGTACGGCGGCGACTACATCTCCACCGGCATCCACTACGACGGCTACGGCGAGGGCCACCACGGCGACTCGATCGGCAAGTGCTATCTCGAAAACGACCCCTATAACGAGTATAACACCTATGGCGTGGAGTGGAACGAGCACGAGTATATCTTCTATATCAACGGCAAAGAGACCGGGCGCCTTTCGACCGGCGGCGTGAGCCAGAACCCCGAATACCTGCTGCTCTCGTGCGAGTTCGCGGGCGAAAACGGCGTACAGTCCTCCGACCGCCACGGCACCGGCGAGATCGGTAAGACCCCTGCCGAGAACTGGCCCGCCGAGTTCAAGGTGGATTACGTCAGGTGCTACCAGTACAACAGACTTTTGAACAACTGATAAAGAGTGAAAAAAAGCGTCCCGGGCGGGACGCTTTTTTATCGTCATTTGAGCCGTTTGGCCCGTTTGTTGCCAATCGCGCGGATCATTGCCATCAGCGCGACGAAGAGGCCGATCCCGAAAACCAGCAGCCCCGCCGTCATCAGATAGGCGACCGGCTCGTTCACGGGGTCCGTCTTGTTCACGAGCCCCCAGAGAAAAGCGGGGTCGTAGAACGGATAGGGGACGTAACGCATCGCGCCGAAGCGCCCGCGTAAAATCGAGAACACCGAATAGACGAGCGGATACGCCGCCGAAAGCGGCAGGACCGCGCGCGGGGTCTCTTTGTCCGTCGGCGGGAAGAGCCAGTAAAGCAGGGCGGCGGGCGGCACGATCATGTGATAATAGATCTGGATGAAGCTCGAAAAGCCGTGCGCAGGGGTATCCCACTTGAACGGGGGCGTGAGGCCCATCGGGATGCCGGCGGTGTAGGTGATCCCGGCCACGAGGACGTAGAGCGTGACGAGCCCGCCGAATATCTTTGAAAAGCCGAGCTTTTCCGCTTTCTTTACCCCGAGAAGCGCCAGCCCCGCGAAGAGGAAATACACGTAGCAGGCGAAGTTCGACTGCACCGTGAAATACGAGAGGATATTGAACTTCCCGTAGTCCACGGGACTGTACTGCGGGTCGTATTCGTAGTGATAGACGCAGAGCCTGTAAACGAACACGAAAAAGCCGAAAGCGGCGAGCAGCAGAAGCGCCGCGCCGACGGCTTTGCGTAAGGTTTTGGAACGCATGGCCATTCTCCTTTCAAAAGAAAAAGCGCCCCGAAAGGCGCTCTCATTTGGGGATTTACAGCGCGAACTGGCGCGGGGTGTTGTGCCACGGGAAGCGCATGAAGCCGAACACAGAATAAAACTCGGAATAGCCAAGCTTCACGTCGGCAAGGTGGCTCTCAAGGTCCTCCTGCCCCGCGGCCCAGCGCACGTACACGGTGAGCGTCGCCGTCTGCGGTTCGGCGCGCGAAAACGACAGCCCCTCTTCGGGCAGCACCACGAAGCCCTCGCGCCCCTTCACGCCGAGCTCTTCGATCTCGAGCGTCCACGGGGAATACTTGTTGCCGCTGAGCTTCATTTCGGCCTCGATCTTATACCAGTTAGCGCCGCTTTTGCCGTGCTCGGCAAGCGTTTCGTCCGCCGGGTCCACGGCCGAAACCGCGGGCTTCGACAAAACCGTGACCTCGGGCGCCTTGTTCGCGCCCACGATGAGCAGCACCACCGCGAAGATCAGCACGCTGAATATCGCGACCCACATCACGGCGCTCAAAGCCGAATAGATCCCGCCTACGATCTTTTCTCTCATGTTCTCTTCCGTCCGTTTCGTTTGATTCCCATTGATGATACAATACTTCGCCCGCTTTGTCAAGCGTTTCGGCAAAACGCCCCGCGGCACCGAAAAAAAACCGCCCTTCCGGACGGCTTCTTTTTGTTTCGATCGAACCTCAGTTCTCGTCGTTATACTTGCGGATCCCACTCACGAGCTCCTTGATAACAGTGATAAAGCCTTCGATCAGTTCAACAAATTTCTTGAGGAATTCTTCCATGATATGAGTCTCCTTTCCTTATAAGGTTCATTGATAGTATACAACACAAATTCTGATAATGCAAGATATTTTTTGATATTTTACAATTCTGTAGCCGTCTCTTCATCTTTCCGTCATAATTTCGGGGGAATATGGGCCTGAGCGCTTGCAAAGCGCGGGCGCTTCGGCTATAATAAAAACAACTCTGAAAACCGGGAGGATATAACCATGGCGGCATTTTTGATCGACGGCAAAGAGATCGCGGGCAGCGTGAAGGCGGGGGCGCGGCAAGGCGCGGAGGAATGCCTCAAAAAAGGCGGGCGGAGCCCCGCGCTCGCGGTGATCCTCGTGGGCGAGGACCCGGCGAGCCAGATCTACGTGAAGAATAAAGCCAAGGCGTGCGAGGCGTGCGGCATTACGTCGCTCGAATACCGCCTGCCCGCCGATACGGACGAAAGCGAGGTGCTCGCCCTCATCGAACGCCTCAACAAAAACGACACGGTGGACGGCATCCTGTGCCAGCTGCCGCTGCCGGCGCACGTCAGCGAAAAGCGCGTCACGAACGCCATCTCGCCCGACAAGGACGTGGACGGCTTTCATCCCGTGAACGTGGGCAGACTCTATACGGGCGAGGACTGCTTCGTGCCCTGCACGCCCGCGGGCATCCTGCGCATCCTCTATGAGGCCGGGGTGGATCTCACGGGCAAGCGCGCCGCCGTGATCGGGCGCTCGAACATCGTGGGCAAGCCCGTGGCGGCCCTGCTTTTGCAGAAAAACGCCACCGTGACCGTGTGCCACTCGAAGACCCCCGACGTCGGCGCCGTGACGCGGGAGGCCGACGTGGTGGTCGCGGCAGTCGGTCGCTCGAAGTTCCTCAAAGCCGACATGGTGAAGCCCGGGGCCGTCGTCATCGACGTCGGCATCAACCGCGGCCCCGACGGAAAGCTGAGCGGCGACGTCGATTTCGACGCCGTGCGCGAGGTGGCGGGCGCGATCACGCCCGTGCCCGGGGGCGTGGGGCCCATGACCATCGCCATGCTGATGGAAAACACCGTGAAGGCCTGCCGTCGGCATTTAAAGCTCGGTTAAAGTCCGCGTTATAAAGTAAAAGCAGAAAACCAAACGGCTCCCCTTTTGGGCGCCGGGAAGGAGCAGAAAATGCGTTTACTGTTGGCCGAAGACGAAAAGGCGCTGTCCGACGCGCTGGTCGCCATCTTAAAGCACGCGAACTATACCGTGGATGCGGTATACGACGGCGAGGACGCCCTCGACTATCTCGACACGGGCGTTTACGACGGCGTGATCCTCGATATCATGATGCCGAAACGCGACGGCATTTCGGTGCTGAAAGAAGCGAGAAAGCGCGGCATGACCCTGCCGATCCTGCTGCTGACCGCGAAGAGCGAAATCGACGACAAGGTGCTCGGCCTCGACGCCGGGGCGGACGACTATCTCACGAAGCCCTTTTCGATGAAGGAGCTGCTGGCGCGCGTGCGCGTGATGACCCGCCGCAAGGCCGAAAGCGGCGACAACCTGCTCACGTTCGGGGATTTAAGGCTCGACACCGCGACCTTCGAGCTCGGCTGCGGCGACAAGACCATCCGCCTCGCGAACAAGGAATTTCAGATGATGCAGATGCTGATGTCCTCGCCCGGGCAGATCATCTCCACCGAAAAGTTCATGGATAAGATCTGGGGCTGGGATTCCGAAACCGAGCTCAACGTGGTGTGGGTGTATATCTCGTATCTGCGCAAAAAGCTGCTGAATGTGGGCACGACCGTGAAGATCGCCGCCGTGCGCGGCTCGGGCTACACGCTGGAGAAGACCGTATGATCAAGACCCTGCGACGAAAATTCGTGCTGATCGCCATGCTCTCGGTCACGGCAGTGCTGCTGCTGATCGTGGGCACGATCAATATTTCAAACTATCACACCGTGGTGGAGGACGCCGACCTGCGCCTTTCGTTCCTTGCCGAGGACGGCGGCGAACAGCCGAACGCCGTGCTGCCGGAGGAGATCCCCTCGCTGGAGCCGCTGCCGGATCTCGACGGGAACAGGCGCAACAGATGGCGCGACGAGCGCGGCGGCTTTTTCGACCGCGAGGGGCGACTGGGCGCCGAAACGCCCTTTGACTCGCGCTATTTCACGGTGGTCCTGAACGAAAACGGCGCCGTGACCGGGATCAACACCGGGCGCATCTCCGCCGTGGACGCCGAGACAGCCCAACAGATGGCGCTCGCCCTCTACGAAAAGGGCAAAACGAGCGGCTTCTCGGGCAATTACCGCTATATGGCCGAAACGGCCGACGGCGGCACGCGCTATATCTTCGTGGACGTTTCGCGCGAGCTCAACACGTTTTATTCGTTCCTGACCGCGTCGCTGCTGGTCTCCGCCCTCGGGCTCGGGCTCGTGTTTTTGCTGGTGCTGTTCTTCTCGAAAAAAGCCCTGAAGCCCGTCGAAGAGAGCCTCGTGAAGCAAAAGCGCTTCATCACCGACGCCTCGCACGAGCTCAAAACGCCGATGGCGGTGATCTCGGCGGCCAACGAAGTGATCGAGCTCGAAAACGGCGAAAGCGAGTGGACCGAAAGCATCGACAAACAGATCAAACGCCTGTCGGGCCTCACGGACAAGCTGGTGCTGCTCACCCGCATGGACGAAGAGAGCTACCGCCCCGTGACCGCGCCGTTCGACCTGTCGGCGGCCGTAAACGAGACCGTGGATTCCTTCGAGGCCGTGGCGCAGCTCAAGAACCTGCCGATCAGAACCGACATCGCCCCGGGCATATCAGTCGACGGCGACGAGACCGCGATCAGGCAGCTCGTGAGCCTTTTGACCGACAACGCCCTCAAATACGGCGTCGGAAACCTCGCCGTCACGCTGAAAAAGAGCGGCAAGAACGCCGTGCTCACGGTGGAGAACGACGCCGAGAACGTGCAAAAGGGCGACCTATCGGTGTTCTTCGAGCGCTTTTACCGCACCGACGCCTCGCGCAATTCCGCCACGGGCGGGCACGGCATCGGGCTGTCGGTGGCCGAGGCGATCGTGCACGCCCACAAGGGCAAGATCACCGCGAATTCCCCCGACGGGAAACGGGTCGTGATCACGGTGACGCTGTAAAAACAAAAAGCCGCGTGAGCGGCTTTTTTTGTCGTTTATTAAAGGGCGCACAGGGCACACAGGGCCGAGGGCGCACAGGGAAGAAAAGCCGCCTGCGGCTCACATTAAAAACGATAATCGGCCGGGGTTGGATTACCGGCAGCGCGTGAAGCTTCCGCGTTCCCTGGTCCCTGGCCACCGGCAACTGATTTTGTATTTTGTATTTTGTATGTTGTATTTTGCATTTTGCATTCTCCCCTGTGCGCCCTGTGCGCCCTGTGCGCCCTGTGTGCCCTGTGCGCCCTGTGCGCCCTTTTTTGCATAATTTCCGATTGATTCGTTCATTTTTTTATGCTATAATAATTCTATCGCATCGCCCCATCTTGTAATTGGAGGAGATTGATATGAAAAAAGCGGTCAGCCTTATATTGTGTCTGTGTCTGATCACCGCCTTCGCGCCGGGCGCGCTCGGCCTGAAAACGCGCGCGAAGACCCTCACCGTGGACGCGTCGTGGTCGGTCCTTCTGCCCGAAAGCCCCACGGAATACGAAAGCTACGCCGCGGGACTCTTATCCGATTCGCTGTCCGAAGCCTTCGGCACGCCGGTTGAAACGACCGCTTCCCCGCGCGGGAACTACATCGCCCTCGGCGCGGCCGCGGGCGTGGACGTTTCGGGCGTGGCGGAGAACGGCTATAGGATCAAAGCGATCGACGGCAATATCCACATCGCCGGCGCCGGCAACCGCGGCCTGCAGGCGGGCGTATGCCGCTTTCTTGAAGAGTATTTCGGCAGAAAGGTCTACACCGCCGACATCACCGTGATTCCTGAGACCGACGGCGCGGCCGTGCCCGCGGACGCGGACGTCACCTACGAGCCGTTTTTCGAATACGCCGACACCGACTGGCTGAGCCCCTGCGACGCGGACTATTCGCTCGCCAACGGCCTCACGGGCGGCACCTACCGCAGGCTCTCATATGAGATGGGCGGCAGCGTGGACTATATCGGCGGCTTCTGCCACACGATGGGCGGGCTTTGCGAGACCGCGAAATACGCCGAGAGCCACCCCGAATACCTCGCCCTGCACGACGGCGAACGCACGACCGACCAGCCGTGCCTCACGAACCCCGACGTGCTCGAGATCGCGACGAAGAACGTGATGAAGATCCTTGAGGAAAAGCACGACCCCGACGCGCCTTTGCAGATCGTTTCGGTGACGCAGAACGACAACTCCTCGTTCTGCGAATGCGAGAACTGTAAGGCCTTCGAGGCCGCGCACGGCGGCGCGCACTCCGCCACGGTGCTGAACTTCGCCAATCAGATCGCCGACACGGTGAAGGCCGCGGGCTACGACAACGTCGCGATCGACACCTTCGCCTATCTCTATTCGCAATCGGCGCCCGAGGGCATCGTGCCGCGCGACAACGTGATCGTCCGCCTGTGCTCGATCTTCTGCTGCTCCTCGCACCCCTTCGACAGCCTGATTTGCAACGAGGATTTCATGCGGGACCTCGAAAACTGGTCGAAGCTCTCCGACCGGCTCTACATATGGGACTACGCCACGAACTATTCGCACACCTGCTGCGTGTATCCGGACTTCGGCGTGCTTCAGAGGAACATTCAGATCCTCTACGAGCATAACGTCAAGGGCGTTTACGTGGAGGGCAACTACTACGTGCGCAGCTGCGACACCGAGTTCGCGGAGCTTCGGGCCTATATGATCTCGAAGTGCCTGCAGGACCCCTATTGCGACATCAGCAAAGAGGTCGACGGCTTCCTCGACGCCTACTACGGCCCCGGCGGAAAGTTCATGCGGAAGATCATAAATCTCTACACCCTGCACGCGGGCTCCTACGACGGCCACATGGTGATCTATTACGGCTCGTGGGCGTGCATGCGCCCGATCTCGAGCGCCACCGCCGAGCTCATCGACGGCTATTGGGCGGCGGCGAAGTGCCTTGCCGAAACCGACGACCAGCTCGCCAACATCAACCGCTCGGAGCTCTCGTGGCGGTGGTATAAGTCCTGCGGCGGCAAGTGTGAGTTCTCGTTCTTCAGCCCGAAGCGCGGCGACGAGAACGAAAAGCTCTATCACGACCTGCTCGACGCGGGCGTGACCGTGCTGAACGAAGCCTGGCAGGGGGATATCCGCGAAATAGACCCCGACGTGATCCGCTACTGCGTGCCCGACCGCTGGCAGGTGGGCGCCGAGAACGACCCCACCGTGCAGAAGATGATCAAATACAACAAGCTGGCCGAGAAATTCCCGCCGCTGTTCGGCTTCTTCGCGTTCTTCCAGTGCCTGAACGTGTCGTGACAAGCAAATACAAAAATGACCGGGACCCGAGGGTCCCGGTTTTCGTTTTATATGGGTCCGTTAAAGCAGCGTGATCCCGTGGGCTTCGCAGGCTTTTACCATGTCGGCGGGCCAGACGGAGACCTGCACCTCGCCGATGTGCGCCTTTTGCAGCAGCAGCATGCAGATGCGGCTCTGCCCGATGCCCCCGCCGATCGTGAACGGCAGACGGTTTTCGAGCACCGCTTTGTGATACGGGAGAGAGGCGCGCTCCTCGGCGTTTGCGGCTTTTAATTGCCGCGCGAGGCTTTCGGCGTTGACGCGCACGCCCATCGACGAGATCTCGAGCGCCGTTTCGAGCACGCCGTCCCACAAAAGGATGTCGCAGTTGAGCGCCCAGTCGTCGTAGTCCGGCGCGCGGGAATCGTGGGGCCTGCCGTCGGAGAGCGGGTCGCCGATGCTGATCACGCACACGGTCTTTTTTTCGCGCACGATCGCCTGCTCGCGCGCCTTCGCGTCGAGGCCGGGATACGTTTTGAGCAGCTTTTCGGCGGTGATGAAGGTGACGTTCCGCTCGATCTCGCCGTCGAGGACGGGATAGACCGAGGTGATCAGGGCGTTCACGTCCGCGAGCACGCCCACGATGGTCTTCACGGTCTCTTTGAGCGTCGAAAGCGACCTCTGTCCGGCGGTGATGACCTTCTCCCAGTCCCACTGATCCACGAAGAGCGAATGGAGGTTGTCGCACTCGTCGTCGCGCCGGATGGCGTTCATGTCGGTGTAGATCCCCTCCCCGGGGGCGTAGCCGTAGCGCCCGAGGGCCGCGCGCTTCCATTTGGCGAGGCTCTGCACCACCTCGGCCTCGCCGGGCTGGTTCTTCATCGTGAAGCTGACCTTGCGCTCGACGCCCGAGAGGTCGTCGTTGAGGCCGCTGCCCGCGGGCAAAATCACCGGGGCGGTCACGCGGTCGAGGCGCAGAGCGGTGGCGAGCCGGCTCTGGAACGCGTCCTTGGTCAGCTTGATCGCCTGCTGCGTCTCGCGCAGGGTGAGTTTGGGCCGGTAACCGGCGGGAAATACGAGTTCGGACATAAGAATACCTTGTTTACCGGATGTTGCCGACCGTGCGCGGATAGAAGATGACGTCGCGGATGTTCTCCATGCCCGTGACGTACATGATCGCGCGCTCGAAGCCGAGGCCGAAGCCGCCGTGCGGCACCGAGCCGTATTTGCGAAGGTCGAGATAGTCGGCGTAGTCGTCGAGGCGCATGCCGCGCTCGTTCATCGCGGCCAAAAGCTTGTCAAGGTCCGCCTCTCTCTCGCTGCCGCCGATGATCTCGCCGACGCCGGGCACTAAGAGGTCGGTCGCCGCGACGGTCTTGCCGTCGGGGTTCTGCTTCATGTAAAAGCTCTTGATCGCCTTCGGGTAGTTGATGAGGAACACAGGCTTTTTGTAGATCTGCTCGGTGATATAGCGCTCGTGCTCGCTCTGCAGGTCGCAGCCCCACTCCACGGGATACTGGAACTCGACGTCCGCCTTCTTCAGGAGTTCGATGGCGTCGGTGTAGTCCACGATCGCGAAATCGTTGTTGAGGACGTTCATGAGCTTTTCGGTGAGGCCGGGCTGGAAGCGCTGCTCGAAGAATTTGAGTTCCTCGGGGCATTTCTCCATGTAGTCGCGGATGATGTATTTGATCATCTCTTCGGCGAGCTCGATCACGTCGGGCAGCTCGGCGAAGGCCACCTCGGGCTCCACGTGCCAGAATTCCGCCACGTGGCGCACGGTGTTCGACTTTTCGGCGCGGAACGACGGGCCGAAGGTATAGATCTTGCCCAGCGCCATCGCGGCGCCCTCGCCCTCGAGCTGGCCCGAGACCGAAAGCCCTGCCTTTTTGCCGAAGAAGTCGTCGGCGTAATACTCGTCCGCGTTCTTATATTTGCCGGGCTCGGGATAACCGATCGTGGTGACCTGGAACATCTCGCCCGCGCCCTCGCAGTCCGACCCCGTGATGAGGGGGGTGTTGACGTAGACGAAGCCCTTTTCCTGGAAGAAGCGGTGGATCGCCGCCGCCATGACGCTGCGCACGCGGAACACCGCGTTGAAGGTGTTGGTCCTGACACGGATGTGCGGCATCTCGCGCAGGGTCTCGAGCTTCTGGAACTTTTTCTGCAGCGGATAGTCGGGCGGGCAGACGCCGAGCACCTCGATCTCTTTCGCGTTGACTTCATGCGTGCCGTTGTTTTCGTTCACGACGACGGTGCCGACCACTTTCACGGCGGCGCCGAGCTTCGCGGCCTCGGCGGGCAGGGCCGTGCCCGCGTTTTTGTCGATCACGATCTGCAGGTGCGTGAGCGACGTGCCGTCGTTGAGCGCCAGAAACGCCATGTTTTTCGAGTCGCGCGCCGTGCGCACCCACCCGCAGACGGTCGCCTCTTTGCCGACCCAACCTGCGGATTGTAAGATCTCTCTGACGTCGGTGTGTTTCATAACGATACCTTCTTTCCGTAAAATAGAAAACCGCCCTGTTGCCGTAAGCAATAGGACGGAAAATTTACCGCGGTGCCACCTATTTTGCCCCTTGCGGGACCCCTTCGGGAGCTAAACTCCCTTTGCCGGTAACGGCGGCCGCCGTCTCCCCTACTGAGCGCAAAGCCGTTCAGGTCGCCGCTCCCCGGTGTTCTTCACGCCGCCGCCGCCGCGCCGCTCTCACCTGCCGGCGCTCTCTTGGGACGCGTGTCGTCGCTACTTTTCCGGATCCTCGCGTTATTTGCTCCTATTATATGCGCGCTTTTCACAAAAGTCAAGCGTTTTTTCGGAAACGCGGGGCGAGAAAGCGTTTGACTTTGCCCGCCGTTTCGGGTATGATGGGGACAGAAGGAGGGGTTTTATGCTTTCGTTTTATCTGACCGATTCGCTGCAGAAGGTGTTTTCGACCGGGGTGCTGCCCCCGGAGCGCGGCGCGTTTTCCGCTCTCAAAGACGAGCGCGTGTCGTTTCAGGCCGTGCTGCTTTCAGATGAGGACCTGACCGTCGGGGTGACGGCGGAGTCCGACCTGTCCCTGCGGCTTTATGAGGTGCGCGAGATGCCCGCCGGCTACCCGGTCGACCGGCGCGCCAAAAACTGCACGCTGCTGCGCGGCGGCGCGCCCGGCAATTACCCCGACCTGCTCGTCCCGCTGAAAAAAGAACTCCGCCTTGAGGCGGGCAAAGCCGCCGCCGTGTGGGTGGAGGCGCGTACCGACATCCCCGGCGGGCACAGCGTGACCGTCACCGCGGCGGCGAACGGCGAAACGCAGACAAAAACAGCGGCAATCACCGCGAGCGCGACGCCCCTCGCGCCGCAGACGCTTTTTTACACCGACTGGTTCCATGCGGACTGCCTCGCGCGCTATTATGACGTGGAGGTCTTCTCGGAGGAGCACTGGGCGATTTTGGACCGCTTCATCGGCAACGCCGCCGAATACGGCGTGAACCTCCTGCTCACGCCCCTGTTCACCCCGGCCCTCGACACCGCCGTGGGGCACGAGCGCCCCACCGTGCAGCTCGTGGACGTGAAAAAACGCGGCGACCGTTACGAGTTCAGCTTTGAGCGTCTCAGACGCTGGGTCGAGCTCTGCCGTAAGCACGGGATCGGGCATTTCGAGTTCTCGCATTTCTTCACCCAGTGGGGAGCCGAATTCTGCCCGAAAGTGATCGCGGACACCGACGAGGGCGTGAAGCGTATTTTCGGTTGGGACACCGCCGCCACGAGCCCCGAATACGTGGCGTTCCTCCGAGCGCTCGGAAAAGAACTGAAGGCCTTCACCGACGAAACGGGAATCACGGACAACTGCTTCGTGCACGTATCGGACGAGCCGGGGGACGAGGACATCCCGCAGTACCGCGCGTGCGCCGCCGTGATCAAAGAGGCATTCGGCGCGTACCGGCACCTCGACGCCCTGTCGCACCTCGATTTTTACCGGCTGGGGCTCGTGCAGATCCCGGTGCCGAGCGAGGGCCACGTGGAGGAGTTCGCCGCCGCGGGCGCGAAGGACCTATGGACCTATTACTGCTGCGGGCAGTATCAAAACGAGCTGCCGAACCGCTTTTTCGCGATGCCGAGCGTTCGGAACCGCATCCTCGGCGCGCTGCTCTATCGCTACGCCTGCGCGGGCTTTCTGCACTGGGGCTTCAACTTCTATTTCTCGCAGCTCTCGCTCAGGGAGATCGACCCCTTCACCGTGACGGACGCGGGCGGGGCCTTCCCGTCCGGGGACAGCTTTACGGTGTATCCGGGAGAAGACGGCGAGCCGCTGCCGAGCCTCCGGGAAAAGGTGTTTTACGAGGGGCTGCAGGACCTGAGGGCGCTGCAAACGCTTGAAAAGAAGATCGGGCGCGAAGAGACGCTCGCCCTGCTCGAAGACACGCTCGGAAAGATCACGTTCTCGAGCTATCCGATGGATGAAACGAAGATCTTGTTGCTGAGAGAGAGGATCAACGAAAAACTCGCGTGATCATAAAAGGGGCCGGAGGCCAGGGGCGCGGCGGCCGATCGAACGGTAGGGGCGCAGACCCCTGCGCCGTTTCCGGATGACGGATCGCGAAGCGACCGCACCTTAAACAAACCTACCGGTCTATTGAACCAACCAATGGACCGCAGACGGGGTATGTGTCATTTCGGGGAATAATCATATTTTGCAATTATCAATTGCGAGGATAAGTGCCTGCATATCCCACTGCGGGGTGGGAACCGAATCACAGATCACAAACGGGCTTTTTATCGGTGGCGCGCTTTGCGCGCTATCCGTAAACGGCGCAGGGGTCTGCGCCCCTACCATCCGACGGGCACGCCGTCCGACCGAGATACAATACCAATCATCTGTTCGCGCTGCGGCAGAGTCTGCCGCGCTACTGATTGATTGCTCCCGCTGCAACTCCGTTGTCTCCACCGGTTCCACCTGAAAACATGAAAAAAACAAAACGGTCCGTTTTGTAAATTCTCTGATATTTGGTGGAACCGGTGGAACCGGTGGTGACACATAGAAAAAAACCGTGCTGAAACCAGCACGGTTTTTTGCTTGATCGGATAACGTCGGAAAAATCAGATGCTCGACATGAGCTGATAAAAAACAAATTCGCAATATAATTATACTTGGTATCTTGATTTTTCTTCTTCTATGTGTTAGGATGTTTCTGCCACACAACATAATACTTTTGGACTAAATGGGATGCGTTTTTACTTTGGTAAAAATGCATGCTCTTCTTTTGGCATCCCAAAGTCCAAAGGTTGTGTGGCGCAATCGGAGCTATGCGTTTTTCAGTGCGTAGTTTCGACTGCGCACTTTTTTTGTTTTTTGGAGGTAGTATAAATGCAAAAAACTGAATTGACGGGATATCCTTCCATCGACAAGCCATGGATGAATTTCTATTCAGCTGAAACCATTGAACAACCCTTGCCTGAATGTACGATTTATGAATATATTACACAAGCAAATTCCCAGAATTTAGAAAAGGTTGCCATAAACTATTATGGGACGAATATAACTTATGGGGAATTGTTTAATCGCATTTCCTTAGTAGCAGGCGCTCTTGAGAATTTAGGTGTAAAAAAGGGTACAATTGTTACAATTTGTATGATTAACTCTCCGGAAGTAATCAGTCTTATTTTTGCACTCAATAAAATCGGAGCAATTGCAAACCTGATTTACGGTGTAAGTACCGAAAAGGAAGTAATAAACTATATCAAAAACACAAAATCAACAATCGTTTTTACGTTGGATGTTTTTCAAGGGAAATTCTTAAATTCATTTGATTTGCTCGGTCTCGAAAAATTGATTATTATTAAAACCAGTTTGTCAATGAATCCAGACTATAAAAAAACAAAAGAGGTTTTATCCGGGATTCCAGATATAGAGTTGCCTAAGACAAGTGATACTATTATTCTTTGGTCTGATTTCATGAAATCTGCCAAGCACACCGATACGCTTGTACGCGAACCGCATAATGCGGCAATTATCACATATACAGGGGGAACGACTGGTGGTTCCAAAGGGGTATTACAGAGCAGCTTCGGAATCATTTCAAATATATATCAATATCGTCTTCTGAACATTCGATTGGATAGAAAAAACTCTTGGTTGATGGTTCTTCCTCTATTCATTGGTTTTGGAGTATTCTCATTACTTATCCCCTTGTCTATAGGAATGACCGTAATCATTAGAATTCCAATGACAGATTCAATTTCAGACTTATGTAAAGAGTTTAAGCCGAATCATATTATGTATAGCCCGGCATTTTGGGAGATACTGGCAAATTCTGATGAAGATATTGATTTGGAATACCTAATTGAACCAATGGCAGGAGGAGATATTCTGTATCCAAGTGTTGAAGAAAAAATAAACAGGTTTTTGAATTCGCATGGTTGTAAGTATAAAATCATGAATGGCTATGGAATGTCAGAACTCGGTCCTGGAATCAGCATTAATTGCAGTAAGGCTTACGAATTTAATAGCGTCGGAGTACCATTTGTAAAAAACACAGTATCTGCATTTGATATAGAAACAGGGATAGAGTTAAAATATAACAATATAGGAGAAATATGTGTTAGTTCGCCATCTATAATGATGGGATATTATAATGATTTGAAAGAAACCAATTTAATAATAAAGGAACACGATGATGGAAAACTATGGGTGCACACTGGAGATTTAGGTTATATCTCTGAAAAGGGGTTTATTCATATAAGTGGAAGACTTAAACGGTATATCTTGCACTTTTCTGATGGGGTTGCGAAAAAAATCTTCAGTCTGGACATTGAAAGGGTTATTAATCAATACCCTCTAATTGAAAAGTGTGCTGTTGTCCCGGTAAGTGATTTACGGACGAATCAATCTCCGGTAGCATTTATAATCTCCAAAAAAGGCGTAGACGAAAAGGAGTTGATAGAAAGAATCAGAAAATTCGCTGAAATGAATCTGGAACCGGAGTATTGCCCGATAAGGTATCATATTGTAAAAGAGTTCCCTCTGACAAAAGTTGGTAAGATAAATTATCTTGATTTAGAAAAAACTGCTGAATGTTTGAATAGGTTATAAAAAATGAGGGTGCGTTGCTTGTTTCATTTCGCAACGCACCCTTTTTTTGTATATATCTGATCGTCAGATGCTGCTCATGAGCTGGCCGATGTTGCCCATGGCGGCGCCGATGCCGCCCACGATCTTGCCGATGCCCTTCATGGTGCCCTCGCCGTTGAGGATCGTGCAGAGCCCCTCGGCCATATCCTCGCTGAACACGCCCATCGACATCGAGATGAAGCAGCGGATCGGGATCTGCAGCGCCATGCTGGTCATCATCTTCTCCTGCGCGGCGTTGCCCTTCGAAAGGGACTTGAACAGGGCGAGAAGCGCGGCGTTGATCTTCTTGCCCGCGGGCGTGTCGGCCGCCATCTCAAGCGAAGAATTCACCGTGATGCGCGTATCGGCCTCGTCGCGGTACGGGATGGGCCTGCCGAGCAGCGCCTCGAACTCTTCGTCGCTCACGTTCTGCACGTCGCCGGTGTAATAGGCGGGGCAGACGTCCCTGAGGTCAACGGACGGGGCGTCGACCGTGGAAGTCACGTGCACCTTGCCGGTGAGCCGGATGTCGCGCGAGGACGCGCCGACCATGACCGTAAAGTCGCCGGTCTCGACGTGCCAGTCGCCGAGTTTGACGTTATAATAGGCGAACGCGCGCTTGCCGAGGGTGAGCGTGATCTCTTTCTCTTCGCCGGGAGCGAGGAAGACCTTTTTGAAGCCCTTGAGCTCCTTCACGGGACGGAAGGCCGTGCTCTCGTCGTCGCCGACGTAAAGCTGGGCGACCTCCGCGCCCGCGACGGCGCCGACGTTCTTCACCTTGAACTTTACGGTGAGCTCTTCGGTATCCTTGATCTTTTTCTTCGAGAGCTTGAGGCCCGAATACTCGAACTTCGTGTAAGAAAGCCCGTGGCCGAAGGGATAGCGCACTTTGAGATCGCGCTTGTCGTAATAGCGGTAGCCGATGTACACGCTCTCGCGGTATTCGACGCTGCGAAGCTGCCCGGGGAAGTTGACGTAGGCCGGGTTGTCGCTGAATTTCACGGCGTAGGTCTCGGCGAGCTTGCCGGAGGGGCTCACCTTGCCCGTGAGCAGATCCACCACGGCGCTGCCGCCGGCCTCGCCGCCGAGATAGGCGTTGAGGATGGCCTTGACCTTCGGCTCCCACGGCATCTCAATGGGCGAGCCGCCCGAAAGCACCACAACGGTGTTCGGGTTCGAGGCGGCGACCGCCTTCACGAGGTCCACGTGCGACTGCGGAATGCCCATGTGGTCGCGGTCGAAGCCCTCGCTCTCGTATTCGTCGGTAAGCCCGATGAACACGACCGCCACGTCGGTGTTCTTCGCCACCGAAACGGCCTCCTTGAGCAGCTCGAGGCTCGTGACGTCGGATTTGATATCGTAACCCTGGGCGTACACCACACCGATGCCCTCCGCCAGGAACGCGCCGTAGGCATTGTCGATGTTTTTGGCGTTGATCTGCGAGCTGCCCGCGCCCTGATAGCGCGGCGTTTTCGCCATTTCGCCGATCACGGCGACAGACTGCCCGGCTTTCAGCGGCAGGACGTTATCGTCGTTTTTCAGAAGGACCATCGAGTTCGCGGCGATCCTGCGGGCGATCTCGTGGTGAGCCTCTTTGTCGTAGGTGGTATCTGTCAGGCTGTCGTTGGCCTTGAGGATCAGCTCGAGGATCTCGTCCACGCGGGCGTCGAGGGCGGCTTCGTCGAGCGTGCCGTTTTTGACGGCATCGACAAGGCGCTTCGCGCCGAGGCCGTTGGAGCCCGGCATCTCGAGGTTCTGGCCGGCGGCGATGCCGCGGTCGATCTCGTTTTCGGCGCCCCAGTCGGTGACAACCACGTTCTCATAGCCCCAGTCTTCCCTGAGGACCTTGTTGAGGAGCCACTCGTTCTCGGCGCAGTAGTCGCCGTTGAGCTTGTTGTAGGCGTTCATCACGGTCCAGGGGTTCGATTCCTTCACCGCGGTCTCGAACGCGGGCAGATAGATCTCCCTGAGCGTGCGCTCGTCCGCGACCGTGTCGACGGTCATGCGGCGGGTCTCCTGATTGTTGGCGGCGAAGTGCTTGATCGAGGTGCCCACGCCCTTACTCTGCACGCCCTTGATGAAGGCGGCGGCGATCTTGCCGGCGAGGTAGGGGTCTTCGCTGAAATACTCGAAGTTTCTGCCGCAGATGGGCGCGCGCTTCATGTTGACGCCGGGGCCCAACAGCACCGAGATCTTTTCGGCAAGGCACTCTTCGCCGAGGGTCTGCCCCATCTCGAAGAGCAGGTCCTCGTCCCACGAGGCGGCGGTACACGACGCCGTGGGGAAGCACACCGCGGGCACGCTGCCCATGATGTCGGTCTTGTCTTTCTTGTCGTTGTGCTTTCTGAGCCCGTGCGGGCCGTCCGACACCATGATCGACGGCAGGTTGAACTTTTCGATGCCGTAGAGGTGCCAGTAGTCCTTGCCAGAGCAGAGCTGCGCCTTTTCTTCGAGCGTGAGCTGGGCGAGTAATTCGGGATGTTTCATGGTCAGTCTCCTTTGTTATTTGGAATGGAAAATACAAAATGCAAAATACAAAATGATGTTGGATGTTGGATGTTAGGTGTTGGATGAAGGAAGAGCTTCGCCCTTACCCATTATAATAGGGTACGGGGCGCAGCCCCGTCCGCCATCCCACATCCCACATTTCACATCTCACATCCCCGCAAAAAGCGGGTTCATTCTTCGGGCAAAGAGGGCGCCTCCACGCTTTTGAGCTTTTTGACGATGATGTCGTTGCGGGAGGAGGCTTCGTCGAGGCTCTTTTCGGCCTCTTCGAGCTTGCGTTTGGTTTTGGCGAGCGCCTCGGCGAACTTGTCGTACTGCGCCTTGGCGGTGGCGAGCAGGCCCATGACCTCTTCGGCCTTTTCGTTGAGCGACACGGTGCGGTAGCCGAGCGCCACCGAGGTGAGCATCGCGGTGAGCGTGGACGGCCCCACGGGCAGCACGCGGTAGTTCTGATGCGCCTGGTCCACCACGTTATCCTTCGACGACACGATCTCGGCGTAGAGGGCGTCGGTGGCGAGATAGAGCAAAGCGAACGGGGCGGTTTCGGGCTCGCGGATATATTTCGACACGTCCTTCGCCTGCGCCAGCACGCGGGCCGAAAGCGCCCCGCGCGCGTTCTTCACGCCCTCGGTATCGCCCGCGTCGGCTGCGTCGCAAAGGCGGAGATAATCCTCCACCGGGAACTTCGAGTCGATGGGCAGAAAACGCTCTCTGCCGTCGGGGTCGGGCAGGCGGACGGCGAACTCCACGACCTCGTTCTTGGCGGGGTCGGGCCGGTAATTCGTGACGTACATACCGGGCACGATCTTGTCGAGCAGGCCCTGCAGCTGCGTCTCTGCCCACACGCCGCGGGTCTTCACGCCCGCGAACACGCGGTTGAGGCTCTGCACGCCGCCCGAGAGCTCTTTCATCTCGCCGAGGGACTGATAGACGTTCGTGAGCTGCTGCGACACGGCCTGGAAGGACGAGTCGAGCCGCGTAGTGAGGGTGCCGGTGAGCTTTTCGTCGACGGTGCGGCGCATCTCTTCAAGCTTTTTCTCGTTCGAGAGCTGCAGCTTTTCGATCGCGGCGGCCAGCGCCTCGGCGCTGCGGCGGTCGCTCTGTCCGAGCTTGTCTTCCATCTCGTTCAGGGTCTTCGTCACGGCGAGCTGCATGTTGAAGGCGCGCTCGGTCATCTGCTCGCTCTTCGACGCCACCTGATCGATGCCGGTCTGCAGGGTCTGCCGCGTGCGGTCGTTCTGTTCGTTGACCTCGCGGCGCACCTCGCCGAGCGCAGAATACAGCGGCGCGCTGTCGCCGCCCCCGCGGCTGAGCTTTATGAGCACGACGATCAGTAATACCACGACCGCCGCGCCGAGCACGAGCCCGATGACGGGCAGGACCTGTTCCATACGCCACTCCCCCTTTTCAATTTATCATAGCATATTCTTTTGAAAAAAGAAAGAGAAAAAAGCGCAAACCCGCAAAATAAATCGGCGGGGCTTTGAAGCCCCGCCGAAGAAAGACTCATTTATCTGACGAACAGATGCGTGAAGAACCAGATGAGGCCGTGGAAGAAGCCGACGACGCGGTCCCAGATGCTGCCGTTGTGCGTCTTGCCGCAGAGCGGGCAGGCGCCGTCGTCCGTTTCGGGCCCGGCAGCCTCTTCGGCGACCACGA
Source organism: Clostridia bacterium (assembly GCA_017550625.1). Classification (GTDB taxonomy): domain Bacteria; phylum Bacillota; class Clostridia; order Oscillospirales; family Acutalibacteraceae; genus RUG806. The sequence goes on along the minus strand of JAFZOL010000048.1, from coordinate 25,151 downwards.
CCACGCGGGCGGAGGACGACCCTGCGGGCAGCGTGTAGCCGCCGTCGGCGTCGGGCGCGAGCTCCTGACCGTTCACGACCACCGTGTAGCCGACGCCCGTGAAGCCGGAGCCTACGGTCACGTGGAACCGAAGCGGCATGTCGGGATACCAGCTGACTGTCTTCGACCCCTGATTCGTGACGTTCACGTCGGTCGCGCCGAGGTGGACGGTGACGGAAAGATCCTTCGCGGCGACGAAGCTCACGTTTCTGCTCTTGGCCACGGGATAAAGCGTTTCGCGCTCTTCGGTTTCGCCGCAGCGCGCGCAAACGCGTTTCGCGAGCCCGTTTTCGTCGCGGGTGGCTTCGCGCACGACTTCCCACTCGCCCCAGACGTGGCCGAGGGCGGACGATTCTTCCTCACGGGTCTCGCCGCAGCGCGAGCAGGCATACACGACGGTGCCGGCGGCGGTGCAGGTGGCGGTGCCGCCTTCGCCTTCGGCCCAGTCGTGGCCAAGGGCGGCGGCGGGCTCTTCATACGTGTCGCCGCATTTGCTGCAGGTGTAGGTCCACACGCCGTCTTCGGTGCAGGTGGCGGTGGAGGTTTCGCTCTTCACCCAGTCGTGGCCGGTCGCGGCGGCGGGCTTGGTCTCGACGGAGCCGCAGACCGCGCAGGTGCGGGTCTTTTCGCCGAGGGTCTCGCAGCCGGGCTCGGTGGTGATTTCCCACTCGCTCCACTCGTGGGCGGGAGACTCGAGCTCTCTCTCGTCGACCTCGCCGCAGCGCGCGCAGGTGCGCTCCTCGATGCCGGGCTCGGCGCAGGTGGGCTCGCGGGTTTCGGTCCAGTCGCTCCACTCGTGGCCGAGGGCGGGCAGCACGATCTGCGCCACGAGGACGGCGGCGCAGCGGCGGCAGTGCGTGCCTTCGGTGACGCCGCGCTCGGTGCAGGTGGGATCAATGGCGGGGTCGACGACCACATCGTGGCCGAGGGCGCCGATCACGTCGTTTCTGATTTCGCCGCACACGGTGCACACGAAGCGCATCGAACCGTTTTCAAGGCAGGTGGGACGTCTGGTGTAGGTGCCCTCGTCCCAGATATGGTGCGCCGTGCCGGTTTGCACGACGGTGTTCGTCTCGGTGTGGCCGTCGTAGGTGGCGGTGTAGACCGTGTAGGCGTCGTCATAGCAGGTGAAATCGAAGAATTCTTCGCTCATCTCGGCGGCGGGATAGACGTCGTCGCCGCAGCGAGAGCAGACGTATTTCGCCGTGGCGGAGGCGCCGTCGGCGGCCCAGACGAAGCCGGCGAACGCGTAGTCGTGGCCGAGCCTCGGCAGGACCGTGTCTTCGTAGGCGATCTCGGTGAAGGTCTCGCCGTCGGCGGACACGTAGTATTTGCCGTCGTTGCCCGCGTAATAGGCGATGTTGCCGTCCTCGGTGCAGGTCTCGTTCTTGGCCGCGACGGGTGTATAGATCACGTAAACGGTCACGGTGAACTCGTCGGTCACGTTGACGTAGTTATCGGCGTCGGCCGGGGTGAAGGTGGCGGCAAACGTGAATGAGCCTTCTTCATTCAGCAGGGTGTCGGGTGCGTTCCAGGCCCAGCCGTCGGGCAGGGCGACGTCCGAAAGCCTGCTGCCCCAGGGGGCGCTCAGTTCGCCGGGCAGCTCGTAGTCGGGCGTAGCCCGGGCGACGTTCACGGTGAGCGTTTCGGTCACGACGGCGTAGTTTTCGGGATCGGCCGGGGTGAAGGCGGCGGAGAAGTCGTTAGGCCCTGCGTTGCCGACAGGCGTGTCGGCGGGGTCGACCCATGCCCAGCCCTCGGGCAGCGCCACGCTGCCGAGCGTGTCGCCGTAGGTGGCGGTCAGACCTTCGGGGGCCGTGTAGGCGGGCGTCGCCTTGCCGATCGTGTAATCCTTATAGATCGTATAGTCCGTCCCGTCGATCGTGACGGTGAGAGAGGCTTTGTAATCGCCGGCGTTCACGGGGGAGGCGGAAAGCAGGGTCTCGCCCTGATAATATTCGATATCGTCTTCGGAGACCGAAAGACCCACTTCGAGATTGAACAGGCCGAGGCCGGAGAGCGTCGCCTTTTCGCTGTTCTCATCACCGTAAACGCTCTTTTCGGGGGCGGTCAGGGTCAGGGTCTGAGCGTTGTCTTCCCACGCGCAGGGGTCGTTGGAACAGGCCGCGGTGAGGACGTTGCTTTCGGCGCTGAAGGTCAGGCTGTGGGTGAACGTATCCGCGTAGACACCCATGAACTGCAGCTCGGAAAGCTGGAAGAAATTGGCGCCCTGCAGGCCGTTGTATGCGAAACGGAAGTATTTGTAAACGGTTTGCTCGCCGTCAAGCTCGAACGTGTAGGCTACACGGTTTCTGTCCTCCAGCACGGTGTCGTCCGTGACCGAGGCGATCGTTACCCATTCGTCGCGTTCTCTCAGCTTGCCCTGCAGCGTCCAGTTGCGCGGGTTGCGGCCGTGATAGCTCGCGTTATCGTTGCCGGTGATCAGGATATAGGCGGTGGGGATAAAGGGCCGGGTGCTGAAGAACTCGACGCTGCCGGTGGTGCTCGATCTGCCCCATTTGGTATATTTGTCGCCGTCGACGAGTTTCATATACCCTTCGCTCGTGCTGGCGTTGCCGTCGCCGGCGGTGGCGGTGAACCCGGAGATCAGCACGGGCTCGGTGCCGTCGGGCACAAACGGTTCGATCCACACGGCGTAAAGCGTGGTATCCTCGGTCAAGGGCGTTGAGAAATCATAGAGCTCGTCGCCGAGACGCCAGCCTTTGAGATACAGGCCGTCCTTCTCGGGGTCCGCGGGACGCCATGCCGCGGTGTTCGGGTACATGAACTGGGTCCCCACGGAGGTGCCGCCTTGTGAATCGAACGTGACGTAGACGCCCCGCACCCACTCGGCGGTAAAGGTCACGTTTTCGTTCAGCGTATAGTTATCGCCGGGCTGATACACGTTCGTTCCGTCGGACCAGCCGTTGAAAAGCATGCCTGCGGGCGCGGGGTAGGGATTCGCGGGCAGCGTGATCCGGGTGCCCGGAAGGACACTCGCGTGCGTGCGCGTCTCGCCCTCGGCCTCGCCGGGCTCGAGATAGGCGTAAACGGCGTCGGCCCACTGCGCCACGAACGTGGTCGTCTGGCTCAGCACGTAGCTGGTGCCCGCCGGATAGGTCCGCAGCCCGTTGGACCAGCCGTTGAAGATCTTGCCCTCGGGCGCGGTGAACGGATTCGACGGAAGCGAGACCGTGGTGTTGGGCAGCACGGAGAAGCGCGTCTGGGGTTCGCCCTCGGCCTCGCCCGGATCGAAGATGCCCAAAACGGGATCGACCCATCTGGCGAGGAAGGTCACGGAGTCGGTGACGGTGTAGCTGCTGCCGGGCTGATACACGCGGCCGTCAAGGAGCCAGCCGTTGAAGAGCTTGCCCTCGGGCGCGGTGAAGGTGTTGTTCGGCAGCCTGATGGTCTTGCCGTAGGGATAGTCGTTCGAAACGGCCGTGCCGGTGCCGCCGTTCGGGTCGAAAGTGACGGTGTTGTCCTGCGTCCACGCGGCGGGCAGGTTGGAGGAATAGGAGGTGTAGGTCACGCCGTCAACGGTAACGGACGCGAAAAACCTGCCGTAGGCGGGGTTGCCCGCGGAACTCGCCACCGCTTCGGGCGCGACGTCGGAAGAAACGACCGTTTTGCCGCAGTCGGGGCACACGAGGGCGAGCGTTGCGGTCGCGACGGGCACGACCGCGTTTTCGCCGGCGTCGATGTTCAGCACGTAGCCGGAATAGATCTCGCTCGAAAAGCCCGAAAGCGTTCTGCCGTCGACCTTGATCGAGTAGTCGCTGCCCTTGATGAGTTCGTTGGTGAAATAGACGACCTTTTTGGTGTCGTAGCCGCTCCAGGTCCAGCCGGCCTCGAATTTGGCGGACGTTGCGCCGTCGGCGAAGATGTTGACCTTGTTGTGCCAATCGTCCGGATGGTCCACGTTGCCGCCGATGGAGCTGTAGCCGTAGCAGTAGTCTGAAACGCTGCCGGCCAGCGTCATGTTCACGGTGGTGTTGGTGCCGCCGATATAGAAGCCGCCGCACCAGTCGGACCCGCGCACCGAATAGTCCTTAAAGCAGATGTTGAACACGGTGGGGGTCAGGCAGCATTCGTTGTTGACGTTGATCCAGTTCGCCTTGCCCGAAGCGCTGCCGGTGAAGACGTAAAGCGTGTTCGCGCTGTTTTTATACACGGGGTTCTGCCCCTCGATCTGATAGAAGTCCTTGTTGATGTTGACTCTCACGATCGAGTTCATGTTGATGGTGACGACCTCGAGCTCGGGGCGGACGACCCAGGTCCAGCTCTCGGCGTAGGCGTGAGCGGAAGCAGGGACTGTGATATGCTCGCGCGAGAGCTCTTCGCCGCACCCGGTGCAGTAAACCACGCTGTCGTAGCTGCCGTTCGCGGTGCACGAGGCAGGAACGTTGTTTTCGGTGACCGCGCTGCCGGGGGTGTGCTCGTGCGCCGGTCCTGCGGAATAGAGGCTCTCGCTGATCGTGGGATCGTCGGCAAGCGTGGTCAGCACGCAGGCGGGGCGGATACCCTTGAGCGTGTCGTCGTTGTCGTTGTTGCCGAGGGCGTTGCCGCCGATATCGACGAAGCAGCCGTTTTTGGTATACTGGCTGGGCGTGCGCAGCCACCACAGCGAATGGCCGCCGCTCACCCACAGGCCCTGCGCCCTTGTGTATTCCGTGGCGGTGCCGAGCCTGTCGCCGTTGCCGTTGAACTGATAGGCGCTGTTCGTGGCGTCGGCGTAAGAGAGCAGGAAGATCTTGTCGGTCGTGGACGCGGAGTTATACACGCCGTTGTAGCCGCTGTTATCCTGCGTGGTGGTCTTGACGTTCGCTTTCTGCGCGTCGGTGAACGCGGTGTTCCAGAACTGCTCGTTGAGCCACTCGCGCACCGTGGCGGTAGCGTAGTTGTTCACGTAGTTCGGTGAACCGACGCCCTGATAATAATTTCCGCCGCTCAGATACACGACGTTCTGATACATCTGCGCGTCGATGATGCTCTGGCACATGATATAGCCCGTCGAGGGGTCCAGCACCTTCCACACCAGAGGCTCGTATTTGAAGTAATACACGTTGTTCGTGTAATACCCGTTCTCATCCTGCTGCGATTCGCCGGAGTTCGGCTGGCGGCCGGTGAGGCCGGGGCGATAGGAGGTGAACGTGACGGCTCGGTATTTGACGCCGTTATAGAAGAAGTCGCAGAATTTCATCCAGTCGCCGGGCTGCATCTGACCGTCGTAGGTATTGCCCGTGCCGGAATAGTAGTCATAACTCTTCCAGGTTTTCGAGACCCCGTTCAGGGAGGAAATGAGAGAGCTGTCGGTGACCCGCGACTGCGGATAAGACCCGAATTGGATCGTATCGCCGACGCTGTATGCCTTCGCTTCGGGTGTGATCAGCCCGCCGAGCGGCAGGCCGAGTGACAGGATCAGCAGCAGCGACAGCAGGATGCAGCCGAGGCGTCTGCCGAAGGTTCTTTTCGTCTTCATTGAGGCAACGTCCTTTCCTGTTTGGAAATGAGAGATCGGTTTTTCCGCCGGATTCATGCCGACAAAAAAACACGCCACTTTTTATAATAACATCTTATTTTTTAGACTTCAATATATTTTTATGAATTATATGCGTTATTTTGGCGTCAAATGTTGCGGTTTTTTGACAAAAGGAAGCGTTATCCGTCACGTGCCGCACAACGTCCGTAAAAAAGTACTGCCGGAAACTGCTTTTTCCCCAAGTTGAATGAAGATGGGCTGCCGCCCTGATGAAGTTGTTCGCTGCGCTCACGAATGAAGACACTCGCTTCGCTCGTTAATGAAGCGAAGACGCCCGCCGACGGATCATACCGTTAGCGAAGCGTCTTCATTTCTTCATTCGCGAAGCGTCTTCATCAGCCCGCTTTGCGGGCGTCTTCATTATTCACAGAATGATATCCTCAAGGCGGCGTTTGGGCACGTAGTGGACGTCGTTTTCGTCGCGGTAATAGTCGAGGGACCCGCCGGGAGAAACCTCGGTGAGCACGATTTTTTCGTCCGGCCTGCCGAAGGCGACAATGAGCATCGGTCTGAGGTTCGCGGGCAGGTCGAGCGCCGCCGAGAGCTTTTCTGGGCTGAAGTTGCCGATCATGATCCCGCCGAGGCCCTTGGCGGCGGCGGCGAGCAGCATGGTCTGGGCGACGATCCCAACGTCCTTCAAAAAGCGGGACGTGTCGGGCTCCCAGTCGGTATTCTGCGCGATCACGATGAAGGCGGTGGGGCGCTTGCCGGGATAGGGCAGGCGCTTGTCGGGCAGGGCGCGCGCCCAGCCCGTGAGGGGCTGGATCTTATCGAGGTCCGCCTGTTCGCAGGCGAGCACGTATTGGAACGGCTGGCGGTTGACGCTCGAGGGCGCGAAGCGCGCGCAGTCCACGAAGGAAATAAGCTCCTCGCGAGTGATCTTGCGGCTCTCGTCATACCCGCGGAAGCTGCGCGAGCGCTTCACGAGGGCGATGAAATCCTCGGCGGCTTCGGGCTTCACCATCGTGAACGTCACGTCCACGCTGTCCGAAAACGTCAGGTCCTCGGGCGTGCCGGCTGAAATTTTCGCCTCGTCGAAGGCGCGCATGGCGTTGACGGCGAACTTGCGCGGCGCGCCGCTGCCGCCGTGCGCGTCGATGCGGATCACGCTGCCGAGGGCAAGACCCGCCGCATGGGCGAGGGTCTCGGCTTTTTCGAAGGCGTCTCTCACCGCTTCGGCGCGCAGCTTCTCGCCGATTTTTTCGGCGTTTATTGCCGCGTAAGACAGGCGGCATTCGGGGTGAACCGGGCTTTCGGCAAGGGCCTGAAGCACCCGCCCGAGCCGTTCGGCGTCGAGCGAAAAGCCGAGCCTGAGCTCGCGCGTGACGCGGTAGCCGGCGAACACGCGCCGCCAGACGCCGTTCTCCTGCCGGTCCTCGTAGTCGGTATCCACCTGATAGCTCCTCGTTTTGAGGTCGGTTTCGTCAAAGCCGAGCGCCAGAACGGCCGCGGTCAGGCTGTCGGCGTCCGCCGAGGACGCGGCGACGCAGGCCTCGTAATCGGGGCCGCGGCGCGTGAGCGTGAGCTCCACGTTCACAAGGTCGGGCGCGACGGCCGCTTCGGCGCGGCCGGTCACGCTCAGGGTGCGGATGTCGTTCATAGACGGTCCTTTCAAATTGATCTTATTCCGGCACGGCGAGGTTCAGCGCGCCGGGCACGATCTCGACCGTGAACTTCGACTGATACACGATCTCGCCGTCGAGCGAGAAGGCGAAGCCCACGGGAGCCTCGACTTCCACTTTCTTGGCCTGACGGTAAACGACGATATCCTTCATGTCCTCGCGGTCGAGGTGCTCGCCGTTGGTGTAGGGCTTGAGGATCTTCACGAAGCGCAGGCGCGAGATGGGATGGATGAGGCACACTTCGATGAGGCCGTCGTCGGTCTTGGCTCTGGGCGCGCAGCAGAACGAGCCGCCCACGTATTTGCCGTTGGCGACGGTGCACAACAGCGCCTTGCCCTTGGGGTTGAGCGTTTCGCCGTCGGCCTTGACGGTGAAGTCGTTCTTCATGGCGGTGAGCAGGGCCTTGACCACGCCCTTGGTGTAGGCGTTTTTGTTGCCGTAGCCGGTTTTGGCGCGCTCTTCGTTGATCGTGATGGCAACGGTGGTGTCGAAGCCGAAGTTGACCACGTTGTTGGCCCAGCGGTCGCCCACCTTCAACAGGTCGAGGGGCTGCGTGGGCGCCTTGACGAGGGCCGCGATATCGAGGAACTTTTCGGCGCCGCCGAAGGCCTTCACGAAGTCGTTGCCGCTGCCGCAGGGATAGCAAGAGACGCTCACGTTCGGTTTTTCAGCCGCGCCCGAGAACACCTCGTTGATGGTGCCGTCGCCGCCGCAGGCGATGAAGCGGACCTCTTCGCCGGGATGCTCGTCACAGTAGGCGCGCACGTAGTCGGTGGCGTCGCCGGGGGCCTTGGTGAGATAGACCTCGCAGTTTTCGGCCTCGGGCAGGGGCTTCACGGCCTCGCGGATGAGGGCCTCCACGTTCTTTTCACCGGCGTGGGGATTGACGATGAATAAGTACTTCATACATTTTCTCCTTTCGTTATTTGCGTATCGGGTCCGTCACGGCCTCAGCCGATCAGCAGCATGCCGATCGTGATCAGCGCTTCGCCGAGCAGATAGGTGAGCATGACGGTAAAATGCTTTTTGGGGATGAGGTTTTCGTTCTTGTGATAGCGCACGAGATACAGCGTGCAGTCGGACGTGAAGAACATCACCGCGCCGACATAGGCGATCGCCGCGCCGAGGTTCTTGAGCGTCAGCAGCTGCGCCAGCGCGAACAGATTCATCGTGGAGTTCGCGAGGAGATATAAGATCATCGGCGCGAGCATCATCTTCGGCAGCTTTTCTTTGAGCGTGAGCGTCACCTTGACGGAGATGCCGTAATATAAGATCGCCGCCGGGATGAGGACCCACAAATACCACGTCTGAAAGCCGACCTTCGGCAGGTAGACGAAGATGAAGAGGATATGGCTTATAAGAAAGCTGATGCCGCCCGAGATGAACCACGGCGTGCCGCTCGGGATCAGCAGCACGTCGCCGAGCCAGCTCGTGATCAGGGCGAACAGCAGCACGAGCGAGATCTCAGGCCATGCCGAGAAGCAGTAGAAGCCGATGAGCAGCAAGAGCAGAAACGGCTTCGTCATCGCCCGCTTTTTGGGCTCGTCGGTCCAGCTGTGGTAGAGGTGCACGCCCGAAACGATCACGAACAGGGCGAGGAACACGTATTTGAGGACGTCCAAGAAAAACACTCCTTTCCGTTGCAGGGGAACGCAAAATCGCGCCTCGGAGGCGCGATCAGGCTAAAATTATACGCCGGTGAACGACACGACGGTGACGTTGAGGCTGTCGTCAACGCGCACCACGGCCGTGACCGTTTTGATCGGGGGCTCGTTTTCCCAGCTGCGCAGATACTTGAACGTGAGCGTGGCTTCGCCCGCCTTCACCGCGGTGAAGGTGAAGTATTCCCAGCCGCCCGCGCCCGCGACCGCCACGTCGCCGGGGGTCTCACGCTCTTCGTAGCGGGAAGCGGTGAGCAGGACGCTGTCGCCCTCGATTTCGGTCTGCCAGCCGTAGCCGGTGGAGGGGTTCGACGACAGGCAGATCACAACGGTCTTGCCCTCGGCCTTATACCCGTCCTTCGGCACGTCGGCCGTATTCGTTTTGCCGATGCCGAAAAACGCGAGCACCGACATGAAAAACGCGATGAGTTTCTGAAAAAACGCCGTCATAAAAACGACTCCTTTCTTATGGGATTTGCAATTTGATTATACCACCCAGATAAACGAAAAACAAGGGCAAAAAACGCGAATTACAGCGTCAGCGCCCGGCTGATGAAATACCCCGGCAGCACCACGAACGCGAAAAACGCCAGCGACACGAGGGTGAACACCTTGATGAACTGTCCGCCCCGGCCGGGGTATTCGCGCACGTAGATGCGGTAGTTGATCACCGACGCCAAACTGCCGATGAGGCTCACGAGGCCCGCGGAATCGAGGCCGTAGAGCAAAGCGCCGCGGTTTTCGGCGAAGGGATAGAGCACGATGGCCGCCGGCACGTTCGAGATGAACTGGCTGAGGATGATGCTGCCGGCATATTCGCGCCCCGCGAGGGCGTTTTTGAGAAACGCCGCCACCGCCGCGTTCGACGCGACGTTCGACGAGAACACGAAAAAGCATAAAAACGTGACGAGCAGCACCCAGTCCGTTTTCAGAAGGAGCTTGCGGTCGCAAACAAGCACAGCGGCGAGCACGACGGCGACGAAGACGTACCAATACTGCGTTCTCGTCACGATGGACGTGAGCACCGCGGCGAACAGGATGAGATAGGCGATCCGGAGCACCCGGCGCTTCGGGTCCCATTCCCCGCCGACAGACTCTCCGTCCACGTTCGCGCGCTCTTTGACGTCTTTGCGGTATAAAAACAGCACGAAGCAAACGAGCAGCACGCCCGAGATGCCCCAGATGGGGCTCATGAACGCCACGAACCGCCCCGCCGACACGCCCGACTGCCCGAAGATGAACAGGTTCTGCGGGCTGCCGAAGGGCGTGAGCAGGCTGCCCCGCACCGCGGCGATGTTTTCCATCGCGAGGATGGGCAGCAGGTATTTCTCCTTGCCGCCCGCCCGGAACAAAATGACCGTGAGGGGCACGAAGATGATGAGCGAGACGTCGTTCGTGACGAACATCGACGTGAAGAACACGCCGAACACGAGAAACAGGCTCAGCCCCGCCTGCGTGCCGAGGCGCCCCGCGAGGCGCAGCACGGGCCGGAAGATGTTCTCCTTCTTGAAGCCCTCCAGAACCGTGAGCATCATGAACAGCGATCCGAGCGTGCGCCAGTCCACGGCCGTGAAGAGATCCTTCGAGGGCGGCGTGAGCAGGAACGACAGGGCCGCCGCCGCGAGGGCGAGGGGCAGCATCGGCTCGTTTTTGAGAAAAGATAAGATCCGCTTCATCGTTTACAGCGCCTCGAACACCTTTGAGATGTCGTCGTGGAGCACAATATCCGCCTCGTAATCGTAGGGCGTGGGGTCGAAGTTGACGATCACGAGCTTCGCGTTTTTGGGGCGGTAGCGCACGAGCCCCGCCGCCGGATACACCACGAGCGACGAGCCGACCACGACCAGCAGGTCACAGCCCCGGATCGCCCGCACGGCCTCGGTGACCTTTTCGTCATCGAGCATCTCGCCGTAGAACACGATGTCGGGGCGCAAAACCGCGCCGCAGCCGCACCGCGGTACGCCGGATGAAGCCTTCACGTAGGCTTCGGGATAGCTTTTGCCGCAGCGCACGCACGAATAGGTTTTGGTGGTGCCGTGCACCTCGATCACGTTCTCGCTGCCGCCGAGCTGGTGCAGGCCGTCGATGTTCTGCGTGACCACCGCCGTCACCTTGCCGCCGAGAGAAGCGATCTTTTTGTGCGCGACGTTGGGCTTCGCGTCGCCCACGATCAGGAAATCCTTATAAAACTTATAGAACGTCGCGGGGTCCCGCTCGAAAAAATCGATCGAGAGCAGGGTCTCGTAAGGCACGGGGCTCTTGCGCTTCTCGAGCCCCTCCTTGCCCCTGAAATCGGCAAGGCCGCTGGCGGTGGAGATGCCCGCGCCGGTCATGAACACCACGCGCGCGCTCTCGTCCAGAAGCCGACGGAATTTCTCGATATTATCCATGTTCATTCTCCTTTTTCGCCTTCGGCGAGCTTAATGAGGATCTCTCTGTCCGCGGGGCAGAATTCATACTCCCCGATCTCGGCGGGCGTGATCCATTTCGCGTCCACGTGTTCGAGCAGCCTGATCTCGCCGCCCGAAATGGAAGCGTTAAAGAGCGTGAGGCGGACGGTCAGGTCCGGATAGACGTGCGTCACCTCGCAGAAAACGGTTCCCACGGCAAGGTCGATATCGAGCTCCTCGCGGCACTCGCGCCGCAAGGCCTCTTCTTTCGTCTCGCCTTTCTCCACCTTTCCGCCCACGAACTCCCATAGCAGCGCCCGCGCCTTGTGCGCCGGGCGGCGGCAGATCAGAAAGCGATCGCCGTCCCAAATGAGCGCCGCCACCACGTCCGCGCGCGGGTTCATCGATTCGACGAGCTCCATGGCGGCGGCGGTCACCTCGCGGCAGAGGGCTTTGCCGTGACGTTCGAGCATCTCAACGGTCTCGCGCCCGACCTCGAGCACGCGGTCGTATTCGGCCTTCGTCACGTCGCCGGTCCTCAGCGCCTCGTCGAGCTCGTCGCGGTCGAGCACGCCGATCCCGTGGCCGGGGGTCAAAATCACGTCGAGATACAGGTCGCGGAAGCCGGGGTCGTCGGGATCAACAAACTCGTTGCCCGCCGTGACGTCGAAATAGAGCTGCAAAAGCACGCCCTTTTCGTCGAAGGCTGCCGTGAGCCACGTCTCTTCGCCCTCGAACGCCCGCTGGTACCAAACGTACCCCTTGTCCGCCACGCATAGCTTTTTGCCGTCCGGCGTGCCGACGATCAATGGCGCCGAGGCTTCGTCGATCACGATCACGCTCTCGCGCCCGCGAAGGCCGTTGCGTTCGATCGCGCGTCCTGCCGTGCGGCGTTTGACCGCCCTGCGCCAGGTATCGCGGCGCATGGTCCTGTATTTCAAGGGAACCGCCCCCTTTCTTCTTTCGTTATTGTAGCACACCCCGCCGCCCGGAACAAGAGCAAAGCCGCATTTCGCGCAAAAAATGCGGGGGCTTGCATTTTCGCGCCGGGCGTGGTATGCTGAGAAAAACGAAAGGGGGCATAGCCATGGCGCAGAGGATCGTGCATTACGCCTTCGCCTCGCTCATCGCGGGCGGACTGGAGCCCGCCGACCGCGCGCGCTTTCTGCTCGGGAGCTTATTGCCCGACGCCTATACCGAAAAGGACGAGCGGGACCTGACGCATTACACGATGCGCGAGGGGAACCTCGTGTGGTTCGATTTCGGCGCGTTCGCGAAAGAATTCCCGCGCGAAGTGCGGTCCGATCCCCTGTATCTCGGCTATTACCTGCACCTTGTGGAGGACGACCTGCACCGGCGGCTCATCCACGAAACGTACCAAAACCGCTTCACCCCGCGAAACGACGATGAATTGCGGCTTTTGTACCGCGACTATCACATCCTCAACCGGCGGCTGAGCGACCGCTACGACCTGCGGGACGAGCTCATCCTGCCCCCGGATTTCCGTTCCCTGCCGCTCAACGCCCGCGTGCCGCTCGACGCCGAGGGCATGATCGCGGAGCTGCGGGCGGACCTTATCGACAACGAACCCGGCGACCCCGTGTGGATCACCGAAGAGATGATGGCGGCGTTCATCGCCGAGAGCCTGCCCGTCCTCGAAAAAGAGACGGCGGCGGCGCTCAGGGGCGAAACGACGCTCTCGGCGCGGGATTTCGCGTGGGAGCGCCACGCCCGCTACAACTAAGCCCATCCCCCGCCGCACGGCTCTTGCATTTTCGGCGGCGGGGTGCTATAATCGAACCTGAAACAACTCAAATCGACAGGAGACGATCCTATGAAACACACCTGCAAAAAGCTGCTCGCGCTGATGCTTGCGCTCACGTTCGCGCTGGCGCTGTTCGGCTGCGGCGGCGAAGAGGAAGAGAGTGCCGAGATCATCACCGAGCCCGGCAGCAGCGAACAAGCCGAAACGGACGCGAACGGCCAGCCCGTGCCGACCCAACCCGCCGACGACAGGATCTTCAATCCTCTTACGGGCGAAGCGGGCTACAGCGCCGAGGCGCTCGCCCAAAAGGCCGTGGCCATCGTGGTGGAGAACCACCCCGCCGCGCGCCCGCAGTGGGGCATGAACTCGCCCGATATCATCATGGAATACGAGGTCGAGGGCGGCATTTCGCGCATGCTTTGGATCTACGCCGATTCGAGCACCGTGCCGGAATACGTGGGGCCCGTGCGCTCCGCCCGCCACGACATCGTGGAGCTCGCCCGCGGCTGGGACCTTGTGTTCGTCCACTGCGGCGGCAGCACCGAAGGCCTCGCGCTGATCAGCACCTACGGCAGCGCCCTTTCGGATTTCGACGTGATGACCCACAGTGCCTGCACCTATCGCGCTTCCACGCGCGACGTAGCGCTTGAGCACCGGCTGGTGCTCGTGGGCAGCAAGCTCAGAACCGAGCTCGTGAACTACGGCGTGGACACCGAAGCCGACCCCGAAAAGCGCACGCCCCTTTCGTTCACAAAACCCGAAGCCCCGCGCACCCTCGCCGGCGGCGAGTCGCAGGGCGTGCACTTTGAGTATTCGGGCGCGTATACCTACGATTTCACCTACGACGCGGCGGCGGGCACGTATCTGCGCGCGATCAACGGCAAGCCCATGACCGACGAATTCAGCGTCAACTGCGTCTACGACAACGTGATCGTGCTCTACGTGGATATGCAGAGCCGCAACGACTCGTCCGGCCATCAGGATCTGCTGCTCGAAAACGGCGGCAGCGGCCTTTATTTCTGCGGCGGGCGGTATGAAGAAATCAAGTGGGAAAAGGGCGAAGGCGCCGACCCGCTGAAGCTTCTCACGTCCGACGGCGAGCCCCTGACGCTCAACCCCGGGCGGAGCTATATCGGCTTCGTGCGCAGCACGCAGGCGGGCAAGACGAGTTATTGATTTGAGATTATGTGCAAGCCGGAAGGATCCCCTTCCGGCTTTTTTGACGAAATTTGCAGAAATTCTTAAGGTTGGCCGTATATACTGACAGCGGAGAGGGGGAAGAGACATGCGAATGAAAACGGACAAAAGCAGGGCCGGGCTGATCGTCCGGGCCGTCCTTCTGGTTGTGTTCGGCGTGATGTGGACCTGGTTCTTTTTGCCCGTGCCGATCTACGGGGTGCTCAACATCGGCAACGGCGCCGGCATGCTGGCGTTCGGCGGGGCGTTTCTCGTCACACTGTTTTGGGGACGGGTAAAAGCGAAGATCAAAAAGATAAGAGAAACGAAAGCGGGCAGGCGGGTCTTCGCCGCCGTCGCCGCGCTTTTATCGGCGGGACTGGTGCTCGCCGGGGTCCTGTTCGGCTTTGTGGTCAAGGGCGCCATGAACGCCCCGCCGGAGGACAGCACGCCCGTCACCGTGGTGGTGCTCGGCTGCAAGGTGCAGAAGAGCGGCAACCCGAGCCTGATCCTCAGCCGCCGCCTTATCGCCGCCCTCGACTATCTGACCGCCCACCCAGACGTAAACTGCGTCGTGTCGGGCGGACGGGGCGACGACGAGCCGATCGCCGAGGCGGACTGCATGCGCGACTGGCTTATTCAGCGCGGCGTGGACCCCGCGCGCATATTGACCGAGGGCGCGTCCACCTCCACAGAGGAGAACCTGCGCTTTTCAGCGGCGCTGATCGAAGAAAACGGCCTGCCCGACACCCTCGTGATCGTGACGAACGAGTTCCACCAGACCCGCGCCGGCATGATCGCGGACAAGCTGGGATATACGCATTACGCGGTCAACGGCCCCTCGCCCATCGTGCTGCTGCCGACCTATACCGTGCGCGAGCTCTTCGGCATCCTTTACGATACGCTGCTGCGCTGAACGGATAAAAAGAACGCCTCCGGGACGAACCCGGAGGCGGTTTTTTGCGTCCTGTCAGTCCGGATAGCGGACCGTTCTGCCGGTCGTGACCTTGACGATCAGCACGCCGAGGCTCGTGGCGAACTTGCGGAAGAAGCCCTGAAAGCGGATCTGCGCCAGCAGGTTTTTGTCCGCGCTGCCCGCGGAGAGCGCCTTCACGTCCTTCCGGTTCACGAAGTCATACCAGCGCACCACGCGGGTCTCGTATTTGTCGGGCGCGTTCTCGTCGAGCTCGATCACCCGGTAGCCGTACTGCGTCGAAAAAGCGTCGCCGTTGTAGCGCGTGGAGAGGGAGTTGACGATGTCGACGCCCTGATATTTCACGCCGAAGGCGTTGGTGTGGTCGTGGCCGGTGAACATCGCGAGCACGTCGCCGCGCCCGACCATGGCGGCGAACTGGCCGTGGTTGTAATAGCCGGGGCAGGGATATTCGCACAGCATGCCGTAGTTCGTGTTTTTCTTCGAGAAGCGGTAATATTCGCCCTCGTGATAGATGTGCTCGTAGGAATAGGCGGTCCAGTAGTCGTGCTCCTCAAGGGCGTCGTAGATCTCGGGCACGATGATGTGCTGGAACGCGAGCGAATAGATCTTTTTGCCTTCTTCGCGCTCGATCGCGGCGGAAGCTTCACGGTACCATTCCACCTGATCTTCGGCGACGTTGGCGTAATGGCCCTCGCCGTCGTAATCGCCGGAGTCGAACACCCAGAGGTTGAACACGAGGTTTTCGCCGTCGGATGACATTAGCGGGACGCGGTAGGTGCCGCAGCCGTTCAGAAGGTCGCCGTCGTCGACCGACACCGAGCAGGAATAGGCGTTATAGAGCGCCATCACCTGTTCGCGCGTGTAGGCCCCGTTTTCGGAGTCGTGGTTGCCGAACGCCACCGCGACCGGGATATCCCGGCTCTCGAACACCCGCATGAGCTGATCGACGCGCGCGGCGGTGGCTTCAAGCGTATCCTCGGGCGCGAGGTCGCCGGTCAGCATCACGAGATCGGGCTGCTCGGCGTCGCACGCGAGCGCGATGAGGCGCGTGGAGTCCTCCACGTTATCCTCGTGCAGGTGCGTGTCGGTCACGTGCAGGATCTTAAAGCGTCCGTCGCTGCCGAACCGGAACGCCCGCGCGGTGAGAGGGTCGCCCTCAGCCGCCGCGAACGATACGACGCCCGCGATAAGCGTGAGGCAAAGGATCAGCGACAGGATCGCCCGGAAAGTCTTTTTCATGGTCATCGCTCCGTTTCCCGTGGTTTCGGCCCCGTCTTGCGGGGCTATGGGATCAGTATAGCACGCTTTCGCGCCAAGCGCAAGAGCGGGCGCAGGGGGTTCACAAAAACGTTACAAAACAAAAAAACCGCCGGAGGCGGTTTTTTTTCGTGATCCTCAATCCGCGTAAACGGAGTCGATGCCGAAGAATTCCTCAAGGCACAGGCCGCTGTCGTACACCTCGGCGGCGAGGCCTTCGCCGAGGTAGCGGACGTGCCACGGCTCGTAGATATAGCCCGTGATATCCTCTTTGTCCTTCGCGTAGCGGATAATAAAGCCGTATTCGTGCGCGTGCGCGGCGAGCCACTTGCCTTCGGCGGTGTAGGCGAATTCATTCTCGACGGAGTTGACGTCGATCGCGAGGCCCGTCTGGTGCTCCGAGTGGCCGGGCCGGGCGGAATAGGTGTCCGCGGCGGCAACGCCGTCCATCGCGCAGTAGCGGTTATAGAGGTTCTGCTGCGTCCAATACGAGCGGTAGCCCGACAGCACCCACAGGCTCAGCCCTTCGGCGGCTGCGGCGGCGCGCATGGTCTCGAAGGCGGCGCGGCATTCGGGCGTAAGGTCGCCGGGGCCGTAGTCCGCGGGCAGCGTGTAGGTCTTGTTCGCGATCAGCACCTCGCCGTAGGTCGTTTCCACATAGGTCGCGCCGTCGCGCGTGAACAGCGGAAAGCCCGTTTCGGTGAAGCCGAGATACTCCCTGCCGTCGGTCGGCGCCTCGGTGGTGGGCTCTTCGGTGGTGGGCTCGGTGGTCGGTTCGGAGGTCGGCGGCTCGGTGGTTTCGGGCAGCGCGCCCATCTCGGGCGACAGGGTGAGCGTATCGATCAGCTCCTCGGTCTGTCGGTACTGCAGACAGGAGCATAATAGCGCGATACATAAAAGCACGGCGAGAACGCCGATCGGTTTTTTCATGTCGTAAAGCCTCTTTCGTCGGTTTGGCAAAGCCCGGCCTCTTCCCGCTGCCGGACCTGTCTATTATACCCCCGCCGCCCGGCGTTTGTCAAGGGCTCGCGCCCGAAGAAACGCCCCGCGCGGACGATTTCCCGCCCCTCCCGGCGGCCAAAAAGTAAAAATCGCGCCCGAAAAAACGAAATTTCCTCTTGACGAACCGAAAAAGGCAGTGTATAATGAAGTCACTGTTCGGAGGCATAGCTCAGCTGGTTAGAGCGCACGGTTCACATCCGTGAGGTCTTGGGTTCAAGTCCCCATGTCTCCACCAAATCTATTGCAGTGATCGATACAATTATCGGTCACTGCAATTGTTTTTTTTATTCCCCCGAAAACGCCGGTCCCATAACAATCGTTTCAAGGCCAAGGGGGCAAATCGTTCTGCCCGGTCAACAGCCGGGAGCCGTAAAAGGCTCCTTTTTTCGAAATTTTGATTCTTGTTGAAGATCCAGTTTTGCGGAGAAAACAAAAAAACCCTCCCGTTTTTTTCGAGAGGGGTAGCAAAGGCCGGAAATCTATGATATAATTATTTAAATACAATGAAAACTGCTGAAAAAGGAGGGTGCGTCGTGCTGGATAAAAAGGATATGACTGAAGAAGATGTAAAGCTGCAGTTTATCACTCCGGCTATTACCTCCAAATGGGATATTCACAAAATCACGATGGAGACGCAGATCACCGACGGCAAGATCAACCTGAAAGGCAATCTGGTGTTCAGGGAAAAGCCGAAACGTGCGGACTACATCCTCTATCTGAACGCGAATAACCCGATCGCCATTGTTGAAGCGAAGGACAACAACCACAGCGTTTCCTACGGGCTTCAGCAGGCAATGACGTATGCCCAGATGCTGGATCTCCCGTTTGCTTTCAGCTCCAACGGCGACGGTTTTGCCGAGCATGACTTCCTGACCGGCACGGAGCGTGAATTCGGTCTGGATGAATTCCCGACGGAAGATGAACTGATCGCCCGTTACAAAGCGGAACGGGACGGCGGTACAGGCATCACCCCGGCCCAGCAGAAAATGATCGACCAGCCGTATTACAGCAGCCAGACCACATATCCGCCCCGCTATTATCAGCGGATCGCGATCAACCGGACCGTTGACGCTATCGCCCGCGGTCAGGACCGGCTTCTGCTTGTGATGGCGACCGGTACCGGCAAAACCTATACGGCTTTCCAAATCGTTTACAGGCTGCTCCGCAGCGGCATGAAGAGCAAGATCCTTTATCTTGCCGACCGCAACATTCTGGTGGACCAGTCTATCCAGCAGGACTTCGCGCCGCTGGAAAAGGTGATCCATAAGATCAACGTGGCGAAGGACGACCGCAGCACGATCACTTCTCACGAAGTATACTTTTCTCTGTATCAGCAGCTTGTGGGCGACGACGATCAGGAGCATTTTTCGGAGCTCTTCGCCCCGGACTTTTTCGATCTGATCATCGTTGACGAGTGTCACCGCGGCTCCGCGAAGGAAGAAAGCCGCTGGCGCAGGATTCTGGAGTATTTCAATTCAGCGACGCAGATCGGTATGACGGCGACGCCGAAGGAAACGAAGTATATCTCCAATATCACATATTTCGGCGATCCGATCTATACCTACAGCCTCAGAGAAGGCATCGAGGACGGTTTCCTCGCGCCGTTCAAGGTGATCAGCATCACCACGGATATCGGCGAAGGCTGGCGGCCCGAGAGAGGGCAGCTCGATAAATTCGGAAACCCCATCGAGGATCGCATTTATACCAACAGCGATTTCGATTACAATATCGTGATCGAAGACCGCATCCAGCAGGTCGCTTCCGAGATCACGCGTTATCTGAAAGCCACGGACCGCATGGCAAAGACCATCGTGTTCTGCGCTACGGAAGACGCCGCCGAACGGATGCGGATCGCGCTGGTGAATCTGAACGCCGATATGGTGAAAGTGAACCCCGATTACGTGGTGCGGATCACCGGCAGCGACGTTTACGGCAAAAGCAAACTGGATTACTTCATTTCCGTTTCCGCGCCGTACCCCGTGATCGCGACCACGTCAAAGCTGCTTTCCACCGGCGCGGACTGCAAAATGACGAAGCTGATCGTTCTGGATGAAATGATCGGCTCCATGACGGAATTCAAGCAGATCATCGGCCGCGGCACCCGTTTGCGTGAAAAAGAAGGCAAAACGCATTTCGTCGTCATGGATTTCCGCAACGTCACCCGTCTGTTTGCCGATCCTGAATGGGACGGCCCCATTGAAGTCGATCCCGGCTTTGAACCGAAGAAGCCGGGTGATCCGCCGCCCGCCCCCGGCCCCGGCCCAGAGCCTCCGTTGCCGCCCGGACCGCCGAAAGTCAAACCGATCGTTGACCGCAGCGGCTGCCGCGTGGAGATCATTCACAAGACGGTATCCATTTACGACGCCAACGGCAAACTGCTCCGGCAGGAAAGCATCGTGGACTATACCAAAGAAAATATCCGCGGTGAATACGCGTCGCTTGACAGTTTCATTCGCGAATGGAGAAAGAATCCGAATAAGGAACAGATTCGCGATATGCTGCTGGAACGCGGTATCGATCTGGAAAAGCTAAAAGCCGATATGGACATGAGCGACGTGGATGACTTCGATTTCATCTGCCATCTGGCGTTCGATAAAAAACCGCTCACCAGACGGGAGCGGGCGAACAACGTCAAGAAACGTGGTTTTCTCAGCCGTTACAGCGGCGTTGCGAGAGAGATCCTCGAAACGCTGCTGGATAAGTATATGAACCTCGGCATTTACGAGATCGGCAAGGCCGAGATCCTGAAACTGGATCCGTTCCTGAAATACGGCAAACCCGCCCGCATTTCATCGTATTTCGGCGGCAAGGCCGGATACCTGAAAGCCGTGCAGGAATTGGAAGACGCGATCTATGAGGATGAGGTAGGTTAAGAGTATGGCGAATTTATCCGGATTTGTAAAACGGCTGCGCGACATTATGCGTAACGACGCCGGTATCAACGGCGACGCCCAGCGCATCGAGCAGATCGCGTGGATGCTGTTTCTGAAAGTATACGACGCCAAGGAGCAGGACTGGGAATGGGACGATGAGGATTACGAGTCGATCATCCCGGACGAATGCCGCTGGTCAAACTGGGCGCACGATGAGACCGGCAAGGGGATCACGGGCGATACGCTGCTGAATTTCGTAAACAACACCCTGTTTCCCACGCTGAAGAATCTTCCGGTGGACGCTTCCACGCCCATCAAGAAAGCCATCGTGCAGACCACCTTTGCCGACGCCAATAACTATATGAAGGACGGTGTTCTTCTGCGTCAGGTGATCAACGTGATCGACGAACTGGATCTCAGCGATTATGAGGAGAGCCACGCGTTCGGCGAGATCTATGAATCGATCCTGAAGGAACTGCAAAGCGCCGGGTCCGCCGGTGAATTCTATACGCCCCGCGCCGTGACGGATTTCATGGCACAGATGATCGATCCGCAGATCGGGGAAACCATGGCGGATTTCGCCTGCGGCACGGGCGGCTTCATTACTTCATGGCTGAAGGCGCTCAAGCAGAAGGTGCAGACTACCGACGACGAATACGCCTATAGCCATTCCATCTACGGCATCGAAAAAAAGCAGTTCCCGTATATGCTCTGCATTACGAATATGCTGCTGCACGATCTGGACGTTCCGCAGGTGTTCCACGACAACAGCCTGCTGCGGGACGTGCTGGACTATACCGTTGACGACCAGTTTGACGTGATCCTGATGAATCCGCCCTACGGCGGCAGCGAAAAGGCCGAGGTCAAGAATCATTTCCCCGCCGATCTGGCAAGCTCCGAGACCGCCGATCTGTTTATGTCCGTAATCATGTACCGGCTGAAAGCAAACGGCCGCGCCGCCGTGATCCTGCCGGACGGCTTCCTGTTCGGTACGGATAACGCCAAGATCAATATCAAAAAGAAGCTGCTTTCCGAATTCAACCTGCATACCGTGATCCGTATGCCGGGCAGCGTCTTTTCGCCGTATACGTCCATCACCACGAACATCCTGTTCTTTGACCGTACCGGCCCCACGAAGGAAACGTGGTTCTACCGTTTGGATATGCCGGAGGGCTACAAACACTTCAGCAAAACAAAGCCGATGAAGCTGGAGCACTTTGCTCCCGCGCTGGAGTGGTGGAACGACCGTCAGGCCCTGTCCGTGGACGGATTTGATAAGGCGCGGTGCTTCACATACAAAGAGATGACGGAGGATCTGGGATTCAACCTGGATCAGTGCGGCTATCCACATGAGGAAGAAGAGATCCTTGATCCGCTGGATCTGATCCAGAGACACGAAGAAGAACGCGCTTCTCTCAATGCGGAGATCGACCGGGTGCTCGCGGAAATCACCGCGCTTCTCGGAGGAGCAAAAGAATGACGCCGCAGGAATTAAAAAACAGCATACTGCAGCTTGCAATTCAGGGAAAGCTTGTGCCGCAGGATCCGTCTGAAGGCACGGGCGAGGAACTTTATACCCAGATACAGGCAGAAAAAGCGAGACTGATTAAGGAAGGCAAGATAAAAAAAGAAAAGCCTATTTCAGAAAACTCTGAAGAGGATGCCCCCTTTGATATTCCCGAAAACTGGAAATGGGTTAGGCTAATTGATTTGTGCTGCTTAATTTCGGACGGAACTCATAAAACGCCTTCTTATGTTGACAGTGGAATCCCGTTTGTTTCTGTTAAAGATATATCCAGCGGTTTCTTGGACTTTTCTAATACAAAATTTATAACACCGGAAGAGCACAAACAATTAACTTTGCGGTGCAAACCTGAAAAAAATGATGTTTTAATTTGCAGGATAGGAACTCTTGGCAAAGCTCTCAAAATTGATACCGATATCGAGTTTAGTATTTTTGTTAGTCTGGGGCTCATTAAACTAATAGACAAAGAAATAGCTGATTATATCGCTTTAGTGATAAATTCTGGATATGGGTTCGCTTGGATTCAAAAAGTCAAAGTGGGCGGTGGAACGCACACTTTTAAGATAAACCTTGATGATTTACGATTGATGCCTATTCCACTACCACCTAAAAAAGAACAGAAACGCATAAATGAAGCGCTTTCGGTTTTTGAAAATTGTTTTGACCGCTACGAACAGGCGTATACAAGGCTGGAGGCTTTCAATACCCGTTTTCCGGTGGATATGCAGAAGTCCATCCTTCAGATGGCGATTCAGGGCAAACTTGTTGAGCAGCGTCCCGAAGAAGGCACAGGAGATGAGTTGTTTCGTAGTTTAACCATCTACCATAAAGGAATCAAACCCTGTAAGGATGAACTTAATTATTCTTCAATGGATTTCGATATTCCTGACAGTTGGTGTATGGTAGAATTAAATCAGCTGTTTGATTTCGTTGATTATCGCGGTAAAACACCAAATAAGATTACCGAAGGGGTCTTTTTGATAACTGCCTCTAATATCAAACAAGGTTATATGGACTACACGAGAAAAGAATACATTTCTCGTGAAGAATACAATGGAAGGCAAAGCCGTGGAATAACACAAAAAGGAGACCTGCTTTTTACGACTGAAGCTCCGATGGGAAATGCTGCACTTTGCGACTTGGATGAATGCTCTTGTGGTCAAAGAATAATCACTTTCAAGGAATACAAAGAGAAAACAGCTTTCTCAAGTCTGTTTATGTATTATATTTTGTCTCCCGCATTTCAACAGCAGCTTTATGATAATTGCACTGGTACCACTGCAAAGGGAATTAAAGCGGACAAATTAAAACACTTTTTAATCCCTTTACCACCTTTTGCCGAACAGAAGCGCATTGTCGCCAAGCTGGAGGAGCTCCTGCCGCTTTGTGACCGGCTGAAATAAACGGCTTATCGTGTGAAAGAAACCTGTTTGCACCTTATGATTCTTTGTATCACGCGGGGAGTCGAGTTACATGTAAAAAACCACTTTTGTCTGCTACGGCAAAGGTGGTTTTTTACTGCACGGGCAATGATCTGATTCCATGTTAAATACAAAACAGAATGTTTTCTGGTTTCCTTGAAAACCACAAAAACAGATGATATAACTCACCCTTTGATAAAAAAGACCCGCGCTTAGGGATGAAGCAGTCGCAGCGGCGCACTTATTTGTGAAATACTGTGTTACAGGGGTTGGATATCCGTCAGGATATTCCAACCCCTGTGTCTTGTCTTTCGGAATAATACATCCGTTGCGGTGCGAAGCAGTTTTTCGTCAGCTGTTTTTGGCTCGAAAAATCTGACCGGCACAGGGTAAACCTTGCGGATCTCCTGCGCCGGTCATGCAGTGCCGGCGGGAAGGAGCGCGAGAAACCTGCTTTCTCCTTAAGTGCGTGCGCCCGACCTCCCTTATTTTAATGATTCAATTGTAAGGAAATACCCCGTGGGATCATTTACGGAACAGTTTTGTAAAGATCCAGATGAGCAGGTGGATGAACGCCACGATGCGGCCCCACAGGTTGTTCGGATGGATCTTACCGCAGTGCGGGCAGGCGCTGCTGCCGCTTTCATCGGAAGGCGTTATGGACGTGACCTGATAGCAGTTGATCATCACGAAGCCCGTGCCGCCCGGGATCGTATAGGAACCGTCCGCGTTGGGTGTGAGCTCCTGGCCGTTGACTACCACGATGTAGCCTTCCGCGCCCCAATCTTCGTGCGTGACCACGTTAAACGTCAGCGAAAAGTCATCGTACCAGTAAATTGCAGGTGTGCTGTGGCTGTAGATCTCGTATTTCTGATTGCCCAGATCCACCACGTAGTGCATTTTGCCGGTTACCACGAACTGGATCTGACGGTTGGCTTCGTATACATACGAAAGCGTCTCCTCTTCAACGGCGCCGCAGCGTGCGCATTCGCGGCGTCTGAGACCGTCGGCCTCTATGGTGGGCTCGGTTACGGTGACCCACGGGCCCCAATTATGGCCCGGGGCGGGAACCGTTTCGGTTTCGGTTTCCGGGCAGCGGGAGCAGGTTCTCTGCTTCTCACCGGCCTCGGTGCAGGTGGGTTCGTTTGTCACGGCCCATTCGCCGAAATCATGGCCCAGCGCGCCGACGGTGACGTGCGTTCTGGAGAGCTCGGTGCCGCATTCCGTACATTTGACAACGGAATCGTAGCTGCCGCCTGCCGTGCAGGTAGGCGCAACGTTGTTTTCAACGGCCGCCGCACCCGGGGTATGGTCGGCAAGCGCGCCGTACTCAAACGTCTCCGTGCCTCTCGCATCGCATACGTCGCAAGCGAAGAAATAGGTGGCCTTCGCAGTGCAGGTAGCCGCGGTGTTCAGATACGCGTCGTCAATGATCTGCTTCGTGAAGCGGTGGCCACTCGGCTCGCCTTTTTCACCGTCGTAGGAATAACCGCAGTCTTTGCAGGTGTAGGTGATATAGGCGCCGGTCGTGCAGGTGGCGTCGTGCTGCGTTTCGTTGTAGTCGCAGTCTGCCGTTACGCTGTGACCGTCCGTGCCTTCCGCGCAGACGGAGCAGGTCTTGGTGTGGGTGCCGTTCTCATTGGGAACCCAATCGCCGTACTGGTGGCCGTTCGGCTCGCCCTTTTCACCGTCATAGGAATAACCGCAGTCTTTGCAGGTGTAAGTGATGTATGCGCCGATAACGCAGGTGGCGGCGTGCGGGGTCTCGTTGTAGTCGCAGTCTGCCGTTACGCTGTGGCCTTCCGTGCCTTCCGCGCAGACGGAGCAGGTCTTGGTGTGGGTGCCGTTCTCATTGGGGACCCAATCGCCGTACTGGTGGCCGCCCGGCTCGCCTTTTTCGCCGTCAAAGCTGTAACCGCAGTCTTTGCAGGTGTAGGTGAT
>JAFZOL010000047.1 GCA_017550625.1 Clostridia bacterium | reverse complement strand
GGCGGTGGCGGCGGCGGCGCAGGCTCCGGCGGCCTTTGGTGGAAAGAACAAGGTAACCCCGGTACTGGCGGCAAAGAAGGCGGCGGAAATGGTGCAAGAGGCACTGATGGTACTTCGAGCAAATATAGCGGAGGTACCGGTGGTAACAGCGGCAGTTATAGCGATGAGAGCACCGTTTATGTTCGTCAGCACAATGCAAGCTCCGCTCCTGATTATGCAAAAGGCACCGTCACTTTCCATAAAGAAGGCGGCACCGACGGCATCGGCAGTATTATCTGTACCATCGGTTATCCAATGACCGAGTCCGGGTTTGTGGCCCCTACGAAGGCCGGCTATGCCTTTGACGGATATTATACGGCAGCTTCCGGCGGCACGAAGTATTACAATGCCGACGGTACCTCGGCGCACGTCTACGATTATTATGAGCTGGATCTGTACGCGCATTGGACGCCGGTCCATCAGGTCACGGTCACGGCGACGAACGCGAGCTATACCACGACCTCTACGCCTGATACGGGCTACACCGATCGTTATACCATCAGGAATAACGAAAACTTCACCTTCACGGTAACGCCCGACTCGGCAAACGGCTACGGCACCTATACCGTCAAAGTCAACGGATCCACGCTGAATCCCACGACGACCGGCGGTCATACCTATACGATTCCGAACATCACCGCTCCGAAATCGGTGGTGATCAGCGGCGTGCTCAACACCTACACGGTAACTTTCAACTACGGCGATAATCAGACCTCCACGGTCACCAAGACCCACGGCACGACGCTCACGACCGCCGAGATCCCGACCGATACCGACAAGTCTCCGACCGCCTCTACGGTCTACACCTTCACGGGCTGGGATCCCAGCACGTCGGCCCCGATCACCGCGGACACGACCTTCAACGCGCAGTACAACGAGACTACGCGCAAATATCACGTAACGGTCACGCCCGGTACCGGCACGACCATCAGCGGCGCAACGACCGGCGACTACGACTACGGCACCGTGCTCACCGTCACCGCGGCGGCGACCGAGGGCTACGACCAGTCCACGCCCGTGCTTTTGGTCACAGGCGAGACCGTGACCGGCACGTCCCATACCTTCACCGTGACCGGCAACACGACGGTCTCCACCGCCGATCTCGATCTCAACACCTACACGGTGACGTTCAACTACGGCGACGGCCTGACCTCCACGGTCACCAAGACCCACGGTACGACGCTCACGACCGCTGAGATCCCGACGAACACCGACAAGTCTCCGACCGCCTCCACGGTCTACGCCTTCACGGGCTGGGACGGCAACACGGCTGCCCCGATCACCGCAGACACGACCTTTACGGCGCAGTACGATACATCCACGCGCAAATATCACGTGACGGTCACCCCCGGTACCGGCACGTCCATCTCCGGCGTCACGACCGGCGACTACGACTACGGCACGCCGATCACCGTCACAGCGGCGGCGCAGTCCGGCTACACCCAGTCCACGCCCGAGATCTCGATCAACGGCACAGCCGTGACCGGCACGTCCCATACCTTCACCGTCACCGGCAACACCACGGTCTCCACCGCCGACCTTGAACTTAATACCTACACGGTGACGTTCAACTACGGCGACGGCTTGACCTCCACGGTCACCAAGACCCACGGCACGACGCTGACGACCGCCGAGATCCCGACAAATACAGGCAAAGCTACTACTGCCTCCACGATCTACACCTTCACAGGCTGGGATAACGACACGTCGGCCCCGATCATTGCTGACACGACCTTCACGGCGCAGTACAGTGAGACCACGCGCAAATACCACGTAACGGTCACGCCCGGCACCGGCACGACCATCAGCGGCGTCACGACCGGCGACTACGACTACGGTACCGAGATCACCGTCACAGCGGCGGCGCAGTCCGGCTACACCCAGTCCACGCCCGTGATCTCGATCAACGATGAACCCGTGACCGGCACGTCCTATACCTTCACCGTCACCGGCAACACCACGGTCTCCACCGCCGACCTTGAACTCAATACCTACACGGTGACGTTCAAATACGGCGATAATCAGACCTCCACGGTCACAAAGACCCACGGCACGACGCTCACGACCGCCGAGATCCCGACCGATACCGACAAGTCTCCGACCTCCTCCACGGTCTACGCCTTCACGGGCTGGGACGGCAACACGGCTGCCCCGATCACCGCAGACACGACCTTCACGGCGCAGTACGATACGTCCACGCGCAAATATCACGTGACGGTCACGCCCGGCACCGGCACGACCATCACCGGCGTTACGACCGGCGACTACGACTACGGCACGTCGATCACCGTCATCGCAGCGGCGAGCGAGGGCTACACGCAGTCCACGCCCGTGATCTCGATCAACGGCACAGCCGTGACCGGCACCACCTATACCTTCACCGTGACCGGCGACACGACGGTCACCACCGCGGCTCTCCCGATCAACGTCTACACCCTGACGGTGAACGAAGGCACGGGCACCGAGATCACCTTCACCGCGGATCAGGCGCCCGACGCCGACGGCAAATATCCTCACGGCACCGTGATCACTGCCACTGCCTCCGCGAAGACTGGCTACGACCAGTCCACGCCCGTGCTTTCGATCAACGATGAATCCGTGGCCGTGACCACGTATACCTTCACCCTGTCCGAAAACACCACGGTCTCCACCGCCGATCTCGCGCTTAACCGTTACACCCTGACGGTGAACGAAGGCACGGGCACCGAGATCACCTATACCGCCGATCACGAACCCGGCGCCGACGGCAAATATCCCCACGGCACCGTGATCACGGCTTCGGCCTCCGCGCTGACTGGCTACACCGATTCCACGCCCGCCCTCACGATCACCGGCGGCACGCTCGTTGAATCCGGCGTCGTCACGATGACCGGCGACGTCACCCTCTCCACCGCCGATCTCACGCTCAACACCTACACCGTGACCTTCATCGACGGCGAAACCACCACCGAGATCCCGGTCGCCTACGGCAGCACCGTCACGCCGCCCGCCTTCCAGAAAACGCAGGATGAATACGGCCACGTTTACACCCGCGTCTGGCAGGGCGAAGGCGATCTGACCGCGCCCGTCACCGCTGACATGACCTTCACCGCTGTTTACACGTTCGAGCACACCTTCGGCAACGTGGTCGACGCCGTGGCTTCTACCTGCACCGTGCCCGGCAACGTCGCGTATAAGGTCTGCTCCGTCTGCGAGAAGGCCTTCACGCCGGACGGCGAACCGCTTGACGAAACGGCGCTTCCGCTCGATCCCGACAACCACGTGCACACCCGCACCGATCCCGCCGTCACCGCGACCTGCGTCAGCGACGGCTACACCGAAGGCGTCTTCTGCCTCGATGAAAACCGCTACGTCTCCGGCCACGTGAACCTCGGCACCGATCCAGATAACCACGACTTCGGCGAATGGGCCACGGTCACCGAGCCCACCTGCGCCGAGCCCGGCCTTGAAAGGTGCGAATGCACGCGCTGCGACGCGTTCAAAGAGCGCGAGATCCCGACGCTCGACCACACTCCCGGCGAGCCCACGATTACCGACGTTGTCGGCGCCACCTGCTCCGAACCGGGCAGCTACCACATCAAGACGTTCTGCACCAAGTGCGGCGCTCTGCTGAATGACGAGGTCGTCACCACCGGCACGCTTGACCACGTTGCCGGCCCGTCCGAGATCTCCGAGCGCGTGGAGCCCACCTGCACCGAAGAAGGCTCCTACCGCGTCGTCATCAAGTGCGTCAACTGCGGCACGACCCTCACCGACGAGATCCGCTCGATCCCGAAGATCGCGCACACGCCCGGCGAAGTGTTCAAGCGTGACGAAGTTGCGCCCACCTGCACCGAAGAAGGCTCCTACATGGAGGTCACCCTCTGCGCGGTCTGCGGCAACGAGATGCGTCACCGCACCATCATGGTGCGCGCCCTCGGCCACGAATACGGCGAGTGGACCAACACTGTTGAGCCCACCTGCACCGAACCCGGCGAGCGCACGAGCACCTGCGTACGCTGCGGCGAGCCCATCACGGACGTCGCGCCGAAGCTCGGCCACAACTGGGGCCCGTGGGAAGTGGTCATTGCGCCCGATTACGGCGTTGAAGGCCTTGAAAAGCGCTGCTGCACGCGCTGCGACGCCGAGCAGACCCAGCGCCTGACCATCGGCTCGAACCGCGACCGCGGCATCCAGTTCATCGGCTCGAAATACGTCAAGTTCACGGTCTACGCCGGTGAAACGACCTATATCTACAACACCGACGACGCCAACGTCCTCGAGTGGTATTCCGGCGCGTCCCTCAAATTCGACGTGGAAGTGAACGGCGCGTGGGCGTCTGACGGCTTCGTGGTCCTTGTCAACCAGCAGCCGCTCGAGCCCAATGCCGACGGCTCCTACACGATCCCGGCGGGCCGCAACTACCTGATCGTAAACGTCATGCCCGTCACGTCGGTCGAGCCCGCTGAGCCGGATCCCGGCACCACGCCTTCCTCCGGTTCGGGGCGCTGCCCGTATTGCGGCCAGGTCCACGGTTCCAGCATCTGGAACAGGATCGTCGCGTTCATCCACCTGCTGCTCTACTACATCCTGCACATCTTCGGCAGAATGTAAGAAGCATACAGTCTAAATCGAGCGGGACCGAAAGGTCCCGCTCTTTTCATGCCTTTTTTACCCCCGCTCTTTCTTGCCTGTCCTGTCCCCGCCGCGTCTCTAAGATCCTTTTTTGCGGGATTAGCAGGGGAGCGGTGGAGCGCTCATCATCCCTGCGCCCCCGCCGCCCATCTCTCCGTACGTCCCCGCCCGCCGCCTGTTTGCAGCACATTACATCAAAAAAAAGAGGATGGCCGCGGCCATCCTCTTCCGTATTCTGTTTTCTCCCGCGCTCAGTTCACCGGATACTCCGGCAGCTTGAGGGATTCGGTGGTGTCGAGCAGCACCGCCATGCGCAGCACGAGTCTCGCGTCCGCGGCGGTGAGCGCGTGTTCGGCGTTGTGGTCGGCAAGGTCGCCCCACGCGCGCGCCTCATCCGGCAGGTTCTCCAGGCCGACTGCGTGGCGCAGCACAAGCCGCGCGTCGCCGGCGGTCACGGTGCCGTCGAAGTCCACGTCGCCCCACACGTGTTTGAGAAGCTTCGCGTAGAGCGTCACGTTTTTGTCGGTGCCGGCGCTGATCTTCTCAACGGGCTTGCCGTCGTAGTTCACGTTGTCGTACCAGCCGAGGAACATATAGAGCGGCGAGGTCGAAACGAGGGGCTTGAGGATCACTTCGTCGTCCACGGTACGGGTGGTGGGGTTGGTGTTCTGGAAGAACATCTCCACGTTCGGGTCTCTGAGGTCGTATTTGATCGTATACACGATCGCGGTCCACTTGGCGTACACGGTCACCTCACCCTCTGCGTCGTCCGGGATCACGGTGATGGGCTTCGTCAGGGCCTTGTCCTCATACCAGCCGCCGAAGGTATAGCCGGTGCGGCTCGGGTCCTGCAGCTCCACGGCGGTGCCGTAGGTGTGCGTTTCGGGGTTCGCGCCGTTCCACACGCCCTCGATGCCGAGCTCGTAATTGATCTTCCAGCGCCCGAGGATGAACTTCGCGTATACGGTCACATTCTCGGCCTTGTTCATGATCCACGCGCCGTCGCTCTCGCTGTAAGACAGCGCCTCGTGCGTGAGGTCCTTGTTGAAGAACCAGCCGTCGAAGATATACCCGCGCTTGGCCGGGGCATAGAGCTTCACGTTCACGCCCGCGCCCGGGTCGATCTGGAAGGTGGCGGGGTTGCGCGTGTCGTTGGTATAGTCGGCGCCCGCGCCGGAATAGGTGATGGTGTAGGTCGGCAGGTCCCAGTACGCGTACAGCGTGATGTTGCCGGTCATGGCCGCGTAGCTGAGCGTCGTGATCCTGTTCCCGCCCGTGGGCTTGTCGTACCAGCCGAGGAAGGTCGCGCCGTCGTATTCGGCTTCGTTCAGCCCGATCACACCGTCGCCTGCCACACCGTCGTCCACATAGATGCGTGCGGGGTTGGGGTTCCATACGTTGCCCGTGATCACGCCCATATCGTAGCTGAGCGTATAGAAGGGCAGCTCTTCCCATTTCGCGTAGTAAGTGCGGCTCATTTTCAATTCCGTGTTGAACGAGGTGATGGGCTTTGTTAAGGCCGCGTCCTCGTACCAGCCCTTGAACGCGTGGTTTCGCCACGAAGGCGTGTAGTCCGCGGAGGTCAGGTCCACGGTCACGTTCGTGTCCTCATCGAACTGGCTGATCTGCGTGGTGCCCCACGCAAAGCTGCCGCCGTTCAGTTCATACGTAATATTGTAGATGCCGCTCAGGTTCAGCTCCACCACGTTGGAAATACCGCTGCGGATCATAACCGGATCGCTCTCAAAAACCTTTTCACAGTCAGGTCCGTCGTCCTCTTTTGCGGTATAGAAGCTGTTTTCACCGTATATGCGCGCGCGCAAATATACGGTATCGCCGGGCTGGAAGCCGACGGCCTCCAGTTTGTCGCGCATATACCACGTGTTATCGCAGAAAAAGAAGTACGGCGAGGAGATATCATGTTGTTCAAAGAAAAACCAGTCGCCGTCGTTGACCCGGAACTCGATCACGGCTTGGGGATCCCACCACTCGCCCGTGATCTCCTCGCGGATATAGCGGTCTCTGCTCCAATCGTACGCGCGGAATTTGGCAAGCGCTTCGTCCAGCGCGGCGGGGTAATCAATGGCGAGCCGATAGGTCGTCTGGGTGATCTGGACCCCGTCCTCGGTCACTTTTTCGCGCCATGACGAAAGCGCCTTCAATTCGGGAGCAACGTTGGACTTCAAAACGCCGACGTCCGGAACGCAGTTCTGAGATTCGGGGCTGGCGGTGTTGTTGTTAAAGGTCTTGGTATTGCCCCAATTTGAATAATAGATCTCTTTTGACGTAACAACTTCCTTACCTTCTTCTCGGATACTCGTATAGTTATACACACGGTAGCGCGCCTTTACGTACAGCGTATTGGCGTTGAAGTCCACCGCCATGCCGTAACCCGAGTCGTCAGCGTCCTTCTGATAACTGCCCAGATACTCGCCTCTGCCCTGCAGCATGGCGTTGTTGCGAAGCGTGATCGCCTGTTGGATGGTCATCCCGGATATCGGATCGCACCAATACGCGGAGAAGCAGTCGTCCCTGCCGTCGAATACCTTGATCTCCCCGTAATAATCTTTTTCGTTCTCGTTTTGCAACGGCATATGACGGTATTCATTGAACCCGTCGCCGTTACGGTCAAACGACGTAATGAGGACCCAGTCGTCTCCCGCTTCCCAGTCGTTGACCCAGTTGACGCCGTCGAAGGAATAGGCGACCTGCACGGCGACCTCGAAATCGCCGTCGATCTCGTCCGTGGTGTAGCCCAGCAGGTCCCCGTATATTTTGTCTTCATTTCCGACCGTGGCGTGGAATGCGTCCCCGATCTCCCGCAGCTCGCGCGTGTTGCGGTAAAATGCGTGCACCCAAGTGCCGTATTCGTTGGAATCCTCAGTCAGACGGACGATCTCGGGGCCGTCGGTGAGAACAAAGCCTTTCTTTTCCGCGTTCCAGGCGCGCGGTGCGGCCGAAAACGCCGGCAGCACGACGGTGAACGCCATCGCCAACGCCAATACGGCGGCAAGCGTTGCACGTAAACTTCTTTTCATGGTATCAAAGCCTCCCTTTTTATATTTGGCATCTTTATGGTATCATCAATCCGCCCGGAAATCGACTCGGACATTTGGGGGAGAAGGCCCGGACGACCCGTTTTATCAAACGGCCTCATACTGCGATGTCGGATAAATCCTGTCTTTTCGGGCAAACCGAAAACGGGCTTGCTTTTCTGCGCGCGTGTTGGTATAATCATAATAACCATCTTTTCCGATACCGGCAAAGGACCTAATTATATGAAAAAATATATGCAAAGCGTCGCCGACGCGATCTCGGGCCTTCGCGAGCCCGGCGGGCGCATCCGCCTGTCGGACGTGCGGCTCTCGCGTCTGCCTTATATATTCGCCTATGTGTTCGAACTGCTGCTCTATGCGTCGCGCGGGCATTTCAACGCCATCGAAACGTCGCTGTTCGGCGTTCCCGGCAAAACGGTGGTCATGGCGTTCCACGGCCTCGCGTCCCTCGTCGCGATCCTCATCTGGAGCCGTCGGCGCAGCCGCCTGATCGGCGCCGTCTCGGTCGCGCTCACGGCGGCGGGGCTCATCCCCTTCGTCTTTCTCGATCTCGGCACGCCGCGCCTTTTGTTTGCCGTGCTCGCCTATATCGGGCTCGGCGGCGCCGTCACCGTGGCGCGCTGCGGCTACGCGTTCGCGCTCAACAACAGCGAGCGCATCCTCGGCATCCTCGTGCTCGGCGTGTTCTCCACGCTCATCAAATGCACGCCCGACGGCCTTCTGCCCGACGTTTTCGC
This sequence comes from Clostridia bacterium, assembly GCA_017550625.1. Taxonomy (GTDB): domain Bacteria; phylum Bacillota; class Clostridia; order Oscillospirales; family Acutalibacteraceae; genus RUG806. The sequence continues at coordinate 13,377 of JAFZOL010000047.1, read as the reverse complement.
GCAGCGCGTTCTGCCGCTCGCGATGCTCGTTCTGATGGGCTTTTGCCTCCTTTGTTTCAAAGAAGAGGCCTTCGAGATCCGCGAGGATACCACCGCCGACGACCGCAGGGGGCTATACTGGGCGCTGGCGTATTTCATCGTCTATTTCGCGATCGACGGCTATCTCTGGGAGCTCATTTACTGCTCCGAAGCCCCGCTCTACGGGGTGCGCCTCATCGGCATGCTCGCGGGCGTGGCGCTGCTCGCGGTGTTCTTCCTGCTGCTGCGGCGAAACGTGTGGCACCTGTGGAACATCTTTTTCGGCGCCGCGGCGCTCGCCGCCCTGCTCGCCGTGTTCGGCCAGCGCATGAACGTGGAGCCCGCCGGCATGCTCGCGCTCGGCTTCTCCCTCTTCGGGTGGGAGACGTCGATCTACTTCCTCTCGTGCGCGCTCAGGCGCTTTTCGTCGCTCAGGGACCTCAAAATATGCACGGTCATATTCATTCTCGCCGCGCCGGTCGCCAACCTGCCTGACGATCTGATCAGCCAATACGCCCCCGCCGCTGTGCCGGGCGTCGCGCTCGCGGTCGTACTCGGCACGCTGGTCGTGATGCTGGCGCTCGCGCCCTACAGCTGGAAATACCTGTTCTCGCAGGAATGGCTCGGGGACCTCAGCCGCTCCGACATGCGGCGCGCCGTTCCCGACGCGCCCGAAGCCCCGTCCGACGCGCCCGCGCCCGATCCCTTCGCCCCATTTGCGCTCACGCCCCGCCAGCAGGACGTGGCGCGGCTCCTGCTCGCGGCAAAGACCCGCCGGCAGATCGCCGGCGAGCTCGGCGTGTCCGAATCCACGGTCAAAACGCACGTCACCGAGCTCTATAAAAAGCTCGGCATCAATTCCCGGGTCGAGCTGTTCCGCCTGTTCGGCGCCGCCCCCGCGGTCAACGAAGAACCCGAAAACGGAGAATCCCATGGAACGCTATAAACATCTCACGCTTTTACATTCCAACGACATGCACGGCGACTTTTTAGCCGAGCTCATCGACGACCGCCTCGTGGGCGGGGTGTCGCTGCTGTCCGGCTACATCGGCAAGGTGCGCGAAGAGCAGCCGAACACCCTCTACTGCGTGGCGGGCGATATGTTCCGCGGCTCGGTGATCGATTCGGAATATAAGGGCGTGTCCACCATTGAGATCATGAACCTCCTGGCGCCCGACGTCGTCACGCTCGGCAACCACGAAACGGACTACGGCGTGGCGCATCTCTTGTTCCTCGAAAAATGCGCCAAGTTCCCGATCATCAACGCGAACCTCCACGTCCGCTCCACGGGCGCGCGCCTCTTCCAGCCCTATCACATCACCAAGATCGACGGCATGAAGATCCTGTCCATCGGCATCCTCACCGAAGACGTCATCGCCGAGACCCGCAAGGACGAGCTCATCGGCTCGCTCGTGGACGTGGGCGAGGCGGTCGAAGAGATCGGGCGCATCTGCAACGCCTACAACGCCGTGGATATCGACCTCACGGTCCTGCTCACGCACATCGGCTTTGAGGAGGATAAAAAGCTTGCCGCCCGTCTCGACCCCGCGTGGGGCGTGGATCTGATCATCGGCGGGCACTCGCACACCCTGCTCACCGAGCCCGCCGTGGTGAACGGCATCCCGATCGTGCAGGCGGGCACCGGCACCGACCAGATCGGCCGCTTCGACATCACGGTGGATACCGAGCTCAACTGCGTGAAGGACTACACGTGGCAGACCGTGCCCATCAACGCCGATCACTGCGCGCCGGACCCCGCCCTCGAAGAGATGATCAACGACTACAAAAGCGAGACCGACCGCAAATACGGCCGTGTGGTCACGCGCTTCCGCCGCCGCCTCACGCACCCGAGCCGCATTCAGGAGACGAGCCTCGGCAACCTGTTCGCCGACGCCCTCAAAAAGAGCCTCGGCGTGGACATCATGCTGCTGGCGTCCGGCAGTATCCGCACCGACGGCCTCGGCCCCGTGGTGCTGTTCGGCGACCTCGAAGAGACCTTCCCGTTCGACGACGCCGCCTATATGATCAACGTGACCGGCGACATCCTCAGGCGCATGCTGCTCTATATGCTGCGCGACGAGATCTTCACGGGCGTGCACTGCGAATTCTATCAGTTTTCAAGGGGACTGCGCGCCGAATACGACCGCGCGACGCACTCCTTTACGTCCCTCACGCTCGACGGCGAGCCGGTCGAGGACGCCCGCCGCTACACCGTGGGCCTGCAGGGCTATCACTTCCTCAATTTTGAAGAGATCTTCCGCGTGCCGATGAAAGAGATCAAGGCGCTCGGCGCGCCGCGCATGATCGCCACGTCCTGCAAGCAGGTGCTCGAGGAATACCTCTCTGCCCGCCGCCGCCTCGACGCCCGCACCGGCGAGCGCATCATCATCAAATAACGGATCGCGTATAAAAAACGAAAGCAGACTGAGATGCAATCAGTCTGCTTTTTCATATCCATTAGCTCCGAAGGAGCGTCTTCATCAGCGAAGCGTCTTCATTTCTTCATCAGCCCCGTCAGGGGCGACTTCATTTTCTCCGCCGGGTCTGTCTGTTTTGCCGTCCCGGAACCGATAGTATTCGTGCTTGAGCGGCCGGAACCCGAGCGCCTTCAGGTCCTCATACCGCACGTTGAACCGCGCCTTCGTGCGCGTGCCCGCGGCTAAGAATCGGATGCAGTCCTCGGCGTAGCGATCGAGCGTGCCGAGGCTCTCGGCGGTGTTGATCACAGGGAAGAACCACAGCGCCCACGTCAGCTCGCTGTCGCGCCCGCCCTCATACAGCTTGCGGTTGAAGGCCTTCACGAACGCTCTGGCGGCCTTGTCGCCGTCCAGCCCCTTGCGCTTGGCCCAGCGGGCAAGGGCGCGCGCCTTGCGCCGCATCTTGGCCTTGAGCTTTGCTACCGACGCCGGCGCCACGTCGATCACGCCGCCGCGGTACGAAAAGCCCAAGAAGACGAAGCCCGTGTCCGGGGCGTAATATTCCTCCTTCTTCGGGTTCACGTTGAGCCCCGCCGCGGCAAGGTACTGCCTGATCTTCTCCGCGTGCGATTCCAGTTCCTCGGGCGTGTCGGCAAATACGATGATATCGTCCGAATACCTGGCGTACGGCGTTCCCGCCTCGGCGAAGTCCCGGTCGAGGTCCGACAAAAACAGGTTCGCGTAAAACGCCGAGAGCGGCGTGCCCGCCATCATGCCCTTTTGCTCCGTGATCCTTTCGTTTCCGTCCAGCACCTCCGGCTCTTCCAACAGCCGCTTCAAAAAAGAGAAAAGCTTCGGGTCGTCGGCGAACACGCCTTCGAGCTGTTCAACGAGCGCGTCCACCGGCGCGGAGTTGAAATAGTCGCTCACATCGGTTTTATAGGCGTATTTCCCGCCGATGCCGGGCACACTCGCGAGCCGCAGAAACGCGTCCTTCGCGGTCACGCCCGGGCGGAACGAATAGAGCGATTTTGGGAAAATATAATCGTACCGCCGCAAAAGCAGCCACGTGAGGAGCTTTAATACCGTGTTTTCGTCGTCGGGGTAGGTATACACCGTCCGCTTTTTGCCTGTGGCCATCTTGCTGATCACGGCCTTTTTCGGCAGCGGAAACGGCTGTTCTTCTTCGATCGCGGCGCAAACGTCAACGTAGCCCTGCCGGTCGATGAATTCCCGCAGGGCTTTTAAGAACACTTTGTGGCAGGCAAGGCCCGCCTTGTAGTCGTAAAACCGTTCCCAGACCCGCGGGTCCGAAAGCTCGTCCAAGAGCGACATGGTTTCTCCCAATAAAAAAACAGAAAGAGAAGAAGTTAAATACCGGATAATTCCGGTATGTACCGGACCGTACGCGGACCGGCTGCCTGCGAAGCCGTTTCTGAGGTCCGCGCCGGGTCTGCCGCAGGCGCAAAGCGTTCTCTTTCTGTTTTATGTGATTTTAGCCCGCCAGGGCGTTGCGCACGCGCGTCACCACGTACGAGCGGGTGTTCCACCAGCCCTCGTGGTTGTGATAGAACCTGAGATAGGGCGTGCCGTTCGCGCGGCAGTTCCTTCTCAGGGCCTGCGCGCTGCTCGACTGGCTCATCACTTCCACGATCAGCGCCACTCTGCCGCCCTGCGTAAAGGTGAAGATCGTGCAGTCGCGCCCGCGGGGCTGTTCAACGTTCAGCCCGTACTCCGGGAATGCCTCGCGGAACACGGTTTCGAAATACTGATTATAGCGGCCGTTGAACGAGAACTGGTTCTCCTCCTCCGGCATCGTTTCGCCCCACGACCAGCCCGAGGGGGCGGGCTCGGCGGGCGCCCAGGTCTGCTGGGGCTGCTGGTTATACGCCGGCTGATTATAGCCCTGCTGCTGAGGCTGGGACGCGTTATTCTGCTGGTCGGCGGCGTTTTTGAGCGCTTGGTCGGCGAAGTTGCGCAGCTTATTCAGCGCGTTCTGCGCCTCTTTGTTTTCGCTGAGGAACTTAGAGAACAAACCCATACTGAAAACTCCTTCCTTACTGATCGCGGTCAGATCTTATATTTCGTCATCGTCATCGTCGTCGTCGAGATCGTCGTCATCGTCGTCGAGGATGGCGGTCGAATACTCGCCGATGCGGATGCGGCGCTTGATCTTCATGTCTTCCACGGCCTCGTGCAGCATCTCTTTGACCTCGGTCGGCTTTTTGACGTTCTTCATCTCGAACTTCGGCATGCTCTTGTCCGACGACTGGATCACCAGCGTGCCCACGCCGCACAGCCTCTGCCAGAAGGTGCGCTTGAGGCCGATGTCGCGCACGCGGTAAAGCACGACCTCCTCGTCCTTCAGGTTGAACGCGCCGGTCTGCAGAAACAGCCGGTCGTCCGACAGGGCGTAGCGCGTGAAGCTGAGCGGCAGCCCCATGCGGCGCCTGCGGTCTTTCCATTTGATGTTTTTGCTCTTGATCGCCATGGTGACCTCCCGGAAAGTAATTGATCATTTTTTATTATAGCACCCGCCGCGGGGGATGTCAAGTGCCCCCGTTCTTCGGTTCAGTAAGGCAGGTGCCGCGTGAAGATGCGGTCGTAGCGGCGCGCCCAGCGCTGCACCCTGTCCCTTGAATACGTTTTCGGCAGCGCCGGCATATGCGACGCGAAGGCAGCGCAGTCCGCGACCACTCCCAGCGCCTTTTTCATGAGCGCCGGGTCCTTCACGAGCGTCAGCCCGCGCCGCGGCAGCTTCGGGTCGAAGTGCAGAAACTGCCTGATGCTGTGCTGGTCCGCGGTGATGGTCAGCTCCCGCCACGTGATGAGGCCCGTGTCGAACGCGGTGTCGAGCTGCTCCGGCGTGAGGCCGATGATCATGTCCTTCACGAGGGCGATCGGCGCCGCGCCGAAGCCGATCTGTTTGTAAAACTGCACCTGATACGGCCACAGCGTCTCGGCGGAGAACGTGCGGGTCTTATCTGCCTTGATCGCGTCGGCGAGGAGCTTCGAGGCCTCGATCGACATGCTGATGCCCGAGCAGTTGAGCGGCATCGTCATGAACGCCGCGTCGCCGATGGCGGCGTAGCCGTCCGCCACGAGCACCGACAGCGGCCGCCGGAAGGGGATCGGCACGGTCTGCCCGCCGCGCAGCCGCGTTTTGCCGAGCTGCGGATTCTTGTCGCGGTAGGCCTGCGCGATCGTCCCGATCTCTTCGTCCGTCGGCGGCTCCATGTGCCCGATCAGCAGGTCGGTGTAGGTGTCCTGCGTATAGATCCACGACAGCGAAAAGTCGCCGGGGTCCGGGCGGAACATCACCTTATACACGTCCTCCACGCTTTTCGGGTCCGCGGGCAGGTCGTAAAACGCGCGGTAGGTAAAAATGCGCTCGTTTTTCAGCACGTCCTTCTGGATGCCGAGGCAGTCCGGCAGGCCCTTGCGCACGGGGGAGTTGAGCCCCGCCGCGTCGATCACGAGGTCGCCGTAAAAGTTGCCCGCGTCCGTCGAAAGGCCCGCCACGCGGTCGCCGAGCGTCAGCGGCCCCTTGATAAACGTCCCGAACCGGAATTTCACCCCGTTGTCGCGCGCGAACTTCACGAGCAGGCGGTAGATATCCTTGCGCTCCATCTTGATCTCGATGTCCGAAAGCTTTTTGAAGCGCTGTTTGATCTTATGCTCGTCGTCTGTGTGCGGCCCGAAATAGGTCACGTCGGCGCGCCACTGCCACGGCAGGCCCGCGTCTTTCGGATGCGGGCAGCCCACCATGCCGAACACGGCGGGGTTCAGCGCGTCGAACCAGTCGTAGCCAAGGTCTTTTTCTTCATGGCGTTCGATCACCGTCACGTCGAAGCCCGCCTTGCCGAGCTGCGCGGCGGCGGCAAGCCCGCCGTGGCCCGCGCCCGCCACGAGGATCGTGTTCCCCATCGTTCCCATCCTCTTAAAAGGCTTCTTCCGCCAGCGGCTCGTCGGCGAAATCCACGGCCTCGTTCGTGAGAGTGGGGTAGATGTATCCGGTCTTCGGCGGGGCGGGGTTATACACCTTGTCGATGTCCACGTACCCGAGCCCGAGCCTGCCTTTGCGGTAGACGCCCTTCACGAGCACCACCTCCATGTCGAGGCTCATGCCGTACACGTTGACGCGCGCGCCGTCTTTGAGGTCCGCGAGCATCTTCGAATAGGGCGCCTTCGTGAACACGATGCGCGAGGCCGACGCCGTCTGCGCCTGAATGATCGGCACGATCTTCGGCACGCCGTCTTCGCCGACGTACGAGATGAACTTGAGCGTGATGAGGCCGCTCAAAAACTTCTTTGCCCACGGGCGCAGCGCCTGCTTCTTGCGGTCGCCCGCGCAGAACGCCTTGCCCGCCATCACTCTGAGGGCGTTCGCGATCACGCCCGGCATGTTGAGCGCCTGCCGCGCCGAGATCTCGTCAAGGTCTGCGTAGTGCACGGTCGACACGCCGAAATACGTGTTGAAGCGGAACAGCGGATACTCGTTCATCTTCACGTAGTCCTCGCCTTCGGTCACGCAGTGCGTGAAGGTAAGCGAGCCGGTCCAGAAATCGCGCGAGACCGACATGATGAGGAACCCGGCTTTCGGGTGCTCGTAAATGAGCTTTTTGCTCTGCCCGCGCACGAACTCGCCGAACATCATCTTGTCGTCGCCCTTGTTGGTCAGCGACGAAACGAGGCAGGTGTGCAGGTCGCCGGTGCCCTCGTCCACGGCGATCAGGGCTATTTTATACGGATTGTCAAAATCCTTCATATCCTTGGGGTCTACTTTTTTCATGGCTTCCTCCTTATTCCGTTTCGCGGGCGGTCGCGCCGCTCCACATCGCTTCCGGCGCGCCCGAATTTACGGCCAGCGCCGTCAGCGCCTCCATGCGCGCCTTGGGCATGAGCCCGGCGGACGCGAATTCCCACGTTTTGCCGAGGCGTTCGTATTTGTCGCGGCACAGGTTATTGAACGCGCACAGCTCCCACTTCTCCACGCGGTCGCGGATGACAGAAGCGAGCGAGCGGATATTTTCGTCGGTGTCCGTCGCGCCCGGGATCACGGGCGTGCGCACCCAGATCCGCGCGCCGCTTTGCACAAGATATTCGAAATTCTCAAAGATCAATTGATTGTCCTGCCCCGTGAAGCGCCGGTGCGCCTCGGGGTCGTAAATTTTGAGGTCGTATAAGAACAGGTCGGTCACGGGCAGCAATGCCTCAAACACCTCGCGCTTTGCGAGCCCGCAGGTGTCCACCGCCGTGTGCACGCCCGCCGCCTTGAGCTTTTCAAGCAGCGGCAGCAGCGCCTTCCACTGCAGCGTCGCTTCGCCGCCCGAAAACGTCACGCCGCCGTCTTTGCCCCAATAGGCGCGGTCCTTCATAAGCGTATTGAAGAGCTGTTCTTCGCTCATCTCCTCGCCCTTGAGCTCCAGCGCCCCGGTGGGGCATTCGAGCGCGCAGGTCCCGCAGGCAACGCAGGTCTCGGACGTATGCACGCCCGCCTCGTCAAGTGTGATCCCTTTCTGCGGACAAACATGGACGCACGTCCGGCAGCCGATGCACCGCACGCCGATCCACTCCACGTGGGGCTTCGGCGAGATGCTCTCGGGGTTGTGGCACCATTGGCAGGCGAGGGGACAGCCTTTTAAGAACACCGTGGTCCTGAGGCCCGGCCCGTCCTCTGTCGACATGCGCTGAATATCGAGCACTCTCATCTTAATATCCCTTGTGGCTCTCGCGGGCGATGATCTCGTCCTGCAGCTCCTTGCCCACGGTCACGAAATAGGCGTTGTAGCCGGTGATGCGCACGAGCAGATGGCGGTAATCCTGCGGATGCGCCTGCGCGTCGCGCAGCACGTCGGGGTCAAGGATGTTGATCTGCAGGGCGGTGCCGCCGTTTTCGATATAGCCCTTGATGAAGGACTTGAACTTCTCTTTGTGCGCGGGGTCGCGGATGAGCGACGTGTTGAACGTGATCGTATGGCTCGCGCCGTTGGGCAGGTAGTTGACGTACTCCCCGAAGTCGCCGTGCTCGCGCTTGCCGCCGAGGGCGGTGCCCACGGAGTTGGCGTTCGAGGTGGGGCCGTTCACGTCCGCGCCGTTCGACGGGCAGATCGCGTTCGACAAAAACTGCGGGTGCTTTCTGCCGTTGGCGCTGGCCTTGAGGATATACGACGAGCCGATCCAGTAGTTCCACGACAGCATGCCGGGACGGAACTGACGGCCCGTGCTCTTCGTCTTGTATTTCCACACTTCGTCGGACCAGAACCGCATGACCTCCTGCGCCATCGCGTCGGCCTCGTCGTCGTCGCGGCCGTATTTCGGCGCGCGGAACTGGGCCTTCGCCTGCAATACTTCATAGCCTTCCCAGTTGGCTCTGAGCGCCTTCACGAGCTCTTCGAGCGTGCATTCCTTCTTATCGTACACGAGATATTTCACGGCCAGCAGACTGTCCACGGTGGTGGCGAAGGTCACGCCCTCCATCGTCACGAACGAAATTTCGGCGCCGCCCTGCGTCACGTCGAGCCCCTTCTCGGCGCAGCCGGACACGAGGGTCGAGAGATAGGGCGTGGGGTTGTAGTCCGCGCGGATCGACTCCGAAAGCTCGTAGTTGTCCACCATCTTTTTCACGATGTACGCGGTCTGTTTCTTATAGGCTTCGTAGAATTTCTCCCACGTGTCGAGCTCTTTGAGCGTGCCGGTCTTCGGCCCGTCCTGCGTCAGCTTCGTGGGCTTGCCGCCCATCGCGTCCTGATACGGCTCCATGTCCTTGCCGTTTGCATAGACCAGTTCCAATGCTTTGAGAAGATTGAGGTTGTTGTCCACGGTGCCGCTGCGGTCGTTGCCCACCATGGTGTTCTCAAGGCACCCGACGGGCGCGTATTCGCACACGTTTTCAAGCGTGATGCGCCCGTTCGCGTATTTGGCCTCGCGCATCATGCCCGCCATGCTGCGCTCGTCGAAATTGAGCAAAAACGGCGCGCCCTGCGAGGTCGAGATCATGTCTACCACCTTGTTGAGCAGCTTTTCGGGCGAGCCTTTGTGCAGGCGCACGTTCGGCTTCGGCTCGAGGATCGGGCTCATGTCGTCGATCACGTCGAGAATGAGATAGGTCAGGTCGTTCGTCAGGTCCTCGCCGTTCCTGCCCATGCCCGAAAGGGTCAAAAGCTGGCCGAACCCGGCGGTGATGCCCTGGTTGCCCACGCGTATCACGGCGTCGTAGGCCGTGTTGCAGTGGAACCAGAAGCACCCGAGGATCTCTTTCATGAAGTCCTCGCTCATGCCCTCCTCGATCGACTTTTTATAATACGGATACAGATACTGGTCGATGCGCCCGAACGACACGCCGGGGCCCGGATACTTTTCGTCGCTCATCACGAGCATGTGCGTCAGCCACAGCGACTGCACGGCCTCGTAGAAGTTCTCGGCGGGGTTCCACGGCACCTTCGCCGTGATCTCGGCCATCCTGAGAAGCTCCTGCTTTCTCGTCTCGTCTTTGCATTTTTCGGCCTGCTTTTTGCAAAACGCCGAATACTTCTCGGCCAGTTCTTTGGGCATCGTGCAGGCGGTCATCATGGCCCTGAGCTGCGCCCCGCGCGGCCCGTTTTTCTCCGCGTCCGTCAGCTCCGCATACAGGCTCTCAAGATGCTCGTGCTCGGCCCTGAAGCCCTTGTTGAGGATCTTTTTGTAGTTCGGGATCAGGTGCCCCGAGGTCGCGCCGGAGTTGCCGTAGCCGTGGTCGAACAAAAATTTCATGCTCTTGCGCGCGGCGTTCACGCGTTTGTCGCGGTCCTTCTGCTGTTTTTCCGTGAGGCACATCGAATAGATCATGTTGAAGCGCGCGCCGCACAACAGGTCCCCGGGCAGGATCTCCATCGGCAGGCGCTCCACCACGCATTTTTTCGTGAACTCCGCCTTGCGCTCCACGAGGGGCTTCTTCCAGAATTCGTCGTCCATCTCCACCACTTCGGCCATCTGTTTAAATGACTGCACGAACGTCAGCAGAAAGCTGTAGTTCTCGGGCACGATGAAATAGGTCAGCTCGTCGAACTGCGTATCCCACGGCGTGCCGGTGGTATAGGCGTTATACTCGTTGTTCCATTTGCGCGTCTTACCCTCGAAATAATAGTCCCTGAGCCATTTCACGCGCGGGCTCAGGCGCCCGGGCTGTTTGATCGCGTTTTCGTATTTTGCCGCCATCTCGGGTCCTCCTTTTCGTTTCGCTCCGTTTTTCCGGGCGGTTTTTCCGTCCGGAACGGCGATATTTTGCCTTTTTAATTATATCATAAGACTATCGAAAAAGCATAGCTTGCATATTACATAAATTATCACGTTCGCCCTTGTGCGTTTTGACGGATTCGCCCCGGTCTCACCGCTTTCGCTTGCGTTTTCGCGTGTGAAGTGGTATGATAAAACCGACGAGAAGGAGGTTATCTTATGATCGACAACGAAACCATGCGCAGCATTCTGGCGCGGCGCAGCTATAAGGTGTTCGACCCCCGTCCCATCGACGACGAAACGCTCGAAACCATCGTCACCGCGGGCCTCTACGCCCCCACCGGCATGAACCGCCAGCCCTGGCACATCACCGTGATCAAAAGCCCCGAGGGGCTCGAGCGCTTTGCCCGCGCGCGCCGCTCGCTGCCCTTGCCGCCCGGCATCCCCCCGGCGGTCGCCGCGGCGATGGGCGACCCGATGAGGGGCGCCCCCGTGATGATCCTCGTCTCGGCCAAAGACGGCGGCACCTCGTTTGAAGACAGCTGCCTCGCGATGGAAAACATGTTCATCGCGGCCGCCTCGCTCGGCGTGATGAGCGGCTGGGACCACGCCACCGTCAAGGATCTCTTCAATCACGACCCCGACCTCAAAGCCGAGCTCATTCCCGAGGGCTATACCCTCTACGCTGCGGCGTTCTTCGGCTATCCCGGCCCCTCTGTCAAGGACCGCGGCGAGCGCAAGGGAACCGTACAATACGTCTGAATTTAAGTCCGTATACATTTTATTTACAGACTGTTAATACTTCGGCGACGCGGATTTCAATCCTTGCGTTTATAATCGAAATGATGTATTATACCCAAATCAAATAAAGGAGTCTTTTCCATGAAAAAAGTTTTATCCGTGATCCTTTCAACGCTGCTGCTGCTCAGCGTCGTTTCCCCCGTCGTGATGGCGGGCGAGGCGATCCCCACGAAAGAGGGCAGCCAGATCCCCTTGATTTATATCTCCGGCGACGCCGAGCCGATCTATAACAGCGACGGCGAGATCGTGCTGCAGATCGGCGACAACGGCCTTCTTGACCTGTTTTCCGACAGCACGGACGAAGAAGAAGGCGGCACGTCGAACCTTCTCACCTCCGTCGCGAACGTGCTGATGCCCTTCCTCATCCAGGGCCTGCTCAACGACGACTGGGATCCCTATTACGAGAACCTTGAAAAAGAGGTCGGCGAGCTGTTCGAGAAAAGCCGCCTCGACGACAACGGCGAAGCGCCCGAGGGCACCGGCGTCTCCGCCCAGCGCCAGAGCGAAATGCAGTATGACATGACGCACGACAAGAAGGGCAAAAAGGGCTACTACGGTCTCAACGACTACCATTTCTGGTACGACTGGCGTCTTGATCCCCTCGTGAGCGCCGAGTCCCTGCACGAATACGTGCAGAGCATCAAAGAGACCACCCACAGCGAAAAGGTCGGCATCGCTTCCGCCTGTCTCGGCAGCGCCGTGGTGCTGGCGTATATCTCGCTCTACGGCACCGACGACTTCGTGGGCGTGGGCATGGCGGCGCCTCTCGTGAAGGGCAGCGAAGCCATCAGCGAGGCGATCAGCGGCAAGTTCCATCTCGATATGGACGCGACCAGCCGCATCCTTGCCGACACCGAGACCATCTCCGATTTCAACATCCCCTCGTTCCTTTACGCCACGCTCGACCTGCTGTCGAAGACCGGCATCTGGGACAGGCTTTCCGACTCGATGAAAGAGCGCGTTTACTATAAGATCGTCGAGGGCGCCACGAGCGCGCTCACGCTCTCCACGCTCTTCACCTTCCCGTGCTACTGGTCCTGCGTCGCGGAGGAGGATTATGAGGACGCCCTCCACTACGTCTTCGGCGACGAGGGCAGCGAAAAGCGCGTCAAATACGCGGGCCTCATCGAAAAGATCGAAAATTACCACGAGCAGGTCGCCGTGAACGTTGACGACCTCATGACCGAGATCGTGGATAACGGCCTCAACCTCGCCATCCTCGTGAAGACCGGCTTCCAGATCCTGCCGATCTGCCAGTCCAACGACGTGGTCGGCGACCAGTATGTCTCCGCCGCCCGCGCCTCGTTCGGCGCCACCACCTCCACGATCTACGACACGCTGACCGACGAATACATCGCCGCGCGCGAAGAGGAGGGCCTCGGCAAATACATCTCGCCCGACAAGCAGATCGACGCCTCCACCTGTCTGTTCCCGGACTACACGTGGTTCACCAAGAACTCTACGCACACCGAGCGCTGCGACAGTGAAAACTGCATCCTCTATACGGTGGTCACGGCCGACCATCAGCTGACGGTGGACGACTTCGCCTACACGCAGTTCATGGTCCTCGACCCCGAAACGGACACGACCGAGGCGATGACCGAAGAAAACTGCCACACCGAGCACTGGTCCCAGGAGTCGATGCAGGGCAAGCCCGAGAACAAATACCAGAAGATCTTCAGGGCCGTTACCGCTCTGCTCAGATGGCTCTACGAAGTCCTGAACCTCATCATGGCGCGCACCGGCAATTAACGAACCCGACAACAAAAAGGAGCTGTTGGGCGCTCTCACTTAGGGATTTATATGCCGCAGCGGCGCACTTATTTGCGAAATACTGTGTTGCAGGGGTCGGATATCCGGAGGATATTCCGACCCCTGCGCCTTGTCTTTCACAAAAATTGCATCCGCTGCGGTGCGAAGCAGTTTT
>JAFZOL010000046.1 GCA_017550625.1 Clostridia bacterium | reverse complement strand
GACCGTGTTTTGATCCGCCTCCGCTGCCGCGACGTGCGGGATGAGCGGGCCTGGCAGTCCTTTTCCAGGGGCTTGAAAGCAATCACGAGGGACAAAGAACCGGGGAGAGTCCGCAGCATCGAGGAACTCGCCATTCAGAACCCGGACAAGAGCGGCTGGGCCGCACTCTGCGGAAAATACGACTATGCTATCGGTGACTTCCGCATCGAAGAGATCTTCCTGCAAGACGGTGAGCTGTATGCACAGGCAAATGACGACGGGAGGGCGCTTGAGCTGCGGCTCTATCCGTTGGGAGAGAAGACCTTCGGAATTAAAGATCTCGATGCGGACCTGGCACTAAGCGACGGTACACTGACGCTGTATGGGGTGATGGGGAAGAAAACCGAATAGAATTCCCGCGGCACAGGGAAACAATGAGCACTACAGGGATTCAGAAACAGGAGATTATTTTATGAACAAGGAGCTTTGATGGAATTCACAAAAGCTTTGATTGAGGGAAACCTTGAAGCTATACGCAAATGTCCCAAGGCTGATTTACACAATCATTTTGTGTTGGGAGGAAGCCGCCGGTATTTGCTTGAGCATTCCGGAAAGGATATTCAGCCGATTATTGAACCGCTTCATTCCATGGATATGTGGGGCCTGCTCGATCTTAATACGGGAAAGAAGAATTATACAAGGCATTAAAGAGCCCTGAGAAGTTCGTGGAATTATATAACGGTGTCGCGGACGAAAAATATAAGTTTTAACGGTTTTTTATCGGGTGGATCATATGGGCAGATCGGGCAGGCAAAGAACCCGGTCCCTATCGACCTGAACGACCCAAATTGGGATTTTTGATGAACGAGGATCATGGTAGTTGAAACCAAACGACTGAAAATACATACCGCGACACGGGAAGAGATGACGGCGATCATTGAGGAACAGAGCGATGACGTTCTCAAAACCGCATATCGGGAAATGCTGCAGGGATGTATGGAGCATCCGGACCAATGGGAGTGGTTCGCGATCTGGGTGATCGAAAGCAAGGACGGGATCCATATCGGAGACCTGTGTTTTAAGGGACTCGGACCGGCCGGCTCGGCAGAGATAGGGTATGGGATATCGGAAGAGTTCCGGGACAAAGGTTTCGCGACAGAGGCGGTCGACGCGGCTGTCAACTGGGCGCTGGCACAGCCGGACGTCAAGAGCGTAGAGGCGGAAACAGAACCCGACAACAGGGCTTCACAAAGAGTTCTGGAAAAATGCGGGTTTGTTCCGACGGGTGCGATCGGCGAAGAAGGCCCGCGATTCATAAAAACGAATTGACGGATCCCGGCTTGCCGATACGTTCACGCACACAGGAAACCAAAGAACGAAATCAAATGAAAAAGGGGTACGAAAACCGGTGAAGCTGAAGAACGTGCTGATAGTGGTTAAAGATATTGATAAGGCAAGACAGTTTTATCACGATCTGTTCGGGCTTGAACTGATCCTCGATAACGACGGGAACATGATCCTCTCGGAAGGTCTTGTTCTGCAGGCGGAGAAATACTGGAAGGAATTCCTCGGCAGAGACATCATTCCGGAGAACAATTCCAGCGAGCTATATTTTGAGGAAGCGGATATTGAAGGCTTTGTTGAAAAACTGGAAAGCTATTATCCCGAAGTCAAATATGTAAACAGACTCATGACGCACAGCTGGGGGCAGAAGGTGATACGGTTCTATGACCCGGACGGGAATCTTATCGAAGTGGGGACGCCTGTTTAACCGGGCAAATACCATCACCGGCATCCGGATCGTGTGCAGTATCGCTTTGCTGTTCTGCCCGGTGTTTTCACCGGTATTCTATGCCCTGTATATCACCGCCGGAGTCAGCGACATGGTGGACGGCACCGTGGCGCGGAAAACGAATACCGTCAGCGAATTCGGGTCCAAACTTGATACGGTCGCCGATTTTTCGCTTGTCGCCGCGTGCCTGATCAAGCTGATCCCGGTGCTTGATATCCCGGTATGGCTCTATATCTGGATCGGTGTCATCGCACTGATCAAGGCGATCAATATCGTGTCCGGATATGTGATGACAAAAAGACTGGTCGCAGCGCACACGGTATTGAACAAGATCGCGGGGGTCCTGTTATTCGTTTTACCGCTGACCCTGCAAAAAATCGACTTGAAATACAGCGGGGCTGTTGCCTGCGCCGCCGCTACAATTGCGGCAATCCATGAAGGATATATCATCATGGCGAGAAGAGATAAACAACCGAACACATTGCTGTCAGGTGAAGAAACCATGATCAAAAGAGCAAAACCGGAAGACGCCGGCGTGTTGGCCGCTTTAGCGATACGCATGTGGACGGATAATGACATAAATAGTCTCGAAGAAGAATTCCGCGAGTTGGCACAAAGCGACGAAGCGGCCTGTTTCATCAAATACGTCGATGAAAACCCCGTCGCTTTCGCGCAGTGCCAGCTGCGGCACGATTACGTGGAAGGCACCGACTCCTCCCCTGTCGGATATCTGGAAGGGGTCTTCGTGTCGGAAGAATACAGAGGAAAGGGTTACGCTTTCGAGCTTCTCGCCGCCTGCGAAAACTGGGCGAGAGAAAAAGGCTGCACCGAGTTTGCCAGCGACTGCGAGCTTGACAACGCCGACAGCTTCAGGTTCCATCTGGCGACGGGCTTCGAGGAAGCGAACCGCATCATTTGCTTCAAAAAGCGTTTATAAGCGGCATTTTACTCACGACTGGCTGTAGGTATAAGCAAGGCAAAAAAAGGAGCCGACGAATGAAAATCGTAACGCTGAACGGACAGAACCATAAGGGCAGCACTTATCACATCGGGCGCATGATCGCGGACAAGATCGACGGCGATAATGAGATCACGGAGTTTTTCTTTCCGAAGGACCTCAACCATTTCTGCGCGGGCTGTTACCGGTGCATCGAGGACGTCACGGCATGCCCCTATTACGAAGAAAAGAAAGCGATCCTCGACGCGATCGACGCCGCGGACGTTCTCATCGTCACCACGCCGACCTACTGCCTGCACGTTTCGGCGCCGCTGAAGTCCTTTTTCGACCTGACCTTCGACCTGTGGATGGTGCACCGTCCGATGGAATCGATGTTCCGCAAAAGGGGCGTGATCGTATCCACGTCCGCGGGGGCCTCCACGAAGCGCGCGATGAAAGACGTGCAGGACGCGCTGTTCTATATGGGTGTGCCGAAGATCGTGAAATACGGGCTTGCGGTGCAGGCGTCGAACTGGCCGCAGGTGCCGGACAAGATCAAAGCCAAAATCGAAAAAGACACGGACGCGGTCGCGAAGAAGATATCGGCCGGAAAGCCGGGCGTGGGCATCAAAACGAGATTCATGTTCAAGATGATGGGCAGCATGCAGAAAAAGGGCTGGAACGCCTCGCCCACGGAAACGGAATACTGGAAAGAAAAAGGCTGGCTCGACGGCAAAAAGCCGTGGAACACGAAGTGATATGATTCAATCAACGAGAGAACCGCGCCTATGAACACAGACCTCATGACCGATAGCATCGAGACCGAGCGGCTGGTGCTGTTCCCTTACACAACCGAAAACCTCAGGCTCTTCAACGATGACCTAAGTGCGTTTGAAGAGACCTACGGCGTGACCTATCACGGCGAAGAGCTCGACTATCTGCTGCGAGGCTTTCTCAAAAAACTCGAGCAGGAGATTGCCGACGACCCCGAACACTATCTCTTTTTCACCGAATTTCTGCTCGTGCTCAAAGAGAACGGCCACGTGATCGGCTCGATCGACTATAAATACGTGCCGAAAGACGGGCAGACCGAGGTCGGCTACGGACTGAACCCCAACTATGAGGGACACGGGTACATGACCGAGGCGCTGACGGCGTTTCTCGCTTTCGGCAAGGCGCAGGGCATACAAAAGGTGTTGGCGGACACGCTGCCCGATAACATAAGATCGCAAAACGTGCTCAAACGCTGCGGGTTCCGCTTTTTGAAAGAAGACGGCAACCTGTGGTGGGAAGCGGACCTGACGAAGTAAAAAACCGCCTGATTACCGGCGGAGACGGATACATAGGAGGCATTTTTCATGGAAAAGAATACGAATAAGCCCGGAAAAGCAAAAAAGATCCTGAAGGCGATCGGGATCATTCTGCTGATCGTCGTGCTGCTGCTCGGCGGTTTCATCGGTTATCTCTCAATCACGGAGTTTAAGCCAGCGGACAGGGAATCGCTGACCGCGGAAGGCGAAGCGGCCAAGACCATCGCCGTGGGCGACTCGCTGCACGTGATGAGCTGGAACGTCGGCTACGGCGCGCTCGGCGACAACGCCGATTTCTTCATGGACGGCGGCACGATGGTGCAGTCGGCCGACGAAGCCCGGATAGGCGAAAACATGTCGGCTATTACCGAGGCGATTCTTAACGCTGAACCGGACGTTCTGTTTTTACAGGAGACCGACCGCGACTCCAAGAGAAGCGAATACGTGGACGAATACGCGCTGGTGCGCGACAAGCTGAACGGAACGGCGATGGGCGCCGGCTATCAGGCGGTGTTCGCGAACAACTTCAAGGTCGCGTTCCTCCCCTATCCCGTCCCGCCCATCGGCAAGGTGGATTCCGGTGTTGCGACCTATTCGCAGTACGCGATCGACAGCGCCGAACGCGTGCAGCTGCCCGTGCCCTTCTCGTGGCCGGTCAGCATGATCAATCTCAAGCGCTGCCTGCTCGTTTCGCGCGTGAAGATCGAAAACAGCGATAAAGAGCTGGTGCTCGTCAACCTGCACCTTGAAGCGTATGACGACGGCGAGGGCAAGCTCGCCCAGACGAAGATGCTCGCCGAGCTGCTCGACGCCGAAGCCGCCAAGGGCAACTACGTGATCGCCGGCGGAGATTTCAACCAGATCTTCTCGTCCGCGAACGGCGAAAAGTATCCGGTTTACGAAGGCAACTGGGTCGCGCCCGAGATGGACGTGACGCAGTTCACGGGCGACTGGCAATTCTTGATGGACGAAGAGATCCCGAGCTGCCGACTGCTCAACAAGCCCTATAAGGACGCGGACAAAGCGACCTTCCAGTATTATATGATCGACGGGTTCATCGTGTCTGGCAATCTTGAGGTCAGCGCGTTCAGGGCGATCGACCTCGGTTTTGAGGCATCCGACCACAACCCGCTCGTGATGACGGTCACGCTGAAATGAAAAAAGCGATCGTGATCGGCTGCCCGGGCGCCGGCAAAAGCACCTTCGCGCGAAAGCTGCGCGACAAAACGGGGTTGCCGCTGTGGTATCTCGACCGCCTGTTCTGGAGGGCAGACGGGACCTCCGTGCCGCGGGAAGAATTCGACGCAGCGCTCGACGGGGTGCTGCAAGGGGACGAATGGATCATCGACGGCAATTACGGGCGCACGCTCGAAAAACGGCTTTCGTGCTGCGACACCGTGTTTCTGTTCGACCTGCCCGTCGAAAGCTGCCTCGCGGGCGCAGCGGCGCGCATAGGGACCGTGCGGGAAGACCTGCCGTGGGTAGAAAAGGAATTCGACCCCGATTTCAGGCAATGGATCGAAGAGTTCCCGACCGAGCAGCTGCCGGGGGTCTATCAGAAGATCGAAGCGTGCACGGCGAATGCCGAGATCGTGATATTCCATTCGCACGCCGAGGCGGACGCGTGGCTCGACGCGTTTTGTAACGAAAAAGGAGAAACAAATGAGTGAGATTCTGATCCTGCATACCGGCGGCACCATCGGTATGACGAAAACGGCCGACGGCTATCAGCCCGATGGCGAATACTTCCGCGGGGCGATCCATCACATGGATTCCTTAAAAGCCCCCGGCATGCCGAAATGGGATTTCATGGAGATGGAGCCGCTGCTCGATTCCTCAAAGATGACCGTGCGCGAATGGAACAAGATTGGCGGGATCATCGCCGACCACTACGACGATTACGACGGCTTCGTGATTTTGCACGGCACCGATACGATGGCGTATACGGCCTCGGCCCTTTCCTTTATGCTCAAAGGCCTCGGCAAGCCCGTGATCCTCACCGGGTCGCAGATCCCGCTGTGCGAGACCAGAAGCGACGGGCGCGACAACCTGATTACCTCGATGATCATCGCGGGCGCGAGCAAACCGCGCGAGGTGTGCGTGTATTTCGGCGGCGTGCTGCTCAGGGGCAACCGCGCCACGAAGTATTCCGCCGATGGCATGCAGGCGTTTCAGTCGCCGAACTACCCGCCGCTCGCCACCGCCGGAATCTCGATCGTGTATAACGAGTCCGCGTTTTTCCGCCGCCGCAGCGAGCGTTTCGAGTTCAGGCCCTTCGCGGACGACGTTCCCATCGGCGTGATCAAGGTGTTCCCGGGGCTCCGGTTCGACCTGTTCGATTCCATCATCACGGACAAGCTCAACGGTGTGGTGATCGAAACCTTCGGCTCGGGCAACATCCCGGACGATCAGGGCGTGCTGCTGCCGATGCTCGAGCGCGCCGAGAAGAACAACACCGTTGTGGCGGTCTGCTCGCAGTGCCCGCAGGCGACCGTGGATATGAGCACCTATGAGGCCGGCAGCAGCCTTCGGCGCGCGGGCGCGGTATCGGGGCGCGACATGACCACCGAGGCGGCCGTTGCGAAGCTCTATTACCTGTTCAGCGTATACAAGGACACGGAGAGCATCAAGTTCAACATGGAGCGCGATATCCGCGGCGAGCTGACACAGGGAGAGGAACTATGACCTATCAGGAACTGAACGCCCGCACGATCGACCGCTGGGTCGAAGAAGGCTGGGAATGGGGCGTGCCCGTTTCGCACGAGACGTTTGAGAACGCGAAAAACGGCGTTTGGGACGTCGTTCTGACCCCCACGGTTCCGGTGCCGCACGACTGGTTCGGCGACCTCAGGGGCAAAAAGGTGCTCGGCCTCGCCTCGGGCGGCGGCCAACAGATCCCGATCTTCGCTGCCCTCGGCGCCGAGGTCACTGTGCTGGATCTTTCCGACAAACAGCTTGAAAGCGAACGGCTCGTAGCCGAACGCGAGGGCTACGATGTAGAGATCGTGAAGGCGGACATGACGAAGCCTCTCCCTTTTCCGGACGAAGCCTTCGACCTAATCTTCCACCCCGTGTCGGATTGTTACGTCGAAAAGGTAGAACCGATCTTTCGCGAGGCGTACCGCGTGCTCAAAAAAGGCGGGGCATTCCTCGGCGGCTACGACAACGGCGTGAACTTTCTCGTCAACGACGACGAGACCGCGATCGTGAACACGATGCCGTTTGATCCCCTCAAAAACGAGGACCAGCGCCGTCAGCTCGAAGAAGACGACTGCGGCATGCAGTTTTCGCACTCGCTCGGCGAGCTCATCGGCGGGCAGTTGCGAGCCGGGTTCACGGTCAGGGACATCTACGACGACGTCAACGGCAGCGGCAGGCTGAATGAACTCAACGTCAACACGTTTTTCGCGGTAAGAGCGACCAAGGACTGAGATATGAAATCGATCAGAGAGATTTACAAGATCGGGCGCGGGCCCTCGTCTTCCCACACGATGGGGCCGGAGCGCGCGTGCCTGTATATGAAAGAGAAATACAAACGCGCCAACTGCTTCGAGGTGACGCTTTACGGGTCACTGGCGAAGACCGGCGCGGGGCACCGCACCGATTACGCGATCAGGCAGACCTTTGACCGCGTTCCGTGCCTGATCAATAAAAACACCGAAAAAACCGACCTTCCGCACCCGAACACAATGGAGATCGCCGCGATCCGAAACGGCGAGGTGCTCGGCAAAGAGACCGTGTGCTCGATCGGCGGCGGGGACATAGAGATCAACGGCGTTCTGTTCACGAATGACAGCGGCGAGATCTATCCCGAATCCACGTTCGCCGAGATCGCGGTGTTCTGCAAAGAAAAGGACGTGACGCTCTCGGACTACGTGAGCGTGCACGAGGGCGCGGATATCTGGAACACACTCGGCGAGGTGTGGGATCAGATGCAGAAGACCGTTTACGCTGGCCTGCATACCGAAGGGATATTGCCCGGCGGGCTCGGCGTGCGCCGCCGCGCCATGGAACTGCGCGCCGTAGGCAAGCGGGAACGCAACCTCATCAAAAAAGAGAACTATCTGATCGCCGCCTGCGCCTACGCCGCAAGCGAAGAGAACGCCGCAGGCGAGCGGATGGTCACCGCGCCCACCTGCGGGGCTTCCGGCGTGCTTCCTGCCGTTCTCTATTATGAAAAAGAGCTCTTCGGCGTGGATCGCGACGAGATCATCCAGGCGCTCGCCGTGGCGGGCCTCGTGGGGCAGCTCATCAAGACCAACGCTTCGGTATCCGGCGCGGAAGCCGGGTGCCAGGCGGAGATCGGTTCCGCCTGCGCCATGGCGGCGGCAGCCCTCGCCGCGCTGCACGGGCAAGGAATTCAGCAGATCGAATGCGCCGCCGAGATGGCGATGGAGCATTGCCTCGGCCTTACCTGCGACCCCGTGGGCGGGCTCGTGCAGATCCCGTGCATCGAGCGCAACGCCGTGGCCGCGCTCAAAGCCTATAACGCCGCGTCGCTGGCGGAGGTGGTGTACGACAACCGCAAGGTCTCGTTCGACCTCGTGGTGAAGACGATGTACGCCACGGGCAAAGACCTTTCGGCGTGCTACCGCGAGACCGCGGACGGCGGGCTCGCGAAACTCTACGTCAAGAATTTCGATTGAGAGGTAAAACATGAAAACGATCTATCTCGCGGGCGGCTGCTTCTGGGGCGTGCAGAAATACTTCGACCAGTTCCCGGGCGTGCTTTCGACCGAGGCCGGCTACGCCAACGGGCCGACAGAAGCGCCGACATATTTCGAAGTCAAACACGGCGCGGGCCATGCGGAGACCGTGAAGATCCTGTTTGACGAATCCGTGATCTCCGTATCCGAGCTGTTGGACCGCTATTTTCTTGTGATCGACCCCTTCTCCGTCAACCGGCAGGGCGAAGACGAGGGCGTGTCTTACCGCACCGGGATCTATTACGACGACCCTTCCCTTCTGCCCGAGATCGAAGCGCGCGTTTCGCTTGAAGCCGAAAAGCTCGGCCGTCCGCTCGCCGTTGAAGTCGAGCCGCTGACGCAGTACGCCCCGGCGGAAGAATACCATCAGAAATACCTCGATAAAAACCCCGGCGGATACTGCCATATCCCGCGGCGGATGTTCGGGTCCGACAAACGATGACAGCATAAAAAGATACGGCAGCGGCGTCCTCTCACAGACACCGCTGCCGTTTTTCATTTTCTGTAATGATTATACCATATCTTTTCCGAAAAATCAAGACTTGCATTCCGCATTCGCGCACATATAATATATAATAGAGATTTGTTGAAAACACAACGCCATTTTTGGAGGAACGGTCCATGGATCAGTGGGAAGAAGCCTATCTTTCGCGCGTGAATGAAAAGCTCGACGCCGATATCAGCCGCCTTACGGGTGAGACGAAGACCGAGAGCCGCAGCATCCGCGAGGCGACGAGGGACTATATGGCCGAAAACCCCTTCGCCTCGGTTTACGGGCGCAGCGACGAGTTCATGCGCGAGACAGACAAACGCATCGCCGGGATCGTGGATATGGAGCGGCGCGTGCGGATCCTGCGCGACATGAAGAAAGCCCCCTATTTCGGGCGGGTGGACTTTTTGTACGACGGCGACGACGAGGACGAAAAAATCTATATCGGCATCTCGACCCTGATGGACGAAAACACGGGCGAGATCTTTATCTACGACTGGCGCGCGCCGGTCTGTTCGCTGTTTTACAACGGCGAGACCGGTCCCTCGTCATACGAAGCGCCGATGGGCACGATCACGGGCGAGATCACTCGCATCAGGCAATACGACTTCAAAAACGGAAAGCTTTTGGGCTCGTGGGACGCCGACCTCAGGATCGACGACGCCGTTTTGCGGCAGGTGCTCTCCGGCGCCGCGGGCGACAGGATGAAGCCGATCGTGTGCACGATCCAGCGGGAGCAGAACAAAGCGATCCGCTTCGACCGCAATCGGGATCTGTGCGTCTTCGGCCCCGCCGGCAGCGGAAAGACGAGCGTTGGCGTGCACAGATTATCGTGGATCATGTATGAGATGCGCATGGCGGGCTATACGCCGCGTGTTCTGATGTTCACCGCGAACGAGGCGTTCCGGTCGTACGTTTCGGGCGTGCTGCCCGAACTCGGCGAGGACGACCTCGACACCGTGGATTTCATGACGCTGTTTGAAACGCATCTGCCGGGGTATGCGTTCGATTCGGGCGTGGACCAGTCAGAAGCGTTGCTCTCGAAAGACGAAGCGCGCATTTCCAACGTTTCGGCCGTTTACGCGAAGCCGTTCGTCCGGTTCGTGCAGGAAAAGCTCTCGGCCGCCGCGCCGCATTTCAGGGACGTGCGCCTTTACGGCGAAACGATCGTGTCCGCCGACGACTTAACGTCGCGCTACGTGGGGCTGCCCGCCGGCGTGAACGCGAAAAAGCGGCTCGAGACCGTGGCGGAATGGGCGGAATCGGAAATCCGCAACCATTTTCTGATTCGCAGAAAAGAGATCGAGAACCGCCTGCTCACCGACGACGAGGACGGCGCGTCGTATACCCTGTTATACCGGCAACTTCTCGACAACTCGGTGAACCGCGCCAAGCAGATGGTGCTCGACGCCGTCAAAAGCGAGCCCGTTTCGCTGTATCTCAGATATTTCAGGGAATTCTACGGCCGCGGGGCACTCGTCGACGCGCTGCAGATGCGGGTGCAGGAAAGGCAGCTGTGGTTCGAGGACGGCGTGATGATGCTGTATATCGCCGCGGTGCTCGGCAGAGCTGTGCCGGCCGCGACGCCGTCGAACGTGCTAATCGACGAGGCGCAGGATCTTGCATATTTACAGCATCTCACGGTCAGGGCACTGTTCCCGCGCGCCGTGTTTACGGTGCTGGCGGACCTGAACCAGGGCATCCTGCCCGAGGTCAACGTGGCGACCGAAGAAGAGCTTATGACCGCCTACGGCGCAGACGTGCTGCGCCTCGGCAAGAGCTACCGTGCCACGAAGGAGCTCGGCGAATACGCGAAGCGTTTTCTGCCGGAAGAGAACCGCGATTACGAGACCTTCGACCGTTCGGGCGATGCGCCGTTCATAATCAAAACAAAGAACAAAGCAAAAACAGCGGCTGAGATCCTCTCTTCCCTGCCCGACGAAGTGAAAAGCGTCGGGATCCTGCTGCAGACGGTGAAAAAGGCGAAGGCTTTTTATTCGAAGCTCTCTCCCCTGTTCCCGGAGCTCGGGAGCGTGTTCACGGCGGACGACCGGATCAAAAAGCGTGTGACCGTGATGCCCGCTTCGCTTGCGAAGGGGCTCGAGTTCGACTGCGTGATCCTGCCAGAGGCGGACGCGCTCGAAGACGACCGCGCCGTGGCGTATCTGCTCGTCACGCGCGCGCTGCATAGGCTGTATCTTCTGTATTCGGAATAAACACACATAAAACAATCGGCGGCGCTTTTTCAAGCACCGCCGGTTTTTTTCTCGGCTTAATAATTCTCTTCGCGGACTTCAAAATAGCTCTGCGGATGCGCGCAGACGGGGCAGATCTCGGGCGCTTTGGTGCCCACGACGATATGCCCGCAGTTGCGGCATTCCCAGACCTTGACCTCGCTCTTCTCGAACACGGCGGCGGTCTCGACGTTTTTGAGCAGCGCGCGGTAGCGCTCCTCGTGCGCCTTCTCGATGGCGGCGACCATGCGGAACTTCTTCGCGAGCTCGTCGAAGCCCTCAGCCTCGGCGTCCTTCGCGAACGCCTCGTACATATCGGTCCACTCGTAGTTCTCGCCGTCGGCGGCGGCAGCGAGGTTCTCGGCCGTGTCGCCGATGCCCGAGAGCTCCTTGAACCACATTTTGGCGTGCTCTTTCTCGTTGTCGGCGGTTTTGAGGAAGATCGCTGCGATCTGCTCAAAACCCTCTTTTTTCGCCTTGGAGGCGAAATAGGTATACTTGTTGCGCGCCTGGCTCTCGCCCGCGAACGCCGCAAGCAGGTTCTGCTCGGTTTTGGTGCCCGAATACTTGTTGGACATATCGTTTCCTCCCTTTTTTGTTTTCGGTATAATTATACAACAGAATCGCTGTTTTGTCAATCTGCAGAGCTTAATCCCGTTACCACGTGAAGTTCTCGTCAAGGAGCTGCTCGCCCTTCCAGTCGACCGCGATGATGCGGAAGCCCTCGGGCGAGAGCACGAGCTTAGAGGCGATGTAGGCCTCGCCCTTGTGGCCGCCGTCCATATAGGTCACGATATCGGGATAGGCTTCATGATAAGCTTTCTCGGTCTCGTTCGTGATCTCGTCGCCCGCGTAGCCGAGGATGCGGCAGCGGTGCGTGTGGCCGCACACGACGAGGCGCGCGCCGAGACGGTCGAACTCGTCCCAATAGGCTTTCGAGACGTCCTTTTCGGCCTCGGGCTCCGCGACCTGCCAGGCGTGGGTGAGCACGATCACGCGGTCGCCCGCGGTATCGACCGTTTTGAGCCAGTCGAGCTGCCGCGCGCGGAAGGCCTTGTAGTCGTCCATACCGCCGTATTCGACGTGGTCGTCGTTCTTATCCTCGCCGCTCGAAAGCGCGACGAACGAATATTCACCCGATTTGACGACGGCGTAAAGAGTATCGTAGCCGAGATATCCGGGCAGGGCATCGGCGAACGCGCCGCGCGTATCGTGGTTGCCGCGGACGTACACGGCGGGCTTTTCGCCCTTCGTGAGCGTGCCCGCGAATTTCACGATGTTCTCGACCGCCTGCGTCTCGAAATCCATGCCGGAGGCGGGGTCGCCCATCAGCAGAACACCGTCGTAATCGCCGATGTACGACACGGCGGTATAGGCGGAATCAAGGTACGAATGCCAGTCGGACACCGTAAGCCAGCTCTGCATGTCGCCGGAAGGCGCTTTCAGAGTATAGGGGTCGCTTTCAACGGTCTTGCCGAGGCGGCTGCCGTAGCTAAATTCCTCGATCACGCGCGTGCTGCCGACGGTGTAGGTGTTGCCGTTCAGGTGCTCGTAGGGCACGGCGACGGCGTGGATCAGGCGGTCGCCGACCAGACGCCCCTCGATCTGCTGTTTGACGGTGTATTCCGTACCGTTATAGGTATAGCGCACGTATCCGGTGCCGACATCGTCGGTCGCGAACACGACCGAATAGCCGCTGCCGGTGTCGAAGACCACGGGGTCGGACACGATGCGGTAGCCCTTGACCGGGAACTGCGTCCAGAGCAGGCCGCCCGCGAGCACGACGGCGAGCACGACGGAGACGATGATCTTCGCGCGTTTCGGGAAACGCGGCAGCACCATCAGCACGAATACCGCCGCAAGGAACAGCAGCGTCAGGGGGTAATCGCGCTTCAGATACTCGAACAGGACCTGGTTCGTCTCGTGCCCGTTGATATAGAAGATGGCGCAGGCGAACAGCACCGTGAGCACCGTCATCACACACCCGACGATCGCGAGCGCGAGAAACGCTTTTGTTTCATAAAACGGTTTATCGCCCCGTTTGACCTGCCAGAGCCTGAGCCCCAACAGCGCCGTGAGCAGAGCGATGTTCGCGAGCATCACGAGGAACAGGCCCGTGGCGCCGACCAGTGGGATATTCTGGTCGTAAAAAACCCACATGGCGCGGATGCCGCGATACACGCCCGTGCCGGCGACTGCTAAAAGCAGCAGCACGGCAAGGACCGGCACGCGGCTCAGAAATCTGTTTTTGGTTTTCGTTTTCATAAAGAGCCTCCTTTATTTCTGATAGATCCGCACGTAATCCACGTAAAAGCTGACCGAATCGCCTTTTTTCAGCGTGACTTCTTCGGGCAGGCAGAGCGAGACGATGACCTCCTCCGGCACCTCGGACACGCCGTTGCCGAACGACGAGCGCGTGGTCTCGACGCCGTTGATATAGAAGATGTATTCATCCTCGGTCCACTCGAGGCCGTAGGTATTGTAGGTGTGATAAATATCGTTGCCGCGGAAATGTCCGAGACGGCGGGAATCGATATGTTCCACGTCGTCGTCCCAGCCGTTGAGGTGTATGGTCTGCGTCACGGCGTTGCGCTTGAGCGGCGTTTTCGCTTCGTAGAGATCCGCCTCGAAGATATCGAGCTCCGCGCCGCCGGGCCCGCCGGCGGACAATTCGTGATCATAGGGGTGGTCCGCCTGGATCCAGAAGGCGCTCCAGAAACCGCCGCCGTCGCTGCAGATGCAGCGGATCTCGAAATACCCGCGGCAGTATTTCTGCCTGAGCGCGATCTCGGCGCCGTACCAGCCCGGGCCGTAAAGGCCGTCCTCGCGGTATTCGCCGGTGAGCACCACGTTGCCGTCGCGCAGTTCTACCTGCGACGGGGCTTTGTAGCCGCCGCGGGACTTGGAGCCGCGGTAGTACCATGCGTCGAGGTCGAGCGTGTCGCCGTCGAACTCATCCTCGTAAACGAGGGTATAACCCGTGAGATCGAGCTCCTGCCCGTGTGCCTTCATCGGCACCTCGAACACCACGAAGTTGAACGCCTCGATCCACAGCAGAAATACGGCGAAGACCTGTTTGAGCGAGGCACCGCCCTTGAGCGCCTGCATCGCGTCGATCGCGCGGCGGATCGCCCATTCCTGACGGAACGCGAGGTGCAGCGCGGCGGACAGTTTTTCAAGCATAAGACCGCTTCCTTTCCATTTATCCTATCGCGGGATCCTGCTCCCGCGGAAAAACGACCGTACGGATACGGTCGTTTTGTTTCATTAATCTGGCAGAACGAGGCCTTCGGCGGCCTCGTCGGGCTGCATACCGCCGACGAACAGGCGCACGCCTCCGTCCGGGTCCACGCGGCTGCCGTCCTGGAGCACGGCCTTGAGCCAGAACCGATCCACGGTCAGCCCGACGCGCTTCGTTTCGCCCGCGCTCAGGAACACGGGTTCGACGGCGCAGAGCTGCAGGCGCGGCGTAGTCGTGCGGCTGTCGGTGTAGCGGGCGTAGCACTGGACCTTTTCGAGCGCGTCCACAGACCCGTCGTTTCTGACGTTCACGGCAAGACGGACGGCGTTTTTATCAGATCCGGTCAGTTCCGGCACGCCGTAAACAAAACGCGTGTAGCTGAGACCGTAGCCGAAGGGATAGAGCGGCTTTCTGGCGTCGAAACGGTAGGTCCTGCCCGTCATATCGTAGCTCTTCATATCCGGGAGCTCGGTGTCGGCTGAATAGAACGTGATCGGCAGCTTTCCGCTCGGAGAGAACGCGCCCGCGATCGCCCGCGCGACGGCAAGGCCGCCCAGCGCGCCGGGGTACCAGGCGTGGATCACGGCTTTCGCGTGCGTCCGGACACGCTCGCCGAGGTCTGCCGCGCTGCCGCACATCACGACCACGACCACGTTTTCGCACGCGTTGCAGACCGCTTCGGCCAGCTTCATCTGGCAGGCGGGCAGCGCCGTCGTTTTGCGGTCGCCGTAATCGGTGAACTCGTTTTCATAGCCGAGGTCCTCGCCCTCCACGCCGCGGTCGAGACCGAGGCAGAGTACCGTGACGTCCGCGCCGGCGGCGGCAGCGGCGCCCTCGCTCTCGAGGTCGCAGAAGCCGTCCCAGCGTCTGCGCTCATCCTGGAACAGGGGCGCTCCGTCCGCGACCGTGATCTCGGCGCGCGGGAAGACGCGGCGGATGCCGTCCGCCACGGTGACGTATTCGTCCGCGTGGCCGTTATAGTTGCCCTCGAGCGCCGTGACGGACATGGCGTTCGGACCCACGACCGCGATACGGCGGGGCGTTTCGGGGTCGAGCGGCAGAAAACCGTTTTTGTTTTCGAGCAGCACCAGCGTTTCTTCAGCGGCGCGGAGGTTGAGTTCCTTGTGCGCCTTGCAGGAGACGGCGGAATAGGGCGTGTCGGCGTAGGGCCTTTTTTCTTCGAATTCGCCGAGGAGCACGCGGATCGTATAGAGCCGCACCGCGGCGTCGGTGATTGCCTCTTCGGTAACGAGGTCGCTCTCGTAGGCTTCGACGAGGCTGAGGTATGCGTCGCCGCAGTTGAGTTCGCACCCCGCGTTCAGCGCCGCAGCGGCGGCGTGAACAAGATCGTCGGTATAGTGATGCCCCTCGTAAATATCGCAGATCGCGCCGCAGTCCGACACGAAATAGCCGTCGAAGCCCCAGTTTTTGCGCAGGATCTCCATGAGCGTGGGCGAGGCGCAGCAGGGCTCGCCGTTCGTGCGGTTATAAGCGCCCATTACGCCCGCAACGCCTGCCTTGACCGCGTGATAAAAGGCGGGCAGATAGGTTTCATAGAGGTCTTTTTTGCTGATCTCGGCGTTAAAGCCGTGCCTCAACCTCTCGGGACCGGAATGGCCCGCAAAATGCTTGGCGCAGGCGGTGGCTTTATAGAATTCACCGTCCCCCTGCAATCCTTTGATAAAGGCGGCGGTAATGGCGGAAGTTAAAAACGGGTCTTCGCCGCAGGTCTCCTGCCCGCGCCCCCAGCGGGGATCGCGGAAGATGTTGATGTTCGGCGCCCAGAACGTCAGCCCCTTAAAGATGCCGCGGTCGCCGTAAGCAACGCTGCGGTTATACTTCGCGCGCGCTTCAGTCGAGATCGCGTCGGCGACCTCATATACGAGGGCGGGATTGAAGGTCGCCGCCATGCCGATCGACTGCGGGAACACCGTGGCAACGCCGGCGCGCGCCACGCCGTGGCACGCCTCGTTCCACCAGTTATAGGCCGGGATGCCGAGACGTTCGATCGCGGGGGCGTCGTAGAGCAATTGCGAGATCTTTTCTTCCACCGTCATGCGCGAGACGATTTCCTGCGCGCGGACGCGTGCGGACTGTTTATCCATGTTTTTTCTCCTCCCGGGTCCTCATCCGCCGACGTAGGTCATGCGGGGCTGGTATTTGCGGTAATCGGTGACGGCAGCGTCGTAGTTCGCGCTGAAGGATTTTGCCTCGGCGAAAATGACGTCGTAAACGCGGTTGTTGCCCTCCATCGTGACCCAGGCGTGACCGCCGGTCTTGATGCCGTCGTCGTTGACGTACACCTCATGGCAGCCCGCCTCGACGGCAAGAAAGGCGAAGGCGTAAGACGTGGAGCCGCAGCAGCCGTTGCCGCGGTCAAAGATATCGTTCGCGAACAGCATTTCGAAGCCTTCGGTCTGCATGGCTTCGCCCACCTCGCGGTACTGCGCGTAGGGCTTTTTCATGACCCAGATAAAGGCCTTATACTTTTTGTCGGACACGCTGTCAGTCGGTTCGGTGATCGAATCGAGGATACGGCGCGCCTTCATGAAGGTTTTGATCTTTTCGACGCTGTAGGAGGTCTCGACGGCGCGTCCGTCCGCCCCGAGCGCAAGGCCGTCCGCCTTCCCGCCGCGCTGCATGGCGCCCGTGAATCTGTCGAAGAAATAATAGCCGCCGCCGATCTGCTGCCAGCTCGTATCCTTCACGCCGTTGACGCAATGATAGGTGCTGCCGCCGAGGTCCACGAAGCCGTTCGCGCGGCTTTTGCAGACGGCGCAGATGACCGTTTCTCCCGACTGCGTCCACGAATGCCCCAGGAGAGAGAGCGTGACGACGTTTTTCGCGCCGCAGGCACGGCAGGTCCTGACGCGGCTGCCGTTCTGTGTACAAGTTGACGGCGTGACCACGGGCTCGCCGAAATCGTGCGGCGCAGCGGGAACGGTCATTTCACCCGAACTATCGCAATACCGGCAGGCATAGGTCGCTTTGCCGGGGGCTACGCAGGTGGCGGGTAAAGTAACAGTAACCGCGTAATCGTGCCGCTCGACAGTCGTGTCAAGGTCGACGGCGCGGCGCAGGGCGATGCGCGCGTCGGCGGAAGAAAGGGTCCCGTCGCCGTCGGCGTCAGCGAACGGCAGAATGGGATCCGGCAGCGCCTCGAGCGATACCACGGCGCGCAGGAGAAGACGCGCATCCGCCGCGGAGAGAACGCCGTCAGCGTTCACATCGCAAACGAGGCGGCTTTCCGTCCGCATCCCCTCGGGCTCGGTTTCACCGTCTTCGTAACGATAGCCGCATACGGCGCAGGTATGGAGCGTATAACCCCTTTCAGTCTGTTTCGGGGCGATCGTTTCGTCCGTATACGCGCAGGCTTCGGTTTTTTTGCCGCCGCAGAGCAGGCAAACGGCAGAATGCGTGCCGTCTCCGTTCGAGGCAAAGACCGGCGTTTCACCGTAGTCGCACGGAAGCTCCGCCTCGGCGCCGCAAAGCGTGCACACGGCGGTGTGCGTCCCCTCTTTCGCGGGCGTGTAGGTCTCGTAGACGTGCTCGCCGGTCTCGGCGCACGCGGGCGCGGGATCGACGGGCTCTTCGGTCGTCTGCCCGTCGGTGACGGAGGGATCGGGATCCTCCGGCGGCTCCTCGGCGAAGGCGGCGAAGGAGGACAGAACGCATAACAGAATAACGATCACGGGGATCAGGATCAGGAACAGAGGGTGTTTTCTCGGCATGGTTTTTCCTTCTTTTGCACGATTGTTTTTATATAGTAATTATAGAATCATAACGAGAGAAAGTCAATTCGAACGGCTGAAAAAGATGAAAAAAACCGGAAGCGCAATGCTTCCGGTCGTTTTCATGCAGGCGTTATTTCGAGAAGACTTGGAAAATGCTCTTGAACTGCTCGATCACGTAAAGGATGAGGTGATAGAATCCCGTGAGGGAATCCATGGTGTCTTTGTCGTCGTGCATCTCGCCGCAATAGGGGCAGAGATGGTCGGACGAAACGGTTTTGCCCTCGCCTTCGGTGGTTTCGACGACAGCGGGTTCGCCCTCGCCTTCACCCTCGGCCGCGAACGCGACGACGCCGATGGAGAAGACCATCAGGACGGACAGCAGAACGGCAAGCGCCTTTTTCATGGTTTTCATAGAACGATCTCCTTTTCTGATAATTCGCGCCGGACGTTTTCACACGCCCGTCGGACTTTTGTCAAATGATATTATACCACGCCATTTTCAAAAAGTCCATACGAAAAACGAAGGATTTTTGATTTTCGATCAGAACAGGCCCGAGATGCGCCCGTTTTCGTCCACATCGATGTTTTCGGCGGCGGGCTTTTTGGGCAGGCCCGGCATCGTGAGGATATCGCCGGTGAGCGCCACGATGAAGCCGGCGCCGGCGCTGATCTTCACGTTGCGCACGGTGACAACGAAGCCTTCGGGCGCGCCGAGCACGGTGGGATCGTCGGTAAAGCTGTACTGCGTTTTGGCGATGCACACGGGCACCTTGTCGTACCCGAGCGCCGTGAGCTGCTCGATCTGCTTCTTCGCGGCGGGCAGAACGTTGATCCCGGCGCCGCCGTAGATCTTTTTGGCAACGGCCTCGATCTTCTCTTCGATGGAGCAGTCGAGCGGATACGAGAACGTGAAGTCGCCCTTCTCTTCTTCGCACAGGCGCACGACCTCGCGCGCGAGCGCCTCGCCGCCTTTGCCGCCCTCGGCCCACACGGTGGAGAGCACGGTGTTCACGCCGAGCTCGCGGCACTTTTTGATGATGAAGTCGATCTCGGCGTCGGTATCCGTCGGGAAGCGGTTGACGGCGACCACGGCGGGGAGCTTATAGACGTTTTTGATGTTCGACACGTGGCGCAGCAGGTTCGGGATGCCCTTTTCGAGCGCACCCAGATCCTCGGTGGCGAGGCTCTTTTTGTCGAGGCCGCCGTGCATCTTGAGCGCGCGCACCGTGGCGACGATGACAATGGCGTCGGGCGTGAGGCCCGCCATGCGGCACTTGATGTCGAGGAATTTCTCCGCGCCGAGGTCCGCGCCGAAGCCGGCCTCCGTGACGGTGTAGTCGCCCATCTTGAGGGCGGCCTTGGTGGCGATCACGGAGTTGCAGCCGTGCGCGATGTTGGCGAAGGGGCCGCCGTGCACGAAGGCGGGCGTGCCCTCGAGCGTCTGCACGAGATTGGGCTTCAAAGCGTCCTTGAGCAGCGCCGTCATGGCGCCGACGGCCTTGAGGTCGCCAGCGGTGACGGGCTTGTCGTCGTAGGTGTAGCCCACGATGATGCGCGACAGGCGCGCCTTAAGGTCGGAAATGGAGTTCGCGAGGCAGAACACCGCCATGATCTCGCTCGCGACCGTGATATCGAAGCCGTCTTCACGCGGCACGCCGTTGGCTTTGCCGCCGAGGCCGTCCACCACGTTTCTGAGCTGCCGGTCGTTCATATCGACGCAGCGCCGCCACGTGATCTTGCGAACGTCGATGCCGAGAGCGTTGCCCTGCTGAATGTGGTTATCGAGCATAGCGGCGAGCAGGTTGTTCGCCGCGCCGATGGCGTGGAAGTCGCCGGTAAAGTGGAGGTTGATATCCTCCATCGGTACGACCTGGGCGTAGCCGCCGCCGGCCGCGCCGCCTTTGACGCCGAACACGGGCCCGAGCGAGGGCTCGCGCAGCGCAACGGTCACGTCCTTGCCGATGCGGGCAAGGCCGTCCGCGAGGCCGATGGTCGTTGTGGTCTTGCCCTCGCCCGCCGCGGTGGGCGTGATGGCGGTGACGAGAATCAGCCTGCCGTTCGGACGGTCGGAATCAAGGATCCTCAGGTCGATTTTCGCCTTGTTTCTGCCGTAGGGCTCCACGTATTCCTCGGGGATGTGCGCCTTTTCGGCAATCTCGGAAATGGGTCTCAGCTCACAGGCCTGTGCGATTTCGATGTCGGTTTTGTACTCCATACTATAACTCCTTTTCGGTATTCGATCATTTATAATAGCCGACCGCGCTTTCAAAGAGCTTCAGGTCGTAATTGCCGGGAACGTTGAGATACAGGCCGCTGCCCTTGCGCTCGCTGTGCCCCATTTTGCCGAGCACACGGCCGTCGGGCGACAGGATGCCCTCCACCGCGTAAACGGAGCCGTTGGGGTTGAAGCGGTCGTCCATCGTGGCGCTGCCCGAGAGGTCGACATACTGCGTGGCGATCTGGCCGTTTTCCGCGAGCTGACGAAGCAGCGGCGCGGGGCAGATGAAACGCCCTTCGCCGTGTGAGATCGGCACGTTCACGATATCGCCGACCCTCACGCCGGAGAGCCACGGCGACAGCACGGAGGCAACGCGCGTCTTCACGATCATCGACTGGTGCCGCCCGATCGTGTTGAAGGTGAGCGTGGGGGAGTTTTCGTCCGGGTCCACGATCTCGCCGTAGGGCACGAGGCCGAGCTTGATGAGCGCCTGGAAGCCGTTGCAGATACCGGCCATCAGGCCGTCGCGGGTTTTGAGCAGCTCGTGGACGCCGTCTTTGACCGGGGCGCTGCGGAAGAAAGCGGTGATGAACTTTGCGCTGCCCTCTGGCTCGTCGCCGCCGGAAAAGCCGCCGGGGATGAACACGACGTTCGCCTGCTTCAGCTTTTCGGCGAACGAGGCGACGCTTTCACGGATGTCGGCTGCGCTGCGGTTCCTCACCACGAAGATCTCGGGCTCGGCGCCCGCGTCGGCGAACGCCTTGGCGGAATCGTATTCGCAGTTGGTGCCGGGGAAGGCCGGGATCAGCACGCGGGGACGCGCGGTTTTGATATGCGAGGCAAACTCGGCGGTCCTGTCGCACGAGAGCGTGGGAACGGGCGCGGTTTCAGCGGCGGCGTGGAGCGGATAGACCCCCTCGAGCCGGGATTCGTAAAGAGCGAGAAGCTCGTTCGCCGGGACCGACTCTTCGCCGCGCGTGAACGCGGGCTCAGCCGTTATATAACCGATCAGATTTTCTTCAGGCAAAACCTCGGTCACTTCGAGCAGGATCGCGCCGTATTGCTTTTTCGTAAGGTCCTCGGTCGTGAGAGACGGCCCGAACGCGAAGCCGAAGCCGTTGCCGAAGGCGGATTTCATCACGCTTTCGGCCACGCCGCCCTTGCCGACGGCAGCGGCCGAGACGGCCCTGCAGGAACGCAGCGCGCCGGTCACACGGTCAAAAACGGAAATGAGACTGTTCGTTTCGGGCAATCCGCGCGCGTCAAGTTTTGGGGCGAGCAGCACCACGCCGTTGCCCGCCGTCTTAAACTCGGGAGAAACGACGTTTTGCGCCTTGGAGGTGGTCACCGCGAACGAAACGAGCGTGGGCGGTACGTCAAGATCCTCAAACGAGCCGCTCATGGAATCCTTGCCGCCGATCGCGGCCACGCCGAGATCGAGCTGCGCCGAAAACGCGCCGAGCAGGGCGGCGAGCGGCTTGCCCCAGCGCTTCGGGTCGCGCCCGGGCTTTTCAAAGTATTCCTGTAAGGAAAGATAAACGTCACGGAACGGCGCGCCGGCGGCGATCAGCTTCGCGACGGACTCCACGACAGCGTCGTAGGCGCCGTGGAAGGGACTTCTTTCGGAGACGAAGGGATCGTAACCCCACGCCATGAGCGACACGTCGTCCGTGTGCCCGCGCTCGACGCTGATCTTGTGCGCCATGGCGCCGATGGGCGTGCGCTGGAACCTGCCGCCGAAGGGCATGAGCACCGTGCCCGCGCCGATCGTGGCGTCGAAGCGCTCCGAAAGCCCCTGCTTCGAACAGGTGTTGAGATCGGACGCAATCCGGCGCAGCGTGTCGGGCAGAGGCTCTTCGCAAGCGGGAACGGGAAGGGATCGGGGCTTCGCAGGGGCAATATCGATATGTTTGGGAGCGCCGTTGGAATCAAGGAACGCGCGGCTCACGTTGACGATCGTTTCGCCGTTCCACGTCATTCTGAGGCGCGGCTCGGCGGTGACCTCGGCCACGACGGTCGCCGAAAGGTTCTCTTCGTCGGCGGCCGCGAGGAACGCCGGAACGTCCTTTTCTTCCACGACGACCGCCATGCGCTCCTGGCTTTCGGAGATCGCAAGCTCGGTGCCGTCGAGGCCCTCGTATTTCTTCGGAACCTTGTTGAGGTCAATCACGAGGCCGTCGGCGAGCTCGCCGATGGCAACGCTCACGCCGCCCGCGCCAAAATCGTTGCAGCGCTTGATGAGGCGCGTGACGGCCTCTTTGCGGAACAGGCGCTGAAGCTTGCGCTCTTCGGGGGCGTTGCCCTTCTGCACCTCAGCGCCGCAGGTCTCGACCGACTGCGCCGTGTGCGCCTTTGACGAGCCGGTGGCGCCGCCGATGCCGTCGCGCCCCGTGGCGCCGCCGAGAAGAATGACCTTGTCGCCGGGCGACGGGACCTCGCGGCGCACGTTTTTGGCCGGGGCGGCCGCGATGACCGCGCCGATCTCAAGACGCTTGGCGGCGTAGCCGGGATGATAGAGCTCGTCCACCACACCGGTAGCGAGGCCGATCTGGTTGCCGTAGGACGAATAGCCCGCCGCCGCGGTGGTCACGAGCTTTTTCTGCGGCAGCTTGCCGGGAATGGTCTCGCCCACGGGACGGGTGGGATCCGCCGCGCCCGTGACGCGCATGGCCGCGTAAACGTAGCCGCGTCCCGAAAGCGGGTCGCGGATCGCGCCGCCGATGCAGGTGGCCGCGCCGCCGAAGGGCTCGATCTCGGTGGGATGGTTATGGGTCTCGTTTTTGAACAGCAGGAGCCACGGCTCTTTTACGCCGTCGACCTCCACGTCGATCTTCACCGTGCAGGCGTTGATCTCTTCGCTCTCGTCGAGCTTTTTGAGCTTGCCCGTCTGTTTGAGATATTTCGCAGCGAGCGTGGCGATATCCATCAGGCACACGGGCTTCGCGCGCCCGAGCGAGGCTCTGACGTCGAGATACCGCTTCCACGCGGCTTCGAGAACACCGTCCTCAAACGTCACGCTGTCGATCTCGGTATTGAAAGTTGTGTGGCGGCAGTGATCGGACCAGTAGGTGTCGATCATGCGGATCTCGGTGATGGTTGGATCGCGCTCTTCGGAGCGGAAATAGTCCTGACAGAACGCGATATCGTCCGCGTCCATCGCGAGACCGTAGGTCTTTACAAACGAAGAAAGCTCTTCGCGCGAAAGCTTGTTGAACCCCGAAAGCGTTTCCACGCGCGTGGGCTTTTCGTAGGCCGTTTCGAGCGTTTCGGGCAGCTCGAGCGACGCCTCGCGCGCTTCAACGGGGTTCATGACGTATTTTTTGATCGCGGCGACGTCGTCGGGCGTCAGCGCGCCGTAAAGGAGATACACCTTGGCGCTGCGCACCGTGGGGCGCTCGCCCTGCGAGAGGATCTGGATGCACTGGGCGGCGGAATCCGCGCGCTGGTCGAACTGGCCGGGCAGGAACTCCACGGCGAACACTTCGTCAGCGCCGGACGGGACGGACGTATACACGTCGTCCTGCTGCGGCTCGGAGAATACGGTGTTCATGGCGTAACCGAACACCTCGTCCGTGATCTTTTCGGCGTCGTAGCGGTTCAGGATCCGCAAGCCCGTCAGCCTGCCGATCCCGAGGAAATCGCGGATCTCGCCGAGCAGGGCATCCGCCTCGACCCGGAGGCCTTCTTTTTTTTCTGCGTAGATGCGTTTAACCATGCGCGTCCTCCGACGCCGAAAGCGCCCGTCTGCCGATATCGGAGCGGCAGTATTTGTTTTCGAACGAGATATGACGCATATCTTCGTACACGGCGGCGACCGCTTCGGAGAGCGTATCGCGCACCTCGGTGACGCCGAGCACGCGCCCGCCGTTCGTGAAAAGGGACTCCCCTTCTTTCTTCGCCCCGGCGACGTAAACGCGGTCAAGAAGCGATTCGGGGATCGTTAAGAGCTTGCCTTTTTCATACTTTCCGGGATACCCGGCGGAAGCGGCGATGAGGCAGCAGGCGGCCCGGTCGGAGAAGCGCACGTCCGCTTCGGCGAGGCGCTCTTCGGTGACCGCCAGCATGATCTCGAGCAGGTCGCTTTCGAGCAGCGGCAGCACGACCTGCGTTTCGGGGTCGCCGAAACGGCAGTTGTATTCTATGACCTTGGGGCCGTCGGGCGTGAGCATGAGCCCGAAATAGAGGCAGCCCTTGAAGGGACGCCCCTCGGCGTTCATGGCGTTCATTGTGGGCAGAAAGATCTCGCGCATGCAGCGCGCGGCGATCTCTTCGGTATAATAGGGGTTCGGCGCCACGGTGCCCATGCCGCCGGTGTTCTCGCCCCTGTCGCCGTCGAGGGCGCGCTTGTGGTCCATGGAGCTCACCATGGGCACGAGGGTGTGAGAATCGGTGAACGCGAGCACCGAAACCTCGGGGCCCGTGAGGTATTCTTCGATCACGATCCGCTCGCCGCTTTTGCCGAACTTTTTGTCGCGCATGAGCGACAGAACGGCCGCCTTCGCCTCGTCGGTCGTTTCAGCCACGGTCACGCCCTTGCCGAGCGCGAGGCCGTCCGCCTTGACCACGATCGGCGCGGGCACGGTGTCGAGATAAGCGAGCGCCGCCGCCGGGTCGGTGAAGACCTCGTAGCGCGCGGTGGGAATACGGTAACGCTTCATGAGATCCTTCGAGAAGACCTTGCTGCCCTCGATGATCGCGGCGTTTTTGCGCGGCCCGAAGCAGGGCACGCCGATCGTCTCAAGCCGGTCCACGAGACCGAGCACGAGCGGATCGTCCGGCGTGACGACGGCGTAATCGATTTGCTTTTCGCACGCGAACGCGACGACGGCGTCGAGGTCCGTCGCGGCGACGTTCACGCACTCGGCGTCGGCCGCGATGCCGCCGTTGCCCGGCAGCACGTAGACCTCATCCGCCTTCGGGTTCTTTTTGATCGCTTTCACGACTGCGTGCTCGCGGCCGCCGGAGCCGATGACCATGATTTTCATTTGCTTCGCCCCTTTTCGCTTCGGATGAACGGAAGTTTAGTGATGGAACAGGCGCATGCCCGTGAACGCCATGACCATGCCGTATTTGTCGCAGCAGTCGATCACCGCGTCGTCACGGATGGAGCCGCCTGGCTCGGCGATATAGCACACACCGCTCTTGTGGGCGCGCTCGATGTTGTCGGAGAACGGGAAGAACGCGTCGGAGCCGAGCGCGACGCCCGTAATTGTGTCAAGGTACGCGCGCTGCTCTTCGTCCGTGAAGGGCGAGGGCTGCGAGGTGAAGTATTTCTGCCAGTTGCCGTCGGCCGTGACGTCCTCTTCGTTGCGGTTGATGTAGCCGTCGATCACATTGTCGCGGTCGGGCCTGCCGAGATCCGGGCGGAACGGCAGCGACAGGACCTTGTCACTCTGGCGGAGGAACCAGGTGTCGGCCTTCGAGCCAGCGAGGCGTGTGCAGTGGATGCGGCTCTGCTGGCCCGCGCCCACGCCGATGGCCTGTCCGCCGTAGGCGAAGCACACGGAATTGGACTGCGTGTATTTAAGGGTGATAAGCGAGATGATGAGGTCGATCACGGCGCTCTCGGGCAGGTCTTTGTTCTTCGTGACGAGGTTCGAGAGAAGAGCACGGTCGATCTTGAAATTGTTGCGCCCCTGCTCGAACGTGACGCCGAACACGGTCTTGCGCTCTTTTTCGGCGGGCACGTAGTCGGGGTCGATCTTCACGATGTTATAGTTGCCCTTGCGCTTGGTTTTGAGGATTTCAAGCGCCTCGGGGGTATAGCCCGGGGCGATCACGCCGTCGGAGACCTCGCGCTTGAGCATCTTCGCGGTGGTTTCATCGCACACGTCGGACATGGCGACCCAGTCGCCGAACGAACACATCCGGTCGGTGCCCCTCGCGCGGGCGTAGGCGCACGCGAGCGGAGAATCGTCGAGCCCTTCGATATCGTCCACAAAGCAGGCTTTTTTGAGCTTTTCGGGCAACGGCAGGCCGACCGCCGCCGAGGTGGGCGACACGTGCTTGAACGAGGTCACGGCGGGAAGGCCCGTCGCGGCCTTCAGCTCGCGCACGAGCTGCCAGGAATTGAACGCGTCAAGAAAATTGATGTAGCCGGGGCGCCCGGAGAGGATCTCGATCGGCAGGTCGGACCCGTCCTCCATAAAGATGCGCGAAGGCTTCTGGTTGGGGTTGCAGCCGTATTTGAGTTCGAATTCTTTCATGGCGGGCTCCTTTATTTGTTTTTATTTACGATACGCTCTTCTTTTTCAAGCGTTTTGAGATCGGTGTAACGCACGTAGAGAGAGATCTTGTTGTCTTCGTTCAAAGCGTTCCAGAGCTTGTCCGTGAACGCGTCGATGTCGTCGAGGGTTTCGACACGCTCGGGCTCGCCCACGAACGACGGAATCGGATTGCCGTCGGTCACGTAGGTGTGCAGGAAATGGCCGACGCCGGGACGGGGCGGATAGCCAAACGCCTGCCGCACGCAGCCGCTGCCCTCGGTGTCCACGCTTTTGAGGATGCTGAACTGATAATAGAACCTGCCGTCGAGGAAATTCTGGACGCCGGAGATGCGGGGCGTGAAGTTCGGCGCATCCGGCTCGAAGGTGCGCACCGCGAGCGCCATGTGCCACAGAACACCCTTCTGCAGGCCTTCGACGATCGTGTCGGTCTGGTCGCCGTTCGTAACGATGAGGAAGTTTTGCCACTCGCGCACGGCGGCATAGATGATGAGAGAGGGGTCTTCAACCTTTGAGGCGTCGTAGGGCTCGGTGAACAGCGCCCCGTCGCGCTGTACGAACACGCGGTTACGGGAGTTGGCGCTTCTGCCCATGATGAAATACGCGGCCACGGCTTTCGCTCCGTCGGGCGTCATGCCGAAAATGATGCCGCGCCCGGGGTAAGGGTTACCCGAAAGCAGTTCAGTGAGGTCGTGCACTTTGTAGATGTCCATCTTTTTCTCTCCTTTATCGTTTTCCGCGGGACCCCGCGGGGCTTTTCTGTTTATTGTTCCTCAGTCAACTCACGGCTGACGAGCTCGGCGGCTTTTGGCAGCAGAATCCATTCCGCCTGCTCCATGACCCTGCGTTGCAGGATCTCGGGGGTATCGCCGGGCAGAACGTCCACGGCCTTTTGCAGGATGATCTCGCCGCCGTCGGGGATCTCGTTGACGAAATGCACCGTGGCGCCCGTGACCTTGACGCCCTTTTTCAGCGCCGCCTCGTGCACTTTGAGACCGTAGAAGCCCTCGCCGCAGAACGACGGGATCAGCGCCGGGTGGACGTTGAGGATCCGATTCGGATAGCGCGAGGTGAAGTCCGCGCTGAGGATGCGCATGAAACCCGCGAGGATGATGAGGTCGGTCTTCGCCTCCGTCAGCAGCTCGACGAGCCGCGCCTCAAAAGCGGCTTTCTCCGGGAAATCGCGTTTGAGAACGGTCTCTGTGCGCACGCCGGCGTTTTTCGCGCGGGTCAGGGCGTAGGCGTCCGCCTTGTCGGAGATCACGAGCACGATCTTTCCCGAAACGAGCGTTCCGGCTTTTTCGGCGTCCAAAAGCGCCTGCAGGTTCGTGCCGCCGCCGGAGACCAGCACGGCGATGTTCGCCTGTCTCATAAAACATCCTCCGGATACGGATCGTTCACGACAGCGGGGGCCGCGGCTTCTTTTTTGCCCGCCCAGGCGTTATTGAGCGTGGGCAGCAGCATAGAGCCGAGCGAGTTGCCGATCAGCACGAGCGCAACGAACGGCAGGCACCGCCAGTTCACGAAGCCCGCGGCGGTGAAATAGAACATATCGGCGATCGAGTGCTCGAACCCCGCGAGGATGAACACCGGGATCGCGAACAGGATGCCAACGATCTGCCACTTTTCGCGGTAGATGCTCACGGCGATATACATCAAAATGCCGCAGAAGATGCCGCGCACGAGCGTGGAGAGCGGGCTCTGGCCCACGAGCTTCGCCGTGCAGAGGACCTCGGCCGTTTCGCCGAGCGAGGGCATGCCGAAGCGGATGATAAGCCCGCAGAACAGCGTGCCGATGGTATTCCCGAGCAGCCCCAGGAAAAGAGTGGACAGCGACTCGGCGTCGTGCTTTTCGGGGATGAAGCCGATCTTGCCGGTGTAGAGAGAATAGCCCTTGATGCAGATGGTGAGCAGGGCGACCGTGAACAGGACCGCGCCGACAATCTTGTTTTCGCACGCGAGATACACGGCGCCGCCGATCGAGATCATCACGCCGGCGGAAACGCCGGAAAGCGTCTTTCTTAACATAAACGGATCTTCTCCTCTCCTTGTTCGATTTTGCCGATCGCGTAGGCGTCCTCGCCGCACGCGCGCAGGACTTCGAGCGCCCTGTCGGTTTCGTTTTCCGGTACAACGACGCTCATACCGACGCCCATATTGAAGGTGTTATACATATCGCGCTCGCTGACGTTCCCGGTCTCTCGGATCAGGTCGAACACCGGCAGCACGCGCACCGCGCTTTTGTCGATGACCGCCGTGAGACCGTCGGGGATCGACCGCGGGATGTTTTCGTAGAACCCGCCGCCCGTGATGTGCGAGATCGAGCGAACGCTCACGCTTTCAAGCAGCTTCAGGATCGGTTTAACGTAGATCTTCGTGGGGGTGAGCAGCGTTTCGCCGAGGCTTTTGCCGCCGAGGGCGGCAAGAGGCTTCGTGAGGTCCGCGTGTTCCACGTCGAAGACCTTGCGCACCAGCGAAAAGCCGTTGGAGTGCACGCCCGAGGACGGCAGCGCGATCACGACGTCGCCGGGAACCATCGTGGTCTTGTCAAGGATGCGGCTCTTTTCGACAGCGCCCACGGCGAAGCCCGCGAGGTCGTATTCGTCTTCCGGATAAAAGCCCGGCATTTCTGCCGTCTCGCCGCCGATGAGCGCGGCGCCCGCCTGCACGCAGCCCTCGGCCACGCCCTTGACGATATCGGCGATGCGCTCGGGCACGTTTTTGCCGCAGGCGATATAATCGAGGAAAAACAAGGGCTTCGCGCCGACGCAGATCACGTCGTTCACGCACATGGCCACGCAGTCGACGCCCACGGTGTCGTGCTTATCCATCAGAAAAGCGAGCTTGAGCTTCGTGCCGACGCCGTCGGTGCCGGAGACGAGCACGGGACGCGTCATACCGGTCAGGTCCAGCTCGAACAGGCCGCCGAAGCCGCCGATATCGGAGCAGACGCCCTTGGTCAGCGTGCGCGCGACGTGCGCCTTCATCAGCTCCACCGCTTTGTAACCGGCCGTGATATCCACGCCGGCTGCGGCATAAGCTTCCGATCTCGAATTCGTGTTCATCCGATCCATCCTTTCGTAAAGGCTCATTCCCTGCCGTTCCAGCAGTAGGTGCACAGCTTCTCGGCGGGCAGGCCGATCGCGCGGATCACCCCGTCGAGGGTCTGGTATTCAAGAGAAGCGAGGTGCAGCTCCTCGCAGATCGCCTGCCTCAGCTTCTTGCCGCGCTCGGTGTCGCCGTTCGCGTATTCGTCGATATGTGCGAGCCCCTCTTCGCCCTCGAGCTGCACGATCTTGCGCCGCGCGATCAGCTCCATGTCGGAGGTGGCGCGCGAGAAATTGAGGTATTTACAGCCGTACATGATCGGCGGGCAGGCCGAGCGCATATGCACGGCCTTGGCGCCGTTTTCATACAGAAATTCCACGGTCTCGCGGAGCTGCGTGCCGCGCACGATCGAATCGTCCACGAACAGCAGACTCTTGCCGCGGATCAGCTCGTGCACCGGGATCTGCTTCATCTTCGCGACTTTGTTGCGCTGCGACTGGTCGGTGGGCATGAAGGACCGCGACCAGGTGGGCGTGTATTTGATGAACGCGCGGGCGAACGGCAGGCCGCTCTCGTTCGAATAGCCGATGGCGTGGGGCGTGCCGGAATCGGGAACGCCGCCCACGTAGTCGACGCCCTCGTTATTGCCGAGCTCGGCGTCGCGCTTTGCCATGATGCGGCCGTTGATATAGCGCATCATCTCCACGTTCACGCCCTCGTAAGCGGAGGTCGGGTAACCGTAATAGGTCCAGAGGAAAGAGCAGATGCGCATCTCTTCGCCCGGAGGCAGAAGCTGCGTGACGCCGTCGCTCGTGATCTCCACGATCTCGCCGGGGCCGAGCTCGCGGCAGGTCTCGAATTCGAGCTTTTTATATGCGAAATCCTCAAACGAGACGCAGTAGCCGTCGTCACGCCGGCCGACGAGCACGGGCAGACGCCCGAGCCGGTCGCGCGCGGCGATCAGACTGCCGTCTTCTTTGAGGATCAAAATCGAAGCGGTGCCCTCCACGCGGCTCTGCGCGTAGCGGATGCCTTCCGCGAAGCTGTCTTTCTGATTGATATAGGACGCGAGCAGCACCGAGGCGTTGACGCGCCCGCCCGTCATGGCGCCGAAATCGCCGCCCGCGGCGACGCGCTCGTTTATCAGTGCGTCGGCGTTGTTGATCACGCCGATCATGCAGATCGCGTAAGCGCCGAGGCGCGAACGGATCAACAGCGGCTGCGGATCGAAATCGGAGA
The DNA here is from genome assembly GCA_017550625.1 of Clostridia bacterium. GTDB lineage: Bacteria > Bacillota > Clostridia > Oscillospirales > Acutalibacteraceae > RUG806. Next base: position 2,090 of record JAFZOL010000046.1, on the reverse strand, counting down.
TCACGCCGATGGCGGAGAAACCGCTCATCTCGGCGCTGATCGATTCAAAGCGCGTGCGGAACGGCGAGTTCTCGATATTGTGGATCACGCGCTGGAGCCCTTTTTCGGGGTTCCACGCGGCCATGCCGCCGCAGCGCGTGCCGAGATGCGAATGGTAGTCCGTGCCGAAAAACACGTCCGTGACCGCGTCGCGTTTCAGCGCAGCGCCGAAAAAGCCGCCCATAAGCAAGTCCTCCCCTGTTCAAAGATCAATTGAATGGTTTCCGGTTCAGCCGAACACGCGGCGCAGCATTTCGGCGTAGGCGCCCTCCACGTTGCCGAGATCCCTGCGGAAGCGGTCCTTGTCGAGCTTTTCGTTGGTCACGGCGTCCCAGAAGCGGCAGGTATCGGGCGAGATCTCATCCGCCAGCACGATTTTGCCGTCGGGGGTGCGGCCGAATTCGAGTTTAAAGTCCACGAGCTTGACGCCGATGCCGAGGAAATAGGCCTTGAGCACCTCGTTGACCTTGAACGCCAGCGCCTTGATCGTTTCGATCTCTTCGCTGGTGGCGACGCCCAGGGCGATCGCGTGGTAGGCGTTCATGAGCGGGTCGTGCAAATCGTCGTTTTTATACGAGAATTCGATCGTGGGGGAATCGAACACGATGCCCTCTTCCACACCGAAGCGCTTCGAGAACGAACCGGCGGAAATGTTGCGGATGATGACCTCGAGCTTCACGATCTCCACTTTTCTCACAAGAGTTTCGCGCTCGGAGAGCTCCTCGACGAAATGGGTGGGCACGCCTTCTTTCTCAAGAAGCCCCATCAGGTAATTGGACATCCTGTTGTTCACGGCGCCCTTGCCGGCGATGGTGCCTTTTTTGAGGCCGTCGAACGCGGTGGCGTCGTCTTTATACGACACGATCACGAGCGCGGGATCAGTGGTGGCGAAAACCTTTTTCGCCTTGCCTTCGTAGAGCTGTTCGGTTTTGATAACGTCCATGATGTTCTCCTCCATGTTCTGTCAGTCTTTCCGGTATTTTTCACGGATCTCGCGATCCTTTTCAAGTACGTTTTCGGCGTCGGCGCGGCGCTTTTCGGCAAGCTTTTCTGCGAGCGCAGAGTCGCCGACGGCAAGGATCTCGAGCGCGAGCAGGGCGGCGTTCGCGCCGCCGTTCACTGCCACCGTCGCCACCGGGATGCCGGAGGGCATCTGCACGGTGGAGAGCAGCGCGTCCATCCCGTCGAAGACCGGGCCCTTGCAGGGCACGCCGATCACGGGCAGCGTGGTGTTTGCGGCAAGCGCGCCCGCGAGATGAGCTGCCATGCCGGCGAAAGCGATCAGCACGCCGAAGCCCTCGCTTTGGGCGTGAAAAGCAAAATCACGCGCTTCTTCGGGCGTGCGGTGCGCCGAAAGGACGCGCGTTTCATAGGGAGCGCCGAACGCCTCGAGCACGGCGACGGCTTTTTCGGCCACGGGCAGGTCGCTGGCGCTGCCCATCACGATCCCGATCTTCTTCATAAAAGCCTCCTACAACCGGTTTATCCAAATAAAAAGGGCGCACTTGGGACGTTTTCGTTCCAGTGCGCCCAGACGGTCGGCAATACGTTTTTTTGTTCCTCCGCAGTGCTCTGCGTTATTTCCGTCAGTCACAAAAAACGGTACTGAAAAAGTACGGTGTTATTATAACGCAAAACACCCCTTGCGTCAAGCGGATTTTCGTCAAAAAACCGTCCGGTTTTCAGTTTCGGCAAATGGTGAAAAAAACGCGGACCCGCAGCCCGCGTTTTCGTACAAGGTGACGCCAAGAATTCAGCGGATCGAATCGGACCGGGTGTAGAGCCCGTAATAGATCCCCTTTTTCTCCATCAGCGTCTGATGGTTGCCCTCTTCGACCACGCCATCCTTCGTGAGGACGAGGATGCGGTCGGAATGGACGATGCTGGTGAGCCTGTGCGCGACCGTGATCGTGGTGCGCCCCTTCGAGAGCGCCGCGAGAGACTGCGCGACCTCGTATTCGGAGTCGTTGTCGAGCGAGCTTGTGGCCTCGTCGAGGATCAGGATCGGCGGGTCTTTTAAGAAAACGCGCGCGATCGAGATGCGCTGCTTC
>JAFZOL010000045.1 GCA_017550625.1 Clostridia bacterium | reverse complement strand
TCCCCGACGTGGGGAAGTCGCGGCGGCGCCTGCCTGCCTTTGATGATGACCCGGTCGGCGGGGTTGGTTGTTTTGTGATTTTGATTTTTTATGAATGATTGAAATATGAGAAGAAGTCTGTTCGTCGCCCAAGCGGATATGAAGCCGGTCGTCTATCCGTCGGGTTTCCCCGCGTCGGGGAGTCTCGCCGTACGGCTCAACCCCCGCTCCGCAGGGAAAGAACGGCTGTGGGCAGCCGTACTACCCACGGCGGACCCGCCGACCGGGCAAAATGAAAAACGCAGATTCCTCACCGCAACGGCAGAGGAAGACGCCCCCGCAGTGCGGGGGAGATGTCGGCGAAGCCGACAGAGGGGGACGGGCCGGGTACGGCTGCCGCGATACTGTTTAAATACTCCCGTAGACCGTGCACCCGCCGTGCTATGCGCGGCTTTTTTCCCTGTGCGCCCTGTGCGCCCCCGGCCCTGTGCGCCCCTCCAATATTACAAAATTGATACACTTCGTCCCTTGCACTGTGCAGGATAATATGATAAAATTATATTACAAGCACGCAAAGGAGATGCGTATATGGGCTTTTTCCTGTTTTCCCGGGAAGAGCGGGAGGACCACGTGAACAACCGCGAGGTGCTGCATTTCGCCACCGGCCTCGCGGGGCAGAACATATCCTACAGCTTCATCAGCAACCGCCTTGTGTATTTCTACGAGAACCACATGATGAGCAAGGAGCGCCAGCACTGGGTGGGCAAGTTCATGACCGCCACCTACGTGTGGGACGCGATCAACGACATCCTCGTGGGCGGCATCGTGGACAAACGCAAACATAAGCCCTATCAGAAGATGCGGCCGTATCTGTTGTACATGCCGCCGTTCATCGGGCTTTTGTGCGCGCTGATGTTCGTGAACCTCGGCTTCGGCGACGTGTTCAAGATCGTGTGGCTCTCGGCCCTGTACGCCGTGTGGGACCTTTTATATTCGTTTCAGGACGTGGCGCTGTGGGGGCTGTTGCCGCTGTCGACTCCGCACCCGGGCGACCGGTCGCGCATCACGCACTGGGTCACCGTGGGCGCCGGCGCGGGCGCGACGCTTTCGGGCATGGGCTTTCCGGTGATCTGGGACCTGCTCAAGGGGAACCTCGGCATGGCGGAGCGCCTGATCTTCACGATCTTCGCCTTCGTGTTCGGCCTCGGCGGCGAGCTTCTGAGCCTTGACGCCGCCCTGTTCCGCGAGCGCGTGGACTCGCCCTATCATGAGGAAGAGAGCTTCTTCCAGTCGCTCGCCATCGTGCGGCACAACCCCACGCTCATCTTCATCTCGCTCGCCCGCTTTTCGCTGGGCCTGAGCCCCAAGATCAACCAGACCTATTTCTTCCAGTCCGAATACCGCACCGAAAAATCGGGCTTTTTGAAAGGCGGCCTTTCGGAAACGCTTTACGGCGTGGTGTCGGGCGCGCCTGGCGCGATCGCCCTGCTGTTTGCGGGCAAGCTGATCCCCCTGTTCGGCGGCATGAAGAAGACCCTCGTGGTGTCGCAGGTGTCGGCCGTGGTGATGCGCGTGGTCGCCTTTTTCGTCGGCGGCGGCGCGGCGCGGCGCGACGACCCCAAGGTGCCGGGCTTTTATTCCACCGTGCCGGGCTTTTTGGCCGTGTGCGCGTGCGTGGCGGTGTTCAACGTGCCGGGCGGCCTGATGGACGTGGCGCACCGATCGCTGACCTCCGACTCCATCGACGAGGTGGAGCTCAAAACGGGTATCCGCACCGAGGGCGTGAGCTTCGCGATGCAGAACTTCACCACAAAATTCTCGGGCGGCATCTCGAACCTCATACAAAACTTCTTCCTCTTCCACGTGCTGTATTATAAAAAGGAAGAGGGCGACGACCAGTATATCTACCACCAGGGCGACAAGTTCTACCGCTGGCAGTACCCGCTGTTCATGCTCGGGCCGATCGTGGGCGCGCTGCTGTATCTCTTGTTCATCTCGTTCGTGAAGGATTCCGAAGAGCGCCGCACCGAGGTGGAGCACCTGCTCAAAGAGCGCCGCGAAGCCGAAAAAGGCGAAGTCCCGGCCGCGGTCGCCGAAGAAACGTAAAACCCGGCCCCGGAGGGCCGTTTGAAAGGAAGAGAGAAAATGAAAAAACTGATCGCACTCGCGCTGGCGCTTTCGCTCGTCGCGCTGTGCCTGACGCCGGTATTCGCCGCGCGCTTGCCCGGCGACGCCGACGGCGACGGCAAGGTGACGGCGTCCGACGCGCGCATCGCGCTGCGCATCGCCGTGGAGCTCGAGGACGTCGCGCCCGGGAGCGAGGCCTATAAGGCCGCGAACGTGGACGGCGACGGCAAGGTGACCGCCAGTGACGCGCGCCTGATCCTGCGCGCCGCCGTGGGGCTCGAAGAGCTCGGCGGCGGGACGGATACCCCGCCCGCCGGGGGCATGACGGCCGAAGAGGCCGAGGGCCGCTTCAACGAGGCCATGCAGCTCGCCTACGACTGGTTCACGCCGGTCACGGCAGCCTATCACGTCAACCTTGAGCAGAAGTATCTGAACGCCGAGACGGGCAAGACCTATTACCGCGTCGAGGGCGGGGCGTACACTACGCTCGGCGACCTCGCGCTCGCGATGAAAAAGGTGTTCGCGCCCGCCGTGTCGAACCCCTATCTCAAGGACCATTACGCTTCGTTCAACGGCGAGCTCTACGTCGACAACGCGCTGCCGATGCCCCGGATGGGCAACGCATCCCTCACGGTCACCGGCATCACCGAGACGAAGGTCACCTATACCCTCACCTGCTCGTTCGGCGAAAACGACATCGTGAGCTACAACTACGTCATGAACAAAACGAACGGCGAATGGATCTTCGCCGCGCCCTTCACGATCGTGCTGATCGTGGGCTGACGGGAGGAAAAACGATGAAGAAACTGATTGCCATCCTGCTGGCGCTCGCGCTTTTGTGCCTTGTTCCCGCCTGCGGGCAGGAGCCGGACGAACCCGACGGCAGCAGCGAAACGCCGTCCGGAAGTGAAACGTTCCCGGAGCCTGAGCGCGTCGCGCTCGCCGCCGGGGACCTGTTCACCCTTGTACTCAAAGAAGACGGCGCCGTGCTCGCCGCGGGCTCAAACAGCGCCGGGCAGACGGACGTCAGCCGCTGGGCCGACGTGGCCGCCGTGGCCGCGGGCGCGGACTTCGCGGTCGGCCTCAAGAAAGACGGCACCGTGCTCGCCGCGGGCAACAACGGCTCGGGGCAGCTCGGCGCGGCAGACTGGACCGGCGTCGTCGCCCTTTCGGCGGGCGGCAGCGGCGTCGTGGGCGTGAAGGCCGACGGCACGGCCCTCGCGGCCGGCGACAACTCGTATCTGCAGCTCGAAGTCGGCGGTTGGACGGGGCTCAAAAACGTGTCGCTCGGGATCTATCACACCGTCGGGCTCAAGGCCGACGGCACCGCCGTGGCGGCGGGCTTCAACGGCGACGGGCGCTGCGACGTGGGCGGCTGGACCGACCTCATCGAAGTCGCCGCGGGCGGCTATCACACCGTGGGCCTCAAAAAGGACGGCACCGTCGTGGCGACGGGCGCCGCGGACGACGGCCAGTGCGACGTGGGCGATTGGAAGAACGTGACCGCCGTCGCCGCCGGGACGATGTTCACGCTCGGGCTCCAAGAAGACGGCACCGTGCTGGCCACGGGCAAGGACGCCCCCGACGTGTCGGGGTGGACGGACGTTACCGCGATCGCGGCGGGCGGCAGCCACGCCGTGGGCCTCACGAAGGACGGCGCGATCCTCTCCGCCGGCGACAACAACTCCGGCCAGTGCGGACTGGACGGAAAAAGCGTGAAGTAAAAAAGGGGCCAGAGGCCAGAGGCCGGGGGCCAGGGGTCGCCCTCGGCCCTTTTTATAAGTAAAAAAGAGGCCAGGGGCCAGAGGCCAGAGGCCAGGGATCGCCCTCGGCCCTTTTTATAAGTAAAAAAGGGGCCAGGGGCCAAAGGCCAGGGATCGCCCTCGGCCCTTTTTATTGTGTATTTTGCATTTTGCATTCCACACCGCGCGGCTTTGCCGCGCACCCGTGCACCCGCGCACCCGCGCGGCTGCGCCGCGCTCCTGGCCTCTGGCCTCTGGCCTCTGGCCCCTGGCCTCTCCCTACAAAACAAAAAACCCCGCCGGTTGGCGGGGATTTTTTTGAAACCGGATTATTCGGCCTCTTCCGCAGTGAACTTCTCAAAGAGATCTTTGAACAGGTTGAACAGCGCGGTAAGGAACTGGATCAGAGCGTTGAAATCAAAAGAAGAATGCATATTTTTCACCTCTTATAATCTAATAATTTGTCTGCCGGTATGGCTTATTCGCCGTCGGTCAGGCCGGGGATCTCCACGTTGGAGAAACCGCTCATCACGGGGATGGATTTGCCGAGGAACTCAGTGAGAGCCTTGAACAGCTCCTGCAGGAATTCGATCAACACCTTCACGTAATCCATAATGACACCTCTCTTTCGTAATATTTCGGATAAAATTGGCAATTATTCAGCTTCGGCCTCGCCGTCGTCTTTGAGCAGCTTGATGCCGATGGTATCAAAGAAATCGACAAGGATATCGATCAGCTCTTTGAACACCGCGATCCACTGGTCGATGGACCAGGAGAAATCGATCTGAAGTTCGTTATTCGTCATGATAGCACCTCTTTAATCAAAATATTTGGCTTATTCTACGGCCTCAGCCTTCGGGGGTTTCCGCAGGCTCCTGGCCGGGATAATCATATTCGCCTTCCTCCGGCAGAACAAGAATGCCGAGCCACTGCATGACCTTCTTGAACGTCTCAAGAAGCTTCTGAATGACGCCGAGGATCTCGCTTTCGGAAATATCGAACACGGGACTGCTCATGAATATCACCTCTCTTTTCTTTCCGAATATCGTTACCGATTCATAGTCATATTAGCACAACGTTTGTTTTTCTACAAGTATAAATCGGAATTATGTTTTTTGTACAATCCAAAGTTTACATTTCGTTCACAAATTGTGCAAACGGTCGTATTCTTCGGCGGGCAAAACACAACGCCCGCCGAAAAACCGACACGCGTCAGCCGTCCGGCAGGTCCTCGTAGATCCCGAAAAGCAGCCCTGCCAGCGGGCAGCCGCCGCCGTCGGGGGCGTTGCAGCAGGCTTCGATGTGCCTTACCTTCGCCGCCGGATCGGCAAAGCGCGTGGTCATGCAGGTGCCGGGCACGGCCCCCTCGCACACGAGAAGGGCGCGGATGTTTTTGACGAAAAACGGGCATTTCACCTTTACGTCGAGCGCGGTTCTGCTCATGGTCTCCTCCCTGTCCCGCTCATGGGACTTTCAACTTGATAGAATATGGTTGACAAATACGGAATTCTGTAGTATACTCCCCTTTGAAAACACTTATTTACAGAATTCTGTCAATCACGTCCCTATCATAATACAGAATTCTGTAATTGTCAAGTGCTTTTTCAAAAAATGAGGAAAGGCGTTCAGACGTATGAATACCTATGAAAAACTCACGGCCCTGTGCGAAGAGCGCGGGGTGCGGCTGTCGGCTGTGGCGGCCGCCACGGGGATACGGTCCTCGGTGTTCACGGAGCTCAAGAGCGGGCGGACGCGCCGGCTCTCGACCGGCACGCTGACGAAGCTGTCGGATTATTTTGAGGTGCCGGTGGCGTTTCTGCTCGACGACGCCGACAACGTGCCCGACGAACAGGAAGAGCTGTTCCGGATGCGCAAGGTGCTGTTCGACGCCTCGGCGAAGGTCAAGAAAGACGACCTTGACAAGATCATCAAACTCGTGGAGGCGATCGCCAAAGACGGCTGAGCCTCCGGATCGGAGGGGACCATGAACGAGATCCACGTGCGCACCCTCCCCCTGCCGGTGCGGGTCAGGGCGTTCACGCTGCCCGACGCCGAGGGGGACTATAACGTGTATATCAACGCCTCGCTCTCGTGCGAGCAGCAGCGCCTGAGCTTCGCCCACGAGCGCCGCCACATCGAGCGGGACGACTTTTTCCGCGACCTGCCCGCGGCGGTGATTGAAGCGGAGATGAAATAGCCGCGTTTCGCGCGGCGGGCAGGCGGCGCTTTGCGCCGCGGGTGCACGGTCCACGGGTGCACGGGGGCGCGGCACAGCCGCGCAAAGATAATGCAAAATACAAAATACAAAATCCAAAATTATTGGGACCGGCGGCCGAAGGTGTGAACCGATGTCAAACAGTACGGAAGTTTCTCCCTTGACGTCACCACCGGTCCCACCGGTTCCACCGAAAAACAATGAATGTAAAATGAACCGTTTTGTAAAACTCATAATTTCAGGTGGGACCATACGTCGTTTTTTTCAATGAGCGCCGGAAATATGAAAAGATCGTGCGCGGCTTTGCCGCGCTTTTTTAATAGGTAAGGGCGGAGCCCTTCCTGCATTTTGTAGTTTGTATTTTGTATTTTGCATTTTGTGTTTTATGTTTTGTATTCTGCATTATAATTGCGCGGCGCCGCCGCGCTTCTCGTCCCCCTATTGACTTTTCTTCCTGTAAAAGGTATAATAATCTAAATAAAATAATCCGGAGGAAACCGATATGTTTATCAGCAACGACGTCCTTTACGTCGGCGTCAACGACCACCGCGTGGACCTGTTCGAAGGCCAGTACGACGTGCCGGACGGCATGGCGTATAACTCCTATCTGATCCGCGACGAGAAGATCGCGGTGATGGACACCGTGGACGCCCACTTCACGCACGAGTGGCTCGACAACGTGGGGCGCGCGCTCGCCGGCAGAAAGCCCGACTATCTCGTGGTGCAGCACATGGAGCCCGACCACTCCGCCAACATCGTCAATTTCCTGAAGACCTATCCCGAGGCGACCGTCGTGTCGAGCGCCAAGGCCTTTACGATGATGCAGAACTTCTACGGCGCCGATTTCGCCGACAAGCGCGTGGTGGTGAAGGAGGGCGACGCCCTCGCGCTCGGCCGCCATACGCTGCATTTCATCGGCGCGCCGATGGTGCACTGGCCCGAGGTGCTGATGACCTACGACGACGCGGACAAGGTGCTGTTCTCTGCCGACGGCTTCGGCAAATTCGGCGCCAACGACGTGGAGGACGACGACTGGGCGTGCGAAGCCAGGCGCTATTATTTCGGGATCGTGGGCAAATACGGCGCGCAGGTGCAGGCCGTGCTCAAAAAGGCGGCGGGGCTCGACATTGCCGTCATCTGCCCGCTGCACGGCCCCGTGCTGAGCGAGAACCTCGGCTATTACCTCAACCTCTACGATATCTGGTCCTCTTACGGCGTCGAGACCGACGGCGTGTGCGTGTGCTACACCTCGGTTTACGGCAACACCAAAAAGGCCGCGGAGCTGTTCGCCGAGCGCCTGAAGGCCAACGGTTGCCCGAAGGTGGCCCTCAACGACCTCGCCCGCTGCGACATGGCCGAAGCGGTGGAGGACGCGTTCCGCTACGGCAAGCTCGTGCTCGCCACCACCACCTACAACGCCGATATCTTCCCCTTCATGCGCACGTTCATCGAGGCCCTCACCGAGCGCGGCTATCAGAACCGCACCGTGGGCTTCATCGAGAACGGCTCGTGGGCGCCCCTCGCCGCCAAGGTGATGAAGGGCATGTTCGAGCACAGCAAGAACATTTCGTTCGCCGAGCACACGGTGCGCATCGTGTCGGCCCTCAACGACGAGTCGAAGGCCCAGCTCGAGGCGCTCGCCGACGAGCTGACCGCGACCTACAAGACCGAGCTCGAAGAAAAGATCGCGCCGAAGAACGACCTGACCGCCCTGTTCAAGATCGGCTACGGCCTATACGTCGTAACCTCGAACGACGGAGAGAAGGACAACGGCCTGATCGTGAACACCGTGACGCAGGTCACGAACACGCCCAACCGCGTGGCCGTGTGCATCAACAAGCAGAACTATTCGCACCACGTGATCAAGAACACGGGCGTGATGAACGTCAACTGTCTGAGCGTGGAGGCGCCGTTCTCGGTGTTCAAGACCTTCGGCTTCCAGTCGGGCCGCACCGCGGACAAATTCAAGGACATGAAGCCGCTGCGCAGCGCGAACGGCCTCGCCTTTTTGCCCGCCTATATCAACGCCTTCATGTCGCTCAAGGTCGAGCAGTACGTCGACCTCGACACCCACGGCATGTTCATCTGCTCCGTCACCGAGGCGCAGGTGCTCTCGAAGGCCGACACGATGACCTATACCTATTATCAGAATTACGTCAAGCCGAAGCCCGACACCGGCAAAAAGGGCTGGGTGTGCAAGGTGTGCGGCTGGATCTACGAGGGCGAGGACCTGCCCGAGGATATCGTGTGCCCGCTGTGCAAGCACGGCGCCGCCGATTTCGAGAAACTGCAATAACGCCACGCGGCGCGCTCTTGAGCGCGCCTTTTCTTCGCGCCGCGATGCATTTCGCGGCAGACTTTGAAGGGAGGATCCCCCTATGAAAACGGCAAAAACCCTGCTCGCAGTCCTTTTATGCTTCGCGCTGCTCTCCGGCGGCGCGGGCGGCCTTGTCTCGTCGCGCGCCGCGCAGATCTACGATATCGCCGCCGGCGAAACGGCGACCGTGCATATCGAAACGCCCGGCGAGACCGTATACTTCCGCTTCACGCCCGAAGAGACCGGCCACTACCGCTTCTTCTCCGAAGAGCCCGTCGACGACGTGAACGCGCGGCTCTACGAGTCCGACATGGAACTCATCCAGTATAACGACGACGGCGGCGTGCGCCTCAATTTCAGGATCGACGCCACGCTCACCGCGGGCAAGACCTATTATTACACCGCGCGGTATAACAGCGACGCCAAAACGGGCAGCTTTCCGGTGAAGCTCGTGCGGATCACCGACGAGACCTTTGCGGTGACCCCGAAGGACGACGTATATTCGTTCCGCGCTTCGCCCGGCGACACCCTCACCCTCAAGGTGGAGGTCGATTCCGGCATGGGCGGGGCGATCGCCTATAGCTGGTACAGGTCGGAATACCCGGACGACAAAACCCTGATCGAGGGCGAGACCGGCCCCTCGCTGACGCTCGAAAACCTCGCCGGGCCCGGGCAGTATAGCTGCCGCGCGGCGGACGAATACGGCTTTTACGGCGACGTCAGCTTTTACGTCTATTGCTTTGCCGACCGGCCGATCGCGCTCAACACCGAAACGACGGTGACCGTGGAAACGAAAGGCGAGACCGCGTATTTCTGCTTCACGCCCGAAGAAACGGGGCTTTACCGCTTCTTTTCAAACGAGCCCGTCGACGACGTGCAGGCGTGGCTCTACGACGCCGACATGGGGGTCATCCAGTATAACGACGACGGCGGCGTGCGCCTCAATTTTAAGATCGACGCGACCCTCACCGCGGGCGAGACCTATTATTACGCCGCGAAATACAACAGTAACGACAAAACGGGCAGCTTTCCCGTAAAGCTCGTCCGGATGACCGACGTTTCCTTCACGGCGGCGCCGAAAAACGGCGTCAGCTCGTTCCGCGTTTCGCCCGGCGACGACCTCACGTTCGAGGTCGAGGCAACGTCCGGCATGGGCGGGGCGATCGCCTATAGCTGGTACAGGTCGGAATACCCGGACGACAGGACCCTGATCGAGGGCGAGACCGGCCCCTCGCTGACGCTTGAAAACCTGCAGGGCCCCGGGCAGTACAGCTGCCGCGCGGCGGATGAATACGGCTCCTACGGCGACGTCAGCTTTTACGTCTATTGCTTCGCCGACCGGCCGATCACGCTGAACGCCGAGACCCTCGTAAACGTGGAGACGAAGGGCGAGTCCGTAACCTTCCGTTTCGTACCCGAAGAGACGGCCGTGTACAGCTTTTACTCCATGGAGCCCGTCGAAGACGTGCAGGCGTGGCTCTACGACGCGAACATGGGGCTCATCCAGTATAACGACGACGGCGGCGTGCGCCTGAATTTTAAGATCGACGCCACGCTCACCGCGGGCGAGACCTATTATTACGCCGCACGGTACAACAGCAGCCAGCGGACGGGCAGCTTTCCGGTGTATCTGACGCTGCCGAAGGAAAACGGCTTCTCGGCCGAACGCGCGACCGACGAATTCGCGTTCGTCCGGCCCGGCGACACGCCCACGTTCGCGGTCACGGCGGAGTGCCTTCAGGGGGGCCTCCACTATTACTGGAAAAACAACGGCACCGGAGAATTCATCATCGGCGAAAACGGTCCTTCGCTGACGCTCCCCGCGGTCACGAAGGGCTATGAATACGTATGCATCGTCAACGACGATTACGGCAACAGCGCCGAGGTGACGTTCGAGGCCGTGAATCTGGACGCGATCGTCTATGAGTGGAACGCCGACCGCACCGCCTGCTTCGCGGTATACGGCGACGCAACGCCCCCCATCGCGGAAGAGGGCACGGTGACGAGCGAGACCACGCCGCCCACCTGCACCGAATACGGCGTGAGCGTCGCGGTCGCCGCGTTCACGAACCCGCGCTTCAAGTCACAGCTTCTCAAGGAAGCCATCGAGCCCACGGGCCACGCCTACGGCGACCCCATCTACGAGTGGAGCGAGGACCTTTCGACCTGCACCGCGAAGGTGGTTTGCGCCTACGACGAAAAGCACGTGATCAGCGAGACCGCGCAATCGAAATACGCGGTCACGAAAAAGCCCACCTGCACCGACCAAGGAGAGGGGACCTACACGGTGGGGTTCAACAACAAGCGCTTTTACGGCCAGACGAAGACGGTCGTGATCGACCCGCTCGGCCACGACTACGTCGACCACGAGGCCCAGGCGCCCACCTGCTCCGCCGTGGGCTGGGACGCGTACCGCACCTGCACGCGCTGCGACTACACGACGTATAAAGAGCGCCCGATCGACCCCGACGCCCACGAGTTCACGGTGACCGTAGTCGCGCCGACCTGCGTCGACACGGGCTACACGTCCCACGCCTGCAAATACTGCCGCTTCGGCTACGCCGACGCCGAAACGCCCGCCCTCGGGCACGACCTCGCGGCCGTGGAGGCCGTCGCGCCCACCGTATCCGCGCCCGGCAATATCGCGCACTACGCCTGCGCCCGTTGCGGCGCGCTCTTCGCCGACGCCGAGGGCAAGACGCCCGTCACAGCAGAGGACGTCGATCTTCCCGCCCTTACGGCAGTCCCCGGCGACGTGGACGGCGACGGCAAGGTGACGGCAGCCGACGCCCGCTTAGCGCTGAGGTGCGCCGTGGGGCTCGAGACCTACGCCCCCGGCTCGCCCCAATACGCCGCCTGCGACGTGGACGGCACCCCCGGCGTCACCGCCGCCGACGCGAGACTGATCCTGCGCAAAGCGGTCGGGTTCGAGGACCCGGAGTGGAAAGGATAAAAAAGCCGCCTGCGGCGGCGGGTGCACGGGTACACGGGTGCACGGGAACGCGGCAAAGCCGCGTAGGATGCATACAAAATGCAAAATACAAAATACAAAATGATATGAGAAAGCCGGAGGTTCGCTCGAACCCCCGGCTTTGTTTGTTGCTTTGATAAATCGGTAGCGCGGCAGACCGGCGGTTCCTTTGGTAGGGGCGCAGACCGTACCCGGTCCGTCCCCCTCTGTCCGCTTCGCGGACATCTCCCCCGCCCCGCGGGGGAGTCTGCCCTGTGCCGTTTACGGATGACGCCCCGAAGGGGAGCACCTTAATCAAACCCGCCGGTCCATTGAATGAACCGACGGACCGCAGACGGAGCAGATGGCCTTTCAATAAATAAAATATTTAATAATATGAATCGCGGATAAGCGCCCGCGCATCCCGCTGCGGGGTGGGAACCAAATCACAAACCGCCGATGGGTTTATTATTGGTGGCGCGCTGCGCGCGCTATCCGTAAACGGCGCAACGGTGTGCGCCCCTACGATCGCGCGGCACTGCCGCGTTCCCGTGCACCCGTGCACCCGTGGACCGTGCACCCGCGCGGCGTAGCCGCGCTCCCCGGCCCCTGGCCTCTGGCCTCTGGTCTCTGGCCTCTTTTATTTTGATTTCGGCCTTGTGAAAAACGACGTCACGAGGCCCGCGAGCACCGCCGCCATGATCCCGGCCGCGCCCGCGGTCAGGGGGCCGGTCAACACGCCCAAAAGCCCCTGCTCGTCCACCGCCGCCTTCGTTCCGACCGCCAACAGGTTCCCGAAGCCCGACAGCGGCACCCGCGCGCCGCTGCCCGCGAGGTCCACCAGCTTGTCATATACCCCGAACGCTCCCAGCGCCACGCCCGTGACGACGTAGCCAACCAATATACGCGCCGGGGTCAGCTTCGTTTTGTCGATCAGCGCCTGCCCCACGACGCACAAGATTCCCCCGATCACGAACGCCCACACGAATCGCATTGTAACCATCCTTTCATGCTTATGTACGCCGCGGCTGTGTAAGGACATGGTATACAGTTTTTTTGTTGCGTCGCCGTCGGGATCGTTCGGGATCGGGACACGCCCGCCGCGCCGTCCGGCGTTTCCATGCTCCGCCCTGTCCCCGGCACACGCCGCCGCCCGCACACGCCCTCCCCGACACTCCGACGCACACTCCCCCGCCCCGTCCCGCCGTCCGGACGGCGCTCAAAAAACCGGAAAAACGCGCCGCCGCGCCTTCCGTCCCTTATTGTCTGCGCTTCGGCCGCGTTTATCAAAAAAAATCCGCGGGCGGCGGATTTTTTTGATTTTCCTCTTGAATTTCTCATTTTGCTATGTTATAATACGCACTCGTAAACGACAAATCCGCTGGTGTGGCTCAATGGCAGAGCAGCTCATTCGTAATGAGCAGGTTGTCAGTTCGATTCTGACCACCAGCTCCATCCCGCAATCCCTTGTAAAATAAGGGGTTGCGGCTTTTTTATGCCCCGAAAAATTGAACCCAAAACCCGCTGATTTTTGCGTTTGTTGCCACTTTGTTGCCACTTGTTGCCACCGCCTTTTTCGTGTTGCCGGTGTGAGCAGGTCGGCGGTTTCTGAAATCGCTCCGGATTTGGCAGTAAAAAGATAGATACAGCGAGTTTGATTTGTGCCGAATCGGCAGTAGTTTTTTGCCATATTTGCCGAAACGGCGATAGAATAACAGATCGCGGTACGGTAGAATAGAAATGCGGCAAGGAAGGTTTTTCGCCCGCCTTGCCGCTTCTGTTTTCCGTCGTTCTACTCTACTGCCGCCTCTTTTTTCATCCTGCCGGAAACGAACGTGTCCAGCATCTCTGCAGCCGCGGCGTCCGCCGTGCGGATCTGGTGTGTGTAGATCTTGATCGTGGTTTGCGCGTCGGCGTGGCCTAAGCGCTTGGATACCGTTTCCATATCCACGCCGTTTGCAATCATCAGAGAAGCGTTCGTGTGCCGGAGGGAGTGCAGGTGAATCGGCGGCAGATCGTTCTCTTTTATGAATCTGCCGAACCAGGACGAAACGCTGTCCGGATGGAGGGGCTTGCCGAGCTTGTTTGTAAAAACAAAGCCCGTTTCCTGCCATAGGTCGCCGTACGTACTCCGGTAGTTTTCCTGCTCCTGCTTCCATTCCCACAGCATCACCATGACCGACGGCGATACCTTGATGACCCGTTGGGAGGACTCATTTTTCGGCGTATCGAGCTTTACGCCGACGCTGTGCACATAAACCATCGCCTTGTTGATATCGATCAGGCTTTTTTCAAAATTCACGTCCTTCCACGTAAGTCCCAACGCTTCGCCCCTGCGCATTCCCGTGGAAACGTAAAGCGTGATAAGCGTTCTGTAAACCGGGTCCGCCGATTCAAGGCAGGTAAACAGCCGCTCAAGGTCTTCCTCGTCCAGATATGCCGCCTGCGTTTTGTTTTGCTTCGGAGGCTTCACTCTTTCACACGGATTGGAGGAGACGATCTGCCACTGCACCGCGCAGGTGAACATGGTGCGGAGGATATGGTGCAGGTACAGGATGGTGGAGCCCGTCAGCGTAGAATCGCCGTCGATTCTCGTGAAGAAACGCTTTGGGTCGATTTCCAGCGCTTTTGCGGTTTTTTCCATCGTGCTGCCGTAAACGTGCTTGCCGCCCACCATATTTCGTACGGTTGAATAACCAAGCCCCGTTGCTTTGCTGAGCTTTTCCATGGTGATCTTGTGTTCCTTCAGATACTTTTTCAGCTTTTCATCCGCCTGATAATAGCTTTTATCCTTTGCGTCCGGCTCCCGCAGCCCGTTATAGAACGCAATGATATGCTGGGGGCGGATCTTGGAAAGCTTCATATTGCCGAGCACGGGCAGGATGCGCCGTTCCAAAAGCCTTGTGTAATTCTGAAAGGTGGAAGCCTTCAGCTGCGTCGCGCCGTAATCCCGGAGCCAGATTTCAGAGAACTCCGACAGCGTGATATTCTGATCGCCGACCTCCCCGGCGCGGACCGCGTCCTCAAACATCGCCATGCGCTTGGCCAGCTCCCGGTTGATTGCCTTTTGGCTCATGCCGGGATCGGGCTTCCACGTCATGCTTTTCCGTATACGGTTGCCTTTGGAATCAAAGCCGTCCGAAACCTGAATGGTGTAGGTACCGTTTCGTTCAACGTAAGTTGCCATAATTCTTATTCCTTTCTCTGAAAACCGCCCCCGCGCGGAGGCGGCTTTCAGCGTATCATATTTTTGTAAAATTGTACAAATGTGCGATCAATCTGCAAACGCTTTTCCGCGTCTTTCATTGACATGCTCCGGCGCGTTTACATTTGTGTCGGGTATGCCGTTGGAGAGCAGCGCGAACAGCTTGTCCAGATCGATCAAACGATAGTTTCCCAGCGGCACGGTTCCGATCATGCCTCTGTCCACCAGCTTTCTCAGCGTCGCCAGCGTCAGCTGCGTGCCGGGATCCGCCGCTTTGATTTCTTTCATTGCCATAGGCAGCGTCCGCATACGCGGCGTTTTGTTTTCATAGATTTCCAATATTTTTTCCTCCATCTTTGGATTTCTTAAAATGGAGGTTATGGTTTTCTGTTGAATGATTAAAAGTTGAATGTTATGACCATAACCTTCTTTCGTTTAGAATTTACCTTGCGCCGCGGTCGCGGTTACGCAGGTATTTTGCGTAATGTGCGCAGGCGTCCTGAATAAACTTTTGAAGCTGGCTGATCGTGTCCTTCGGACGAAACTGCCGCACGTACTCTACGGGGACCTTGATCGTCTCCTTCTGGTTGGGCTTCGGCTCCGTCATAATGGAAAAGATCCGGTCCATATCCAGATCGCCTGCTTCGGCGAGCTTGCGCATCTGCTGCGCCTGCGAGAGAGAGGGCGTCGCTTCTTCGCTCTCAATCGTCGTGATGAGATCCCGCTGCGCTTCCTTCGGCAGGTAAGAAAGCTCCACGGCGGGCGTGAGGGCGATCCTCTTTTCATCGACCAGCTTCTGCAATTCCGGCTCCAGCTCGGTCACGCGAATCAGGCGGCGGATCTGCTCTCTGCTGTCAGGGCTTTTCTCCGCAAGCTGTTGGATTGATTTACCCTCCAACTTGTACACAGGTTGGGTACAAGTTGCAGATTCCTCCAAATCTGTCCGATAACCCTGCCGCTTCATTGCTTCCAGCCGCAGCTTGTACGCCGCGCCCTTCTCGCTGGGCGGGATATCGGTGCGTTGACAGAGCGTCGTATCGATCAGGGCGATCAGCGCGTCGTCGGCAGGCATACGCACCACGCGGCAGGGAATATCCACAATACCGAGCTCTTTGCAGGCCTCATACCGCCGTCTGCCGGAAATGATCTCATAATTCCCGCCCTTGTACCGGTCCGGCTCCAATACGATAATGGGGTCGATCACGCCGAAGGTACCGATGCTGTTTTTCAGCTCATAATACTGGCCGTCCTTCCTGAACGTAAACGGCGAACCGCGCATGGGGATGATGAACTTGCTCATGATTTTTCTTGTCGTGACAAGATCATCTGCAAAATTGACTTCCAATTTGATTTCCTCCAAAATAGCTTTGATTTGAATTTGGAGGTTATGACTGCTTAAAAGTGTGTAGTGTAAAAATGCGTTCGGTCATAACCCGATTGCATTTTTTTGACAGGCGTCGCCTCCATTCCTTTTGAATTTTTTCATACTACCTTTCCCAACCTCCTCTGGCCCGATATTTCTGCCGCTGCATCTCCATACGCTCCCTGATATACTTCATCTGCTTCTCGATCTCCGGCGCGTCGTCGAGGATCCGCTCACAGATTTTGATCTCTTTTCTGTACCGGCTCATCATTTCGCTGAGATGTGAGATGTCCCTTCGCAGCTTGAAGATCTCATCTTCATTTCCGGCGCGCTGCGCACGCTTGAGCGCGTTGCGGCAGAGCCGCCGCGTATCCTCGCATTCCTTCAGGTCATTCTCTTTTCCGGCTTTGAATTTTTCAATATCCGTGTTCGTGTAAAGGTTGTTATCCAGCATCAGGTTCTGTTGTTCCACGCGCATATCGAAAATGAGCTCCTCTTCCCACAGGGTTCGGAAAAGCTCAATGTTATTCCGCGGACGCTCCTTTACAAATTCGATGATCGAGACGAAATGGACGTACAACTCACGAACGTTTTGAAACTCCCACGGCGGCGTTTCAAAGATCTGAAATAAATCATCCTGCATTTCAAACTGAATCCCGGAATATTGACGCTCGTTTCGCATGCGTCGTTGTATTGAATCAAGCGTATATTCGTCGCCGAGATTGATCAGCCGCACGCCTTGCGGGGCCATTGGATGAACGATATATTCATACTTGTATCCGCTCCGGAATTCATAGCCGAGCGTCCGCATGACCTTTGAAAAGTAGCTCATATTTCCGCTGACGGAGATCGCGAGATCGATATCCTTTTTGATCACGTCGTTCTTTGTGACTTCTCCGTTTTGCTGCGCCTTGTATACGTTATACGGCACTCTTTTTCCCTTCGGATGCTCGATAACGGAGAGATCATATTCTCTGCAAAGGCTGTCGCTGACGTCTCTGAAACGATTGTAATTCTCCTTGCAGCCGTTGTACTTTTTTCCGTCAACGAAGGAAACCGAATTAAGAAGAATGTGGTTGTGGATACAGTGCGAGCCCATGTGGGTGGCGACAATTACTTCAAAATCATCGCCCCATAATCTTTTCGCCGTTTCGATTCCGATCTTATGCGCAAGCTTCGGCGTGACCTCATCCGGTTTGAAGGACTGGTAGGCGTGGTGCGCGAGGATACCGCCCTCTTTCCCGAACCGCTTTTTCGTGTCGGTCATTTCCTCTTTCGCGTTCTCCGGGATACAGTTGATGCCGGTGACAAAAAGTCTTTTTTCGTTCGGATCAAATGTTTTATCGCCGTCCTCCACGTAATGCAGCGCGTTGTAAAGACCAGCAAGCTGTGCGTCGGTAAAACTCTGTTCATCGGTTTTGGAAGTGTTGGCGATATACGCGAGCACATTTTCCAAAGAGCCGCTTTTGATCGGCCAGATCCTTGTGACAGCCATCAGAAAAGCACCTCGCATTTCGCGCAGACGGACTCGTTCAGCTTGTGTTCCAGCTCGTATAACTCATCCAGCGCCTGCCGTAGTTCCGAACCGTTTACAAAACCGTTTGTGTTGACAGAACACGCAAGCTGATTGAGATTGACGCCGATCCGACGCAGCTCCGCGATGACTTTTCCGAACTCAACCGGGGGCTTTCCGTAGACGATCTTGTATTTCAGCAGCCGACGAAAGACGTCCGATTTGGAGCAATGGAGCGTATCGCAAAGACGGTTAAGCTCATCCTCTTCCGACTGATCGAGCCGCACGTGTTCCATATAATTCCGATTCATTTTCTCATCCTTTCCATATTTTTTTCTTCTCTTTGCCGGGGCGGTTTCCCGGCAACAAGCGGATTTGTAGCACAAATCCAATGCTTGCTAAGACGATTCCATTTCATTTTCCGCCTCATTCCTCCGCGATTCTGCGCGCGGTTTCTTTGGGTATCACCAGCAAACGCCTCTTGGTATTGCCGATTCGGATCTGCCTTGTGTTGCGACCATCGGCGTCTTTGAGCAGCAGCTTTTCATTCGCAAGCGCGCTGAGCAATCCCTTCTCCGTGATCGAAAAGCTCTCGCCCTGATCGACGCAAAGGCGGCGAACTTCCTTGTGAACGAGCGAGGTGTCGAGATAGAAACACTCGGCGTCTTCATAACCGACGCTGTTTTCTCTGCCGAGAATTTCCGGTCGGTCCTTCGGGGTCAGCGTAATCCTGTCACTGTCCAGAAGAGAGAAAAGCTTTTTCAGAAACACGTGTGTCGGCTGATCCTCCTCCGTTTTCTTCTGCTGTTTTTCCGCAAGGGAGAAAAGGATCGTTTCAAATTCCCGGTTCATCCCGGCTGCTGTATCGGGCGTGATTACGTCCATGTTTTTCAGAAAATCCGTAAAGAAACCGAAGCCGAAAGAGAGGGTGATCAGATCGTCGATCAGGCGATCCCGCAGCGTTACGTTTTCCTTTTCGGCCCGTTTTTGAATCACGGTACGCCTGCTTTCAAACATCGCCGCAAGCCCTTTTACAAACCTTTCTTCATCGGCAAGGTGCTTCTCTTTGATCCATTCCGTATACCGAAACATCACCGCAGAGAGCAACCCGTCAGAAGCGAAGTGTTGATATTTTGTCAGCTCCGCATTGTTGACGTCGCCCTGTTTGAGATCGAGACATAGGTAGCGCGCCGTTCCGCTTTCTCCGACGTCGGGCAAAAATTCCGCCGTGATGATTGCGTTGCCCTGCGGTGTGCAGTCCTTCATCAACTCGGCTTTGGAATTCAATCGCCCGCGTCCGGTGCGGTTTCCGTAGGCGCGAAGAACGGTCTGCATCTTTTCTTTCATTTCTTTTTCGTCGCGTCCGGCGGAAGGATGAAAGTCATCGATACAGGTAAGAACGTCTTTCAGATAGAAGCCCTGCTTCACGATACTGTTCGACGTATCGCGGAAGGACGACGGAAGATCCGCAGTGGAAAACCTTCCGAAGAAGGATAAGACCAGCGCAGCCAGCGTGCTCTTTTTCGCGCCGGTTTTGCCGGTCAGCATCAGGATCGTTTTCGGTTCACAACGCGCCTTGCGCAGAAAGGTATTCAGCGGCGAGAGAAACGCAAAGGCAATCAGCGGGAACATGATCTCCTTCGGCGCGACCTGATACAGAAGCCCGGTCATATTAAGTAGGTCGCCTGTCGTTATGTCTCTTCTTCTGTCCATACCGTAGCTGTCGCACCTGCCGGAAAGAGAAACCGTATGCGCTTCGTCGCCGGGCATCAGATAACACCATTCGCCGTCGATCTTTTTCCATCCTGTCGTTTCATACACAAAGGTTTTTTCGGAATGCTTCGCCGTACATTGGATTGCGTGCCGGAGCTTGTCCTTCACGTTGTTTGATTCAATATTGTTTTCATAACCCCATTCGGCGCGGTGCCAATCCATTGCGACAAACTGCTGGTCCGATACGGTCAGACTTTTCAGCGGCATACCCTCCGAAGAAAATGCACCGATCTTTACCTGCGCGCGGCGGTTGATGCCGTCGTCAATGATGATCTGCAGCTCCACATACGGGAAGAAGTTACAGATCCGGTTAAACTTTGCGTCGCCCTTGTGGTTGTACGTCCAATAGCCCAGATACCCGTCCTGCATATCATAGGGTTCGGGATAATGCAGCTCTTCAAATTTCATTTCCTGCCTCCGGGGTATCGTTCCTTTTTCGGAGACAAAGGGGACGGCGGGTACATGCGCCGCGGCGAACGGCGCGGAGCATCGGGGCTGTCTCCTCTGTCCCCGATGTCCCCGCTTTTCCGGGGATCCCCCCGGACGTATTCATGTCTTTCATAATCAACTACTCCTCACTTCTTTGATGCTTCAAATTCTCTGCGTGGCGCTTCCCGTTCTGGGACTGCGCCGTTTTGCTTTTCTCTGTTCGCGGTGGGATGGGATAGAACAAAAAGTTCGTCAGCTTTACTGCCGCCCACAGGTAGCCCGGTTCATCGTCGTCGTTGCCACGGATCCAGACGAGATCGGGATGCTTTTCCTTCAGCTTGCGGACGGCGGCGTTGAGGTCCTTATCCCAGCTGCGGATCTGGATCTCGTCGTCTCCCTGTTCGTAAAACAGGTGGGTTTCCTTTTTCGGTCTTGGCATAAATTTTCACTCCCTTCTGAAATGGATTTTTTTCAAGCCCCCTGTTTTTGGCCGATTTTCATCGGATCGCGATCCGTGTTTTTGTACCGAAATCGTTTCAGTTTTCTCTTTTCGGACAGTTCTTCATCCAAAGGATTTCTGTTCGATAACGGTACATATTAACGGATCGGCAGGGGTATGTATCGCCGCCGTTATTCTGTTGTTTAATGTCCTCACCCATATACATTTCTCAGGCGTTTTGAGGGGGTGTTTTGGGCATAACTATGGCAAAATTCATAAAAAGTTTATATTCTCCCTCACCTATATACATTTTCAAAGCCATTTTTCAGGGTGAATTTCGTATTCAGTTTTTATTTGTTCTCATCTATATACAGAAAAACAGCTATCTGGGCACCCATTCCGCTGACTTCGTAAAACTATTTTTTTTACAGAAAGAGTGCGAGCAGTATTCATAATACAAAGTGGATGTAGTATTTAATTCAAAAGTGGGGGCATGTATCAAATAACTGTATTACTTGCCGAAAGAGAAAAACTTATCTCTCTCTTCACTATATCCATAGCCGAAAAATTGGTTTTCGCCGATAATCACGTGACAAATGATTTGGGAGGCGTGTGACAAAGCTTTACTCCTGCTCCGGCACCGTTCCCACAGGCACTCCTCATATTTCTATGGACGCTGTGTGGTCTCACAGTTGTTTCAGACTGTGAGCGCTCGCTTCCGTCATTCGGAAGGTCTTGGCGGTATTTTTACGGTAACCGTGCAGGTATTCAATTGTCAGGATCGGAGCGATCAAAATAGATCCCTTCACTAAGTTAGGAATGAGAGGCATTGTTTGTTAAGGTATGTTTTCTCTTTTTTTGCTTCTCACTACTCAAGGGAGTTTTTCAGCCGGTTCTTCAAATAAAATCGAAACAGTTTACAGATTGTTTACAAAGAAACGCTTTATAGATTCCCTCCACTTAATAAGGAATTGGGAGCCCCTCTTTTTCTACCCTCATTTTTGTTTTTCTTAAAACCATCCTCACTTTTTCCCTTCTCTTTTAACAAAAACTAACTTCGCTAAAAAAAGTCCCTTCCCGGGATAGACCGAAGAAGGGACCGTGAACGTCGTATGAAGCATGTCTGCGGAACAAAAAAAACACATGACGGCAAGCACTTTTGTACTTATTCATCATGCGATGGGTGAGAACAATTATGTGATCAATTCAGGATACATTTCTTCAACAATATGAGTGACATTTTCTGTGGCATCAGTAATTTTTTCTATGGCATTATCTGTAGCGTTATCTGTAGCGTTTAGTTTTTTCTCTTGGCACTATTATATAACCACCGAGACATGGAATACCCGCGTCAGTATCATGTGAATCATCTGTTTTCGATTCCGCTTGTGGTATATGAATGATCTTGTGCATTGACTGGTACATCGACTGGTGCATCTGAAATCCGATTAAACGGAATCGTGCATAAGTCCATGCATAAAGCAAAAACCAGACCGAAATTCGATCTGATTTTCATGCCGCCTCAAACAGGACTCGAACCTGTGACCAATAGATTGTTTTATCGAAATCCCACTATGAGCTTAATCTCAACTCTATTTACTGCTGTCCTATATCAATATACTAAACTCCTATGCTTTTGATTCTTCCTCTTCATCCGCAAAGGAGTAGACATTCAGTTCTTCAAAATCGAGAAACTCAGCGAGCGTCATGTTGAATGCAAGCGCGATCATATGCAGCGTTTTAACGCGCGGATTCTTTGTAAGACCGCGCACGATGTTATCCAACGTGGATTGCTTTACGCCGCTCATCGTCGCCAGCTTGTTAATTGCAATTCCTCTGCTCTTACACAGGCTGCGAATGCGCTTCACATAAATCTCCGAATACTCCATTGCATATCCCTCATCATCAGCATTACCCGTTTCCGGGTTAAGACAATGATAATATGCAATTTGGAGAGAATTACCCGAATACGGGTTGACAAGACAAATATATTTCCCCTAAAATAAGATTACCCATATTCGGGTATGCTGTTTTAGGAGAAATTTAATAATGATATGCACTTTTTTTGGACACCGGGATACCCCGCCGGAAATAAAAAACCTCCTTCGGCAAGCAATATCAGAGTTGATCGAAAAGCAAGGTGTCAACCGGTTTTACGTTGGGAACCAAGGCAATTTCGACGCAATGGCACGCAGTCTGCTGGCCGAGTTTGAACAAACCCACGGAATCAGATATGAGATCGTTTTGGCTTACCTGCCGAAACAGGAAGATCCGCTTTGTGACACATACCACACTCTTCTGCCGGAGGGGATCGAATCCGTCCCGCCGCGTTTCGCCATCGAATACCGTAACAAATGGATGATCGACCATTCGGACATCGTTGTTACCTACGTTCGCCGCACCTTCGGCGGCGCGGCGAAATTCAAAGAAGCTGCAGAAAAAAAGAGGAAAACCATCCTCGAATTGTCCGATAGATGAGTTCCGTCGACATAAAGTCCTTTTTTCCGGACAGTAAAATTTGCTTTTTTGTAAAAAGCGTGGTATACTGCAAGCGAAAAAGCGCAGCAGTTGCCAAAGGAGGGATCATAAGTGCTGCTGACGATTACATATACAGGTAAAAACACACAGGATCTGGGGTATCTGTTGCACAAAAACCCTTATCGGGCGCAGAGCTTCGATCTGAGCTTCGGGAACGCATACGTTTTCTATCCGAAAGTATCGAATGAAGAGACGACCGCCGCTCTGCTGCTGGATCTGAATCCAATCGATCTGGCGAGAGGTAAACTCGGCTCCACTGAGGGTGGCCTGTTCGATTACGTCAACGACCGGCCCTACGTTGCGTCGTCTTTTTTGAGTACCGCGCTCGTGCGGGTATTCGGTACCGCGATGAACGGAAAATGCGATAAAAAACCGGAGCTTGTCGATCAACCGCTGGATCTGACGGCGTGTGTTCACATGCTGCCGTGCAGGGGTAATGAAGAAATGCCCAAAGAGGTTTTTGAACCGCTTGGTTATACCGTGGAAACGCGGCAGACCGAGCTGGACGAAGTCTTCCCCGAATGGGGCGGCAGCGCGTATATCGACCTTACGCTGCACGGTAACGTTACCGTTGCCGCGCTTCTCAATCATCTCTACGTGCTGATTCCCGTGTTTGATCGTCAGAAGCATTATTTCGTCAGCGAAGAGGAGATCGAAAAGCTGCTGAAGCACGGGGAGGGCTGGCTGAACGCACATCCGGCGCGCAATAAGATCGTCAGCCGGTATTTCCATATGAAGCGCAGCTACGCGCACAAAGCCATTGACAGGTTGATCGAAAGCGAACCTGTAGACGACGCGGACGTAGGCGACGAAGAAACGGAAAAGGCAGAAGCACAAGTGCCGGATGAGGTTCGCGAAAAAAGGATCTCCCTGAATACGCGCCGACTGGACGCGGTAAAAAACGCCGTATTGGAAAGCGGGGCTTCCTCCGTGATAGATCTCGGCTGCGGTGAATGCAAGCTGACCGCCATGCTGCTGGAGGAAAATCAGATCAAACGCGTCGGCGCAGCAGACGTGGCGGTGCACGTTCTTGAAAAGGCAAAGCAGACGCTTCGTTACGACCGGATGCCGCCGTATAAAAAGAACAAACTGACACTGATGCAGGCGTCGCTGACGTATAAGGATCCAAGGTTTTCCGGTTACGATGCAGCGTGTGTTGTGGAAGTGGTCGAACATCTGGATCCGCAGCGCATCCCTGCCTTTGAAAGAGTCCTGTTCGAGTTTGCTACTCCCAATACGGTCGTGCTCACCACGCCGAACAAGGAATATAACGCACATTACGAGTGGCTTGCCGAGGATACGCTGCGCCACCACGACCACCGGTTTGAGTGGACGCGCGAAGAATTCAAAGCCTGGGCCGCGCAGATTTGTGAGCGGTTTGGGTATATCGTTGAAATCAGCGAGATCGGCGACGTTGATGAAGCCTGCGGCGCGCCGACACAGATGGGGGTGTTCAGAAAATGCGTATAGAAATACCGGAATTTGCTTTGGTCGCCATGGTAGGCGCGACCTCCAGCGGCAAATCATCCTTTGCAAAAAAGCATTTCCTTCCGACTGAGATCCTGTCCTCCGACTTTTTCCGCGCGATGGTATCCGACGATGAAAACGACCAGTCTGTCTCCCGCGAGGCGTTCGACTTGTTGTTTTACGCGGCGAACAAACGCCTCGATCTGATGAAGACCACCGTGGTCGACGCGACGAACGTGCAGCCCTCCGCCAGAAAACAGATCGTGGATCTGGCAAGAGAACAGAACGTACATGCCGTCGCTATTGTGCTCAATCTGCCGGAACGCGTTTTGCAGGAGCGCAACGCCGCCCGTCCGGAGCGCGGTTACCCGGAGCACGTGATCCGCAAGCACGTTTCCGATCTGCGGCGGAGCATCAAAAATCTGAAGCGCGAGGGCTTCCGTTTCGTATACGTCCTGAATTCCGAGGAAGAAGTCAACGAAGCCGAGATCGTCCGCACAAAAATGTGGAACGACAAAAAAGACGAGCACGGCCCGTTTGATATCATCGGCGACGTCCACGGCTGTTATGACGAACTGGTTGCTTTGCTTCAGAAGCTGGGATACGAAAACAGCGAACCGGATGGATTTGCCCACCCCGCGGGCAGAAAAGCGGTGTTTTTGGGCGACCTTTGCGACCGCGGCCCCAAAAATGTGGCCGTTCTTCGGCTCGTGATGAAAATGGTGAAAAACGGGCACGCGCTCGCCGTACCCGGCAACCATGACGTAAAGCTTGTGAAATATCTGCTTGGCAAGAACGTGCAGATCACACATGGCCTTGATAGAACGATTGCCGAGCTGGAACAGGAATCTCCTGAGTTCAGGGAAGAGGTCCGCGCCTTCCTCGACGGTCTTGTCAGCCATTACGTGCTGGACGACGGTCGGTTGGTGGTGTCCCATGCAGGGCTGAAACAGGAATACATAGGGCGCGGTTCCATGCGTGTACGCGAATTCTGTCTTTACGGAGAAGCCACCGGCGAGACCGACGAATACGGGCTTCCGGTCCGTCTGAACTGGGCGGCGGATTACCGCGGCAAGGCGACGCTTGTGTATGGCCATATTCCGCAGCTTGAGATACAGGCCATGAACGGCACGTGGTGCATCGATACCGGCTGCGTGTTCGGCGGCAAGCTGACCGCGTTCCGTTTCCCGGAAAGAGAACCGGTACAGGTGGATGCGCTGAAAGAGTATTACGCCCCGGTAAAGCCCCTGTCTCCGCAACAGAACGTCTCCGACGATATGCTGACAGCCGGCGACGTACAGGGCAGGCTGCATCTGACAACGGCGCTGATGCCCTCGATCCTTGTGCAGGAAAACAACGCAGCCGCCGCGCTTGAGATTATGTCCCGCTTTGCCGCCGATCCGCATTGGTTGATCTATTTGCCTCCTACCATGTCCCCCTGTGAAACGAGCGAGCTGGACGGCTATTTGGAATATCCGACGGAGGCGTTCGCCTACTATCGCGGCCGCGGCATACAGAACGTAGTGTGTGAGAAAAAGCACATGGGTTCCCGCGCCGTGATAGTACTTTGCCATACGGAGGAAGCCGCCCGCAAGCGTTTCGGCGTTACGGACGGCAGCAGAGGGATCATATATACGAGAACAGGCAGGCACTTTTTCGATAACGCTGAAATCGAAAAGGAAGTCCTTGCGCGGCTGGACGCCGTACTGACGAAGACGGGCTTTTGGACGGATTTCAACACCGAATGGGTGTGCCTGGATACCGAGCTGATGCCCTGGTCCGAAAAGGCGCAGACGCTGCTTTCCAAGCAGTACGCGCCCGTGGGACGCGCGGGCAGAGACGCGCTTGCCGCAGCCGTTGCCGCGTTGGAGGAGACCTGCAAAAGGCAGAATCGTGCGTTTGAGGTGGACGCCGTCACTTCCGGTCAAAACGTAGAACCCATGGCGCTGTTGGAACGGTTCCGCGCCAAACGTGACGCGATCGACGGATATGTAAAAGCGTACCGTGAATACTGCTGGCCTGTCCATTCCGTAGACGATCTCAAAATCGCGCCGTTCCATCTTCTTGCGAGTGAAGGCCACGTGTTCAATGAAGAGCAGCACGTCTGGCATATGGAAAAGTTAAAGCAGTACTGCACGGGTGTCGACCCGATCTTCATGGCGACGGATTATATCTGCGTTGACACGGCGGATGACGCAAGTGTTCAGGCAGGCGTCGATTGGTGGCTGAAGCTCACGGGCTCCGGCGGCGAGGGCATGGTGGTCAAGCCCGAGACCTATATCGCCAAACGGCAAACGGAGGTGCTGCAGCCCGCCGTGAAGTGCCGAGGCGCAGAATATCTCCGGATCATTTACGGCCCCGAATATCTGCTGCCTGACAATCTGCAGCGGCTCAGGAAGAGATCTCTTTCCAGAAAACGCTCGCTGGCGATCCGGGAGTTCTCTCTCGGGATGGAGTCCCTTACGCGCTTCGTAAACAAGGAACCGCTCTACCGTGTACATGAATGCGTGTTTGGCGTTTTGGCGTTTGAAAGCGAACCCGTAGACCCGAGACTGTGACGCAAAGAAAAAAACAACGCCGTCCCCATATGTGAGAATCGGGATAAGGAATTGCAGAAAGGAGAACGCAAAGTGGATCCAATTGTTATTGCTGTAATTTGCGCAGTTTGTGTGGCTGCTGTCGCAGCAGGTATTTTCTTTGGGATTAAATATAAAAGAAATGCGAATGCATCCCCGGAACAAAAAGAAAATAATACGGCGGCGAAGAATCGGACTGATCTTGCGATAACCGAAAATGCCGAAATGGTTATTCGTTTCGAAAATCTCCCGGCGTTGACCGAAGATGAGGAAAAACGTCTGGTAGAAGTAAATGATGATAAGCTTCTTGCCAGAATTGACGGAGCAATTCCGGGGGCGCTTCAGACAATCGCGAATGCAGGAGCAATCCATAATTATAATAATGCGGTGCGTTCGGCAGGGCAACTGTATCAGGCGATTATTCCGAGAGGTGCAATCCTTACCAATTCAAAAGCAATGGAAGGTGCCGTAAGAGGTTTTTATCGCGGCGCAGACGGAATCAGGGGACATGCCAATCTTGTAGCCGCAAATGGAAATATGGGTAGTGGTCTTGCCGCTATGAATGTTGTAAACGCCGCAATGGGTATCGCTTCCATGGTTGTGGGGCAGTACTATATGACGCAGATCAATAGCAGACTTGATTCCATTACGGATAACATGGACAAAATAACCGGTTTTCAGGATAATGAATATAAGAGCAGAGTTTATACACTTGTTGCCGAAATCCAGAAGTGTTCAACCTTTCAGGTTGAAATCATGGAAAATGATGAGTTAAGGAACCGGGAACTTGATCGGCTCAAAGATCTGGAGCACGAATGCACGCAGCTTCTTGGACATGCAAATCTCACTTTGCAGGATTACGCAAAGAAATCCGGGTTGGATTATGAAAAATATGAGAGGTGTGTCGGAGAAGCAAACAACTGGTATCAGTATCAGCAGATTCTTTTGGAGATACTGGTTAAAATCGGAGAGCTTACTTATACGCTTAATCTTGGTGCGGTATCAAGGGAGTATTGTTACGCCATGTATATGCCGTATACAAAACAAGCAGAGGCGGCACTTGATCAGCTTAATGAATGGCACAAGAAAAACGGTTCCAAACTGGAAATCGACATAGAAGCAACCAGAAGGAAAAGGCAGGGCTTTGAAAACTTCATTATGTTTATTCCTGCACTGTTCAATGATGATCTTCACTATAAATCAATCTCTGAACGGACAGCGGAAATGATCACTGACCAAACCTTTGGGACCGCGGAATTGAGCGCGAACGATAATAAGGATTTATTTCAGGAAGATGTAAGACTGGTTGCGAAAGAGGGGAAACTGTATTTCCTTCCGTCGGAATAACCAGAAGCAGTAATAAACCGGCAAAGAAAGATTTGTTCGTCTGAATTGCATCCTACTTAGGGCAAATGCACCCCAGCCTATTTTGCGGGGCGCATTTTTTCTTAAACAAGTCACCAATTAAAGTGAAGAGTTTTATGATTGTTGAGTTGTTCTATTCCTTTTTTCCGTCATTGAAATCCCGAATTATCCAGGAGCCTTTCCGGTCAGATCCTACTCGTTCAAGAACGCCAAGTTCCTTTAGCTTTTTTATCCGTCTTGCAATTGTTGTTCTGTCTTTTTGTAAAATGGCAGAAATTTGCGTCGTTGTGATTTCCGGATTGTTTCGAATCAATTGAATTTCAGGATACCTTTTTTCAATATTTTCTGTGGCGTTTTCTGTGGCATTATCTGTAGCGTTTTCTGTAGCACTATAGTTCAGGTTATACAGTGTTACGAAAAATGACGTGGCCGTGGAAGTAAACACCGGCATTTTTTCCTCAGTGAAGTTGGCGGCGTTTCGATAATCCGCTTTGATTTTCTTAAAACCGCTGCCTCTGCGCTCCATGAAGTGCATTCTGGAGAACAGATCCGCAATCACCGGGTTTCTCCTTTTTGATGGGACGTGATCCGTATCGAGATTTTGAACCAAAGTGCCGTCAAACATGCCGCCGGGCGAATAGATCTCCATGCGGTCGTCATAAAGATCAATATGCACTTCGCTGCCGAGCTCGAGATAATCCCGGTGGATCAGGGCGTTTACCAAACACTCAAAAACTGCCTGCTCCGGGTATTCCGGCATTTCTTCTCTGCCGTTTCCGGTCTTACGCCAGCGCTTTTTTGTGTTGTTCTTGATAAAGTCTTGTCCATCCTGAAGTAACGAGATCAGCGAACCGGAGAACTCCTTATCATCCAGCGCATCCGTTAATCCGGGGGCTTTATCCAAACCGTTCCATCTCGTGCAAAACAATCTTGAATGCCGTATTGGGGAATCATCCGCAAGCAAAGCGCCGGCGTTCGTCAGGATTCCGTCTTCGGTCATTAAACCGAAGGATACGTAATCCGAAGTGGTAAAGTCCGCGCCGGTTCTCATTTTATAAACCGACCTGAGTTTTGTAAACGCAAGATTTTCAAATTTGTATCTCGAGGGCAGGCTGTCGTACGTTTTGCCCGAACCCTTCAATACAAGACGCATCAGATTTGAAGAATCGGCAGGAACGCTTTCATTGCCAATCCGAACGAATGCGATCCGATTGCCGTCGCCAATATAATAATATGGAGTTTCCTGTCCGGGGCACACTTCGACCGTGACGATCTGCTTCCCGTCAATTACATGGATTGAGAGAATGAACTTCGGCAGAGGATCCATTTTGTCTTTGATAGCTTCGCTGATTTTCTCCGAAACATACTTCGCCTCAGATAGACCGATAACGGTATCGTCGTTGGCGACGCCGAAAAACAACCTGCCGCCGATCCCGTTCGCAAAAGCGCTCACGCTTTTCAGCCAGCTCTTGGGCCTCTTTTCTTCAAGCGCCACTTTTTTGTCGTATTCGGTTGTTTCGCCAATCAATGTCTTTATATCCATTTCAGGTACCTTTCTGCTGTAATACCGAATTATTTGTTATAATTGCAAATGCTATAGTATTTTTCAAACTATGTTATACTTTCTCGGAACAATTTACAATAATCTATTGGCATCAACCGCCAAACCTGCAGAGTTCATGTTTTTAACAAGCTGGAATTTCCATGCGCCGTCGGCATCCATTTTTGTGTAAATAACACCGGAAATATCACCGGGAGTTTCAACTTTTCCTTTTACTAACGCGCATACTCTTTCCCGGCCGAGTTTGCCAATTAAATACCCATGTTCAAAAACAACGTTTTGTCTGGCGCGATATTGTTCGTGATCAGAGCTTTCTTCTTTTGCTCTTCCCACGTCACATTCCGTATACAGTACGACGGCAAATGAAACATCCGAATATGTTTCTATTTTTTCGATGATGGTTTTTCCTCCATCCGCTTGTTCATGCAAAATAATAGCTTCAAATCCTATTTTCTCTATTACTCGTGCAAGTTCCTGTTTCGCTGCGTTATCGTGCCCATGGACAATAAAAACTTTTTTGTTCATTGTATTTTGTTCTCTTTCATCTTGAGATTCTAATTGATTATATATTTTATCTTTTGTCGAAGAATCTATGCCGCTTTGTTGATCAGAAGTATATCCATATGTTTGTTTTGTTGAATTACAAACCTCTTTAGTCGTTGCGTTGGAATAATTCTCCCAATAATAATCGTCTTTACCAATAGTATTAAGAAGAGAATTTAAAACATGCATTTTTTGCTGAAAGCTGTACGCCGATGAAATAGTATTGGAAATGTCACTATAAAGCGAATGAGAAGATAAAAATCGTTGACAGTATAGAGAAACGGAGGTTATCCAAGAATCATATTCAGGGTTATATTGAACAGGAAAACCCATTAAAATCTGCTTTTCAAGCAACAATCCTTTTTGTTCAAGATTCAGCAATTGCATATGTATATCATGTGTAGTCATTTTTTTGTTGTCCTCTTTATTTGATATTGGTTAATTAATTCTCCTTGTCGATAATACTCTATTAAAATTGTGTTTTGTCTTATATTGATTTCATAATAGACCCCCAAGACGTATCGGCAAACATGTTCGGGCAGAGTTTGTCCGTCAAAAGACCAAATATTATCAAAGGAATCTGCAGTCAATGCTTTTAATCGGTCGCGGTCGGCATTTCTTTCCTCTTTGGAACGAGTAGACTTCTTCATTTCTATTGCTATCAGATTGTCCTGTTCAGGATGTTCCCCTCTGCTATGAAGAATTAAATCGCAATTAATTGTAACGATTTTTGATTTTTGTCCTTGATTTGTTTGAATAATCGTTTTGATTTTTCCTTGATTTCGATTATACTCCACATCAGTATAGTAGCCCTTAAAAGAAGGCTCAGAGACAATTTGGTTATTCAAACAGAGCATAAGAGCACTACACAATGAGCGCTCATTTACATTTGACAAAAACAAACTGTCATTGTTTATTAGGAAGTTGTCGTTGGCTTGTTCGAACAATTCGACCATTTGTTCATATGTTTTCATTTTTTTGTTTTTTCGCTCAATATGTCATAAAAACAATGATAAATTAATAATCACGGATTATTATCAATGAGATACAATCTGTTATCGCAATAATTCGTCATACCTTTAATTATTCCGGTTAAAAAACCAATGATAGTATCTTTGATTTCTTCTAAATCAGAAATAGTAAGATCTCGTGAACAGTTGCTGAAGCTTTCGTCACCATGAGACAGTGAATTCCTTTTTTGTCTAACTTGTTCAAGAAATGCTTTTTTATCGGACGCTCTATATTGTATTCGATATTCATCACACAAAGCAGTAATTCTTTTTGCGTTTAGGTTTCCATTAATTGCCAATATCTCCCTTGCAAATACTATTGGTGTTTCATTTGTAATGTCTTCAACGATTCGTTTTACCCGTTCGGTATAAGATTTTAAACTTGATGTTTGCCCATAGACTTTTTTTACTTCATAGTCTCTCCAAATATCCTTTATTTCACTTATTACAGTTGAATAATTACAGTTATCTTCTTTTATTTGAGCAAAAATCTCCAGCATGCCAGTAATAACTGTTGCTTCTACCATATTATAAAGCATAAGGATAAAATTTGACTTCATAATCCTAAACAACAACGGATTATTAAACGTATTTATAACGTCTTTGTTGTCTTTATCTAATTCCACTAAAACAGAATAATAAAACTCAATTTCGTTTTTTCTTTCTTCAAAAATTTCATTTATCTCAACCATAATTATTGTCCCAATACTTTGTCTCGAACATACTCAATTCGACCAATCAGTTTTCCCTGATTATTGCTTGCATCTGAAGTGGTCAATTCTTTAAATTCTTCTGAATTAATCCAAGAAGTATCAACAACGCTTATGGTCGGATTTGTTTTTTGCGCAAGAGCAACACCTACCGCAATTGCTTCAAAGCGAACCCTAGGTGTTGATTTTGCATTTTTAGTTTTGGCAAAACCAAATTGAAAATTGTTTTTCACAAATAAAAGCATATTTTCAAAATCAGTTTTATATTGTTTTTCGTCAAATGCGTTTTGATGCTTAGAAAGAAAATCATCTAAAAATGTGTTTACATCATGAACAAACGACTGATAATCATATAAATAAGCAAAGAACCTAAGAACAAGCTCAAACCGCTCTTGTCGTAATGATTTGTTTTTTGAGATCGGACAAAGCGCAATGAAGTTCGTATTCTTGCAGCAATCTTCAATAAAATGAGTTAATTTGCCTGGATATGATCCTCTTCGAACTTCGGAATCTGTTGCTTTTACTCCTGTAGTATTTATTCTGTTGAAAAGATCTTGCCGAACATCCTCAGTAGTTTTTTCATCTAACACAACCACCCGGAACGTCCTGTTTTGAAATTTTCTTTTTTGAGCGGATGAAAGGTCTTCATATCTAAAAGAATTTAGGGTTGTCAATTTTTGCAAATTCGTCAATTTTAAGTTATTTTCCGCAAACTCAATTATAGTTTGAATTCGTTGTGCGCCATCTATTATTTCTAAGCGACCGTCTTCACATCCCGCAAAGAACATAAACGGTATAGGAAGACCAAGTATCACGGATTCAATAAACAAAGACTTATTTTTAGGTTTCCATACAAATTTTCTTTGATATTCTGGAATAAAAAAGTCGCCCTTTTTGAATTTTGAGATTAGTAATTCAAGCGTATAATCCTTTGTATCATATTCAATTTGCTTTTGTAAATTCTTAATTTGGATTTCTGCTGTTTCGCGCATTTCTTGCGTTATTTTAGATTTTCTCATTTTCATTCTCCTCTATATGTTGTAAAATTGATAATCCTATTATTCTCCCCAATTCAACAGGAACTGCGTTTCCAATTTGAACGCCAAGTTTCCTTGTGTTCATCGGGCTATCCGGATCAATAAATTGATAATTCGGCGGAAAGGATTGAAGAAGGGCGCCTTCTCGCAATGAAAGTGCTCTATCTTGCTCAGGATGACCGAATCTGCCGTTGCCATATCCATAAAACTGTGTTGTTATTGTTGGCGACGGCTCGTCCCAGTTCATTCGTCCATATACAGATGGATAACTCTTACCGCTGTTCTTTTTATGACATTTTAACTGAATATCCTTGGGCCAATCGCGCCAAGTACCTCCGGGTTTTGATGCTTTTATCCGTTTTAGGTTAAGAGGGCTTAATTTGGTACATGTATGCATCGAATCGGTTGCATCTGTTTCACCGCTTGCTATTTTTGGTAAACTTCCAATAGCTTGTCTTACCGTTTTATAATTATCTTTACTATGAGTAGGGATCAACAACGAAATCGGAGAGAATTTGGAAGCCAAAAGAACCAATCTCTTCCTGTTTTGTGGAACTCCATAATCAGGACAGTAAACAACTTGATATTGAATATAATAATTAGATTCTTTTAGATTTTTTATAAACTCTTTATATATTTCCGCATTTCTTAATTCTGGTACATTTTCCATTGCTATGATATCTGGTTCTATTTCCTTGGCTATTTTCCCAAAATAGTATAATAATCTCCATTTGTCATCTTTATATCCATCTTTTCTATATCTTTGAGTATACCTCGAAAACGGTTGGCAAGGAGCACAACCAGCCAAAACTTTTATCCCTTCATTAGGAAATAGTTTCTGGATTTCCTCAGGTTTTGTCTTCGTAACATCTGCGTTAATAAACTTCGCTTTATTGTTGCTTTCATATGCATATTTGCAACTTGCCTCAAAATCTACTCCCGCCACAACGTTTATTCCGGATTGTTCCAGACCCTTAGTTAAGCCTCCAATTCCACAAAACAAATCAACGGCATAGCAATTTTTCATATAATATCACTCCAAATAGGTTTGTTGTCTTTTTATTGTTGGATTTTAATTTACCTATCTATTTCAACGCAACTTTTTCCTTTTCTAGTAAAAATGATAGTTTTGAAACTAAAATGTCTAGGTTTTTCTTCTTCAATTCGCATTCCCAAATACGAATGACCGTCCAACCGCGCCGTTCGAATAGTGCGGTGATTTCTTTATCGTGTTGGATGTTCTTTTCTCGTTTCTTGTTCCAATAATCGGCGTTATCGGCAGGGCGTGTGTTTCTGCAATCATGCCCATGCCAGAAACAACCGTCGACAAAGATGGCAATTTTTCGATCAAGGAAAACAAAATCAGGATGTCCTTTGACCTTGTAGTTTCTCCTCCAGCCGGTTATATTGTTTGCGGAGAAATACTCAATCAACTTTAACTCGGTCGTTTTATTGCCTGATGCTTTCACCCGAGCCATAACGCTGGACCTTTTCTCTTTTGAGAATATATCTGCCATATCGAATACTTCCTTTTTTGCCTAATTAAGCATATGTGCTTTTGTTTAATGATTCACAGATTTTCCCATAATCAAAAAGGATTTTGTGTTAGATGACAACGAAATATTTTCACTGGTTTGTCAGTTCCCTATATCGCTTAAATAATGCAATCATACAATCTCTTTCTGATGCTGTTTGAGATAAGCCGTAAAGACCCATTACATACTTATCCAGCTTGTTATGTGCAGATTGCAAATCATCTGGCATCGTTTGCTTATTATATAACAGTTTATACGATGTGGCGAGATATTTGTCACGGATGTCAAGAATTGCCTTTGCGAGCATTTCCACTTTCTGTTTCTGTGATTCAGTAGCATTGGGCCATGGGAAATTGTTATAAACTATCTTTTCAGAATACCTATAACGTTCTTCAAGTCTACCGCAAACTGCGCGCATCCAAATCATGTGAACACTTGATGTTAAAATACCAAAGTGGTATAAAGTTGCCCCCGGCATCAATTTCACAAGGTTGCTACAAAGAACATCGGGAGTCATAAACCCCATTGGAATGTAGTCGCGCGTTTCCCCGGATACTTCAGGAATTACAAGATATGGAACGCTCGGCATGTTTTCCACATGAAACCTTCGCGGGTGATTGGCTAATGCTCGTGTTCCAGAATCAGAACTTTTTTTTCTGAACAACCGAACTTCTTCTATCCGTTCCTGAACTTTTGGCATTTTGGATAGATCCTCTGGAGAGCATTCTCCCACCCACAAACAATAACGCGGTGACTTCATCAAGAATTCTTGTGCGCCATACCATTTTTTGAACCATTTTGCAGAAAGGGGTTCTTCTTGAATAAAAGCTTCCATTTCGCTTTTTTTGAATAGATATCTGCCATTATCAATTGGTTTATTCCCAATACCTATAGCCGGCACATTGCAGAGCGGTGTGCTTCGTCTGTACAAAAAAGTTATCTCAGGAAGACCATCCAGATAAGGATTGACGAGTTCAACACTGTGGGGGGTGCCTTCACTATCAAATATGAATTTTGCTTGATCGGAATGAAAAGCCTGAAAACCAATTATGACACAGTGAACCACAGCCACGTCGCGCGCTTCATTCGTCCATTTAAAAGGCCGGTATCCAAAAA
Organism: Clostridia bacterium; assembly: GCA_017550625.1. GTDB lineage: Bacteria > Bacillota > Clostridia > Oscillospirales > Acutalibacteraceae > RUG806. Next base: position 122,926 of record JAFZOL010000045.1, on the reverse strand, counting down.
GCAGTTCAATGTTAAGATGTTTAATCAAGGGTTCCCAAAGAACGGAGACCTGCTCACCCTGGATGATGGAATTAGTTGATACGAAAGCTGCCTTGATTTTTGTCCCCTGCATAAATTTTGCAGCGCTTATGTACCATCCCGCCACAGCATCTAATAATCCTGCATTCGAGTATCCATCAAACAGACGCTTCATATCATCACGAGGATAATCAGGCTTTTTTGCTCCGATATACGGCGGGTTTCCTACTATATAAGAAATCAAGCTACTATCAACAATAGACGACCATTCGGTTTTTAACGCGTTAATGTTAAATATATTTGCCTTTTCGCTTAAGGGAATTCGGATAAATGGACGCCCAAATTCCTTGGCAGCTTCGACATTCATTTTGTGATCAATTAACCACATGCCGGCAATAGCAATTTGACAAGGGAAATCTTCAATATCAAAACCATAAAATTGGTTGACATTGACGTGAATCTCGCTGCTTAAGTCAAATGCTTCCGGCATATTCTCATTTTTAGGATACTTGGCACGAATGACCTCGATTTCAAGTTTGCGTAGAAGAGCATATGCAACAATCAAGAAATTTCCACAACCACAGGCAGGATCCAGTATGCGAATCGTAGTCAGTTTTTGATGGAACGCCTCCAGTTTTACAGAATGATTTTTGCAGGATTCAAACTCGGCATATAATTCATCAATCATTAACGGTTTCAATAGTTTTTGAATAATGAATTGTGGCGTATACTGCTCTCCTAACGCCGTCCGCTTTACAGGATCCATTACGGTTTGGAACATAGCGCCAAATATCGCAGGCGAAATATTTGACCAATCAAACTCACAGCATTCCAAAAGGAGGTTTCTCATCTCACTATCAAATGCGGCGGAGCGAATAGTATTCTCGAAAAGTGTGCCGTCAACATAGGGGAAATCCAAAAGCTCAGGGGAGAGCGTAGCCATCCTGTTCTCTCGGGAAGTATTTAGCACTTCGAATAACAAAGTAATTCTTCCCGCCAAATCGCTGCCGTCTTGTTTAGAGGCAAGAATATATTTATGAAACTGATACTTGCTGAAGATACCAGTATGATCTGCAAAAAGGCAAAATAGGATACGGACAAGATATACCTCAAGATCATGCCCTGTATAGCGGTTTTCTTTCAACTTGTCATGAAGCTTAGCCATTTTATAAGCCGCTTCGGTATTCAGTTCCTTGTCGGCAACCAATCCAACCTGTGTGGCTTGTTCCGTAAGAATATCCAAATAGTGAACATTCTCGGATAAATCACAGGTCTTGAATTCCACCACCTGATTCGTCAGCAGGTTGTATAACCTGATATTGAAAAAATCGCAAACCATGATAATCAAGGGCAAATCTTCATCGTTTGGAATCGCGAAGGCATATTTACGGGCTTGATCATGGGCTTTATCAAGAGACTTTCCCTTGGATTTCATTTCGATTAAAATTCTGCCCGGCCAAAGCATGTCAATATAACCATTGGTATCAGACGTCGGATGTACTTTTTGTTCAAAGGTTGCTACGCGCCTTGGATCAATTCCAAATACATCTCGTAAAAGCTCATATACAAATGTTTGAGCTTCTGCCCTTTCATTGCCGGTCGTGTTTTTCCATCTGTCTTGAAAGACAATCGCATTGTCTCGAATTTGAGCCCATGTCAACCTCATATGGCACGCACTTTATCCTTTCTTAGATTTCGCAATATACTCCGCAATACACATTCCCACATATTTTGCAAGATTGACTGGCACTGCGTTTCCGATTGCTAATTCAACGTCTGTTTTTGCTCCGTCAAATCGGAAAGAATCTGGGAAGGTTTGAATATAACTCCTTTCTTTTGTTGTTAAGCATCGAACCTCGTCGGAAATATCTGCTTTATCCGCAGGGTGCTTTTTATAGTTAAGTGGTATAGGTCTGTTAATACCTCGAATCGTAGCGCTTGGCTCATGAATACTGAATACTGCTCTACGAGAATAGTTTCTTGGATGCATATAGTAGTATTCCGTATTAAGACTATTACCAAGATAATCATATACGGTCATTCTCTTTGCAGACAAATGCGTATTGATAATATCGTCAAGGGCACCAATATCATCCCCTAAATGGCCGATAAGGAAAAACCGTTTTCTTGCCTGTGGAACACCACAGAAGCTCGCGTCTAAAACGCGTTTGGTCATTCCGTAACCGGCATTACGAAGGGTTTCGATTGCGGCTGGTAAAACAGGACTCTTCTCAATATTATAAACATTTTCCATTACAAACCATTGCGGCTTGATTGAAGAAACTATTTCTGCAAAACGCGTTGTAAGATTAGCTCGCTTCCCTTCAAAGTTTCTTTTTCCAGAAATTGAAAAATCCTGGCAAGGTGGCCCCCCCACTATCATTTCCGGTCTAAATTGAAGTATATTCTCTACAGAGTCATCTTCCATCAGATTTTTCTTAATAACAGGATGAGAAAAATTCAGTTTATATATGTTAACTGCGGGATCCCAATTATCATATGCGGCAACCACATCAAACCCGGCTTTTTGAAAACCGAGAGACATTCCGCCGCACCCGCAAAATAAATCTACTACTCTCATCTTATTCACCACTCTTTGTATAACCCAATATATACTTCATTAAAGCGTCAGCAACATATTGAGCTAAATTAACAGGGACTGCATTTCCGATCATTGTATTTAAATCTGTTTTTGTGCCTTCAAAAATAAATTCTTTCGGGAATGTTTGCAAATAACTACGCTCTTTAACAGTCAAGGCACGCACAAGCGGTCCAATTTCTACTGGATCTTGAGGATGTTTTTTGTAGCCCTTGGGGATTGGACGATCTATTCCTCTTACCGTCATAGCCGGTTCGTGAATGCTATAGACCCCCCGCCGACTATAATTGGTGGGAACTCGAAAATAATACTCCGTGCCCAATTCATCCCCAAGGTAATCATAAATTGTCATTGGTTTACTGGAAAGATGAGAGAGAAGGTATGAATCCAAAAAATTATCAACATCTCCAAGATGTCCGATTACAAAATACCTTTTGCGCTGCTGGGGAACATTACAAAAGCAAGCGTCCAAAATGATCTTTGTCATACCATATCCAGCTTCGGCAAACCGTGATATGGCCATTTGATACGCTTTGCTTGTGCGAGCCCTCGCAACATTCTCCATAACAAAGTACTCAGGTTTTGCTTGTGAAACGATATTGCTGAATGCAACGGATAGTTGAGCCCGTCCAAGCCCCTCATCCATATGACCCGCTGTCGAAAAATCCTGACAAGGAGGTCCGCCAATTATAATACGAGGATTAAGCTGAATGACTTCTTGCTGGACAGATTCAGATCCCAGATCGCGCTTAAATACAGGATGGGTAAAGTTTTTTTCATATACACTTATTGCAGGCTGCCAATTGTCATACGCTGCGATTATATCGAACCCTGCGCGTAGAAAACCGAGAGACAATCCGCCACAGCCGCAAAAAAGGTCGACTGTAGGAAATAACCCCTTGCTCATGCTTGCCCCTCCAATTCAAGACGAACATCAAACTCAATGTTTCTGCTTTTGCAAAAATCATCAATTAATTTCATTGTCTTATAAGTTGGCTTCGTTTTGCCTGATTCCCATCTGTTGACAGTGGCAAATGATACGCCAAGCTCTTTTGCAAATGCTTCCTGTGAGAAAAAACACTTTTTGCGTATTTCTCTTATATCATCACAAAAACCCATGATGTACCTCATTCGTCTTGCAAAGTTATAACAGTATTATAACATGAGGATTTGTATATTTCTACCCCTTTCAGAAAATATCCTGCAGAGATTAAATAACTTATCTTGAGTGGTAATAATCCTAACTGCATATTGTTTTGATGATTTTGTATACCCACGCTGTTGTAGCTTTTGCTTCGATAAGCATTTTTATCTGTTCTTTTTCTGACAAAATTCGTTTGAGTCTTTCTGTCACAGAATCGGTGATATGCTCTTTTCCGAGCGCTTTTAGGGCCTGAATCGTCAAAGCGGTTTTGAATGAGAGGTGGGATATATCTTTATTCGCCGTCCGTTTGAATTTGATTACGACATCACCGTAGGCATATTCTTTATATGGTCCGTCGCTAACGTATACCCACGCGGCGGGGACCTGCGTGGAAAGACCGAGAAGGTTCAGCGCCGTATCGCCGCAGGGGACGATGGTCCAGCCGAAGTTGCGTGCGATGGCGTGCGCGACTGCATCCGGCGCCGGGGCGATATACTCGCCGAGCAAACTGCTGTATTCCGGTTTGTAATATACGCCGCGCATGATACGGAGCAGCGTTTTCTCTTCCTCCAACCGTGATAAGCATACGCCGATCTTTACATTTTCCGTTATGTCTGCAAAATCTGTTGCAACAAAAACAGAGCCGTATTTCTCGGCTTTGATTCGGTTCCTGATTTCGTTTAAATAATCCGGTCTGTCCATACTGTTACCTCGTTAAAATTAATATACATTATTTTTAACGAAGCGTCAAGGGATTATTCTCGAAAAAACAGATATTTCAGACCATCAACGTCATGATTTTCGTATTGCGTAGAAAGAGCGGAGCACGCGGCCCCGCTCTTCATTTGCAGACAATAATTTATGATGCAAAGATCAATTCCCGGCTTACGATTTCTTCCGCTCTGTTGCGAATGTTGTTCATCCGCCCGACCCATTCCATTTGATCCTCCGCTTTCAGCTTTTCTGTAACGCCTTCCAACGCAGCCATTTCTTTTACCGTCCGAATGAAGAGATCTTCGGCTTGGGCGTTGATTTCTGCAAGGTATGCGTTCAGCCTGCCGGACATGTACAGGTCGAGATACAAGGATTTCTTGTTCCGCCGGATGTAATTCAGATGTCGTTGTGCCCAGATTCCGAGGATACGAGATTCCTCTTCCGGAGCGTTATCTTCCGGTATCTCTGCAGGCGTCATAACGCCGTTCTTCACAACTCGGCCGGTCGGGTAATACTGTTCGCCTTTCCATTCATATTCCCAACCGGTGCGTTCGTCGATGATCGTCTTTTCCATAAAACAAAACCTCCGTTTCTTTTGTGCCTTGATCATACCAAAACAAGGGGAGGGCTGTCGAATGTGCGAAAAATTTATTTTTTACTTCAATTCCTTGTTGATTTTTGCATAACAACAGACGAAACGCAGGTTGTGTGAATCGCCCTGAGCTTATTGATATATCACAAGAATAATTTACACCCGAATGGGTATAATAGCAGTATGAGATCTGCGATATATACCTTATCGGGTGTATTACTTGCAATTTTTTCTTGACATTATACCCTAAAGGGTGTATTCTGTGGATGTAATAAAGACGAGAGGATCATTTTTGTGTGAATAAGATCGCAGAGTACATCAAAAACAGCCGCCGCGCCGCCGGGCTGACGCAGGAGGAATTTGCCGCCCGCTCCGGCCTCGGTCTGCGTTTTGTGCGTGAGCTGGAGCAAGGCAAAGAGACCGTCCGGATGGATAAGGTCAACGTTGCACTGGGCATGTTCGGTATGGAAGCCGTGCCGGGAAAAAGCGAGCGAAAGGATGAGGAAGCATGAGCGCACTTCGTACCGCTTATGTATATGTTCGCGGCGCATTTGCTGGGACGCTGGCAGAAACGGACGAGGGCTACGCCTTCGCCTATGATCCGCAATATCTCGACAATGAGAATGCATGCGCGGTTTCTCTGACGCTGCCGTTGTCGGCTGAGCCGTATACTTCCAAAACGCTGTTTTCGTTTTTTGACGGCCTGATCCCCGAAGGTTGGCTGCTCGGCGTAGTAAGCCGCAACTGGAAGATCAGCCGGGACGACCGTTTCGGGCTGCTGCTTGTCGCATGCAAAGACGCCGTCGGCAACGTTCAGATCAGGGAGGAACGCATATGAACTGTTTATGCTGCGGGAAACCGCTGAAAGCCGACGACGGCTCCGGGTGGCACAAAAGCTGTATCAAGCGGTTTTTCGGTACCCCTGTGCTTCCGGAGATCGAAATCGACAATCAAACATTGGAATCCATCGTCACAGAAAGCGTCGGCAAGGGACTGACCGTTCCCGGCGTACAGAAAAAGCTGTCCCTGCATCTGTTTTCGGATGGGGAAAAGCCGCGGCTGACCCTGGTAAACTTCCCGACCGGTTATATCCTGAAACCGCAAACGGAGGAGTTCACCGCGCTGCCGGAATCGGAACAGCTTGTGATGCACATGGCTGACGTCTGCGGGATCGCGACCGTTCCGCACGCGCTGATCACAGAAGGAGGCAGCTGCGCGTATATCACAAAACGTGTGGACCGTGTGATAGAAAAGAGCGCCGTTTCTATGCTCGCCATGGAGGATTTCTGCCAGCTTGATCTGCGTCTGACCGCGGATAAGTATAAGGGCTCCTATGAGCGCTGCGCGAAGATCATAGAGCGGTATTCCTCGCGCAGGGCGTTCGATCTGGCGGAGCTTTTCGCACGTCTTGTGTTCTGCTTTATGACCGGGAACTCCGATATGCACCTCAAGAATTTTTCCCTGATCGAGACGGCGGAAAACAGCGGCGAATATATCCTTTCGCCCGCATACGACCTGCTGCCCGTCAACGTGATCATGCCGGAGGACAAAGAGCAGTTCGCCCTCACGATGAACGGCAAGAAAGCAAATCTGCGCAGGGGCGATTTCCTGAAATTCGCCGACGCCTGCGGTATCTCCCGCACCGCCGCGGAAAAAATGATCGCCCGGCTGCTTGCGAAAGAACAGAAACTGCTTACACTGTGCGACGGTTCATTGCTTCCGGAGGAAATGAAACAGGTCTTCCGGGCGCTCATTACAAAACGTTGCCAAACGCTTTCCGGGGAATAATACGGTTTTTTTGTTCAGCGATCTTCCGTTTGTTTTTTCAGATGATTTTTTGAGATTCCCGGGAAAATCGCCAAGCTGAACACACCCGCAAAAGTGATTCTTGTTGCCACTTTTGCGGTTTTTCGCGGAAATTTGCGTGAATCCGTGAAAAGGCCAAAATGCCCGAAAACCCTTACGTACAGCCGCTTGCGGGCACATGTGCACACACGTGAAAACGGCTCGATCCGGCTTTCGTAATGAGCAGGTTGTCAGTTCGATTCTGACCACCAGCTCCATTCCGAAAACCCTTGTGTAGCAAGGGTTTTCGGCTTTTTTATGGGTGCTCGTTTCAGCGTGATTTTTGCCCAAAAACTATCACTTGCACCCCTTTTGCACCCCTTTGCACCCCTTTTTTCTCTATTTTGTGAAGATATGTGTTTATCTGTGATAATCAAGAATGGTCCGAAACAGTTTTGGCATGTTTTAATTCCTAAACACAAGCAAAAACTGATAAGCAAGTTCTCATAATGAGTTGGTCGTCAGTTCGATTCTGAACATCAGCTCCATCCCGGAAACCCTTGTAAAGTAAGGGTTTCCGGCTTTTTATGAATAACGCAGAAAAGGCTATTTTCACTGAAAAAAAAACAACTTGCACCCCTTTGCACCCCTTTGCACCCCTTTATGACATAAAAGAACTCGTTCTCCACAAGAAAACGAGCTCTTTTACAATGATTAAGGGATTAGTGTTTTATATTGTTCTCGGGATTCAAAACCTCACCATATGGCACAATGGACAGAACGTAACATCAAAAAACGGACCCCGCAAGGAGTCCGAATTGAAAATTGTTTTCTATCGATCTCAACTTTTATGCGCGCGCTGCGGATTCCGTTTAAGCGCTGAGGCTATGAGTAAAGTAATACCTCCGGAAGCGATTATGACGTATAAATCCACCGGAGCAAGGACCAATTTGCCCATGCCGTTAAAGAACACGCCGGATCCGAACCGGTAGAGGTTGCCGCTGAGCAGAATCATCTCGCCGATATACATGGCAAGGGTGGTTGCGGCGGCAAGGATCGCCGGAAGCGTTACGGAAAGAAATCTGCGTTTTTTCAGCGTAAAGGAAGCAAGAAAGACGCCGGTGGTGACGCCGAGAAGAACAAAGAATACGGTCATCAGTACAGCGGAAACGGCGGATACCATGATTTCTCCCGTCCGATAAAACGCCGTAAAGCATGCCCAGATGCACATACCGAGAAAAGACAGGCTTGTTACGGTCTGTATGATCAGCGCTTTTTTTCTGCTTTTATCCCCGGTTCGGATCATCTTTGCATAACCGTAAATACAGTTCAGAAGAGATAAAATGATAATAACGGAAATCAGATAGAAATGCAGTTTAAAAGCGGGACTGTAACCGCCGAGTAGCACGTCCACCGCCTCCCACGTACGCGTTTCATACATTTCCGGCGGCACGTAACAAAGCGACATCTGCCAGCTTTCCAGCGGCACAAGCTCCTGCGTCTGCACAAGGATCCTTGTTTCCATAAAACGTTCTGTCAGAAAGAACACCGCAACGGAAACGGCCGCGCCGGGAAGCAGCGCTTTCTTTTCCGTCAGCTTCTGAAACAGCGGCACCAGGAGTGCGCCGACGATCAACGCCAACGCGATGGGGGTATACGGGATCACATATTTCGGATACGCTTCTATCGGGATCGCGCCGTCCCGCAGCATGTGGACGAGAAGGGAGATACCCATATAGATGGGGTACGCCGTGGTGACAACTATACCTGCGAGCATACCAATGTAAAACTTTGTAAGGAGATTGTTTTTCATGACTGCACCTCCTGTATCTCCTGTTCCCAGAATAATCCTGGTAATTATGATTGAACCAACACCGCGTCATAATCCTTTATATCTGAGATGTCAGAATCCATGACCTCAACAACAATATACCAACCGGCCATATCACAGGTATACACTTCCGGATGATTCGTTTGAATGACGTTCAGACAGAAAACAGCGTCTTCAACAGTAACATCACGCACGTCAAACCGGAACGATCCGCTTGAGGAGGTTACATATACGATAATCAACGCGCGTTCAGAGAAGAAGGAATCATCATACGATTTGACAATCTCATTGAAAGAAGGTGTCTCGTCACATCCCTGATCCATCAAGAGAATGTCACCAAGTGTGGTCTTAAAACTCTCCAGATCCGCTTTTGTATCCATCAGATATACAGGGAAATGACCGCGTGCAGCGGACGAGACCTTATCCCGGTTCAAACAATCTTTATAGATCGTTTCATCCTCTGACCAGTTTGCATATGCTGTTTTTGTCTCTATCAAATGCGGTTCTGTTTTGTCTGAAACGCCAGTCGACTGCAATGCCGCAGCTTCCTCTAGTACAGAATCGAACCGGCTTGCCTGTTTATATTGCATCTTAAACCACGGCCCGTTTTCATCCTTTATAAACATATTCCCGAAGTGATAAATGCTCTGTTTGCTGCCGTCATCGAATAGGATTTCCACAACCCATGTCATTCCGGCGTACTCATCCGGGTTTTCAGAATAATCACTTGTGAGTTCAAGGGAATTTATATAACTGGTTATTGTTTCTATGGCATCCTCCGTCGAAAAAGAATACTGATATCCTTCCGGCAGAGAAGACACCGATACCATGGAAACAATCTTTTGCGGATTCAACATGGTATTCCCGGTTTCGTTATTGTCCGTTTTCGGAGCGGTACATCCGGTCATTATCAAAAACAAACAAATGGCTACGATAAACAGCGTTTTCTTTACGGTCAAGTAAATCACCTCTTTATATAAGACTCTTTTCAAGCGGCTATTGTTGCGAAATACCGGACCCGCCGGAAAAAAAATAGTTTAATCCACGAAAAAACACATCCCGGATTATTGAATGTTTCTATGGAATCATGCTGTTTTCAGTATATTCAATCAAAGATGAAAAGTCAAGGAAAGCGTTTTATGGAGTTTCATTTGGTACAGTAACAAAGCGGCCCCCGCAAGGAGTCCGCTTTGCTTAAGGTATATTGGTTACGGTAAAGCGTTTATCAATTCCTCGACGGATTTGTATCTTTCCTCGTCGGAAGCAGCGCCAAGGATCACCGCGATCATTTCTCTTCCGGCATGGTTAAACGATACGATGATACAATTTCCAGCGGCGGCTGTGCTGCCGGTTTTCAGACCGGTAACCGCAGAATGATAAAACGCATCGTTCGGATTCAACATTCTGTTCGTATTGTACCAAGTCACGCCTTTTCCATTAGCAAGATATGCCTCAATTCGATACTTCCCGCATATCGTTCTGATCGCGGAGTACTCCAGCGCCGTTTTTGCAAGCAGAAGAAGATCCTCCGCGGTAGAATATTGGCCGTCCGCGTCATAACCGTCCGGATTCAGAAAATGGCTGTTTTGCATTCCGATGGCATCGGCAGTCTGATTCATAAGCCCCACAAATTTGTTTACGGCTTCTTTATCTGAAATCCCCGGATAGAGAGATCGCGCCACGTTTACCGCAATACAATACAATGATTAAGGGATTAGCATTTTGTTATCGCTCTCGGAATAATCAAAGCATTATTCTTCCCCGTTTGCTTCCTGTATGGGTATGATATAATCCAAAACGGAAGATAGATCAGCTTTTTGCGTGTTCTCGTCAATATGACGCGGACGTGATTTACTGTGATATCAAACGCCTCGCTGATTTCATTCATGTCCTCCAAACTGAAGTAACGATGAATAAAAACATTGCGTTCGCGTTCGGATAACGTGCGGAGGAACGGATCAAGGATCCTTTTTCAGCAAACGTATTATATTTCGATGGACAATATCAAATCCATAATCTCATTGACGTCTGCTTGTCTGTCAAAAAATGCTTGATACGCGATGCCGCTTTTCCCGGTTGGGAAATACTCAACACGAACCCGATCACCGTTAAACTCAGGAAGGTGCACATAAAAAGTCCTGCCTTGATATTCATAAGCATTTCCCGTGGGGGTAATCCCATCTGCCATTCTGTTCTGATCACGAAGATCAATGGATCCATTTGTAAAAACATAAGTCACCCAAGCGCAATACGCCCCGCTTGCGTTGATATCTCCGTCCATACAGACGATAACTGCCCTGTAATTGGTAAAATTACTTCTTCCGCATGATTTGATCGGGTAACCGAATTTTTCTCTTGCCGTCGCATAATCAACGATGATGTCCTGATAAACCTCCCTTGGCGCGTCCGGAATATCAACGGTCGTCGTTGCTACGGTTGAGGGGGCGACAGACTGCTCAGCCGACGAGGGAACATCCGAAGGGGCTGTTGGAGTTTCATGATTGGTTGCCGTGGTCGGTGTTTCGGTCGGCGGCATTTGTGTTTCAAGCTGATCCGAATTGCTTGTCGGTGAAGTTTGTGAATTATTCCCAGTGATTGATGAAGGCACTTCGGTTTCTTTCACAGAATTGGGATCCCGTTCTCCGGACGGGGTGGTGCCAATCTCTTCTTCCGTAGTTGTACCGGGATCTGGAAGCACCGAGATATCACCAGATTCAGACGGGTCATGTACGCCAGGCGTTTGCAACTCTGTCGTGCCGGATGGCGTGAACAGAGGAAGGTTTTTCGGCATAAACTTCACCGCACCGAAAACCGCAATACAAATTACAACGGCAATACCGATTGCAGTAAAGCGGTGCCGTATTTTTTTTCGATCAGTCTTTATGCTTGATTCAACCGCGGAAAACTGTCCCGACGCCAACACAATACTGTCGTCGATCCCCGCAATTGCGCATAACAAATCCCTGCCGGTCATGATAATGCTCCTTTCAGATATTTTTTCAGTTTTTTTCTGGTTCGCATCAGTATCGTTCGGACATGTCCCTCGCTCACACCATATTCAGCGCTGATTTCAGAAGCATCCTCAAAGAAATAATACCTTCGGACAAAAATAAACCTGTCCCGCTCCGATAAGGAATACAAAAAGGTATTTACCGCCTCTCTCAAACTCTCCGAATCAATATTATCCCCTGTCGGAATGCATGTTGAGAGCTCATCCGTAAGGATTTGATCCTTATCGAATAACGTATCGACCCCGACAGAAAACAGTTCTGCCAGTTTCAGAATCATTCTATAGTTCGGAGGACTTTTGCCTGTTTCCCATTTGGAAACGAGGTCACGAGAGACAAATAATCTCGCCGCCAATTGTTCCTGCGTCATATTTGCTTTTGTCCGAAGTGCTGCAATTGTTTGACCGGTCTTCAACATGCGACACCTCCTGTTGCAAGTATATTATAATGTAGGTTTTTTTTGCGTTCAAGGGAAAGAACGTAACCACATTTGAGGGATCGGGGTTGACGACTTGACTTTCGGAGTAGAGCAACTGATGTTTTTTGGAGAAAATAAAAATGACAGTCTCCAAAAATTTTGCACCCCTTTTTTTCTTTTCTTGCGTTAATCTGTGTTAATCTGTGAAAACATAAAAGGGCGAAAAAACCTTGATACCATCGCATTTTTTTGGCCTTGTGTGAAGATGTATTGATCCGTGAAAACTGCCAAGTAAGTGTTCGTAATGAGCAGGTTGTCAGTTCGATTCTGACCACCAGCTCCAGAAAGACGGGATGGCCTTTTGGTCATCCCGTCTTTTTCTGTGATCCGGAAGAATCGAACTGACAACTTCGCATCTCGGTTTTTCCGCGAAGGCGGAAAACCGAGGCGTTTTTCAATCTCTGCCGCGCGGCGCGAAGCGCCAAAGCGGCTCGATTCTGACCACCAGCTCCACCCCCGCAATCCCTTGTATATCAAGGGGTTGCGGCTTTTTTATGCCTTGCTGAAAAAGGCCGGAAATCGACCGGAAAACGCGTTTGTGCCCATTTTTATGCCCAGTAAAATTTTTACGTGTCCGAAATTGCCCGGATTTTGTTGAAGCAAACGCACGGAAAAGCCCTCCTTTTTATAGACCGATATAAACGAAAAAAAGCCCGAAGAAGACAGAAGATTTCTTTCTGCCTTCTCCGTTTTTTTACCTATCCGGATGATTCTTCGGTCTCGTCCCGCCTGTTGATTAGGAAATCCAGTCTTTTCGCGATACTTAATAAAGATGAAGAATAACTCCGTTTTTCGACTTCTTTTTCAAACATCGTTTTCCTCCGTTTCAGAAACAGGCAAACGTCTTGGTAACGCTTTTCAAAAAGCTATAAACCCTTGTACAGAGCCGATTCCGGAGAAAAAACGATTTCGGGAATATACTTATATGCTCCTCCCTGAAATCGGCTCTGAAAGCCCTTATTTTTCAAGGCTTCTCAGCCCCTAAAAGCGTGACTCCAAGCTTCTTTTGCTGTTGCCGAAAGCATCAAGCAAAAACAAGATCCCGGTCTCCGTGGCGCTGTCGCGGATGTTGTTCATTTAACTCACGATTCCGCTCTCTTTAGTTTCTTAAATCGCGCTTGCGCGGAAGTGATAATACGTTTCACCGCGGATGATATTTTGTACGCCGCTCAGCTCGATCAGAACGTTGCGGTCATATTCACCGACATAGATCGTTTTGCGGGTTTCGAACCGCTCAAAACACAGCTCTCCGGTCCGCAAAATCTTACCTGCGTCGTAATCCCAAACGGTATAATACACGGTGCATGCTTCATTCATGGGCCTTGACAGTTCTATCGGCACGCGGTTACCGGCGCCGCAGCCGTTTGAGACGGACGCCTGATCTGCAAAACCAACCGTTATCGTTCCATCGTTTTTAAACGGATCTCTCCACAGGTATTTTGCGTTTTTATCTCCGATCAGGGAGATAAACTTACTATAGGTGAGCTCTTTATTCTCTATCGCTTTGTAAGATTTTTCGACGGCTAAGCCCCCCTTGACAAAGAAGCGGTTGCCGTCGGCGTACATATCATAGAAGGATGCGTGAGGAGGCAGATCGAAAATGAAGAATGAGCCCCAATCTTTTTCGCAATAGAAGGTGTTGTTCGTCATAACCGTATTTTTCCAGGAATAGACGGGGCCAAGGGTTCCGAACCGGTATTCGGGTCCCCAGTGGTCTATCACCGGATTGCCTTTGGCAAAAATGACGTTATTGTCAAGGATGGCGCCCTCGGCGCTTGCGAAGCGGATGCCGCCGTCCAGCACGCTGTTTCTGACGCGGACGCCCGGTATATCTATCTCAATGTGGACCGCAATGCCCGAATCGTTATCGTAAAAGCTGCAGTTGTCCACGTCGATGTTCCAGTTGAAATTGTCAAACCACAGATCGTTCGAGATGTTGTGGGCAAAATAGCATCCGCGCCAGGTGATATTCTTGCTGACCATCATTTTCGTCGTGGCGGGGTCGGGAGAATCATATTTGCCCCAGTCGATCTTTTTGCCGACGTTGGTAAATTCGCAGTCCTCCACCACAAAATTCATGCTCCGGAAGCCCGCGCTGATACCGCCGGTACCGTCGTTGTCAAAGGAACAGCGGCGGATGAGCACGTCCTCGACCGTTCTGTCGTTGGAGCCATGGTCAAAACCCAACCCGCCGGTGCCGGAATTGTTGAATACACAGTCCTCCACCAGAACGTGCTGCGGTTTTCCCATGTGTACCATGCATCTGTCCCAAATAAGAGAGGCGCAGCCCGTAAAGGTCAGCCCGCGCAGGACAACGTAATCGCTGCTGTTCGTATTAAGAATATATGCGCCCGCGCCGTTTTCACCGGGCGTCGCCCGCTCGATCGCGCACTCTGCGGGATCTTTTTCTGTTTTCAGGTAGATTATACCTGCCGCCTCGTCGATATAATAAGCGCTGTTTTTCAGCTCCTCCCGCGTGAGGACGGGCTCGATCGGTTTACCGTCAACGATCAGAAGATCGCTTCTGCCGATGATCTCGTTGCCGGGCGTGCCGGAGCGGAAAGGATAATCATAACTCCAGTCGTTTTCATATACGTTCGGTTCTTCTGTCTTTCTCCACCCGTCAAAGGGAACGGCGCCGGTGATCACGGTTTTGCCGGGCTCCTGCGCTTCGATGATCACGGGCTGCAATTCCGAGCCGCCCGCGTTCAGGTCGACGCCCGTTTCGTGATAGACACCGGGAGCGATGATCAGCCTTGTGCCGGGAGAATCAATGGATCCCACGCCCTTTTTGACGGTGGCGAAGGGTGCTTCTCTTGTGCCGGGGTTTTCGTCGCTGCCGGTCGCGCCGTTGACGTAAAGCACGGTCTTGCTTTCTTCCCAATCGGTTTTGGTGCGGTTGACCCACATATCCCGCTCGTAATCCGCGAGGATATCCATATCCGCCTGCGTGAGCGCCTGCCCGTAGATGCGGATATCGTCCACCATGCCGTCAAAAAAGTCGTTTTCATTATAGCCGGCGCCGATGCGCACGCCGTCCAGCACGGGCTTCACAGCCGTTTCAAAATGCTTCGTGGAATCGAATTTGCCGCAATGGTAAAAGGTCACGTCGCCCTTATCCGGCTCGTAAACGACGCCGATATGGAACCAGCAGTGTCCCTCCGGGTGAACGACCCAGTCGTCCTGCACGCCCACGAAATCTTCCCATAGGGTATACTCGAAATTGCAAAACTGCGTGTTGTTCGCGCAGACCGCGTTTTCCGCATACTGGCCGCCGCCGTTGCCTTCGACGGCGAGCACAAGCCTCGTGCTGTTGGTGCCCATCACGGCCTCGCCGCTTTCGGGATCCGTATAAGACGGCGTGCCGGTATGCACGAATTTGAGCGAAACGCGCCCCTCGCCGGCTTTGGTATCCAGCAGCGTGCTGACGCGCGGTTCGTCCACGTTCTCTCTTGTTTGCAGATCGCGGACGTTGACCCACATAGAGATCGTCAGCGCGTCCTGTTCTCCCATATCGGGCAGCGAGAGATAAGTATCGGGTGACGTAAGCTCCAGCGCGTGACGCAGCCCGAAGCGGCCCGTGACCAACTGAGCGCCGGACGCGTCCGACAGACTGATACTTTCCGAATTCAGTCCATCAAGACTGTCAATATCGTCAAAGGAAACGTCTGCAAGGGGTTTTTCCTGTACCTCGGCAAAACCGTAATCGACGTATTCGTTGATCGCGGCGACCGCTTCTCCGTAGGCCTCCCGGACGTCGTCCGTTGTGAAATACGTCACGGACATTTCTTTGCCGCACGCAGAAAGCGATAACAGGATAAGAATAACGGCCGTAAAAAGCATATGTTTTTTTCTTCTTCCCATAAGACGACTGCGTTCCTTTCGTTTAAGATCCTTAATTATAAATTCTATATCATCCAAATCGGTATGATCAAGTTATCACGGTCAAATGCGCTGAAATGGTCAGCCATGCAGAGGACAGCGCCGGTACCGCGCTGCAAGGGGCCTCTGTCAATGACACCGAAAACGCGGGTGATACGTTTTTCCGGCAAGGAAGCCTTTTTGATTTCCAGTGGGTGCAACTGTCCGTCACGCTCAAGGATCACATCGATCTCTTTAGCGTCACGGTCACGGTAAAAGCAGATGAATGGCTCTCGTCCCGCGTTCTGGTAGCTTTTCATGATTTCCGAAACAGCGTAGTTTTCGAGCAGAGCACCGCTCATGGCGCCGATTTCCGCAACCTCCGGCGAAGACCATCTGGTCAGGTAACAAACGAGTCCTGTGTCGTAAAAATACAGCTTCGGCGTTTTGATGGTGCGCTTCAGCACATTATTTGAATAGGGATGCAGCAGGAAGATGATTCCCAGCGTTTCCAGAATGTTGATCCATGCCTTGGAGGTCTGTATGTCGATATCGGCATCCTCGGCAAGGGCGTTGTAATTCAGCAGTTGTGAACAGCGGGCGGCGGCGGCGGTGACGAAACGGTTGAACTTCAGCGCGTCTACGTTGCCGGAGAGCTCACGAACATCGCGCTCCACGCAGGTGGAGAGATAGGAGGAATAAAACACACTGCGGTCCGGGTACTGTCCGCTGACGAGACCGGGCATGGAACCTTGCCACAGGCGGGCGAACAGATCCGGTGCGGTAACGGCGGGAATCTGATCTTTCTCCGCTATCAGGCGGTCCAGATCGGTGTCAAACGGTACGCAAGGCGCGCCGAGGATCTCCCGCTGTGACAGCGGCGACATGTGGAGCAGCGCAACGCGCCCGGCCATCGATTCCTGCACACCGCGCATCAAACGAAAGATCTGCGAGCCTGTCATCCAGAAGTCGCCGGGGTTGTGATAGGTATCAATGTGGATCTTGATATAAGAGAACAGCTCCGGCGCATACTGAACTTCATCGATCAGAACCGGGGGCTTATGGAGCTGCAGGAACATATTGGGATCGTTCTTCGCCATATCCCGCTCGGCAAGATCGTCCAGCGTGACATAGCTGCGTCCGATGTTCTCCTTTTCCGCCAACCTCCGCAGCATAGTCGTTTTGCCGGACTGCCGCGGCCCGGTCAGCAGGATCGCCGAAAACGATTTGCTGATATTAAGGATCTTATTCTCCAAATGTCGGTTGATATATTCCATACGCACCACCTATAAACGAAGATTCTCAACAATAACACATTTACAGTATATCCCGAATCAAACGAATAGTCAACATAAAAATCGGCAGATTTTTTATAATTCTAAAAATCTGCCGAAATCTATGTCTTATTCTTATGGAAACGCCAAGGGGGGCATAACGTAGAAAATACTATATAGTATTTTCTACCAAACTCCATGAAAACAGCAGTTGGAAAAGAGCGCCGTTTCGGGGTAAAAAAGCGGTTTTTTAAAAGTGTCAAGCTGTGCCCATTTTGTGCCCAAACGTGTGTAAATCCGCGTATTTTTGTGGGCACAAACATGCATCCGTGAAGTGAAGAGGCGAAAATGCCCGAAATCCCTTATACAGAGCCATTTGTGAGCATTTGTGAAAAGCTGTGTGAATGAGCAGGTTGACGATTCTCTCTTTACATGTAGCCAAAGCTACAGGTCGCCCGCCGCTTGTAGCCGAAAGCGCGGCGCCTGTAAAATAACGGATCACAGAACACGGAAAACAAAAGCCCCCCCCGCGGGGCTGACGCCGCCAAGAACAAAGCCCCCCGCGGCAGGCCTTGCGCTGCTGCGGGAGACTGTTGTTTTTATGGATCCGTTCTCACCGTTCCCGTTCGGGGACCGGCGCGGACGGCGGGGATCACCCTGCGGCCCTGCTTATCTGAACAGATTGCTGAAGAAGCTCGCAATCTTCTGGAAGAACGCCGCGAGGGCATCCCAGAAGCTCGTTTTGCCGGCGCTCGCGCCGGGCGTTTCATCGGCGGGTGAGCCCTCGCTGTCGCTCTGCGACGCGCCCACGATCGTGACCATCGTGTAGCCTTCGCCTGCCGGGATCGTATAGGTGCCGTCGGGGTTCGGGGCGATGATCTTCGGCTGCTTCGACGGACGCATAGAAAGACTTTCTGTACCTTTCAATCATCCGGGATTTGTACGACAACAGCATCGTCGCATACAAAACCGGCACGGAACAGAATATCCATAAATCATTTTTGCTTATGTTTTCTGTATATTATGATCATACCTGAAACGCGATGATTTTTCAACTTATAAAATACGCAGAAAAGAAAAAAACAGTGCCGGTCTGAAGTGCGCTTCAGACCGGCACCGCTTATTGACTTGTCAGGATCAACCTGACACCCTCATATCTGAGCATTCCCTTGTTGGCACGGTCCCGTCCGCGTCTTTCTCTGCAAGCGAATAATACCATTCGGCATCTTCGGGAGCCGTCAGACTCACGAAACGCTCTGCCGAAGCAAAGAACAGGAGTGCGCCGCGTTCGGTGACCGAACAGGACAGGCCCGCCGCGGAGATCGCGGAAGCCGCGGACGAAACGGTTTGTGCATAAAAAGCCCCGATCGCTTTGTCATACGCGTCTTTGGCGCTTGTATCCGCCTCGGCAGGCGGGATATCCGCCGCGACTCGATCTGAGAGAAAATCGCCGTTGACGATATACCTCGACAAAAGCTCCTCGCCGTAATAAGCGATCTTTTCTTCATACAGGCTCTTCGCCCATTTTTCTCCGTCCGGTGTGCCGATCGTATATAAATCTTCCCCGTATTTTAACGTTTCGCCCTCTTTCAGAAGCCGCTGCAGTTTTTCCGGAAGCAATCTCTCTTCATAAGCTTCCGCTTCATATCGGGCGATCGTTTTGCCGTCATAAACGAATTGGTAATCGATCGCCGGCGATGCAACGATCGCGATCACTTTGCCCGAGGTATCACTTTGCAGGACTGTCCACAAATAGTAATCGATCTGTTTGCCGTTCCACAAAACATAAGCGCTGGGCAACGTGCCGTGCGTATCTCCCCAAATCACGGAATCATCATCCTGCGGGACAGGCGTATCCTGCGTCGGCGTTTCCGTCTCAGGGACAAACGGTTCGGTATCGTCGGAAGACGGCGTTTCAACCGTCGACGAGGTCTGTTCCTGCGGGATCACGCCGGGTTGGTCCGGCAGCTCGGTTCCGTCCGGCTCCGTCGGCAAACGATCCGTTGCCGCTGGTTCATTTGAAACGACCGACGGCTGTTTTCCGAACCGGTTTTTCAAACCGAATCCAACCGCGACCATCGCGATGACAGCACAGCAGCACAGCGCGCCGATCGTTTTATTCCTGCGCGCTCTGTATTGCCGGAAGGCCCTGCACACCGCCGCGTCATCCGATGCCGCACGGATCAGATCGTCATGGATATCGGCAAAAGCCAGAATATAATCATTGCCGTTCATTGGCTGCTCCTTTCAGGTATTCTTTCAGCTTTTTGCGTGTTCTCGACAGAATAACGCGGACGTGATTGTTTGTGATATCAAATGCCGTACTGATATCGCTCACGTCCTCCAGGCTGTAATAGCGTCGGATAAAAACACCGCGTTCGCGTTCGGATAAGGTGCGGAGAAACGGATCGAGCAGGGCGGAGAAACGCGCCGCGCTCAATTGCCGCCCGGCAGGAAAACAGGAGGCAAGCTCATCCCACAGCCCGTTCGTATCGATCAGATCGTCGATCCCGACGCGGAACAGGCTTGCCATTTCCCGCAGCTCCCGTATATTGGGCCTGCGCTGCCCCAATTCCCATTTTGATACCAATTCTCTTGAAACAAACAATTGGTCTGCCAGCTGTTCCTGTGTCAGCTCCGCATCCATCCGCAGCTTTTGTATTATTTGACCGGTCTGCAAGAAATTCATCACCTCCGGCTGCACTTCCATTTTACCCGAAAGCTTTCATATGCGCAAGGTACTAAACATTACAAAAAGGGAATAGACCGCTGCGTTTACGGCGTACTGCCCACCGTATGATATTTTTTATTGTTCGGATGGATTGTTTCTTGTTTTTCCCGCCGGGGCGGTGTATAGTAGAAGTATCAGAGGATCATCGGGAGGGTCGGCGTATGGCGTATTATTTCATGCGGTTATTGTCGCTGTTGTTATCCGTGCTGGCGGTTTTCGGGCTGACAAGCCCCGCGCCGGAGGCGGTCATGTCCTACACCGAAGAGGAAATTGCTCTGCTGGACGAATATCTGCAGTATTCCCACGGGGCTGCCGTTTCACTCTGTAAAACGAAGGACGACGCGACGCCGCTCTGGACCGGCACGGCGGACGACCTGTGCGCCCTGCCCGCATGCGCCGAGCTCGCCGAAGCGGGGTACGTGAAATACGCCGCCTATATCGCGTTCGCCGAAGACGGCAATCAGCGCCTCAAGGTCCGCGGCGCGAAAAACGCCGAGATCACCGTGCATTATAACGAACTCAGGTCCGAACGCTATTCGCCGGTCACGGCGTTCAAGAAGAACGTGTTTTACCGCATCGACGTCGCGTTCGCGTATCAAGAGGGGGACTCCCCTTCGTTTGAGGCGGATTCCGAATATAAGCTCTCGGTGAACTACCCGTCGTTCGGCGGCGTGCCGTCTGAGGAGATCAAGCCCCCGACGGACATCCACCTGCGCGACCCCTATATCATGGCCGGTCCGGACGGGAACTACTACATGACCGGGACCTACGACCCCGTTGACTGGTCGAACACGAAGGAGATCCACGTGTACCGCTCCGTTGACCTTACTTCGTGGCAGGATCTCGGCGCCGTGTGGAACTTCGAGCGGGACGCGACGTGGCAGAAAAAGCTTCTCACGGACGGCTCGTCGCCGATCTGGGCGCCGGAGCTCCATTATATCAACGGCAACTATTACATCTGCTATTCCCTCGGCTGGGGCGCGATGAACGGCTCGGTGCTGAAAAGCGTTTCGGGCCTGCCGGAGGGGCCGTATGAGGACGTGCGGAATAGCGCGGTCTTCGACGAGATCGATTCCACCTTTTTCGTCGACGACGACGGCTCGGTGTACGCCATCCGCGGCGACGGCCACTATACGAAAATGAGCCGCGACCTGAAATACTCCCTTACCGTCAGGCGGTCGCTTAAAAGCGAGAGCGGCCAGCCCGTGGGCTTCGAGGGCTGCTGCGTTATAAAACTCAACGGGCTATACTATCTCTGCTCCGCTTCTTACACCACGCACTACCGCGCGGACGGCACGTCGTATCAGACCTACGACAGCTATTACGCGGTGTCGAACCGCTTTCAGGGGTCGTACAGCGAGCGGCGGCTGCTGCTCGTCAACGGCGGGCACGGCAATCTGTTCGTCGCGCACGACGGCACGCTTTATACCACGCTCTTCAGCGGGCCGCTGGGCGAACGCCCCGGCATCGCCGCGATCGACGTCCTCGACGACGGCCGCCTGCGCGTCCGGTGACCGGTCCGGGAACTTATCAAGGGAGGCAAACGTATGGAAACGGTATATCAGATCCTCAAAATGATCTTCGTGGCGGTGTTCAGCCTCGAGCAGTTCTTCGCGCCGAAAATCGCGGGCGGCGACTTCGCGCCGAGCGCGCCCGTCCCCTCGGGCGACGAGACGAAATACGTGCAGATCGAAGCGCCGGACGAGGGCTTCGACGTGTTTCAGCCCGTGGGGTTCGAGGGCTACGCCGGCTACCGCTACGGGCAGTCGATGATCCTCAACACCGACGGCAGCCTTGACGTGTGGAGCGCCTCGAACGGCCCCGGGGACTACATCGACGTGGTGAACTACAAGCGCTATTCCGCCGACTTCAAGACGAGCACGAAAGAAATAACCGCCGTGACGCCGACGGCCGGGACCTACGACTGCGATCCCGTACCCTGCGCCTGCGACCCGGGCGTGATCAAATTCGGCGGCTGGTATTACGTCGCTTATTCGACGAACATGACGTGCGTAGCACGCAGCCGGAACCCCGAGGGGCCGTTCTTTGAAAAATGGACCGGCGACGGCTGGGGCGTGGACCCCGCGCCGATCATCACCTACGACGGCACGCCGGGCTATTTCGGCGCGGCCGAGCCCTGCTTCGTGGTGATGGGCGACACCCTTTATATCTTCTACACGTGGTGGGACGAACACGGCCCGGCAACGCGCGTGGCAACGGCCGACGCGACGGACGAAAACTGGCCCGCGACCATCGTGCATCACGGCGAATGCATCCCGCCGAAAAACGGGGGCGACTCCGCCGACGTGAAATACCTTGACGAATACGGGCGCTTTATCGCCGTGTTCACCGAGCGGCGGTTCACGGACGACAGCTACGTGGCCGTGTGGGAGTCGTTCGACGGCCTCACGTTCCGCCGCAGCGGCTTCATCAAAGACAACACCTGCAAGAAGCTGCACAACTGCGGCATCTC
This sequence comes from Clostridia bacterium, assembly GCA_017550625.1. GTDB lineage: Bacteria > Bacillota > Clostridia > Oscillospirales > Acutalibacteraceae > RUG806. Next base: position 100,418 of record JAFZOL010000045.1, on the reverse strand, counting down.
GGGCAGGGCCGACGGCCATATCGGCGCGGGCGACCCCGTGTATCTCTCTTACGCCTACGCCGGGGCGGACGCGACGGGCAGCTGGGCGAACTGGTCCACGCGGATGCATAAAGTCACGCTCTCGCTCGCCGACGCACCGATGGAGGATCTGTCGGTTCTCACCCACTCCGACGCCGTCGTGACCCCGCGCAAGGTCAGCATCGTGCCCGAGGTGACGGCCGTGAAGACGCAGGAGCTGATCTACACCATCAACAAGAGCGAGCAGATCTGGGTCGTGGCGTTCGACACGGACGGCTTCTGCTTCCCGCTGCTGTCCGGCGTGTGGTTCGACGGCTACGACACGTCCGTCATCCGGATCGTCGGCACGCTCGTGATCCCGGTGTCACCGGGCGATACCCGCGTCTACGTGCACTGGCACGGGTTTTCGGACAGCTTTGTGGTGCACGTGACCGAATAAAAAAAGAGACCGTTTGAACGGATAAAAGAAGGAGGCGCGTTATGAAACAACCGAAAAACGCCGAAAAAACGGCGCTGCGGGAATCGAGGGAGCTGACCCGCCTTGAGGCTCTGCGTTCCAAAAAACGCTACGCCGGGTATTTCGCGGTGCTGCTGATCATCATCGTGCTCACGGACGTTCTCGACAATCTCGCGACGAACGTGGGCGGCAACATGACCTCGAGCTTCATCACCGAGTTTTTCGTAAACGGCACCGTGTTCGGCAAGAGCTACGAATACGAGTCGGGGCTGGCGCTGCACAACACGATAAGCCTCATCGGATACGTGCTCGCGCTGTTGGCGCCGTTTTACAAATCGCTGGCGGACCGGATCGGCCGCAAGCCGCTGTTCGCGATGTCGGCGCTCGGGATGGCGCTTAGTCTGCTGGTCATTTTCATCTGCAAGAGCTACCCCGTTTTTCTGATCGGCAGCTTCATGCTCTCGTTCTTCATCGGCAGCGACATCCAGATTCTGTACGTGCTCGAGGAGGCGCCGAAGGAAAAGCGCGCCACGGTTTACAGCCTGTTAAAAGGGCTCGGCGGGCTTTCGTCGGTGGCGATCCCTGCCATGCGCGCCACGCTCATGGAAAACGACCCCACCAAGTGGCGCAACGTGTATCTCCTGCCGGGGCTGTTCGGCCTGGCGGTCACGGTGCTGATCGTGCTTTTCGTCAAAGAGACGCACGTGTTTCTCGACAAGCGGATCTCCACCCTGCAGGGGCGCCGGACGCCGGAGGCCGCCCCCGACGCCTCCGCGAAAAAGACGGAGGCGCGCGCCGGCATCGTGCCCGCGATCAGATATATCTGGCGGCATAAAGACCTGCGCACGCTGATCCTCATCAAAATGCTGTTCGACGCGGCCATCATCGCGATGACCAACTACGAATCCATCATGTACCGCGCGAACATGACGACCGAGGACATCACCACCGCCGAGTTCTATTATCCCTTCCTGTATTGCGGGGCGGTGATCGTTTCGGGCTTTCTCGCGGACAGGATCGGCCGCAAGAAAACGGTGTTCCTGTTCGGCCTGATCAGCGCGGCGTCGTTCGTGCTGTTCATCGTGAGCGCGAACGGCCTGTGGCACCCGGCCGTGGTCGGCCTGGGCTACGGGCTTTACCTCGGCGGCTACTGGATCGGCCGCGACTATATGGAGATCATCTCCACCGAAATGGTGCCCACGCACATCCGCGCCTCGATCATCGGCGCGGAGGGGCTGCTGGTTTACATCGGCATGGCCGTGGGCTTCGCGTTCGTGAACATCGGCATCCTGATCGCCCCCCTGTGGCTCATCTGCAGCCTGTTCGCCCTGCCCTGCATTCTGATCTCGGTGTTCCTGCTCCAGCGCAAGGTGAACGAGACCATGGGCGTGGACTACGAGACGATAACGGAGGATAACGCATGAAGATAGCGGTCATCGGCGCGGGACTCGGGGGCCTGTCGTTCGGCGCGCGCGCCGCGCGGGACGGGCACAAGGTGGTCCTGATCGACAAAAACGAAGCGCCCGGCGGCGTGATGGCGCCAGCGAAAAAAGACGGCTTCTCGTTCGAGCAGGGGCCGCTGATCCTGACGGACCTGCTGCCGGAAGAATCCGTGGGCGCCTTTTTGCAGAGCCTCGGCATCCGGCTCGAAACGGTCCGGAGCGACCGCGGCATTTCCACCCCGGATTTCGATCTGATCCGCCCGGAGAACTACGAGGGGCCCGACTGGCGCAAACGCCGGCTCAAGGAGCTGTTCCCGCAGGACGCGAAAGGCATCGACGAGTATTACCGGTTTTATGAAGCCCTGATGAAGCTGCGGTTTTTGGGCGGGCAGAAGCAAACGCCTTTGAACAAACTGCGTATGCTCGCGGCTTTTTCGGGGATCAAAAAATACGAAAAACTGAACTGCAAAGAGTTCACCGAAAAGCTGTTTTCAGACCCGCGCCTCAGGCTCGTGTTCAACGGCATCCTGGCGGATTTCTGCGCCGATCCCGAAGAAGTGGGGTGCTTCACGCTGCCGTTCGTGAACACCGAAACGGCGTTCGACGAGCGCATCCCGGTCGAACGCGGCAAAAAGCTCTATTATCCGAGCTACCGGTATTTCGTCGGCGGCTGCCAGAAGCTGCCCGAGGCGCTGTGCGGGTATATCCTGGAGCGCGGCGGCACGTTCCTTTCGAAAACGGTCGCCGAAAAGGTGCTGATCGAAGACGGGCGCGTCACGGGCGTGCTGCTCGCGGACGGGCGCACGATCGAGGCGGACGCCGTGGTCGGCTGCGGCAGCGCGCGCGATTTCTTTACCGACGCCGTGGGCCTCGAGCATCTCGACGACGCGTACAGAAAGATCCTGAACGAATTCCTGCCCATGGAGGCGGTGTTCATGGTGCATCTGGGCGTGGATTACGACCCCTCGGCATATCAGAAGCAGAGCCTGTGTTATTATTACCGGAGCTACGACCTGCACGCGGCGGTCGAAAAGCTGCGCGGGGGCGTGTATCACAACGGGGCCGACGGGTATCTCATCTATTTCCCGGACCGGCACGCCCCGGCCTTCGCGCCCGAGGGCTGCCACTGCGTCACGATCTACACCGTGTGCCCCGACCGCCTCGGCGACGGCGACTGGGAGAGCCGGAAAGAGGCGTACGCCAAAGAGCTCGTCCGCCTTGCCGAAGAGCACCTGCCGGGGCTTTCGGAGCATATCGTGACCGAGCTGATCGTGACGGCGGAGGACTACCGCGCGTTCACGCATATGAAAAAATCGTCGTTCGGCGGCACGGTGCCCGTGCGCGACCTGCCGACGCCGGCGCATCTTACGCCCGTGAAAAACCTTGTTTTCGTGGGACAGCAGAGCGAGAACGGCGGCGGCGTGGCCGCCGTGTGCACCGGCGCGGTGCAGGCCTACGAACAATGGCGCGAGACCGTCGGATGACCCGATTCCCCTATAAAACGACAAGAGCCCGTTTCCGCGCGGAAACGGGCTCTGTTTTGATTGTCGATTTGTTGTTCGCGCGTTCGTCAGGGAGCGAGCTTTGCCTCGGCGAAGCCGATGCACTCGCGCCCCAGAAGGGGGTTCGAAACGTTCCTGGCGTTGAAATAGAGGCGAAGACAGTCGCCGACGCGCACGAGATGGCTCGCGTAGACGAACTGACTCATCCAGCTCCCGTCGTTTTTGGGCTCGACGAGCGTCTTCTCGAAGCGGAATTTCAGGCCGTCGTCCGACGAGAGCAGCAAAATCGCGGACGCGCTTTTGCCGTCCTTCTCAAAGATGCCGTTCTGGACGCCGATGAAGCCGTCGCTCAGCTTATAGACCTTCAGGCAGCCGGAGCAGAGGTTGAGATAAGGGTCGGTTTCGTCCGGCGAGAGGATCGGGGCGGGCGCCGCGCGGTAGCCCGACAGGGTGTCGTCGCTTTCGGCAAAGCTCACGAAAGTCGGCTCGCAGAAGCCGCAGTCTTTGATGAAGGTCAGGCCGCAGGAGTAATAGAGGCGGCTCACATTCCCGTCCCGGAGATAAAAGGGGTTCGAGAGCGAAACGCCGCGCTCGCTTTCTTCATAGTCCCGCGTGTGGCTGAGGACGGGCTTCGGGGCCGTCCAGCTGACGAGATCGGCGCTTTCGGTCGCGTAAATTTCGCTCTTCCATTTCGCGGCGTTCACGAGGTTCAAGGCGTTGAAAAAGAGCGGGCGCGTGCGCTCGAAAAACAGGACGTAACGCCCGTCGATCAGGTTGACGTTCGGGCGCATCGCCCGGGAGAGGAGCTTTTTGCGCCTTGTAAAAGCGATCCCGTCGTCCGAGACGGCCTCCCACACGCCGAACGTGGTGTGGAAGAAGAGATGGAATCTCCCGTCCGGCGTTTCGTTTGGGAGCAGCAGCGACGGGTCGGCGACGACGAACGAGCCCCCAAAGGGCCGCAGCACCGGTTCGGGGCGCACCACGAAGGCCGCGTTTTTGAGCTGTGACAGCGACAGGTCTTGCATAGATTCCTCCGTTTACCGGGCGATCGACAGCATTCCGGCGGTCAGGAACAGGCCGTCCGTTTCGCCCTTGGTTTCCCACGCCACGGCGGGGGCGGTTTCGCCCGAGACCGAAAGCCCGAGCGCGTATTCCCCGGCGGGGACGTCGCCGGGCAGTCGGACTTCAAACGTTTGAGTATGTTCGCCCGGCAGCCACGCGCGGATGTCAACGCCGGCCGTAAAAACAAATTCTTTGTCTGCCGCTTTCAGCCTGAGGCGCAGCGGGATATTGTGATAGATCGGCGCGACGCCGCGGTTTTCGACGCGCAGGGAGAAGCGCAGAACGTCCCCGGCGCCGGCGGTTTCGGGATAATCAAATTGACGCGGCACGAAATGGTAGCCCATTCTGCCGATCCAGTTTTCGATCTTCGGCCTCCATTCATCCGGGATCGGAAAGCTCTTGGCGTTGAAGGTGGAAAGGTGCCACGAGAGGGTCTTTTCGATGATCTCGTCGAGGTCCCAGCCCTGCCGCCGCCATTCGCAGAGCCACCAGAAGCACTCGAACGAGACCGGGGCGGTCTTCCACAGGTCGGGGTGGGCGGCGGCGACCTTGGGGTATTTGACGTTCATGTGGTAGGCTTCGCCCACGCCGTCGCCCCGCCAGCCGCAGGGCTTCGTTTTGCTTACGTATTCGGACAGCCACGGCGCGGCGGCCTGCCCGATGAGGCAGGTGTTTTGGAACGAGCGCGTGTAGACGTCCGCGAGCGCCGTGAGCGCCTCGCGGGGGTAGGCGTCGCACCTGTGGCCCTCGCCCCACGCCCCGGTGATGGAGATGTCCATCGCGTCGAGGGTGGGATCGGGGTCGAACTTTTCGGCGAGGGCTTCGATTGCCTCGCCGAAGTATTTAAGGTACACGGGGTCGGCGGGCGACTCCTTCACGCGCTGTCCGTCGGGCCGCGCGGGGCACGGGATGATCGCTTTTAGCCAGTCCGGCACGTCGTCGGACGCTCTTGTGGAATGCGGCATCAGGCGCAGCATCACGGTCTGGCCGTTCTCTCGCGCCTTTTGAAGGACGTCCCCGATCTTCGCACAGTCGAACTCGCCGCGCCGGGGCTCGAAATCCTTCCACAACAGACGGATATACGCCACGTTCGTGTCGGGATAATACCCGCCGCCGCCGTGCCGGACGGCCTTTTCGGCCACCGGATAGCACTCGGTCTCTTCGGTCTCCGTGCGGTTGTTTTCTGGGCGCACGACCACGTCGGCGAACAGCGGGTCCCGGCGGAACCGCTGAAAGCTCGTAAACCCGATATACGGATTGGAAACCGGCCCGTCCGCCGCTTCAAATTTCTGTGTTTTCGTTGGGATCCTGATCATTTTTCTTCGTTCATTTCTTCCACGACCGCGATCGGCTTCACCGTCATCTCGACCCACGCCGGGACAAAGCCGCTCTTCAGGGCGTTTCTGACCGACCGGATGTTGGACCACGCAGCGCAATAAAACGGGACCTTGCCGCGGGCGAGGATCTCGGTCGCCAGCCTTGACGTGAGGGCCGCGGCGATCCCCTGCCTGCGGTATGCCGGCAGCACGTCCACGCCGATCTGCCGCATTTCTTCGGCGTCCGCCGAGCAGCCGGCCAGACCGACGAGCCTGCCGCCGTCGTAAGCCCCGGCCGCCAGAACGTCCAGATGCTTTCTGGCGGCGCACAGGGCGTTCGACCACTCCGGCAGATACAGCTCCTCAAAGTCGGGCTTCTCCAAAAGCCGCGTCTCATACGGGCACGGCAGGGGTTTGAGTTTGTTCAAGTCGGGCAGAAAATACTCCGCCATGAAGCAGACCGTCTGCCCGAGCGGCTCCAGCTTTTGATTCAGCCAGTACATGTTCGGCGTTTCAAAACAATGCCGGAAATCGAACCGCTCCACATACGCTTGCACGACGTCGTAAAAGCCGTCGGCGGCGGCCGCCACGACGTTGTTCCCGTATGAGATGAAATTGCACCCGATCGGGGGCTTATAATACTTTTTTACGTTCGCGCCGGGCTTCAGCGGGACCACGAGGCTGCGCTCTGACAGAAAGTCCTCCGCCTTGCAGCCGACGTCCTCCGCCGACTGCGCCATGGCGATGTGAAGCATGTTTTGCGTTGTCATCCGTTCTCCTTTTCCGGGGATCCGCAGCGCCGCCGTCATCGCAGGGCGGCGCAGAACGCGTCGATCTTTTCGTCGTTTTCGGCGTTCGGTTTCGTTTTCGGGTCGATCAGGATGAGCTCGGCGTCGAATTTGTCGACCCCGAGCGCCGCCTTCAGCTTCGCGAAGGCCTTTTCCGCCCCGGAGCCGCCCTCGCAGGCGAAGGCGGCGAAGCGCTTGCCGCCGAGGTCGTTATCCTTGATGAACGTGCGCAGCGGCGGGGTCACGTTGCTCGCCCACACCGGAAAGCCGAAGACGATTCTCTCATACGCGGCGGGGTCGAAGGCGTAGGCCTTCAGCGCGGGCGTTTCGGCCATGACGGCGCTTTTGCCGCCCCAGAAAAACTTGCGGAAACCGCTGTCGGGATACGCCTTTTCGGGCTCGAGGCGCAATAAGTCCGCGCCGGTCTTTTCGGCGATCTTTTTCGCGGCGAGGTCGGTGTTGCCCTCCATGGAATAATACACGACGATCGTTTTCATACGCATGCTCCCTTCATCTGTTTTCTGCTCTTATTATACAATGGGGCCCGGCGGGATTGCAAGATTTGTTTTCCGTTTCGCGCGAAATCGCCCGTCCCGAAATTTCGGCGGAGGGGCTTGCAGTTTTTCAAAAGCTGAGATATAATTATATCGTAAAATATCAAAAGGAGATGCATCTGAGATGAAGAAACTGTTATCCGCGGCGCTCGCGCTGCTGCTGCTTCTTTCGGTCCTGTCGCCGGTCGTCGCCGAGGACGCCGCCGGGATCGGCGCCTTCGCCGTGAACCCCTACGGCGGGGCCGAGGACGCCATGGACACGGTGTCGTGGTATTCCACCTCCGGGCAGTATTATCTGTTTCTGCCGGCGGACCTCGATATGGACGCGGCTATCGTCTATTTCACCGCGTCGGACGGCGTGACGCTCGACGGCGCGCCGATCACGTCCGGCGGGGCTGCGGCGGGCCTGACCGCGGGCGCGCACACGCTTAACTGCGGCGCGAAGACCTATACGCTCAACGTGATGTTCTCGGCAAACCTGCCGGCGGTGTATATCACGACCGAGAGCGGGAGCTTGAGCTACATCCACGCCAACAAAGAGAACAAGGAGCCCGGCAAGATCCGCGTTTACGAGAACGGCGTGAAGACCCTCGACAAGGATCTTAAGCAGATCAAGGGCCGCGGCAACGCGACCTGGGGCTATCCGAAGAAGCCGTATAACATCAAGTTCGACAAGAAGACCGACCTGTTCGGCATGGGCAAGGCGAAAAAATGGACCCTGCTCGCGAACTACCGCGACCTGCCGCTGATCCACAACGCCTACGGCTGGGAGTTCGCCAAGGCCTTCGGCATGACCTATACGAGCGAATACACCTACGTGGACCTGTATATCAACGGCGACTACAAGGGCAACTACGTGATCTGCGAGAGCGTTGAGATCGGCGAGAACCGCGTGGACATCGCCGACCTTGAAAAGGCCAACGAAAACGCGAACCCCGACGTTGACGATTTCGACAGCCTGCCGCGCGGCGGCACCGGCGCGAACAACACGGTGCAGTCGTCTTCCGCCAAGGGCTCGCGCAAGTGGGTGGAGATCCCGAACGACCCGGCGGACGTGACCGGCGGATATCTGATGGAATACGAATACGGCGGCCGGTATGATCCCGAGCTGAGCGGCTTCGTGACGAAAAACGGCCAGCCGATCGTGATCAAGTCGCCCGAACAGGCCTCGCGCGCCGAGGTCACCTACATCGCGGACTTCATGGACGCGGGCACCGAGGCGCTGTATTCCGCAACGGGCTATAACGCCGAGGGCAAGCATTACAGCGAGTATTTCGACGTGGATTCGCTCGCTGCGGCGTATCTGACGCAGGAGATCTCGATGAACTTCGACGCCGCCCTTTCGAGCTTTTTCGCGTATAAGCCCGAGGGCGAAAACAGCAAGGTGGTGTTCGGCCCCGTGTGGGACATGGACAACGCCTTCGGCAGCCGCCAGACGAACATGAACGTGCCGCTCATCACCACGAACCTGTGGTGGGCCAATCAGCTGGCGTATCACGGCATTCCCACCGTGCTCGCCGCCGCGAACCGCCACGCGGATTTCCGCGCGCTGGTGCGTGAAAAATGGGCGCAGTGCGTTGCAAACGGTAAATTTGACGCCGTGAACAGCAAAATCGCCGCCATCGCCGCGACGCTCAAAGAGAGCGCCGCCATGAACGGCGTGCGCTGGAACCTGTTCAGCACCGCCGACGGGGCAGTCGCCGCCGCGAAGTGGGAACAGAACCGCGACATCAGCATGGGCTTCGTGCGCGACCGCACCGCCGAACTCAACAAGGGCCTCGGCGTGAACGGCGCATATCTCTATTACGACGTGAACGGCGCGAACTCCGGCAGCTGGGCCACCGTTTCGGTGATCAGCGAGATCGGCGACAGCGTGACGGTGCGCAACATCACCGGCAACGGCACGGTCAACGCGCCCTCCGGCAAGAAGTTCTATTGCTGGAACACCGCCGCCGACGAGAGCGGCACGGCCTATTTCCCGGGCGACACGCTGACGCTCGCGGGCGAATGCACGGTGCTTTACGCCGTGTGGAAGACGCAGGCCGAGATCGACGCCATCGAGGCCGCCGCCCAGCTCGCCGCGGACAAAGCGGCCTTTGAAACGGCGAAGGCCGACGCCGTGGCCGCCGCAGACCGGAGAGCCCTGCCCGACGACAGCGACGCTTCACGGCAGCTCATCGAAAACGCGAAAGCGTCCATTGCGGCGCTCAGCTACGATGAAACGAAGACGCTCGAAGAGAACCTCGCCGCGATCGAAGATATCCTCGGCGCGCTGGACCCCGCCCTGCAGGCGCAGCGCGAGGCGGAGGCCGCCGAAGAGACCGGTGACGACAACGGCGGCGGCGCCTCGCTCGGGAGCCTTTGGGACTTCCTGAAGCAGCTTCTACGCAGGATCGCGGACTTCTTCCGCCGCGTGTTCCGGATCGGATGATGAGGTAGAGGCCAGGGGCCAGAGGCCAGGGGGTTGAAACCGGAGACCCCAAGAAAACAAGAAGCATAAGATATACAGCACCCCCGCTCGTTCCGAGCGGGGGTGCTGGTTTTTAATCCTTTATGAAACAGGCGAGGACCGGCGAACCGGGCCGCACGAACGCGATAAATTCGTCAAGCTCGGCCGTGATCTCGTGCCAGCCGGCGGGATAGGGTTTGCCGTCCTTCGTCAGGATCCAGCCGCCCTCGGGCAGGTAGACACGCTTTTTCGTCTGCCCGCGGCTGACGATCGGCGCGAAGAGGATCTCGTCGCCGAACAGATACTGTTCGCCGAGGGAATAGCAGGTCTCGTCTTCGGGGTATTCAAAGAACATCGGGCGCATCACGGGCCAGCCCTTTTCGGAGGCGGCGCGCATCTGCTTTTCGATATAGGGTCTCAGGCGCTCGCGCAGCAGGATCAGGTCCTTCAGGATCGGAAAAGCCCGTTCGCCGAAGCTCCAGATCTCGTTCGGGTCGCCCGTGGGTTCTTTCACGTCGCGCTTTTTTTCGCCGTGGCGGACGCGCGCGCCGTGCAGGCGCATGACGGGAGAAAACACGCCGAACTGGAACCATCGCACGATCAGCTCGCGGAACTCGCCGCCCGTTGTGTCGCCGCCCCAGAAGCCGCCGATATCGGTATTCCACCACGGGATGCCGCACATCGCCATATTGAGCCCGGTTCTCACCTGCGAAGCAAGGCTCTCGAAGGTGGAGGGGATATCGCCGCTCCACACGAGCGCGCCGTATTTCTGGCTGCCGAGCCACGCCGCCCGCGTCAGCGTGACCGGGACCTCGTCACGGATCGCGGTCAGCCCATCGTAAGCCATTTTGACGTAATAATAGGGATAGAGCAAACCGACCTCGTCGCCCTTGCCGAGAAAGAGATTGAGATTCGTGAAGTTTTCGGGGTGGATCTCGGGCTCCGCCTCGTCGAACCACAGGGCGTCGACGCCGTTGTCGAGATAGTTTTCTTTGATTTTTGAGAACACGAAATCCCGCGTTTTCGGGTTCGTCACGTCGATCTCCGCCTGCGGCCCGTAGAAATCGAAAACCCTGCCGCCGCCCTCGTCGGTGCCGATCAGCAGGCCGTTTTCGCGCATATACGCATAATTCTCGCTGTTCTCGTTCACGGTCGGCCAGACGGAAACGGCCAGCTTCACGCCCATGCGGTGCAGTTCGTCCGCCATCGCCCGCGGGTCGGGCCAGTAAGCGGGGTCGAACCTATAATCGCCCTGCTCCGTCCAGTGGAAATAATCGCACACGATCACACTGAGCGGGATCCCCTCTTCCTTATACCGCCGCGCGATCGAAAGCAGATCCTCCTGCGTTTCGTATCGCAGGCGGCTCTGCCAGAAGCCCGTGGCCCAGTGCGGCATCAAGGGCGCGTGCCCGGTGAGGTCGGCAAGCGTTTCGACGGCCTCTTTGGGCGTGCCGGCGATCACGACGTAATCGATCTTTTTCGCCGCGCCGACGCCGAAGCGTGTGCGGTTGGCGGAGAGCTCCGCCGTGCCAACGGCCGGGACGTTCCACAGAAAAGCGTAGCCGAGAGAGGAATACACGACGGGGACCGTGCATTTGGCGTTCACGTGGCGCAGGTCGACACTGCAGCCCTTGAGGTCGAACAGACCGCCCTCTTCGTGCCCGAGACCGTAAAAATGCTCGCCCGCGTTCGGCTGAAAGGTCACCCGCGCGGAAAAGGAGCCCCGCCCGTTTTTTTCGTAATGCCGAAAGCCGGAGCGAAACGCGAGCTCGGGCTTTTCTTCGAGGATCGTTTTGCCGTCTTTATAAAACGTGACCTTGCCGCTTGGCTCCAGCCGTACGCGCAGCGCGCCCACGGTCATGGTGACGTCGCGCTCCGTTTCTTCGATCGCGGCCGCCGCCGTCTGCGGCGTCAGCGTGTAGTTTTCATCAAACACCTCGCCGCCGGGGAACGCCTCGAAACGGATCGCGTTCCGGCCGCAGGGCGTGATTCTGACCGCGTCCTCGTTCCGTCGGAAGACGACCGTGCCGCGGCTGACTGTCGTATGTTCCATGTTTTCACCTCGCTGTGCGTCTTCGGGAACGGGCTCAGTCGAGCACCTCGGTAAGCTCGATCGTGAAGTTCAGCTCCTTGCCCGCCATCTCGTGGTTCGCGTCGAAGGTGACCGTGTTGTCGTCCTTCGCCGCCACCCTGACCGGGATCGGCCTGCCGAAGGTATCCTGCAGATACACGCGCTGCCCGACGGTGAGGTCCTCCGCCCCCGGGAGCTGCGAAATTTCGACCGTGAATACATCCGCGGGGTCCGCTTCGCCGTAGGCCTCGGCGGGCGTGAGATGGACCTCTACGGTCTGCCCGACCTCCATGTCGGCCACGGCAGCGTCGAAGCCCGGGATCATCATGCCCGCGCTGCAGACGAATTCGAGCGGCTCGCCGCGGTCGTAGGACGAGTCGAACTGCGTGCCGTCGTTGAAGGTGCCGCGGTAATGCGTGCGCACGGTTTTGCCGCGGTTTTTGCCCCCGTTCGCACCGGGCCTGCAGCCGCCGCAGGCGCTCTCATGCCCGGGGCAGGCGTGGTCCTCGCCATGGTCATGGCAATCGTGATCGCCGTCGTGGTGATGGTCGCAGTTGGCGCCGGTGTTTTTGAGGTCTCCGCGCAAATACGCCGCCACCGCCTCGTCCGCGCTGCCCGAGGCGCCCGCGCAGAGCTGCACGCCCTGTTCGGCGAGCGCCGCCACGGCCCCGCCGCCGATGCCGCCGCAGATCAGCACGTCGACGTCCTTGCCCGCCAGAAGCCCCGCCAGCGCGCCGTGGCCGCTGCCGTTCGAGCCGATGACCGACGCTGACGTGACCTGCCCGTTTTCGACCTCATAAACCTTGAATTGCCGCGTGTGGCCGAAGTGCTGAAACACCTCGCCGTTTTCATAAGTGACCGCGATTTTCATATTTGTATCTCCTTTACTTTGTTTTTCTGTTTAGATGGAACGGGGCTCACGCGGCCCGCCCGGTCTCGAGCGCCCAGAGCCCGTCGACGCTCTTGAAGTTATCGGGGAACCAATAGACGGACGTCCTGTGATACACCCCGGGGCCGTCCGCGCCGTCCGCGGGGATCTCATCCGTCAGCCTGTTCCAGACCACGATCCGGTAGGTCAGGGCGGCGTAGTCCTTCGTGCCGCCGTCCCGGTACGTCCCGCGCGGGATCGGAACAAACAGCACGGCGAGGAGCAGCACGATCGCCGCGATGATGACGATTCTCTTCTTCATAACGGGATCCTCCTCAGGTCCGGGATCATTCCATTCTCTTCTCGAAGCGGAACATGCCGTCCGGGAACTGCCCGTCGGGCTCCCCGGCCGCGTCGGGATCGTTGGGATCGGGATGGTGGCTGTTATAAAACTCCACGATGTGAAAGCCGCAGCGGTTGACGTAGAAATGGATGTTGCGCTTCTCGAAATACGGCGTCACCGTTTCCCACACCTTCACGTCGGGATACAGCCGCTCGACCGCGCGCCACGCGGCGCAACCGATGCCCCTGCTGTGGACCTTCGGCGAAACGAAAAGGATCTCGAGGTCGCCTCTTTCGCCGTCGACCTTCACGATCACGCCGCCGACCTTTTCGCCGCCGCGCAGGATGCGGTAGGCTTCGCCCCCGTCGATGGAGCGCTCGATCGTCTCGCGGGAGATGATCTCGCCCTCTTCTTCAAAATGGTCGTCTCTGAGGCCGAATTCCTCCAGCGCGCCGTAGTTGAACGCCTCCTGATTGTCGCGGATGAACCGCTCGCGGTCGTCGGGCGTCAAGGGCGCGAGATACACGCCGTCTGCTTTCATATTGATCATCCTTTCTGTTCCGTGGCCGTTTGTTGTTTGCGCGCTTCGCGCTTTTTTCTGCGCTGCGCGCGGTTTTGTTTTTCGGATTCAAAGAGCTCCACCGCGGCGTCGGTCAGGGCGTCGGGCCACACCCTGCCGGACGACACGACGTTTGCCCACGGGCACAGCGCCCCATAATCGTCGTCGAACACGACGGTATAGGGCGGGCCGCAGCGGTCGTTTACGTCCATATAGAGGTGGCGCCCCTCGATGATGAGCGTCGCGGCGTCGCCCTCGGTCATGCCGTTACGCAGATCCCCGAAAATCTCTTTCGTGATCTCATAGAGGTGATACGCCCCCGGGCCGCCGTATTCGGCAAAACAGCGCCCGGTTTTTTCGTCGCAAGCGGCCTTCCAGCCCATGCCCTCTTTGAACGTCATCGTTTTGCCTCCGTCATGCGCAGGATCGCGTCGATCTGCTCTTTATAAAACGCGTCTTCTTTTTCTTTCACGAGATAGGCGTGCGGGCCGCCCTCGCGGGGGACGAAGCTGTTTTTGCCCGTCGCGGGGTCGACGCTCGCCTGCCCGTACACCTTTTTGTAGCCCGCCGTTTCCGCGTCGCCCGTCAGGGCGTAGAGCGCGGTCATCGGGTCCCACGACGGCCTGCCGCGGGGGCTCAGGTGCGCTTCGTAGGCGGCGCCGACGAGGCCGGGGACGTCCTTGCCGCCGGTGACGATATCCTTGCCGACCTCGTACCCCAAAAACGTGAGCGGCACGGGGCAGGTCTCACAGATATATGCCGCCGCCTCGCGGTTCAGCTTGTAGGCGAAAAAGTTATACTCCCTGCCCTCTTGCTTGTCCCAGCGCCCGCCCATCAGCACGATCTCGCGGACCTTGCTTTCGGTGAGCCGGAGCCCGTCGAGGCCGCTTATTTCATCCGGCTCAGAGCGCAGCAGCTCCGCGACGATCTGCGGAAAGCCGACGTCGACGATCACGCATTTGTCGTCCGCCTCGGCGAGGGCCTTGCGGTAGAGCTTATATGCCTCGGGGCAGCTTTCGTTCGTGAGGCCGGATTTGTAATAAGACGCGAGGGTCTTCTGATAGAGGCAGAACGCGCCCCTGCGTTTTGCCTTGGAATCGAGGCCGATCGGGATCTGACTGAGCCCCTGTTCCTCGCACACGGCTTTCACCGACGGGGCGGAATGGCGCATCACGCTGTTCACGCCGATCGCTTTGAGGTCAATGAGGCCGGAGTTGTGCGCCTTGAGCAGGATGTGAAGGGCCGCGACGTCGTCGCAGTCGGTCCACCAGTCGGTGCCGAAGATGAGCGGGACGGGCTTCTCCCTGCCCGCTTTCAGGTCGTCGAAAAACATGGCCGCCTCCCCTCCCGCGCCCTTCGCGCGGGGACGAATGATCCTGCTTTCAGTATACACGATTCTGAAGATTTTGCAAGTCCGTTTCGGAGAAGGGCAATTGCGCCGCCCCGCGGTTTTTCGCAAAATCCCGTTGATTCCGGCCGCGCCGGATGGTATAATGTAAAAGAAGACAACGAAAGGACGTTGTTTATGTTGAAAAAAGCCCTTGCTCTCCTGCTCGCCCTCGTGCTGCTCGCCGGGGCGGCGCCCGCCGCTTTCGCCGAAACCGGGGACGAAGTGTGGATCCTCTATACCGAAGACGACGGCGAGACCTTCACCGCGACCGTCGTGGCGCCGGCGAAATACGTCCGTCTGACGGACGAAGCGAAATTCGAAACGGTGTTCACCGCCGGGCAGGCCGAAAGCGGCGTTTATGCCGCCGAAGCCGTTGAGATCCCGTATTATTTCGACGGCGTGACTCTGACCCGCCTTGCGCTGACGTTCACCTGCCCCGTGCCGGACGGGAGCGTGCCGGGCTACGACATGATGTTCGCCCTTTTGCCCGGCAGCGTGCTGGACGCCGCGGGGCACGCCAACGGGCGCGTGTATTTTGACGACGGGACCGACTACCGTCCCCCCGAGGGCTACGCCGGGATCGACGTTTACAGCGCCCTGCTGCTGCGCGATTACGCGCGCGAAGACGGCACCGTCGCCGTCGGCGATACCGTGCGGATCGGTTACAGCGGCCTGTATCCCGTCGAGATCTTCATAAACGGCGAACGGGCCGCCGCCCTGCCCGGCGGCGAGATGCAGGAACGCGCCTACGCCGTCGCCGAAACGGGGACGCTCTCGGTCGCCGTGCGGCAGAACGGCAAAGAGCTCGCCGTGAGAACGCTCACGGTCGTCACGGCGGAAGAGATGTACGCCCGCAACCTGCGCGAAGGCCTCATCACGGGCGACGACATCCCCTCCACCGGCGACCTCGTGGACGTCGGCGTGCCGTTCGGCAGCCCCTTCATCCCGCTCGCGAAAGTCGTGGCCTTTTTCGTCGCCCTCAGGGACTTCTTTTTCAGGCTGTTCTCGTTCGTGCGCCTTACGAACTGACGCCGGAACGCCGGACCTTATGAAAAATTGCCCGCCCCGCTTGTAATCGCGCGCGGGCTTTGCTATAATCGGGATATACATCCGAAGAACGGAGGCGGCCGGGATGGACGAAAACGGGAAACGCGCGGCGGATGCGGCAAACGGCAACGTATACCGCAGCTATAACTACGTCGGCACGAAAGAGACCGTGGCGTATCTGTTCAACGACTGGTCGAACTGCTTCAACATCAACGGCTACAAGAACAGATTCATCTGGGACGTGGTGAAGATCGACTTCGGCATCCAGGCCATCGTGGGCCTCTTCACCGGCGTGTGGGACGTGATAAACGACGTGTTCATCTCGGCGCTCGTGGACGGCACCCGCACGCGCCTCGGCAAATTCAGGCCCTATCTCATCCTGATGCAGATCCCGCTGAGCCTGCTCGGCATCCTTTATTGGTTTCTGCCCTATATGTTCCCGAACACGGCGGGCACCTACGTGCCGAAGCTCATCTTCTTTTTCGTGTTCGGCGTGGTCACCGAGACCGCCGGCACCTTCACCGACATCGCGCGGGCCGGCTACATGAGCACGGTTACCCCGAACCCGAACGAGCGCGTACGGCTCATCACGCTCGCGGAGCTGCTCACGGGCTACATGGGCGAGGATATGCCGACCTTCATCCTCGGCATCCTTTACGACTTCGTGACCACCGGACGCTGGAAGGCGCCGCTGAGGTCCATCTTCGTGTTCATGGGCGCGGGCACGGCGACCGTGTCGTGCTGGTTCACGTTCTGGTTCTTCCTCGTGTCGAAAGAGCGCGTGCCGCAGACGATCGAGCGGCCCGACATCAAGCAGGGCTTTTTGGCGATCGTGAAGAACTACCCCGTGTTTCTGATGGCGCTTTCGGATTTCTTCGGCCATTTCGCCGTGGGCATGAACGAGCGCGACTATTGGATCGACGTGCACGGGGCAAACACGATGATCAACTCCGCCCTCGCGGTGGCTGGCCTCGTGTCGGGGCCCGTGGGCAGCGTCTCCTACGCCTTCGTGCAGCCGCTGAGAAAGCGGTTTTCGTCCAAGTTCCTGTGGGTGGGCGCGGACGTCTATGGCGACGTGCTGTGCGTGATCTTCTTTACCGTGGGCATGATCAACAACAACTACAAAAAGCTCATGCCCATGCTGATCGTTTACGGCTTCCGCGAGATCTTCGCCAAGCTCCTCTTCGGCGTGAACAAGGTGATCAACGCCGACCTCTGGAACGAGGCGATGGACTACTGCGAATGGAAATCGGGCTACCGGATGGAGGCGACCACGGGCGTGGCGAAGAGCCTTGTCTTGAAGCTCCAGAACGTGGTGCGCGCCTCGGTGTTCAACGTCATCATGAAAAAGATCGGCTACGTGCAGGGACTGAAAATCGGCACGCAGAGCGAAAAGACGAAGCGCTGGGAGTTCATTTTGTGCGCCATCATGCCCACGATCACCGGGGCGCTCGGCATCGTGCCGAAGCTCTTCTGGCCGATCACGAAGAAAAAGCGCGCGCAGATGTATTACGAGCTCGCCGAGCAGCGTAACCGCATGGTGACGGATTACGTCAACGGCTTCGACGCGGAAGAAACGTCGCCGTGACCCCTCAACATTCCAAAAGACGCCGTCGGAACGGCGTCTTTTTTTGATGCGGGCCGTCCACGCGAACGGCGTCCGGCGGTGAATTTCATACAGATTTCTTTTTATCTGTCGAAAAAAAGAAAAATAATGCAGGCAAAACAGGATTTTTCGCTTGTAATGGAGGCGGCGGTCTGTTTATAATGGGAGCAGACGGACCGAACGAATGAAACGGAAGGGAAAATTATGAAAAAAGGACTTTGCATTCTTCTGGCGCTGCTGCTCGTCGTTCTGCCGGCGCTGACCGCCTGCGGAAAGAACAAAACGGACGGCGACGTCTCCACGACGGAGGCAGGGGCCGTGCCGGCGGGGACCGACACGGCGAAGCCCGCGGTGAAGGCGGACATCAGCGGCTACACGCCCACCGAAATTGCTGACATCGTGCGCGCGCCCGCCGCGACCGATAAGCTGCGCGACAAGGACTACGTGGTGGACGACGAGAAGGCCGAAACGCTCATCGCCCTGCTCGACGCCGCGGTCACCTCGCCCGGGACGCAGCGCGCGCTGGGGCTGGATATTGATAAGTTTGTCGACAAAGTGTTCGAAAAGGTGTTTTCGGACGCGACCGTGAACATGATCGTGCAGATGCTGATGCCTATGGTGGAGCGGGAGTTCCAGAAGGTGTGGGTCACGATCCCCGACGAGTTGGAGATCCCGGACGTGCCCACGGGCATGCCGGTGGTCACGAAGGCGAACGTCATTTCGCAGATCAGTTTGGACGACATCGAAAAGGCGCTGACCGCCATCGATTTTTATATCTTCCCCTCGACCCTCGCCGACTTTTTGCCGGATCAATACGCCGAGGCAAAGGAGAAGCTGCGCCTCGCGGCCACGCATTCGGCCTATGACGCCGAAACCGACGTCCTGACCACGGCGTGGGAGGACGCTGTTCTGCTGGACGAGAACGGCAAGCTGGATCTTTATTGGGGCGTGACCGACCGCGAAAGCTTCGTGGACGCGGTGTGCGCGGCGCTCGGCGGGGCTGAGCCTCTATTAACGGCGCTCATGAGCAATATCCCCTGCCTCAGGACCGGCGACATCGGCGTCGGCACGGGCAACGCCTACGTGCTCGGCAACGCCGTGAAGCTGGATCTCACGGTCAACCGCATCGAGCTCGTGTTCCGCGTCGACCCGAACCCCGGCTACAACAACGCGTTGGCCCCGGTTTTCGAGCTGTTCGGGCTCACGCCGCCGGACGGCAACGGCTTTACGACCGTGCGCCAATTTGTTGAGGAAGGGCTTTTGGCGCCCGTGGACGCGCTGCTCGATACCCTCCTCGCCGCCCCGCTCTATACCCTGCTGGGCGTGCTGCCGCACCTTGCCTACGCCGTGGAGGCGGGGCTCGTGAAGCCGCTCTTGTCGATGGTGAAGACTGAGATCAACTTCACCTCGAACGCCTATTACACCGCCGCGATCGCGGGCGACGGCGTGCTCAACGACGCCTATCAGAACGCCGCGCCCATCCGCGTGGACGTGGGCGAGCTCGTGGACCTCGACGCCCTCGGGCTGGACGTCAGTTCCCTCAACGGGCTTTTGGGGTCCGTCGGCGAACTGCTCGGCGTCACGCTGCCGCCCATCGACGCTTCGACCCTTGCCGCCCTCGGCGAGCTGACGTGGCACGATTCGAAACGCACCGACAGCGTGTATACCGGCGGGTCCGCCGGGCAGGCCCCGCGCATCGAGGGCAACCGCGCGGACGTGCTGATCTTCATGATGCGCTATCTCTTCGGCGCGCTCGGCGACCGGGAGCTGATCGAAAAAGTGCTCTCGCTGCTCGAAGATGCGCCCGAGCTGCCCGACGCCGTGTATACGGTTTTGGACCGTCTCGCCGCCGATCCGGACGCCGCGATCGCGACCGTGACGGAGCTGCTGTTACCGCAGACCTATTCCGCCCCCGCGGGGCTTACGTGGCGGTCCTTCACGCCCGCAGCGGGCAAGGCCGCGGCCCTCTATACGGACTACTGGACCGCGGCGAAGGCCGATTACATGGTGCGCAACCTCGCGGGCTTTTTGGACGAGCTGCTCGCGGCCTCGGACATGCAGATCGCCGGCGTGAAGGCCGACAGCCTGCCGGAGCTTGTGGACGGCATCGCGGGGATGATCGTTTCGGCCGACACGCTGAACAAGATTTCCGCCAAGATCGCCGAGATCCTCTCCGGCGTCGGCCTGCCCGAAAAGGTGACGTCGCTCGTGCGCGAGATCTCGGGCATCGACCTCGGCTTCTGGGGCCGCTACGGCGCCTCGTTCGCAGACGGCGACCGCGCCGCCTTCAGGCAGGGCGTGCTTGACCTCATTTATCCGGTAAAGTCGCTCGCGGACTATCTGCTGATGGGCGGGAATTTCACGGTCCCGCTCGAGAGCGAGAGCGGCGCCGAAATTGATCTCATTTCGCTGCCGGGCTACGACGCCTACACCGCCGGGATCATCCCTCTCTTAGAGGCGCTCGGCGTCGCCGCGCCCTCGAACGCGGCCCTGAACGGCAGCAGCACGGCCCTCGTTTCGTACGTCCTCGACGCCGTGTTCCAAATGGTAGACAGATTGAAGACCGACCCGATCGGCGAGCTCATGAACCTGCTGCCGGGGCTGTTGCTGTTCCTGCGCAGCGGCTGCCTCAGCGACGTGATGAACAACGTGCTGTATTCGCTCGACGTGCTGCTCGAGACGATCAGGCCCGTGTATGATCTCGACCTTCGCAGCGTCATCGACTTCGACCTGCGCTTCGAGAACACCGACCCCGTCAATCTCGTCTGCGGCCTCGTCGAAAAGGTCCTCAAAGAGAAGCTCGGCGTGGACCTGAGCCTCGGCTTTACCGCAGCGTCGCTTTACGACGACCTGAACGCCTGGACGACCGAGAGCTATACCTCCGCGAACGGCCGCACGGGGCAGCGCGTGAACGCCGCGAGCATCAACAAAAACGACATTCTGACCGTCATTTACGACTTCCTGCTCAAAGAGATCCTGTTCTCCGCGAACACCCCCGCCTATCTGCGGTTCGCCAAGGAGCAGCTCGGGCTCAGCGACTTCATCTATAACTACCTCACCGAAGTCGCCCCCGCCATCAAGAGCGCCGAAGAGACGTATCCGGGCGCGGGCAAGGCGCTGGTGTTCTGGCTGTTCTTCACCGGCGGCAAGACGGTGGGCTCGGTCGCGGGCGGCGCGAACATATTGAGCCTCATGACCGCCCTGATGAGCGGCGGCACGGCGGAATCGCGGGCGTTCGCGAGCTCTGAGCTCACGAAGGACATGCGCAGCGACGGCTTCGCGAACATCCTGCTCAGCGTGATCAGGCCGCTGCTGTAAGGGGTCGCCGACACGCCGCGCATACATTCGGTCAGATAAGAAAGCGGGCCGCTCCGACAGGAGCGACCCGCTTTTTGTCGATACCGGATGGTTCAAAGCTTCACGATGATCTTTTTCTTATGCAGCAGGTACGCGAGCGCCGTCAGCGCGACCGTCACGACGATCACGACGGCGGCCGCCACGGGCGCGGACATCGATTTGAACGTATCCTCGAGCGCGGCGTTCAGGCCGCCGATCACGGCGAACTCGATGCAGTAGAGCAAAATCGGGTTCTTGCCCCACCACGCGAAGGGGTCGAAGCTGAGTTTCAGACCGTTGAACAGCTCGAAGATATAGAACGCGAACAGCGAGATGAAGCCCGCGATCAGCACGTAGGACGGGCTCTCGCTGCCCTTATTGATCGGCAGAAAGCCCGAGATCGCGCCGGGCCACGGGGTGTCTGCGGGCAGGGTCTTGAACACGCCGACGAGCACCCCCGCCACGACGGCGGCGAACACGCAGAGCGCGACCGGCGGCAGGAATTTATGTTTGCGCCGGCGGAATTCCCCGGCGAAGAACATATAGAGGATCAGCATCGAGCCGAAGGCGAAGCCGCCGATGAAGCCGCCGTCCGCCACCTCGTCGATGAGCTCGCGGTTGGAGTTGAAGAGGTCGCCCGCGAGGTTGCCCTCGTGGAACAGGGTGTAGAGGAGGAACATCACCGACCCGCACACAAGGCGCAGCCAGTGGCCGCGCTCGCCCTTCATGAGGGCGAACGGCAGGGCGATGAGGCCCGCGAAGCCGATGTGGTGCAGCACCACCCAGTGGCCGAACGACCGGTCCGTTTTGCCGGTGACGAGCATCACGGCGTTCACGGCGGCGACGACGAGGCCCACGACGCCCACGAACGCCACGTACCACGAGAGGACCGTGTAGTATTTCGCCCTCTTTTTGACCTTCGCGAGTTTCAGGATGAAGGCGGCGAGGCCGCCGAGCAGCACGAGAACCGAAAGCACGATGAACATCAGCGGCAGGGGCTCGTCAAATTTGCCGTCGATGATGTCGTTGACGCCGTCCATCGTGATGCCGATGCCGATGAGCATCAGGTACCGTTTGACGAAATGCAGGACGGCCTCTTTTTTGCCGTTCTTTTCGATGCGCCGCTGCAGAGAGGGCACGTAGGTGAGGCCGATGGCGAGGATGAACGCGGGCGCGATGAGGTCCGCGAGGGTGAGGTTCGGCAGGATATAGATGCCGTTTTCTTTCGGAGCGTGCACGGCGAGCCTTGAAACGACGCCGAGCGCCGGGAATTTTTCCGCGAACTGGAAGATGATCATGCAAAAGATCACGAAGCCGCGGAACCGGTCGACGGAGGGGACGCGCTGAAGCGGGGACACGGTTGTTTCAGACATGGTGCTCATCCTTTCTTTTTCAGGTTTCTCAAATCGCGGTAGGAGATCATTTCCACCCCGTGCGCCGCGAGATATTCGTGCGTGGCGGGGTCGTTCATGAGATTATATTCCCACACCCGCTGGAACCAGTTGGGCGTGATGGCCTTGAGTTCTTCCGTTTCGAGGGCGGGGTGCACGAAGGTCTCGGTCACGCCGGGCGGGATCGAGGTCCATTGGCGCAGAATCTCGTCGCGGTAGTGGTCATACCCGCCTTCGCTGAGCTCCCGCGTCCAGTCCGGGAACAGCAGATAGTCCGGCAAAATCACGCGGTTTTTCTTCGCGAGAAAAGACGTGAACACCCCCGACAGGCGGTACACGGGCCACGGCGTGCCGCGCGGGACCATCGATCTGCTCGTCTTCGTATAGAGGCGGTACGAGAGGTCCCGCTCGCCTGCCCAGCGCAGGATGAGGGCAAGCAGCCCGAACCGCCCGGTGCGGTTGCCGTAGAGCGTGCCCATGTGGTTGTCGACGTGCGAGGGCGTCATGCCGTAAGACAGCGCCTTTTCATACTGCGCGCCTATCTCGCGGCGGATATCCTCGTTCGTCGCGTGCTTTTCCACGTCCTCGGTGCGCGGCCACATGAAGCCGTCGGGGTCAATGAGCGACTTGCCGTCGGTCAGCGGCGCCCAGCGGTGGGTCTTCCACTCGCTCGTGAGCGTCAGGTGCACGCCGATGGCGTATTCGGGGTGCGCGGCGGCGAATTTTGCCGCCCGGTCGCTCGCCTTGCACGGGAACATGATCGTGGAGCTCTTGAGGCGCCCCGCCTCGAACAGGGCGATCACCGCGTCGTTCGCGGCTTCGCACATGCCGAAGTCGTCGGCGTTCACGATCAGGTATTTTTTTGTTTTGTCGGTGCGTGGCATATTTTATGCTCCTTTTCAGCCGCAGTTTTCAGCAAGGCGGGAGATGAACTCGGCGGGCGTGACGACCCGCGTGTCGGCGTCGAGCAGATCCACAAGCTTTTTGACCGCCCGCATCGCGCTGCCGCCCTCAACAAGCTCGCCGTCAACGCTCAGGCCCGTCCACGCGTGTACGATGATGAAGGCGTAGGAATCGGGGTTTTTGGGGTCGGTGGGCAAAGCGTTGACCGCGGCGGCGATCTCTTCGGGCGACGCGCCCGAAGCGTTGTTCCAGAGCCGGTAGCGCGCCGACACGATCGGCTTGCCGTTCACGAACCGCGTTTTGCCGTGCAGACGAGCGTAGTCGCTGTAATCGATGTAAAAGATGCCGTCGGCGTTCGTGCCCTTGAGAAGCGTGTTGAGCGCAAGGGACGAAAACCCGCCGTCGTCGAGCACAAGAAGCTCATGAACGTCCATCGCCTCCATCTTTTTTCCGAGCGTTTGGGCCATCCGTTTGAGGGCGACGCGGTTCGGCCACTTCGAGGGGAAGGTGTAGCCGAGGCCGCTTAAGGACAGCACGAAGGCGTCGTTCGGGGTCATCTGATCGTAATAGCCTTTGAGCACGGGGGACGCCAGATCCGCCGCCGACGCGGGCACGCCCCACGCGAACGAGAACTCGCCGCGGATGGGCGAACCGTAGTGGGAAGTGTCGTCGTAAGAGCCGAGGAACCACTGCAGATTGTCGCCGTCGGACATCATGAGGCAGACGGTGCGCCCGCCCTCTTCGGCGGCGGATTCGGTCTTCTGTTCGAACGGCCCGAGGTCGAAGCCGCTGAGCACCGAGAGGTTATGGGCGTGGTCGGCCGGGACCATGCAGACGTTCAGGCGCGAGAACGACTGCACGGTCTTATACTCACCGATATCGTTGTTCCAGCCGAACACGACCGCCCCGTCGCTCAGGAACCGGAAGGCGTTCGTGTGCTCGGCCTGATTCGCGTCTTTGTCGTACCACACGTACGCCCCGCACATGACGGCGTAGTCCACGAGCTTCGGCGAAAAGGACGCCGGCTGCTCGAACGCGATATCGCGCCGGAGGGCGCGGAATTCCTCGGTCGCGCGGAGTTTCACGTCCGTCCAGCCGCGCACGTCGAGGGTCATCGAAAGGCCGGCGGCTTTGGCGGTCTCCTCGAATTCCGGATAGACGGGGACGCTGTTTTTCGGATTCGCGAGCGTCAGCGCCACGGCGGCGCTTTCTTCGTCGCAGAGGATATAGCCGTCGAAAAACGGGGCGAATTCGTGAAGCAGCGCGGCAAGATCCCACGGCGAGCCGTCGGGCTGTGTTTCAAGGGCCTCGGCGCCGGTTCGCGGGATCCATTCGCGGTATTTCCCGGCGCGGAACACGAGGTTTTTGTCGCTCACGTCAGCGAGCAGCCCCTGCATCGCGGCGAGCGTGAGCGCCGAGCCGTCCGACGGCACGTCGGTCAGCAGCAGGGTCTTCGCTTCGACCGAAGCGCGCGGAAAGTCCGCCGCCGTCCCGGAAAAGCCGGGCGTGACGCCCGTAAGGGTGAGGAAAAGCGTGAGAAGATACGTTACGATTCGCTGCAAAATCTGCATGGGTCACTCTCCTTTGCGCTTTGTCGGCTCGCGGGGAGCCTTTTTTATCACCGTGTGAACAGTTTGATCGCGGCAACGACGGCGATCACGGCGGCGGCCGCCGCCACGATGAAGCCGAGGCCGTCCGGCAGTTTCGACGCGACCGCGAACACGGCGATCAAGATCACCGCGCACACCGCGACGCCCGCCGCGAAGAGCAATAACTTTTTAAGCAGTCCGCCCATAACGCGCCTCCGTTTGGTTGCTAATCTCTTGTTTGCGATTGTTTCTTTTTGTCGCATTGAGGGCATCTGAGCCCTCTTAATAAACTATCCGGAGTCGCATTCCTCTCAAATCCACAGTCTCTACAAATAACTTTGATTTTTGTTCTTGCATTGATATATTCACCAATGACTTGGAATCTATCGTTAATTCTATTAAGTTCGTTCGCAAACTCTTCCGTGGTCTTTTTTAATTGACCCGCACATCTAGAACACCCATGATTACGCAAGAGACTATCCGGTGTCGGCTGCCATTCTCTTCC
Organism: Clostridia bacterium; assembly: GCA_017550625.1. GTDB lineage: Bacteria > Bacillota > Clostridia > Oscillospirales > Acutalibacteraceae > RUG806. Next base: position 75,222 of record JAFZOL010000045.1, on the reverse strand, counting down.
GCACTTTTTACACTTCACAAGAATCGGAGTCTTTTTTGTTTTATAATCACCTAAAACCAAAATATTTGGATTAACAATGCTTAGTTCATTTATAAACTGCTCTTGTGATATTCTTTCACGATGCGAACATCTCGGACATCCATTTCCTCGAAGAAGGCTATTTGCAATTGGACGCCATTCATAACAACAAGTTTTACATCTAACATCAATCGGAGATGAGCTATTTTTATATTCCCCTATTACTTCAATATTTGGGTTTAATCTCTCAAGATCTTCAATATACTGTTTTGTGTTTTTTCTCATTCTTCCGGAGCATTTTGGGCAACCTCTTCCATCAAGTAGTTTATTCGGAGTTGCCATCCACTCGAAACTACACTTTTTACATTTGCAATAAATCTTATTATTGCTCAGAGTATATTTAGACAAAGGAATAACATCGGGATTTTTATTACTTAGTTTTTTTATGAATTCATCATTACTGTTTACGTTCTTATACTGATCAAAAATCTTATTTCTGTCACGCTCTAAATCAATATCAAACTCTACTCCGAGCATTTCAGCTACTTTTTTCAAAGTTTTTTCTAGAGTTACATCGGCATACAGAATTAAATCAGCAGTCAAAGAATCACTTTCTTGTTGAAACTCCTTAATTCTGACAAGTTTTATGCTGTTTTCTTTACAGGCTTCATATTTTTTTATTTCATTCGTGTTTGCTTTACTTCCTTTATGCCAAGCGCGTCCATCATACTCGATGCCAACCCTTTTTGATGGAATGAAAACATCAAGTTCCATATTATTAGCTAATAACCCTTTATATCCGTTGATAGCATCCGGGTAGGATTTTCTAACATAAAAGAAAACAGCTTGCTCGGGAAATGATGTGTGTAAATACTTCGCACATTTTGGGCACCCTTGTCCTTTTAATAAGTTACCCGGAAGACTCTGCCACACATAATCACATTTTTTGCATTTTACTTCAATGGGGGTCATATTGTTTATGTAATGACCTACAACGAATATATTTTTATTGATTTCTTCTATTTCTTTTTCAAAAGCTTCCTGTGTTTTTCGAAGAGAATCCGCTTGTTTTATCCTGCCGCATTTAAGGCATCCACGCCCTTTTAGTAATTGACTTGGTCTGCTTTTCCATTCGTTTCCACAAACTCGACATTTAACTGCAATATGAGTATTACCATTTATATACTGCCCAATTACTTCAACATTTGGGTTAATCGTTTTTAGTGCTTCAACGAAATCGTTGTGATTCTTTCTTCCAACACAACGACCGCAACCATGACCATCTAACAGATTATTTGGCGAGGTATACCATTCTTTTCCGCAATTCTTGCATTTTACTTTTATCTTTGCATCTGTGTTTTTATAGTTTTCAAGTACTTCCACTTCCGGATTGATTTCCTTAAGCAAATCAATAAACTCTTCGTGTGTTCTTTTTTTATTCCCTGCACACTGTGGACATCCAGTCCCTCGCAACAAACTATTGGGGAATGGCGCCCAAATATATCCGCATTTTTTACACTTTACTTCAATATGCGTTTTTGAATTAACATAAACCCCTAAGACTTCTATGTTTTGATTCTTCGAAGATAATTCTGAAACAAATTGCTCCTGCGATTTCCGTTGTTTTTCAACTTGTTTTTTCTTACCACATTCCGGACACCCACGACCACAAAGAAGCTTTCCTGGAGTCGCCATCCATTGATTCCCACATACTGTACATATACACCTTATTTTTTTATCATCACCATCATACTCATCCAAAAAGGAAATGGTGGGATTTATAGCATTCATTTCATCAAGAAACTTTTTGTGGGTCTTTTTTCTCATTCAAAACACCTGTTCTTTTGGTTCTTTATTCAGAGAACGATTCCTAGTTTTGACTAAACCAAAAAGAATGAACTCAATCCTCGGGATCTCACCTCAACCGCGTCACATGACCGCGTCGATGAACGCGAAGAAATCGCGCTCGTAGTCTTCGGGGCGCAGGTAATGCGACTGGGCGTGCGCCGCGCCCTCGTAAATGTGCATGTATTTTTCGCCGCCGCAGGCCTCATACAGGGCCTTGCACATCGACACCGGGATGAACGCGTCGGCGTCGCCGTGCAGGAACAGCATCGGGACTTTCGCCTTCGCAACCGCGTCGCGGGCGTCCGTTCTGAGGTCGAGCTTCAGGAGCAGGCGGGCAAGGCCCGACACGAGCGGCACGAGCGGGAACGACGGCAGGCGCGTGAGCCGTTTGAGCACGTCGGCGAACGTGTCGCGGCACGAGGTGAAGCCGCAGTCCTCCGCGACGCCGACCACCGTTTCGGGCAGGTCGAGGGCGCCCGCGAGCATCACGGTCGCGGCGCCCATCGAAACGCCGTAAAGCACGATCTTACCCTTGGGGAAATACCCGTTCACGAGGTCGATCCACACGGGCAGGTCGCGGCGCTCCAGAAGGCCGAAGCCCGTGTGGCTGCCCTCGCTTTCGCCGTAGTGCCGCTGGTCGATCAGCAGGCAGTTGCAGCCGTGCGCCAGAATCGGCGCGACCATGGGGGCGAAATCGCTGTAGCCGCAGGAGTTGTAGCCGTGCACGCACAGGACGGTCTTGTCCGTCTTTTCGGTGTTGATATAGAAGTCGCCGACGAGCCTGAGGCCGTCGCGGCTTTTCACCTCCACGCGCTCGTGCGGATATTCCGCCCTGAGGCGCGAAGCCTCCCTGTCGGTCGCCTTGACGTAGGCGGGCAGGGTCTCGCCCATCAGCGGGTCGGGCTTGGGGTTCTCGCGGTCGAACTTCGGCGACACGAAGAAGAGGGCGAACGTGGCGAGAAGCCCCACGATCAGCAAAATGACCAGCAGGGCGGCGATCACGATGAGAACGATCCAGAGGACTTGCATACGGTTTTCTCCTTGGGCGGTGTTTCATATGCCGGGGGCATATCCTTCCACGATCCATTATAGCATCCCGCGCGCGGTTCTTCAACCGGATTCAGTAAATATTCACGCATTTCGGTTGAAGTTTTTCGCCGGACGTGATACGATAAAGATAGAATACCGCGCGGCGGGAACGGAGAGGATACTATGGTCGATCTCGGCAGAAGCATATTTGAAAACGCAAGGCGCGCGCCCCTCGTTTGCGCGCACCGCGGCAGCGCGGCGGGCAATATCCCGTGCAACACGCTCGCTTCGTTCGCGGCGGCCCTTTCGGAGGGGGCGGACATGATCGAGCTGGACGTGGCGAAAAGCGCCGACGGACAGTATTTTGTCTTTCATCCCGGCATGGAGCGGGCGTACCTCAAAACGCGGTCGTTCATCCGGCTCATGCCCGCCAAAAAGGTCGAAAAGCTGAAACTCTATAACCCCGACGGCACGAAGACGCAGTACGGCGTGAGTACGCTCGAGGAGGCCTTCGCCTTTCTGCGCGGCAAATGTTACCTCAACGTCGACAAGTTCTGGACCGACGTGCCCGGCGTCAGCCGCGTCATCCGCGAATGCGGGGTCGAACAGCAGGTCGTGGTGAAGACCGGCACCTCCGAAAAGGAGCTCGGCGAGGTCAAAAAGTACGCGTCGGACTTCATGTTCATGCCGATCGTGAAATCAGAAGACGACGTGACCGCGAAGCTTTCGGAGCAGGGCGTGAACGTCGTCGGCGCGGAGGTGCTCTTCAAGACCGCCGACGAGCCGTGCTGCTCGAGGGAGTATATCGACGCGATGCACGGAAAGGGGCTCATCCTGTTCGCGAACGCCGAGGTCTACGACCACAAGGCGGTGATCTCGGCCGGGTTCACGGACGACGTTTCGATCGTGAACGGCCCCGAAGCCGGGTGGGGCAGGCTCGCCGACATGGGCTTCGACGTGATCCAGACCGACCGCCCGGGGATGCTGAAAGCTTATCTCAATTCCCGCGGATAACGCCCGATCAAGACAAAAACCGGAGATGCTTCTCCGGTTTTTTTGCGTTATAGGGTGATCGCGACGCGTTTGATCTCGTTGGACGAGACCGTGAGCGGGATGACGATGAAGCCGTCTTCATACGTGTAATCCGCGGGCTCTTCGGCGGGGGCCGAGCGCGTTTTCAGCTCCTCGATGAGCCGCGGCGGGGGCGTCTGCGGGCAGCCCGCCTCCCGCCAGAGCCTGAGGGGGTTGCAGTGCGTTTCGTCGATGCGCGTGAGCGTCACGCGCGAAGGCGCGGGGGCTTTGATCCTCACGGTGACGGATTCTGTCTTACCGCTCTCTTCAAAGTCGAGGAGCGACGCGAGGATATGGAAACCGTTCTCTTTTTTGAATACCGCCGCGTCCGCGTTCCCGGCGGCGGGGGTATCGAAGCGTTCGTCCCCGGCCTCGTTTAAGAACTGCAAAGCGCGGTAGGACGGCTTTTTGATCCCGGACTGGGTCATCAGCCCGAAGCCGCCGTGGAACTCCTCGGGGAACTGGTGGAACTCTTCGAACAGGTCCGAGAAGCACCACACGGACGAGCCGTCCACGCTGCCCTGCGAATGAAGGACCGTGTGCAGCAGGTAGCACGCGGGCATCGGCGTGTCGTTGCAGGGGGCCGAGAACGAGGCGCACATGTTCCACTCGGTGTAGAACACTGGTTTGTCCCCCGCGAGGGCCTTCACGTTTTTCGCGCTCTCGGTCAGGGCGTCCGCCCGGAGCTTTTCGGGCGCGCGCGCCACGCCCATGAAGGCGCGGTAGAGGTCAAGGATATTGTCGCGCCGCAGCGACCCGCGCTTCGTGAGAGCCGCGAAGACGTCGATATCGAGGCCGAGGCCTTTTTCTTTATTTTCGATCCCGCCGATCGGGTCGCCCGCGTATTGGTGGGTGGAAACGAAATCCACGGGCGCGCCGGTCTTTTCGCAGTAATCGAGGAACGCGGCGATCCACTTGCTGCCCGAGGTGGCGGGGCCGCCGACGCGGATATGTTCGTCCGCGCTTTTCACCGCCTCGGCGGTGGCGCGGTAGAGTTTGAAATAGTCCTTCTGCCCGCCGTCGAAGAACACGACCGGCAGGTCCGGCTCGTTCCAGACCTCGAAATACCAGCTTTCGACCTCTTCTCTGCCGTAGCGGTCTATGAGAAAGCGCGTGAAGGCGCGGATATAGTCCTGCCACTTCTCTATGCTTTTCGGCAGGCTGACGATCGGCTTATAAAAGAACGCCCCGCGCGCGAACGGGAGCTTCGCGAGGAGCTTCGGCATGAAGCCGAGCTCCACGAAGGGCTTCATGCCCGCCTCGAGCACGTTGTCGTAGGCAACGGCGCACTGCCTGAAGCTCTGCTCGCGGTAGCCGCCGCCGAACGGGAACGGGACGATCTCGGTCGCCTTCACGAGGGTGCGCATGTCGTCGCCGAAGACGCCGTGAAAGCGCACGCGCTCAACGCCGAGGTCATCGTGCACTTCGGCGAGCTGTTTTACGTAGTCGTGCCTTAATGCGTAGGCGGCGTGCGCCGAGCCCACGCAGAATTTCCAGTGATGGTCAAAGCGCGAAAGCGGCGTGTTTTCGTCGATCAGTATTTCCATATCAGTCCCACTCCGTTCCGGTCACCTTATCGAGGTCCACGCCGTTGGTGTCGTGCACCTTCGCCGCCATCACCACGAGCCCCGCCGCCATGCCGGGCACCGCGAGGCACAGGGTGATGACCGGCACCGCCCCGTTGCCGAGCGCCGTGATGAGCGGCAGGCCGACGCCGTAGGCCACGACGTAGCCCACGCCCATCGGCAGAAACATCGCCGACAGCATCGACGCGCGCAGGTTCGTGGGCGACGACTCCGACACGAGGATGCCCATGATGTCGGTCATGCCCCAGTAGCTGCCGACCGCCGCCCCGCAGCAGATGCCGACGAGATACGGCGACCAGCCGAAGCGGCTGCCCGCGACTAAGAGCAGGAAGGTCGTCAGCGTGACCGCAGTCATCAGCACGGCGCTTTTTTTGCGCCCGATGCCGTCGGCGGCGAAGCCCACAACGAGCTGCGCCAATGCGCTGCCGATCGGGAACATGAACAGGGCCGCCGTGACGGGGCCGACGCTCGCCTCATTCAAAGCGGTCTCGAGGTCGGCCGCGCCCTTGGCGAGAATCCCCTCGGCGAAGCCGTAGCTCATGACCACCTGATAGTGCATCGTGATGATCGCACCGCAGTTACACAGCGCCGTGGTGATGAACACCCACCTAAGCTGCCTGTGGCGGAACGCGAACTTGAGGCCCTTGAAAAAGCCGCCCTGCGCGTCCCTGTCGGTTTTTTCTGCCTTCGCTCTTTGAAGCTCCTCTTCGGTCATATTGAGATAATTGAGGCGCGACTCCACGAACGAATCCGTCTCGCGCGCCAGCAGCAGCGCCGTGAACGAGATGGCGAGCCCGACGAGCGCCGGGGCGAGATACACCATGCGCCACTCGGCGGCGCTGTGCATCAACAGCTTTCGGAACACCGGCACGAGCATCACGCCGAGGGTGGCGACGCATTTGACCATCGAAAAGATCTTGGCGCGGTGCTTCGGGGGCGCCGATTCCATCACGTACACCACCTGCATGTCGTGCGGCACAAAGAAGAAGATGAGCACCGAGCCGACGATATAGAGCGCGATCCCGTGCGTGAGGGCGATCACGATCATGCCCAGCGCCATGCCGAGGGTGTTCACCACAAGAAACAGCTTGCGCCCGAAGCGGTCCGACAGGGGCTTATAAAAGATCGACAGCGCCTGGAACGGGATCGCGACGAAGCTGATGATGTCGAGCATACCGACGCTTTTATCGCCGAAGCTCGCCATCAGGTCGTTCGCGATCTCGGTTTTCATCAGCGTGCCGATCTGCGACGCGATCTCGTCCGTCACGTAGACGAGGCTGATGATGAACACGAGATAAATGAGATACCGCGGCCCCTTCGGGCGCAGCCTCTCCTTTTCCCATTTGCGGATCTCTTTCTGCTTTTTGAGAGCCCGCCTTTCGGCGGCCTGCCGGGGGTCCTTTGCGCGCGCGGCCATGGGTCTTCCCTCCCGTTTCGTCCGGTTTTTCGGTCAATTTTTCAGGATAAACTGTGCGATGTCGTCGAGAACGGCGTCGCCGATGTGCCGCTCGGCGCCGTATTCCTTCGTCGCCTGCAAAACGCTCGTCGTGAGGGCGTCCACGAACAGGTGGTTGAGCCCCGGATAGAGCCGGAACTCCGTGTTTTCGCGCCCGGCGAGCTGCGTTTTGAACGCCTCGAAATCGTCGGCGGCGAGCACCTGCGTGTCCTTTTCGCCCTGCATGATAAGGACGGGCTTGGCGCTCTCCTTCAGATAATCCGCCGCGGTCTTTTGCCCCATCTCTTTGAAGTAATAGAGCGTGAGGTTCCCCGCGAACTTCTTTTTCTTCGCCTCGTCGTCGCTCATCTCATATAGGCCGTCGAACTTCTTCGCGAAGATCTTGTGCTCGAGCTTCACGACAAGGCCGAGCGGCGACTTGCCGCCCGCGCGGGCGAGCTGCTTCACGACGACCTCCTCAAGCCGGTAGGGCGTGCCCGCCAGCAAAATGAGGCCGGCGGCGCCGGCGCCCTCGGCGTCGATGCGCGGCGCGAGCATGGCGCCCATGCTGTGCCCGAGGATGAAGACCCGCGCGGGGTCGACGCGGGGGTCGTTTTTCAAGAGCTCCGCGGCGGCGAGGGCGTCCTCGACCGTCTCTTCTTCCACGGTGACGTCCGCTTTCGCGAGCTCCTTTTTATAAGCGAACGTGCGCTTGTCGTAGCGAAGCGTGGCGATCCCGCGTTTCGCGAGCCCCTCGGCGATATCCCTGAAGGGGGTGAGTTTCATCACGCGCTCGTCCATGTCGCTCGGGCCCGAGCCGTGCACCGTGACGACAGCCGGCGCGGGGGACGAGAGGCCGTCGGGCAGGGTGAGCATGCCGCTAAGCGGATACTTCGTGCCCGCCCCGACCGTTACTTTTTGGCTGATCATGCGAAAATCTCCTTTAAAACACGGCTGCGCCCGGGGTACGGGCGCAGCGGGACGGGATCTTTTAACCGCGTCTGATGAAGGTCAGCGCGAGGCCGCCGAGGCCGATGAAGCCGATCACGCAGCCGGCGACGATCTCGATCGTGGCCATGCCCTTGGTGGCGTTCGAGGCCTTGGTGGGATCGGCGGGGTTCACGAGGATGGTGAGCTCGTCGCCCTCTTTGAGGCTCGTTTTCGTGTTCTGGAGCTCCACGTCCTTATATTCCTTGCCGTCGAAGGTGTAGGTGACGTAGATCTTGATCTCCTGCGTTTCGCCGCCCTCGCCGTCCGGCACGAAGCTGGACGCCACGTGCGACACCACGGCGGGCGTTTTGGTGTATTCGCGGATCTCTTTGAGGCTCAGCGCGCCGAACACGATGAATACGACGCCGGCGACGATGGCCAGAAGGAACGCGATCATTTTTTTGACTTTTGCGCTCATTTGGATTCTCCTTTGCGTTTGATACTCCCATTATAGCACGCCCGCTGAAAAAGGCAAGCGCATTCTTTTTGATTTTCGTATAAAAAAGGCGGGAAGTGTCCCGCCTTTTGTTTTGATCTGTTCTATTTACAGCCGCTTACGCCCAGACCGAACGGTCCTTGCCCGAACCGAGCTCGAAGTGGTATTTCGCGATGCCGAGGTCCGTTTTCACGCAGACCCCGAAGCCGGGCCTGGCCTTCACCTTGTCGCCGTTGCGCTCGAAACGGAACTTCTGCTGGTTGATCGCTGTGGGCGCGAGGAGCGCCGCCTCGATCCCAAGGCGGTACCAGTCCGGGTCGCCGTCTTTACAGTCGCTCACGTCCGCTATGGACTTCGACTTGTGCTCTACGCCCTGTGTTTCGCCGTAGCCCAGCGCGATCACCATGTGCAGCTTTTCGCCCGGGCCGACTTCGGCTTTCGCCTTGCCCTTTTTATAGGTCAGCGCCACCCAGCAGGAGTTGATACCGAGTTCCTGGGCTCTCAGCACCACGCGCTCGCCGTAATAGCCGAACGCCTCGTCCCTGCCCTTCGGGCCCACGAGCGCGAGATAGTTTCTGCACCCGCCAAACGACCCGTAGGTCGGTTTGCCCGCCTGAAAGGCCTCGGGCTCGTCGGTGACGAGCTGGATATGAAGGCCGCTCTCTTTGTTGCAGGCGTCGATCTCCGCGCCCAGCGCCGCGACGGCTTCCGCCTCAAGCGGCCGGTCGGTAAAGCGCCGCACCGAATGGCGGGCTTTCATCAGGTCGAATACGTCCATGTTCACGTCTCCTTCGTTCCGGCGGCGGTCCCCCGCCGTGTGATTATCCACAGTTTAGCATATTTATTTATAAATAGCAATATCCGGAACGGGATTTTTGTATTTTATTCGGCGCGGGCGCCGCGGGCGGTCTTTTCGACCCGCTTTTCGATCTCGCGCACCATTTTTTCGTTCGTGAAGCGCGCGCGCACCTCGTCCATGTCCACGGTGCGCCCTGCCATGAAGCCCTGGATGAGCACCTCCGCCCACAGCACCTCGCGCAGGTCGGGGCGGCTGAGGTAAGAAATGAGATCGATGTCCATCCTGCGGTTGACGCCCTCGACCATGCCGGTGTAAAAAGTGCAGTGCTCGCCGAAGGCCCTGCCGATCGCCTCCATGTGCTCGAAGCCCTCGATGACGTCGTCCACGCGCATCAGCTTGCGGTTTTTGAGCAGCAGGCTGCCGCCGTTCAAAAGATTGTCGGCGGTGGTGTTGAGGGTCTCGCACAGCGCCGGCAGGAGGCCCGTGTCGGGCAGGGCGTCGCCGTTTTCCCACTTCGATACCGCCTGAAACGACACGCCGAGCTTTTCGGCGAGGTCCTTCTGCGTGAGGCCGGCGTCCTTGCGCAGGCGGCGGATGTAGCCGCCGACCTTGATCATATCCATAAACGTTCCTTCTTTCGTTCATATTCCCGGGTCGCTTTCAGCATACCGCAAAACGGACGATCTGTAAATAGTTGAATCGTTGATAAAATTCTATTTACGGTTGAATTTTGAAAGAAAAACCCCGCGTTCCCGATTGCAATCGCGAAAAGAACGTGCTACAATAAGGCGGCGCCGCGAGACGCGGCGCGCGAAACGGAGAAACAACATGATCCTGAAATCGAATTACCATACGCATACCTACCGCTGCAAGCACGCGGGCGGGCAAGATCGCGACTACGTGGAGGCGGCTATCGCCGCGGGAATCACGACCCTCGGCTTTTCGGACCACTCGCCGATGGTGTTCAACACCGACCATAAATCGGGCTTCCGGATGGACCTTGAGGAGACCGCGGGCTATTTCGAGTCGCTTCTGGCGCTCAGGGAGGAATACAGGGACGTCATACGCATCCTCATCGGCGTGGAGGTGGAATACTACCCCGCGTGCTGGGAAAAGTACCTCGCCTTCATGCGGCAGTTCCCGCTCGACTTCAAAATCTTGGGGCAGCATTTCGTATATGACGAAGAAAACGGCGGGCCCGGCTCGTTCAAGGCAACCGAAGACCCCACCGTTCTTTCGGACTATTACCGCTGCGTGCTCGAGGCCGCCGACACCGGCGAGCTCCTCTACATCGCGCACCCCGACGTCATCCATTACGTGGGCGACACGGCAGCGTTCGACGAGCTGACGCGCGATTTTCTGCAAAAGATCAAAAAGACGGGCCTGCCGCTCGAGATCAACCGCCTCGGCGTGCACGAGGGCAGGCATTATCCGAACCCGCGCTTCTGGGACCTCGTGGCCGAGGCCGACGTGCCCGCGATCGTGGGGCTCGACGCCCACTCTCCGAAGGTGTTCGAAGACGACGAGGGCGCGGCGGCGTGCGTCGAGATCGCGAAATCGCGGGGCATCCGGCTTTTGGAGACGCTGATCTGACGTCAATTTTACTTGTTATACCGTCAATTTTAACGGAATTATTACATCTTTTTGAATTTTCAAAAATCTATCCGTTGGCTATTGTCTTTTCGGTTTTTGTATGATAATATGATACTGCACCATGGTGCGGGATTATTGAGAAAGGAGACCGGTTATGGATATTGAAGGCATCCTTGCGATCATTCGTGCTTTCTTTGATGCTCTGAAGGGCGTGCTTGAGGCTCTCGGCATTAAGGTCGGCGAAGAGGCGGAATAATTTTTCCCTATTTTTGAATTTCTAAAAATAGCTGGCTGAAAAACGACGGCAGAAGCGCCGTCGTTTTTTTATTGTTTTATGCAGGTTTATTCCTCTCAGTATACCGGTTCCAAAAAATAAACGACGGCAGAGAAGTCTGCTGTCGTTTTATCCGGTTTTCGTTCCCTCTCAGAACGCAAGCTCCGCGGCCGCCGCGGCGGCGAGGCGCGTCATGTTGTAAAGGGACGTCATGTTGAAGTTCTCGAGGCTGTCGGTCCAGGTGTGGATGTATTCCCACGTGCCGAGGCCGTAGTCGCTGCCGTTGGCGCGGGCGGGGTTTATCTGCCGCCACGAAATGTTCACGCACTCCTTGCCGTATTTGCGGAAGGGGTGGATGTCGGTGTTGCCGGCGCGCACGGGGGAATAATAACCCGCTTCGCCGAGGTCCCCGAGAAGGGTCTTCGCGTGGTCCACGGCGCGCGAGCCGCGGTTCGCGCCCGAGAACGTGTCTTCAAGCACCGAGTCGGTGCTCACGGCGAGATACCAGGGTCCTCCCACGATCGGCGCGCCCGCCATGTCGGCGTTGAACACGAAGGCGTGGCGCGAGAAGGTCTCGGCCGAGCCGACGCTGGACGACACGTAGCCGATGTAGCGGTAGGCGCCGATATAGCCGATCTCTTCGCCGGTGGTGAACAGAAAACGCAGCTCGTAATCGCTCTTGAGCTCCGTGCTGTTGAGGATGCGGGCGAGCTCCAGCATCAGCGCGACGCCTGAGGAATTGTCCACGGCGCCGCCGGTAGTAAGGTGGGTGTCGTAATGCGCCATGAACAGCAAAATCTGCGGGTTCTCGCGCGCGGCGTGGACCACGCCGACCACGTTGTCGCCGGTCTTGCCGTCGTAGGTCAGGCTCCAGCGGCGCACGTCGTCGATGCCGTAGCCCTTCAGCGTGCGCTCGAGCCAGTCGGCCGCGGCGTCGCCCTGCGGCGCGCCGAGAGCGCGTGCCGACAGGTCGTTGACGAGGGTGCGCATATTCGCGGCGAGATTCTCTTTGTTCACGCGTGACGCGAGCTCCGTCATGCGCCCCTCCTGCGAGGCGAGCAGCTCCTCCTGCTTGCGGCGTTCTTCCTCTTCCTGCTTCTGACGCTCCTCTTCCTCGCGGCGGCGCTCCTCTTCCTCGCGCTCGCGTTCCTCGCGGCGGCGGCGTTCCTCTTCGGTCTCGCCGAGGGGCAGCCCCACGGCAAGGCGCAGCGCCAGACGCGCGTCCGAGGCGCGGACCTCGCCGTCTTCGTCAAGGTCGGCGTTACGCTCCTGCCACGCCGCAAAGACCTCGAGATCCACGGCATATCGCAGGATGAGGCGGGCGTCTGCCGCCGTGACGTCGCCGCTGCCGTCCGCGTCGCCCGGCACGTCGGTGGGCTCGGGCTCGCCGGGCTCGTCCGGGTCGCCGGTCGTAGGCTCTTCGGGTTCGCCGGTCGTAGGCTCTTCGGGTTCGGTCGTCGCGGGCTCGCCGGTCGTGGGCTCGTCGTCATCGGCGGCAAGCGCAGAGCCCGCCGCCGAAAGCAGCAGGATGAGCGCGAGCAGGATGGAAACGAGCTTTTTCATAACGGGACCTCAACTTTTGTTTTCGTTTATTATACGTTCGGAACGGCATTATTTCTGCCGTTTTTTCGATTTTCATCAAAAAACCGCCAACAGTATAACACAGCGTTTCGCAAAATGCAAGCGGAAGCCTTGACAAACGCGCTCCCGTTTTTTAAAATGGGAGCATAAACACCGAAAGGACCGATGCTATGGAAGCCCCGAAGCTCATTTCGAGTAAGCGCGTGTGCGAGTTCCCGCCCGGCGCGGGCAATCCCCGCAACTCCGAGGGCGATTTTCTGCGCCTCACGGACGGGCGGCTCTTATTCGCCTATTCAAAGTATATCGCCGACTCGGGGCACGACGACGCGCCCTGCGGCGTGGGGTACGCGTTGTCGGACGACAACGGGCGCACGTGGACGAAAGCGCCGGGGCTTTTGGCGTCCCCCGAGGAACACAACGTGAAGAACATCATGAGCGTGAGCCTCGTGCGCTTCGTCACGGGCGAAGCGGCGATCGTGTATCTCGTGAAGCTCGGCGGCGAGAGCATAGCCGTGCTCAGGCGCTTCACGGACGAAAAGGATCTCACGCTCGGCGCGCCCGAGACCGTGATCCCCGAAAAGCGCGGGATCTATTACGTGATCAACAACAGCCGTTTGTGCGTCCTCTCGGACGGCTCGGTGCTGCTGCCCGCGGCACGGCATAAGATCCGGCGGTGGGAAAACGGCGGGCGCGGCGGCGTATATTTCGGCACCTGCGCGTTCTTCAAGGGCGACCCCGACGGCAGGAACTGGCGGCAGGAAAGCCGGGTGCTCTATATGGCGAACCCCGGCGCGTCCGAAACGGGCCTGCAGGAGCCCGGCGCCGCGGAGCTGCCCGACGGGCGCGTGTACGGGTATTTCCGCACCGACCGCGGTTACCAGTTCGACGCGTTTTCTCCCGACGGCGGCAGAACGTGGACGCAGCCGGCGTCTTCCCGGTTCTCGTCCCCCGACTCCCCCATGCTCATCCGCCGCGACCCGTTTTCGGGGACATTTTTCGCGGTGTGGAACCCCGTCCCCTGCTACAACGGGCGGCTCGACCCGAATAAGCGCTGGATCCACGCCGGGCGCACGCCGCTGGCGCTCGCGCAAAGCGAAGACGGCGAGCACTTCTCCCCCTATATCACCCTCGAGGACGCCCCCGACCACGGCTACTGCTACCCCGCGATGTTCTTCCCGGAGCCGGGCGTGATGCTGCTCTCCTATTGCTGCGGAGGCGAAGAGGACGGAACGTGCCTTTCAAAGACGGCGATCAGGAGGTTGGAATTAGAATAGGTTCGAGGGGCCGGAGGGAAAAGCCGCGCAAAGCGCGGCGGGTGCACGGGTGCACGGTCCACGGGTGCACGGGAGTTTTTAAATAGTAGCGCGGCAGCCGTACCCGGCCTGTCCCCCTCTGTCCGCTTCGCGGACATCTCCCCCACTCCGCGGGGGACTCCGCCCCTGCCGCCCGCGCAAAAGGCTTTGATCATCTTTTTCGCTTTGTCGACGGGGTGCTTTTTTATCGGATCGGATTCGCCGACCACCCGAAAAGACAACCGCAAGCATCCGACCGCAGCGGCAGAGGTCTGCCGCGCTACTGAAGAATCCATATCACGAAAAACCGCCGGAGGGTCAGTTGCCCCCCGGCGGTTTCATACAATTTTGTATTTTGTATTTTGCATTTTGTATTCTTGTTGCGCGGCTTTGCCGCGCACCCTGGCCCCTGGCCTCTGGCCCCTTGCCCCTTGGCCCTGTGCGCCCTGTGCGCCCTGTGTGCCCTGTGCGCTCTGTGCGCCCCTCCCCCGGTACCCGGTACCGACTACCACGTGACATGGTACCTTAAAGCGTGACGGAACCGTAACTTGCAATCGGGAAACGCGGATGGTAATATCTTGCTGTACCCGCCGTTCCGTCCGGACTGACCGCCGGATCTGACCCGGAACGGCACCCCCGCCATCCACGATCCCGCCGTCAAATGTCGGACTGACCGCCGACGCGTTCCCGGACGGCATTTGTTGATCCCAGAACCGCCGCCCCTCTTCGCCGGACTGACCGCCGGCCGCCCCGGGCGGCAATCCCCCCGACTCACCGTGAGGGACTCCGGGCGCGCGGCAAGCGAAAATCCGCCGCGCGTCCGTCCCGCGCGAACCCGAAAACCGCACAACGCGGGGGCGCTGTTCTCGTTGATTCTGCACAATTTCTCTCCGTCATTTTTTTTATTAATGCCGAAAAACAAAATATTGACTTTTCAAACGCGTGCTATTATAATAGTTTCAGAATAGTGTAATTATCGAAATTGATTTCGAGCTATTTTATTTTACCCGCTTTCAAAAGGAGGCCAATCAAATGAAAAAAGTTTTATCCGTACTGCTGAGCGTCGTGATGATGTTCTCTTGCATCGGCGTGCTTGTCTATGCCGAGGGTGAAACGCCCGTCGAGATCTCGAACGAGGATCTCTCCGCTCTTGTGAATTACGCGCTGCCCAGCGGCATCAACGCCGTTGTGCCCGCCGGCAAGACCCTTACGGTGCCTGCCGATAAGAACCTGATCGTTTCGATCGGTTCCACGCTGCTCGTTGAGCAGGGCGCTTCGCTCGTGATCGAAGGCCGCGTCTCCGTGCAGGAGAACGCTTCGCTCAAGATCGCCGGCCGCGTGACCAACGCCCCCAAGATCGCCTGCGACACCCAGGGCGAGGCCGTTGCCGAGGTTCGCTTCCCGGATCTCAGAGATTTCGCGCTGGCCGATAAGGTGTATATCAAATACGCGTTCGGCTACACCGGCGGTTCCACCGACGATCTGACCGGCCTTGAGTGGCACGACTTGCCCCAGACCTCGGCTCTGTCCGTGTGGGCGCCCCTGAACCAGTATCTCTACATCAACGCCCACATCATCGAGCCCGCCGAGATCAGCTCGTCCGACCAGCTCGGCAAGTATGACGACAGCAAATTCAACGTGTGGATCAACGACGTTGAGATGCCCTACACGCAGGATCAGCACTCCATCAAGCTCCTGTTCGCCGGCGACATCACCTATTCGATCTGGGATTCCGACGATACCTTCATCGCCGAGAGAAAGATTTCTCTTCGCTCGGGCGAAGGCTACACCGTGTATTCCCGTGACGGCCGCACCTCCGCGAACGACGGCATCGTGTATATCAAATACGGCCAGCCCTTCAGCTTCCGTGTGGATATCGACGATGAATACAACATGTCCGCCTATTCCGTGTACGTCGTGAAGGGCTTCACCCTTCTGGAGTTCGACCCCAACGCGGTGCTCGACGACAGCCTGAGAGTGTATCCCGACAAGGACGGTTATTACATGATCGATCCCGTTGAGGGCGACTACACCGTGTTCGTGCTCGGCGTGATCAAGAACGAGACCGTTGAGAAGGTTTCGAACATCTTCGAGATGGTGAAGAACGTGTTCGAGATGATCGCGAAGTTCTTCCGTCAGTTCCTTGATATCTTTAAGTTCGACTGATAACACTCAAAAAAGAGGACCGTCTTCGGACGGTCTTTTTTTCGTTCTCCCGCGCTTGACAGGCGCGGTCCGGCGACGTATAATAGAGATACCATATAGATAAAGGAGCGGTCAACATGAAAAAGATCCTGTGCTGCCTTCTGGCGCTCACGCTCGCGATTTCGCTGCTCACCGTAGCAGCCGCGCCCGCCGCGGCCGACGCCGACCCCGACCCCGAGATCGTGACCTATATCTACGGCGACCTCAACGTCTACGACGCCTCGAGCGCTCTGTTCCTCACCGCCGGGTCCCGGTTCTACGCCCGGCAGGAGATCGACGGCGAGCCCTTCGACCCGCCCGCCTTCGGCGAGTGGGTGTCGGTCGACCCCACCCCCGTCACGCCCGGCCCCGCCCTTTTCGGGCGCGAGGAGCGGCCCTATTACCTGTGCACGGTGGACGACGAGATCCCCGAGGGCATGGGCATGAGCGGCGGCATGCTGATCGAGGACGAGGAGCAGGGCTTTTTGTCCTATAAGACCTGCGCCTTCGTCACCGGCCCGCATAAGGATATCCTGATCGAATCGCCGAGCGGCAAGACCTACACCGAGGGCGGCGTGGTGCTGCTGGAGCCCGGCGAGGAAGTGTATCTCAGCTTCTCGCTCTCGGGCGGCAACACGATCCCCTCAAGCGCGTGGAGCCCCGACCCCGAGCAGATCCTGATCTCGGGCTGGTATCCCGAGCCGCTCACCGACGCGGGCTTCACGGTGCCCGACCCCGTGACGGTCAACGGCAATACCTATCTCGCGGTCAGCGCGAAGGACCTCGCGCCCGGCACCGAAGCCACGATCCCGATCTGGTTCATCCAGCTTCGGAGCATCTCGCTCGGCTTTGATAAGGCCCCGGTGGTCTACCGCGGGACGCTGACGTTCCGCGTGGCGGGCGAAGTGACGCCCCCTGTCGATCCGCCCGCGAACGAGATCCTGCTCGGCGACGTGGATTCCGACGGCAAGGTGACGGCTTCGGACGCCCGCCTCGCCCTCAGGCGGTCGGTGGACCTTGAGACCTTTGAACCCGGCAGCGACGCCTTCACCGCCGCCGACGTGGACTTTGACGGCAAAATAACAGCTGCGGACGCGCGCCTGATCCTGCGCGCCGCCGTGGGCCTTGAGGAGCTCAAAAAGCCCGCCGAGCCCGGAATCAAGGATCCCGATCCCCTCGACCCGGGCATTCAGGATCCCATCGATCCCGGCATCCCGGTGCCCGTCGACCCCGATAAACCCGTTGATATGTGAACGAAAAAAGGAACCGCCGAGGCGGTTCCTTTTTTGAATGTTGAATGTGAGATGTTGGATGTGAGATGAAGGGGTCTGCGGCCGGCATTTAAAAATGGGGTACGGGGCATCAGCCCCGTCCTTCATCCAACATCCCACACCTCACATTTCACATCTTTACGCGCCCCCGGCCCTGTGCGCCCTGTGCGCCCTTGGCCCTTACGTCCTCCTCGCGAACTTATGCCCGTTAAACACCCCGTGGTAATAATACGCGAGGCTCTTGGCGAGGGACTCGACGGGCGTGGCGAAGTCCTCGGCGATCCATTTGACGAAAATGGCCGACGTTCCGCCGGACGTGAACGTGAACGAGCGGCGGAAGATCTCTTTCTGGCTCGCGGGCAGGCGGCGGGTGATCTCGCTGTAAAACACCTTGTCGAAGCTGATCTGGATCGGCGAGTTGGTCTGCGTGAAGAAGATGAACTTAAACAGATCGCGGTTCTCTTTCACGTAGGTGAGGTACAGGAGCGTGACCTCGTAAAAATCCTCCACGCGCATGTTCGTGAGATCCTGCTTCGTGTCGAGGATGGCGGTGCAGCGGTTGATGAACGAGCGCTGCGTGGCGAAGAACTCCTTGATGATCTTCTTGTGCAGGTCCGAGATGTCGGCGTAATACGAATAAAACGTCGAGCGGTTCACGTCCGCCCGCTCGCACAGCTCCTTGACCGTGATGCGGCTCATATCCTTTTCCTGCAGCAGCTCGAACAGCGCCTGCCGGATCACCATTTTGGAATAGCGCGTACGCCTGTCGTCGCGTCTGTCTTCCATCAAAAAGGCCCCCTATGGTACGTTTTGCGTCTGTAATTTGTCAGTTTCCCGACACCGTGTTTATGATACCACACGGCGACGGAAATTGCAAGAGGCAAATCGGCGTTCTTGCTTTTTTGGGTTTCGTATGATAAAATGGATTTTGAAAAGGAGATGACCGCTATGGAACTGAAGATCAAAAGCCTGCCGGTGTCGGAAGAAAACTACGCCGAAACGATGA
The DNA here is from genome assembly GCA_017550625.1 of Clostridia bacterium. Classification (GTDB taxonomy): domain Bacteria; phylum Bacillota; class Clostridia; order Oscillospirales; family Acutalibacteraceae; genus RUG806. The sequence continues at coordinate 56,809 of JAFZOL010000045.1, read as the reverse complement.
AAACGAAGGTCGAGCCCTTCCTCGCCGAGCGGCGCGAGGACGCGCGTTTTGTCAGCTTCGACGGCAAGGAGATCCATTATGAAAAATACCTGACCCCCGGGGCCGTGGGGAGCGTGGTGATCGTGCACGGCTTTACCGAGAGCGCCGAGAAATTCCGCGAGATGGACTATAACTACATCCTGATGGATTTCAACGTCTTCGCGATCGACAACCGCGGGCACGGGCTTTCGTACCGCAAGCACCCCGAGGACCCCGAGACCGTGTGCGTGGACCGCTTTTCGGAATACGTGGAGGATCTGAAGGCCTTCGTGGACAAGGTCGTGAAACCCGCGTCGGGAGAATTGCCGCTCTATCTCTACTGCCACTCGATGGGCGGCGCGATCGGCGTGCAGTTTTTGCAGACCTACCCCGGCGTGTTCAATAAGGCCGTGCTCTCGGCGCCGATGATCGAGCCGCAGTCGAAGCCCCTGAACGTGCCGATCACCAAGGCGATCATGAACGTGTTCTGCGCCTTCGGGCAGAAGGACAAGATGGTGTTCATCCACCACGGCTTCGACCCGGACCGCGGCTGGGAGGACAGCCACGACACCTCGAAAGCGCGCTTCGAGTATTATCACGAGAAGCGCAAGGCGGACCGCAACCTGCAGACGGGCGGCGCCTCGTGCGCGTGGGTGCGCGAAGCGATGCGCGTGGTGAAAAAGAACCTCGACCCGAAGCGCAACGCCAAGATCGACTGCCCCGTTTTGCTCTGCCAGCCCGAGGTCGACACCTCGGTGGTTTCGGAGAAAGAGAACGTGTTTATAAGCCAGCTCAAAAACGGCCGGCTCGTGCAGTTCCCGAACAGTAAGCACGAGATCTATCTCTCCGTTGACAGCACCCTTCTGATGTATCTCGAGACCATCGAGAAGTTTTTGAAGGAAGAATAAAGCGCGATGCGACGCAAAAAGCCCCCGGAGTCCGGAAGGACGCCGGGGGTTTCTGTTTGCAGTCCGGCTCAGCCGCGGTAGCCTCTGCCGAAGGGATTGTAAGAATAGCCGTAGTCGTTGCCGGAATAGCTGCCGGAGTCGCTCTCGGCGGGCACGTAGGTGCCGTCGATGATCGAGGTGATGATGTCCATCACGCTTTCGATCGGGATCGCGAAGCCTATGTTGTCGATCGACGCCTCGTTCGAGGACGAGGACGAATATTTGGCGTTCGTGATGCCCACGACCTCGCCGTACATGTTGAACAGCGCGCCGCCCGAGTTGCCGGAGTTGATCGCGGCGTCGGTCTGGATCAGGTTCATCGTGGAGCCGGTGGACATGGTGATCTCGCGGTCGAGGGCGCTCACGTTGCCCTTGGTGAGCGAGAAGGTCAGCTCGCCGAGCGGGTTGCCGATGGCCACGACCTCGTCGCCGACGCTCAGCGCCGACGAGCTGCCGATCGTGACGGGCGTAAGGCCCGTGGCGTTGATCTTGAGCACGGCCACGTCGTTGGCGGCGTCGCTGCCGACAAGCGTGGCGTCGTAGGCCTCGCCGTTATAGAGCGTGACGGTGATGGAATCGGAATCCTCGATCACGTGGTGGTTCGTGACGATATAGCCGTTTTCGGAAATGATGAAGCCGGAGCCCGCAGCCGCGCTGGATGTGCGGAAGCCGAAATAGTTGGTGGTGATCGAGGTGGTCACGCCCACGGTGGCGTTCACGTTGGCGGCGTAGAGCTCGGCGGCTGTCATCAGCTCGCCCGAGGCCTTTTTGTCCACGGTGGTCACGGAGGGGGTGCGGTCGCTCTCGTAGATCACGGCGCTGTCGGACGAACTCGTCCCGGCGTTCGCGGAGGCCGCGGTTTTGGTATTGCCGCGGGTCGCGGCGGCGCCGACGAGCCCGCCGATCAGCGAGCAGACGAGCGCCACGGCCACGGTTTTCAGAAAGCCTGCGCCCTTTCTCTCGCGCTTTTTGCTCTGTGCGGGCGCGGTGCAGACAGCGCGGGGCGTTTCGGCGGTATAGGTGCCGCGCTGATACTGCGGCGCGGTGTAATTCGCGTAGGCGTTCTGCCGGGGATAGGCGTAGGCGTAGGTGCAGCCGTTGGCGGCAGCGTTCGCATTCGGCGCGGCGTTCGCCGGGGCGGAATAATATCCCTCGCCCGTGAACATCGGCGTTTCGGAAGCGTTCCGCGTTTCGGGAGCCGGATAGCCGTTCGTTTCATTGAGATCCATATTCATTTCGAAGTTTTTTTCGTTCATCATGGTATTTGCTCCTTTTCTCTTCGATCTGCCCTCATCTTACCCCGTCAACATTAAACGAAGCTAAAGTTTGCAACCTTTTTTGCGGGACGAAAAAAAGCCGCCGTGCGGCGGCTTTTCGGCGTACACATCGCTTATTTTTTGAGGTTGGGACAATGCGCGCGGATGAAGTCCGCCACGAAATCGAAGTCGTCGGGGTGTGTGAGCACCTGATTATGCTGGAGCACGCCGTTGACCTTGATGAGCCTGCGCCGCTTATAGGTTTTGACGCGCCGCACGCGCGAAAAATCGGAATACATCTCGCTGCGCTGGGACGTGAGGCCTACGCCGACGGTGGTCATGCTGCCGCGCGCCGCGCCGAGCAGGGCCGTGGCCTGGCCGATCCGTTTGGCCTTTTTCGCCTGCGACTCGATCTGCTGATGCAGCACGCCCGCTTCGTCGAGCTCGAATTTCACCACGTACTTCCCGCCCATGATCGCGGCGTACAGAAGATAGCCGAGCGTGACGACGACGGTCATGCCGAGCAGGAACCAGCCGAACACTCTGAGGCTGTCGAGAAAGCGCTCGGGGAAGTAGTTGACCCACTCGATCATGTCCACGACCGTCGTGACGGCGAAAATGCCGATGAGGATGAAGAAAAAGATCTTCCACACGAGAAAAAAGACCGTGAGCTCGGTGAACAGGTTCATCTCGTAGATCCAGCGGAATTTGCCGTCGGCGCCGCGGCGCACGCGGTCGTCGATATAGTCTTCGGTTTTTTGCTGTTCGGGGATGAAGTTGTTGTCGTCCATCGGGGCGCCTCCGTTTCGTTTATTTTGTGAGCCGCCTTAGGAACGCCCGCGTTTCGGCGATCTCGGCGGCGTTTTTGGCTAAAAAAGCAGCCAGCGTTTCGTCCCGCGCCAAAAAGCGGCCCGCCGTTTTCACGCGCCGCAGAAAGCGGCGGTCAAACGCGACGCAGTCAATCTGCCGCAGCAGCGGGCAGAGCCCAGCGCCGCGGGCGTCGGGCGCGGCAAAGATGCGGCCCGTTTCGTCCGGGACAGGGAAAAAGGGGAACACGCGGCACGAGAGTGGGCGTTCGTCCCGGCCGCATTTTCCGGGGCACACCGCGAGGCGGCGGCCGTTTTCGGTCAGGACCGCGAAGGCGGTTTTTTCGCCCGGGAACAGCAGCATGCCGGTTTTTTCGTCTCCGCGGCAGCAGGCGGCGCCGCACAGGGCCCCGCAGTCGGCTTTGAGGGGCGTGACATCCCGCAGCAGGCGTTTGGCGCGCGCCACGCGCTTTTCGGTGACCGTGAGCCGCTCCAACGTCCTCTCCCCTTTCGCGGTTTTCCGGTTTCACTATACCATGTTTTGGGAACGGTTGCAAGAGGGAAAGAGAAAGAGAAAGAGAGAGCGGAGACCGGGTGTGCGGTCTCTTCCCCGGTAGCGCGGCAGCCGCACGCGGCCCGTCCCCCTCTGTCCGCTTCGCGGACATCTCCCCCGCCCCGCGGGGGAGTCTGCCTCTGCCGCTGCGGGCAGTGATTTGTGGCTTTTCGTTCCGGTAGGGCGGCGGGCACGGTTCCCGGTAGTACGGCTGCCCACAGCCGTTATTTCCCTGCGGAGCGGGGGTTGAGCCGAACGGCGAGACCCCCCGACGCGGGGAAACCCGACGGAAAGACGACTGGTTCGGGATCTACTTGGGCGACGAATACGCTTCTTATTATATTCCTAATCATTATTGAGAAAGAATCAAAGACACGATACCGCCAACCCCGCCGACCACATTTATCATGAAAAGCAGCCGGGTGCCGCCGCGACTTCCCCACGTCGGGGATGGGATCGATTTGAATTGTGTTTTATTCATTCCCTATCTTTTTCCGTCAAATCGACCCACCCCACTCCGTAGGGAACAAACGGCTGTGGGCAGCCGTACTACCCACAGCGGGCTCGCCGACCAAACGGGATCTCAATCCGAAAACCTCGTTTCCGCAGCGGCAGAGGCAGACTCCCCCGCGGGGCGGGGGAGATGTCCGCGAAGCGGACAGAGGGGGACGGGCCGCGTGCGGCTGCCGCGCTACCGGAAAGATTGTGCGCGGCTTTGCCGCGCGCCCTGGCCCCTGGCCTCTGGTCTCCGGCCCCTTTCCCTCTGTTTTTTCCTTGCCAATCCGGCCCACATATGTTACAATAAACCTCAGAAAGGGGGTGGGCCCATGTTCCGCATTGAAGAGCGCGACGGGGCGCCGGCGCTGTGCGAAAACGGCAAACCCGTGCCGGCGTTCGCCTATATGACCTATCTGCCCGAGCGCGGGCGCTGGGCGGACTTCGCCGCGGCAGGGTACCGGCTGTTCTCGCTGCCCGTCCTGTTCGCGGGCAAGAGCATCAGCATGACAAAAGGGCTCATGCCCTTCGGCAAAGGGATCTTCGACGGCGAGACGCCCGACTTTTCGGGGTTTGACGGGACCGTCGAGCGCATCCTCGGCGTGTGCCCCGACGCCCTTTTGCTGCCGCGCGTGAACGTGTCGCTGCCCGACCGGTGGCTCGATTCTCACCCCGAAGAGGCCGACGCGACCGGAGCGCACGAATCCCTCTGCTCCCCCGCGGCCGCGGCGGAGGCGGCGCGGCTTTTGACCCTGTTTCTCGCGCACGTAAAAGAACGGGGGCTCGAAACCCGCATCGCGGGGTACCACCTCGCGGGCGGCGCGACCGAGGAGTGGTTCCATTTCGATATGGACAGTAACATCCGCTGCCCCGCCGCCGAAAAAGGCTTTCGCGAGTATCTTAAAAACGGCAACGCGGCGGGCGAACCCGAGGAAACCGCTTATCTTCTCTACCGAAACGACGCGGTGACGCACTATATCGCGCCCCTCGCGAGCACGATCAAGCGGGAGACCGGCGGCGCGCCGGTAGGCGTGTTTTACGGCTATTCGCTCGAGGTGACGTCCCCCGCCTGGGGCACGCACGCCCTGGGGCGTCTGCTCAATAACCCCGATATCGACTTCATCTGCTCGCCGAACTCCTATATGGGCCTCAGGGACCCCGCCGCCGACTGGACCGAGATGTTCCCGGCGGCCTCCGTGCGTCTGCACGGCAAGCTTGCGTTTCAGGAATGCGATATCCGCACGCACCTGACGCGGCTTTTGAACGAGGTCGCGCCCGCCTACGACCCCGGCGGGGCGCTTTGCGCCCCCGTCTGGCGCGGGCCCGCCGACCCGGAGATGACCCGGTATATGATGCGCAAGACGTTCTGCCGCCAGCTTATTATGGGGAACGGGGCGTGGTGGTTCGACATGTGGGGCGGCTGGTACGCGGACAAACGGCTCATGGAGGAGCTCGCCCGCATGCGGGAGATCTATGAAGCGTCGCTCGCCGCCCCGCACCGGGAGAGCGTATCTGAGGTCGCGGTGTTCACGGACGAGACCTCGTTTTCGCGCATGCGGGACGACAGTCTTCGCGGCGCGGCGTTCGAGCAGCGCCGGTTTTTGGGCCTCGCGGGCGCGCCCTGTGATTACTACGACCTCTCGGATTTCGACGCTGTGAAAACAAAATATAAGGCCGCCGTGTTTTCGGTCGGCTGCGACAGCGGCGCGCTCACGCACGCCGTGCACACGCTCGAAGCCGCGGGCGTCCCCTACCTCAAAAACTCGATTGAGACGCCCGTGTTCGGCACGGAAGAACTCCGGGCTTTCTATCAAAAGGCGGGCGTGCATCTCTACGCCGACGCGGGGGATATCGTGTACGTGAACGCCGCGTTTATTGCCGTGTGCGCGCTCACGCCCGGCGAAAAGACCCTCAGTTTTCCGAAAAAAGTCACCCTTGCCGACCTCTTCGACGGCAGGCCGCCCCTCACCGGCGAGACCGTGACAGTTCCGATGAAAGCGCGCGAAGTCTCGCTGTTCCGGATCGGGACCGCGTGACGCCGCCGCTCCCCTGGCAGAAAATCACGGTGATTTGGAAACAAATCACCGTGATTTTCAATGAAGTCGCCCGCAAGCGGGCTAATGAAGGAATGAAGACGCTCCTTCGGAGCTAATGATTTACCGGGGCGACTTCGCTTCATTAGGCGGCTTTTGCCGCCGTCTTCATGAACGAGCGAAGCGAGTGCCTTCATCAGGGCGAAGCCCGACTTCATTAAAACTCCCATTTCTCTCATTCTCTGCCAACTCCCGATTTGGGCGGCGCAGATTAGGGATAATATAGCCGCAGAGGCGCACTTATTTGCGAAATACAGCGTTGCAGGGGTCGGATATCCGTCAGGATTATCCGACCCCTGCGCCTTGTCTTTCACAAAAATTGCATCCTCTGCGGTGCGAAGTAGTTTTCTCGCCAGCTATTTTTCGTCCGAACAATCTGAACGGCAGGGGATAATCCTGGCGGATATCCCCTGCCGGACGGGCAGTTCGGGCGGGAAAGAGCGGCGAAAAACCTATACTATCCCTAATCTGCACCGCCCTTCTATCAGGCCTTTTGTTAATTAACCGAAAAACAACCGCCTGCCGGAGATCCCGGCAGGCGGTTTTGTGTTTCTTTCCGGTTTATCGGGAGAAGAACTTTCTGAGCTTCTCGAAGAAGGTGCCGAGGGTGGCGGCGGGGAGCTCGGCGCCCCTCCAGCCGAGCTTTTCGGCCACGCGGGCGGGGATCGTCCGGTTCGCGACGGCCTGACCGTTCTTCACGAAATCGGTGCAGCCGTAGACGAGAAGCGGCACGTTCGCCCCGGTGTGCGAGCCCGAATGGAAGGTGTAAACGCCGTTGTCCATATAGAGGTCGCCGGTCTCGTGGTCGGCGGTGACGACCACGAGCGTCTCGCCGTCGGCGCGGGCGAACTCCACGGCGGTCCTGATCGCGTCGTCAAAGGCGAGCACGGCGTCCACCACGCGCGTATGCTTGTCGGGATAGTCGTTGCCCTCGGCGGTGGCGTGCGAATTCTTGTCGATGTGCGCGCCCTCGACCATCAGGAAAAAGCCGTTTTCATTATCGGCGTCCAGCAGCTCGATCGCCTTGGCAGTCATCTGCCCGAGGGTGGGCAGGTTATCGCTCTCGGGAAGCTGAGGCCGCCAGAAGCTGCCCGAAAACTGGGCGAAGCTCTTTTTGCCGGGCTCAAGGGCCTCCAGCTCGGTGCGCGTTTCAACGTAAACGAGGCCCGCGGCCTCGACCGATTCGCGGTCGGTCTGCCCCGCCGTGGCGCCCCAGATGAGGTCGATGCCGGACGAAAGCTGCTGTTCGGTGATCTCGGCAGCCATGTCGCGGTCCTTTACGTGGGCGGAATAGCCCGCGGGGGTGGCGCCCGCCGTGGAATCGGTGGTCACGACGCCGGTCTTCATGCCGTGCGCCATCGCGATCTCGGTGACGTTCTTCGGCCGGATGATCACGCCCGAGGGGTCGATCGAATAGGTGCCGACGTACCGGTTCGTGGTGCGCACGCCGCACGACAGGGCCGTGGCGCCCGCGGCGGAGTCGGTGACCTTATCCGACAGCGAGCGGGTCTTCGACTGGCCGCGGCAGTCGGCGTTGGCGGTCATATAAAGGTCGCGCCCCTCGGCCTCGGCGAGCAGCAGGTGGTTCTCGCCCATGCCGTCGCCGATCATGAAGATCACGTTTTTGAACGCCCCCGGGCGGGACGTTGCCGCGAACGCGGGCGAAACGAGGGCGACGGTCAGCGCCAGCGCCAGCAGCAGGGATAAGAAGCGTCTTTTTTTCATGTTCATGCCTCCATCGGAAATTATGGTTTTATTATACCGTATCCCGCGAGAAAAGACAAGGGGAATCGGATAAAAAAACCGGCCGTCACAAGGCCGGTTTTTTCTGTGTATGGATGCCCCGTGTCACGCCGTTTGGAACAGGTCGCCGAGCTTTTTGACGAGCTGCTTGAACGGATAAACGAGGTCCTCGAAGAACACGCCGACGCGGGCGGCGGCGAACGCCGGGTGGCTGAGGAGAAAGGCGCGGTATTCGCGCTCGGTGGGCACGCGGCCGTTTCGTTCGGCGAAGCGCTCCACATATTCCCTGCCGTCAGAAAACACGCGCTGCAGCTTTTTGTAGAGCAGCGTTTCATTCCCGTCGGAATCGACGAGCCAGAAGCCCTTCGACCTGCCGTCGTCGGTGGTGCCGTTGCAGTACATCTCCCAGTAAAGGCAGAAGCGCACGTCGCAGCTGAGGTATTTGACCATGAGCCTGAGGTTCCCCTCGCAGTGACGAAGGTCATTGTAATCGTAGCTCGAGGCGGGCTCGGCGATCTCGCCGACGAACACGCGGGGCTGAGGGACGCCGCTCTTTTCGGGCAGGTTTTCGTAGATGTAATCGATCACCTTTTTGATCGCGCGGGTGGAGCCGCCCTTCGAGTCGTAGGCGGAATAGGAGACGTAGTCCACGTTCGTGTAGGGCAGCACGCGGTTGACCACGCGGTCATAGCCCTTGTTCATCGCGTCGGTGGGGCGGTTGACCTCGAGATAGTTCCAAACATCCACGTCCGCGTGCGGGACGTCGCGCTTGGCGTCGTCCACGGCTCTCTGGCGGGTGTTGATCCACGCAATCATGCCCTCGGTGGCGACGTCGTCCACCTTTTGTTTGCCCGTGTCGTAGCCGTCGAGATAATACCAGTCGCCCTCCCAGTGGCCGAGATAAAACGTCTTGCCCGTGCCGTTGTAGGTTCTTAGCAGCCGCGCGGTGAGGGCGTAGAACGCGTCGTAATCCGCCTGCGCCTCTTCGTCGCTGTAGCCGTCGAGGAACGGCGCGCCCGAGCGGAACCAGACGAACACGTAGTCGAAATCGCGCCCCCCGAGCACCTCGAACACCCGCCCGGGGTTGCTGCCCGCGGTGAACTTGACCATGTTGGAGCCCCACGCGAGGATGCGGTCGGCGGCCTCCAGCACGGGGTCGGCGTCGGTGAAGTGATAGCCCGGGCCGATGTCGTTCGCGCCGATGATATAGTTATAGGTTTCGATCTCCATTCGGAGCTTCTCCCACGCCGGGTCCGCCGCCGAGGCGGCCGACAGCGGCAGGGCGCTGAGACAGAGCATTGCGGATAAAAAGAGCGCGAGGAGCTTTTTGGCGTTCATAAGAACCGTCCTTTCCTGTGATCAGAATACGCGGGGAACGCAGCGTGGCTCAGGGTCGGATATCGAACATCTCCATGAGTTTTCTGAATGTATCCTGTCCGTCGAGGCAGGTGTCGGTCAGATAGCCCTCTTCCCGATCGAACTCGGCGAGTCCGCGGTAGTAATACAGCTTTTTTTCGTCCTCAATGATAAACGGCACGATCCCGAAGCGAAGGCATTCCTTGAGCGCGATCAGTCTGCCGACTCTGCCGTTGCCGTCCTGAAACGGATGGATGCGCTCGAACGCGACGTGGAACCGGATCACGTCCTGCAGCGTCACGGGGTCCTTCGCGGCGTAGTCCGAAAGCAGCGCCGCCATACGCGCGGGCACGTCCTTCGGCTTCACAGTCTCGCGCCCGCCGACCGTGTTGGTCCTTTTTTTGTAATCGCCCACGGCGAACCACGAAAGCGTCGAGTCTTTCGTGCCCTGCTTCAGAATGCGGTGCAGCTCTTTGACCGTGTGCTCCGTGAGAGGTTCCTCGGCGCAGTCGATCACGTAGTCGATCGCGCGGAAATGGTTGACCGTTTCGATAATATCGTCCACGGGCAGCCCCTCGCCGACGTCGACGGTGTTGGTCTCGAAGATGAGCCGCGTCTGGTCCTCGCTGAGTCGGCTGCCCTCGATATGGTTGGAGTTATAGGTCATGCGCACCTGCAGCTCGTGATACAAGCCGCCGGACAGGCGCACGCTTTTTTCGTCTCTGAGCGTCTGCAGCAGCGCGTTTTCAGAGATCTCGCGGCAAAGCTCTTCGGCGCCGCAGCCAAGATATGCCGCGATTTTCTGCAGCACGCGGTCGGCGATCTTTTCGCCCCTGCCGATCTTGGCAACGGTGCGCGACGAGATGCCGAGTTTTTTCGCGAGCGCGGTTTTCGTCAACCCCTGTTCGCCGAGCTTTTTCTCGAGCGACGCGTAAGAAATCATAATATCCGCCTTCTTCCTTTACTTATTATATCACATTTTGTGAAAAAGTAAAGGTTTTTCGATAAAAAAAGAAAGCTTTTCGGGTGATCAACGAAAAAAGCTTGTAAAACGCGGGTTCGTATGGTATATTGAATAAGGCAAATAATATTTGAATAAAAATAAATACGGAGGTTAATAACCATGTCAATGATCAGATGTCCGGAATGCAATAATCTTGTCAGCGATAAGGCGATGGCCTGTCCGACCTGCGGTTACCCGATCAGCCGTGAAACCGGCAATCCGGTTTATACCGCAAGATCAAATCCTGTTTATTCTGAACATTCCGCAGTGTATCCGCAAATCAGAGAATACGCTGAGGCTGTGAAACCGGTATATACATTATCTATCATAGGGCTTGTCCTTTGCTTGGGAATCGGTTTCATATTTGCGCTTGTCAGTTTGAGTATGGGAAAAAAGCTTCAGCCTGTTGATATCAGCAACGCAACACCGGCGGATATTGCCGAGTATCAGGTTGCGGAAAACAAGGCAAAAAAGGCAAAAGGGTTCGGCACCGCGGCGTTGTTGTTCGCAGGTGCAGCGATTCTTATCGGAATCTTTATCGGCGCAATTGCCTCGCAAATGTAAACCTCGTTATATTTTTACAGCAAAAATCCGGGAAAACCGAATCCCGCCCGCGAAGTAATGTCGCTCCGCGGGCGGGGCCTTTTTTTGTGCTTTTACGAATATGAGATCGTCTGCACGAGCTCGTAGGCCTGTTTGATCACGGTCTTGAGGCTGCCGACCTTGTCGCAGTCGCCGACAAAATAGATCTCGGGCGCGCCGGGGGCGCGTTTTTTCGCGTTTTTGAGGTCCGAAAAGCGTGTGTCGGGCGTGTAGCCGACGGACAGGATCACCGAGTCTGCGGGCACGGTTTTTCTCCCCTCGGGCGTGGAAACAACCACGCCCTCGTCGGTGATCGCCTCGGTCACGGCGTTGAGGTACGCCGGCACGTTGTGGAAGCGGAGGAGCTCTCTCAGCATCGTTGAGTTGGCCATACAGATGCCCTTCGCGCCGACGAGATACGGCGTCATCTCGATAACGGACGGGTGTTTTCCTTGCAAAGCGAGCTCGTAGGCGATCTCGCAGCCGGTGAGGCCGCCGCCCACGATCACCACGTTTTCGCCGACCTCTTTTTCGCCGTTCAGGAATTCGGTCGCCGTGATCGCGCGCTCCGCGCCGGGGATCTTCAGGGTCTTCGCGGTCGCGCCGGTCGCCAGGACGATCACGTCCGCGTTGAGAGAAGAAAGATCCGTCACCTCGGTGTTCAGGTGCACCGCCGCGCCGCTTTCGGCGAGCTTCTTCTCATACCAGACGAGCAGCTCTTTATCCTTCTCCTTGAACGACATGGCGGCCGCCGCGTTGAACACGCCGCCGAGACGGCCGGTCTTTTCATAGAGGTCCACCTTGTGCCCGCGGGCGGACGCCTGGATCGCCGTCTCCATGCCGCCGATGCCGCCGCCGATCACGGCGACGGTTTTCGGATGCGCAACGGGGGCGGTGGAATAGCGGGTCTCGTTGTTGGTCCAAGGGTTCAGCACGCAGCGCCCCATTTCGACGTGCATGGGGTCGATGTCGGTACCGCGGCCGTTCAGGCCGTTGAACGGCAGGCACGCGCCGTGGCAGGCGATGCAGGGGCGCACGTCGGCAAGGCGGCCCTCTTTGATCTTCGTGATGAACGCGGGGTCGCACAAAAGCTGGCGTCCGACGCCCATCGCGTCGATCTTTCCGGCGGCGATGGAGGCCGCCGCGGCGTCGGGCTGCATGCGCCCGGCGCAGACGACCGGTTTGGACGTGAACTGCTTGATGTGCTCCACGTATTCGAGGTTCAGGTTCAGCGGGGCGTAGACCGGCGGGTGCGCCCAGTACCACGCGTCGTAGGTGCCGTTGTCGCAGTTGAAGAGGTCGTAGCCCGCCTCCTCGAGGATGCGCACGGCTTTTTCGGATTCCTCCATCGTGCGCCCGACCTCGGCAAACGTTTCGCCCGGCACCGCGCCTTGGTTGAAGCCGCGCGTCATCGAGCGAACGGAGTACCTGAGCGACACGGGATAGTCGCCGCCGCACACCTTTTTGATCTCGCGCACGATCTCGCACGCGAACCTCAGGCGGTTCTCAAGGCTGCCGCCGTAGGCGTCCTGCCGGTGGTTCGTGTAGGGCATCGCGAACTGGTCCAATAGGTACCCCTCGTGCACCGCGTGGATCTCAACGCCGTCCACGCCCGCGTCCTTGCAGAGCTTCGCGGTCTGCCCGAAGGCGTAGACGAACTTTTTGATCATCTTTTCGGTGAAGTGGCCCATCGTGACGTCCGTATCCCACACGTTCGGCTCGTCCGGGTCCGGGGCGGACCACCACCATTTGCTCATGATGAGGGGCGACGCGAGGGTCCTCAGCGCCCCCTTTTTGATGAACGGGCGCAATAGCGGCGGCAGGATCATCGACCTGCCGGCGCCGGCGCTTAATTGGAAAAAGATCTTCGCGCCGCTTTCGTGGATTTCTTTCACCACGGGCTTCACGGGCTCGAATACCTCGGGGTGCTTATACACCCACTTCTGCCCCACGATGCTGACGAGCGGGATGAGGCCCGGGATGAACAGGCCGATCTCGTTATCCTTCCGGTCGCGGTAAAAGGCGTCGATGCCCTTCACGAAGCCGGTTTTTGCCTCCCACTGGATCATGTTGGTGCCCTCCATCGGCAGCATGACCACGCGGTTCCTGATCTCGACGTTACCGACCTTCCACGGCCGGAACAGCGGTTCGTATTTCGGATCCATAAGCCCCTCCAAAAGTGATTATTCCAAGTCCGTCACGCAGTCGGCGAGGGCGAGGGCGATGCCGAAATGCCCCGCGTCGTGCTGCGTGTGTTCAATCTGCCCTTCCTGTTTTCTGTCGGTCCATTCCGGGGCGTCGAGCAGGTCGCCGCTTGTGAAGAACATATAAAGGTCAAGACCCCTGAAATCGCACATCGCCTGCACCGACGCGCCCTCCATCTCCACCGAGATGCAGCCGTCCGCCTTGCGTTTTTCGAAGTTGCCGAGCGTCTCGCGGTAAAAGGCGTCGGTCGTCCACGTCTTGCCCGGGACGTAAGGGACGCCGCTTTTTTCCATGAACGCCGCCACGACGCCCGCGTTTTTGACCGGGATATAGTCCGACGCCGAGGCGTAGTGATACGAGGTGCCCTCGTCCCGGTACGCCTCAGTCGGCACCATCACCTTGCCGCGCGCGATCTCTTTGTTAAGGCACCCCGCCCCGCCGAAATGGATCACCTTGCGGGTGTTTAAGATCGCCGCGAGCTCCTCGAGCGCCCCCACACAGGCGGGCGCGCCGACCCACGTGCGGTAAAAGCCGAAGGTCTTGCCGTGATACCGGAACGTATACACGGTGCTCGACCCGTGCGCCATGAACATCTCACCCGCCTTTTCGCAGGCGAAGGCTTCGGCGACGTATTCCTCGATCTTGCGCGAGAACGTATAAATCACGGCGTCGACCTTCACGGCGTTTTCGTTTTTCGGCACGTTGATCTTCGCGGGCGTCAGGCCGTCGAACGATTCGGTTATCATACGCCTGTTCCTCCTTTTTCTCCCGTTTTTCTGATTATACCACGCCAGACGCGAAAATGCAAATCCCCCGCGCGTTTTCGCGAAACAAAAACCGCGCCCCCCTGCGGCTTGCAGAGGGCGCGGTTTTTTTCGGGATGAAAAGAATCAATCGTCAAACAACGGGCAACTGGTGGTACAGTTCGGATACGGGCCTCCACAGGCTCTGCATCCCTCAGGGATATCATCCTCATCGTCGTCATCACTGTTCCAAAGAGTAAAGTTATTTCTGAAAGACTCTTCTGAATCGTAGATTTCATCAGCAGAAATACTATTTCTGTAGCCACATTCCGTGCACTCCCACACACTGTGATGATCGTCGAAGCCTGGTTGGATGTTCAGGTATGAATTACAGCGGTCACAATACCAATCAATTCCGGGAAACCTTTCAGCCATTGCATTGTTGTCCTTTCTTTTTAGTTTTTATTTTACCAAAGAGAAAAACATCTGTCTTCCCCTTTGATGTGGGCGATCATTTCGCGCAGGCGGGCAATAAGCGTCTCGATGAGCGAGCGCGCCGTTTTCACAAGTCTCGTCACGGCGGCGCCGGCGTTTTCGGCGGGTCCCTTTTCGATGATGTAGTTGAGCAGCCGGCAGAACTCGCCGTACCACTCGCCGTGCGGGCAGTATTTGAGGTAACAGGTGTCGTCCGGGAACGCCCCGGACGAGGCGTCGATCTGCCGGTCGGGCGAGTCGGCGTTTTTATAGAGCTACGCGGTCTTGCCGCGGATCCGGATCGTGGGGATCCTTCACCCGTCGGCCTCTTCTTCGGCGAAGGCGAGGGCGACGCACGGGACCGGCAGGGCGCACGCGAGCAGGACGCAGACAAGGCGCTTCAGGGCGGATCGCTTCATAAAAATACCTCCGTGGGGGGGGGTATGTTCGGATAAACTGATATTTATTATATCAGGATGCATACGGAAAAGCAAGCGCGGGTTTTCGCCGGAAAAGCCCCTCATCCGCCGAACGAATAGACCCTGATCGAGGCCTTCGAGGCGAGCGTTACGTCGAGGTAGTAAAACAGCGCCCCGGTTCCGGTCGGGAAAACGGCGAGGCCCTCCGCCTCGGTGAGGGCGCCGCCCGTCTGCCGGACGAAGTCGGGTGTCGTTTCGCCCGTGGCAAGGTCGACCGCGTAGGTGACCTTTTCGCCGCCGCCTTCGTTGGACGAGAGATACAGCGTGCCGCCGTAGATATCGCCGCCGGTGACCTGCGTGAGGGTCCGGTCGAGCTTGATCGCGCCCTTATAAGAGAAGTCGGCGAGGTCGAGCATGCGCACCTCGTCCACGGCGCGCGCCTGCGTATAATAGACGGTGCCGTTGTCGACGCACAGCCACGGGAAGTGCCCGTTGCCCTGCCCCTCGGGCGGCAGGACGTGGTATTCGAGGAAACCGAGTGTATCGGCGTCGAACACCATCACGGCGGGGTCTTTGAAAAAGAACGCCTCGCACGCGGCGTAGAGTTTGCCGTCGCAGTACGCGCAGTCGCCGAGGTGCGAATAGCCTTTGGCGACAAGGTCGGCGGGCAGGCACATATCGTTGACGAGCAAAATCTCGCCCGTGGCGGCGTCGATTTTCGTCACGGCGTTATAGTTTAAGTATTTGATGCAGCCCGTGCCGTAGAGATACGCCCCGTCGGTCGTGATCCCCTGGCAGAACGCCGCGCCCTCGGAATAGGGGTATTCGTATTCTTTGACGGGCGTGAGCGCCCCGGTCGTGACCGTCGGCGGCGCCGACAGCGCCCCGGACAGCGAAAACAGGAGCGAGAACAACAAACTGAATGCCTTTCTGAGAAACGTGAACACGGCGGACACGGGCGATCCCTCTTTTCGGATTCTTTTGTCTCATTATACACGCTTTCGCTTAAAAATGCAAATACGCGTTCTTTTTTTGTGATTTGTGCCGCTTCGCCCCCGTTGAATCTTGCCTTTTTCGCGAAAATATGGTTCAATAGAAGAAGACGTCACGGGAAACGGACGGGACAAAGAATCACGGAGGCAAATACAATGGACGATCTTGAGATCATGCAGAGGGCAAAGACCTATATCGACAAAATGGCAAACGGGATCGATCCGGTCACCGACAGAGAAGCGGCCGAAACGGACGTGATCAACAACGTGCGCGTTTCGCGCTGCCTGTTTTTCGTTTCCGACGTGCTGCGGCAGCTGATCGAAAACGGCGGCGTGCCGGCCGCGCAGGACAGCCCGCCGAATGCCAAAAAGAAAAAGGAGCCGTTTTGTCTGACGGACGCGCAGCTCACGGGCTTCCGTTTTTCCGAAGACCCTATTCCGATCAAAGAGATCACCGAACGATTCAACGAGCTGGCAGACGAAGGACATGTGAAGCTGACGTATACAACGTTGACCTCATGGCTGATTTCGGTCGGCTTGCTGCAGGAGATGACCGCCAAGGACGGAAAACAGCTGAAAAGGCCCACCGACCAAGGGCAGGCGCTTGGGATCGTCACGGAAAAAAGGCTCGGCAGAAACGGCGAATTCACCGCGGTCTATTATAAAAAAGACGCGCAGCGGTTCATCGTAGACCATCTTGACGCCGTTTTGTCGCACGCGGCGGAAGAAAAACAGAAAAAAGAAGCGTCAAAAACAGGGAATGCCCCCGAACGGATAAAAGCCGAAAACGAGGGCCTCCCGTGGACAAAAGAACAGGAAGACCTGCTGCTCGATCTGTATCTGAAAAACGTGTCGATCCCCGAGATCGCCGCAACGATGAAACGGTCTGAAAACGCGATCAAAGCCCGGTTGAAAAAACTCGGGCTCGCGGATTGACAGGCTTGTAATATCGATCCGGACTCGGGATGATCACGGGCTATTGCCCGTTTCAATAACAGATAAAACAGCGGAGAGGAGGGGGAACGGTGAAGATATTCAAACCTGCGGGGCTGGCGCTCGGCGCGGCGCTCTTGGGCACGGGGGCGGAGATCGCGGTGCTGATGGCGAAAAAGCCGCCGAAGGACCTGCCCGACGACGAAGACCTTGAGCTCTATACCGCCGACGCCGACGGCAGGCGGTTCGAGGACCTCTACCGCTTCCTCTCGGGGGGAGGGGACGTCCCCTTCACCGAGGAGCAGGCGTTTTCGATGCTGTCGGCGCAGGCCGATTACCTCGATCGCCGCTACGACTGCGCCGATTTCAGAGCGCAGCTGCTGTTCAAAATTTATAAAGACTGCGCCGGCGCACTCAGCCCCCGCGCGAAGGCGCTCATCCGCGACACGTTTCTCGGCTTCAAATACTTCATGGACGAGCCCGGGCACGACAGCATGTGCTACTGGTCCGAGAACCATCAGATCCTGTTCGCCGTGAGCGAGTATCTGGCCGGGCAGGAGTGGGAGGACGAGGTTTTCTCGAACAGCGGCATGACCGGGCGGCAGCACCGCAAAAAGGCCGAGGGGCGCGTACGCGCGTGGATAAAGCAGCGCTTCCGGTACGGGTTTTCGGAATACCTCAGCAACAACTATCTCGCCGAGGATCTCGCGCCGATGGCGAATTTCATCGCCTATGTGAACGACCGCGCCCTCGCGGAGGATATGCGCACGGTCATGCATCTTTTATGGCTCGACGTTGCCCTCACCGCCGTGAACGGGCGCTTCGTGCCCGCGAGCTCGCGCATGTACGGCAACAACAAGGCGGGCAACGCCTGCGGCAACAGCATCCAGCCCGCGATCGACGCGCTGTGGGGAAAAGAAGCCGCCGCGCGGCAGCTCGCCGACCCGAATCTTCCCGAGAGCGAGAGGGCGGCGATCAAGGCGCGCCTTGAAAAGAAGCCCGGCAGCATTCTCATCTGCTTCACCGACCTCGTAGAAAAAGGGCTCTATTCCCTGCCCGACGCGATCAGGGATATCGCCCTCACAAACGAAACCTTCGGCGTGAAAATGAGCAGCGGCCTGTCGCCGGACGACCTTGTTTCGGAGGGGCTCGTGGGGCAGGAGCCGCACAGGATCATGGCGCAGCTCGGCGCCGAGGCCTTCACGAACCCGCAGGTGATCGGAAATACCATAAGGTACCTCAAAACGAACGGCATGCTGCGAAACGCCTTCGTCCACTATTTCCGCTTTCTCGACGTCTCGTTTTTAAGGCTCATCGACCCCGTGAAGTTCGCAAAGCGCCACGAGATGATGACGCACGGCATCGCCCTCGGGCGCGGCGACGTGATAACCTTCCGCACCGCGAAATACGCCCTTTCGACCGCCGTGAAGAACGACCCCGGGCGCTGCGGCTCGCAGGAGCACGTGTGGTCGGCAAACGTGTGCGAAAACGTTGCTCTGTTCACGACCCACCCGGCGGGGAACGGAAAAAGCCGCTTCGGCGCGTCGCCCGGCTATTGGATCGGCAACGGCAGGCGGCCCATGAGCGCGCAGCACGAAAACGTGAACGTCACGGTCTACCGGCTGCCGGACAAAAAGCGCTTCGGCGAGGCCGCCGTCGCAAATATGACCCACCTCTATCTGCCGCGCGACCTCTGGGACGAGGTGATCCTCGAAGAGCGCGCCGTGTTCGCGCGCAAAAACGGGGTGTTCGCCGCCGTGCTCGCGAACGGCCCGCTCGCCTACAAGCCCTATGATCAAACGTCGCTCAAGGGGCTGTTCGGGAATTTGAAAAAAGTCTCGCCCGACGCGCCCTACGTGCCGAAAAGCGAATTCGACCTCTGCCGCGAAGGCGGGGAGTACCACGCCTATATCACCGAGCTCTCGGATGAGGACAGCGAGGATTTTGGATCTTTCGTCGCGCGGATCAGGAAGAACCGCGCCGTGTTTGAACAGGGCGACGTCCGCTACGAGACGCGCTGCGGCACGATCGCCGTATCCTACGGCGGGAAATTCACCGTGGACGGCGCGCCGGTTCCGACCCCGTTCGCCCGTTACGACTGCCGCTTCTGCCGCGCCGGACGCGGGGCGGATGAGATCGCCGTGGACAGCGGCAGCCACACGCTTTCGCTGCGGCTCGGGGAACCGGGCCCGCGAACCTGACCCGCCGCGCAAAGCGGGATCTCTCCCGCAAAAAAAATATCCGCATCCCCGACTGCTGAACCGGCTTAAAGGCATCTAAATAAGAAAAGGACCGGAAGCGCGATGCTTCCGGCCCGAAAGGGGTTGGTCGGTTACAGGATGACCTGCACCGTACCGTTGCAGGACCAATATTCGCCGATGATTTCGTAACGCGCGTCCCCCGCGTCTCTGTAATCATACACGTCAGAATCGTACATTTCCTCCGTATACCGGTCAAAGCGGTTGAACTTGTATCCGCCCAGCAAATACAATTCCGCGGCATAGGCCCCCGGGGCGTGACCGGCTTTTTCAGCCAGCAGGCGGTTTACAAGCGCGTTGAAATCCGCTTCCACGTCGATCACGATGCCGCCGGGTTTTACAACGACGAGTCTTGCAGCCGTTCCGTCCGCCGGGTAGAGCAGAAAGCTGTCGCGCCCGACGTAATACCATTGGTCGCCGTTTTCAAAAGCGTGCGCCCCCGCGTTTTCCGGCAGCTCGCTCTGTGCGGGAGACGCATTGTTTTCAAGCGCGTAATCATACATAAAGGAACGAGGCGGGGATCACGCCGTCGGCGGGGCGATCCTTCGACAATGCAAGCCATTCCCGGGCATGCTCCGCCACGCCGAACTGCAGCGGAGAAGAACCGCGCCATTCGTTATCGCCGATATAAGGCGTCAGATCCACGCCGGAGGCAATGAACGCGTCGTCCAAAGCGTTTTGCCCGTCATACCAGCTGTAATCGGGCTCGGTAATAAAACCGTGCTCCGACGCGTAGCGGTCCGCTTTTGCGCGGTCCGCTTTATTTGTATCCAACGGCAGCGGAAGAATGGCTCTCATCCCGACGGTGCGGTCAAGATAATAGAATTTTCCCTGTTCGTCCATACGCAGCACGGACCAGTCCGGCGTGTTGACGCTGACGGCGAGATACAGTTCGCGGTCGGCAAACAGAGCGGCGTCCGTTACGTCCGCCAGATGATACACCACGCCGTCGATAAACCAGTTGCAGCCGTAGCCGGACATAGGCAGCGGCGCGTAGCCTTCCACCATCCAGATGCTGTCCGGTTCGCCTTTTTTGCCGGTCTGCCATTCCTCATACAGCGCGGCGTCGTCGGGCCTGATCGTCACCACGGCGTACGTCTTTTCATTTTTTACCTCTTTGCCGGTGAACAGATCCCTGTTCAGCACGTCGCCTTTCACGATGGCTTCCAGCGTGATCCGGCAGCCGTCCGACGTTGCCGTCACGGGGACAAATTTACCGTCCTGCTCGATCACAACGGGATCTACCGCCTGCAGCGTAAAGCCTTCGATATGCTCCGGGATCGTCGCGGGTAATATAAAGTGTTCCACCGCCCCTGCGACGAGAACGAATGCGGTCAGTAAAGCCGCCGCAAATAAAACTGTTTTTACGGTGCGGCCCTTCGGGAACCGCCGCACGGGTTCCGTGTTCTTTTTCGTCAGATGATACAACCGTTTTTTTTCGCTGCGCGTCGCCGGCACGTTTACGTTCACACCCGCATTGACAAGCGTTTGAAGCTCTGTTTCATCCAGCGAGGCAAACAGCGACTCGAATGTGTTATTCGTCATGGGATACGTCTCCTTTCATTTGTTCGCGCAGCGTTTGCAGCGCCTTCAAACAGCGCTTGTTCACTGCGTTTTCGCTGAGATGAACGACCTTGCCGATCTCAGCGTAGCTTTCGCCGTAATAATAGCGGCGGAACAGGATCGTCGTCTCCGGCTCGCCCAGCTCCATAAGGAGCAACAGCATCCTGCGGCGTTCCTCTTTTTGAAGCAAAAGCTCTTCGGGGCTGTCCTGCGCGGGCTCGTCCGGACGGGGCTCCTCGGCGGGGAATTCCTGTCTGCGCGCGATCCTGCGATAAGCGTCCACCGCGCGGCGACGAGCCAGCGTCAGCACAAAAGCGGTCAGCGCTCCTTTTGCTTCGTCGACTCGCCCCGCTTTTTCAGCGATCTCAAGGAAGATATCGTTTACGGTTTCTTCCATATCCGCTTCACAGGCAGCGCCCGCAAGCTTTTGCCGCACGATTTTCCATACCGGTCCGGCATAAGCGTCGATCAAAAGACGCAGGCCCCTGTCCGGATCTTTTCGCCATACGCGCAGAATATCATTTCCCTGTTCCAAGGACGGCTCCTCCTCTCCGTTACGTCTCGGATATCGCGATCTCCGCATAACAATTCGATCGGATCGATCGTAATCTGCCGAAAGTTTTGCTTTTTTTGATAATATCCATACGATGCCGATATGTCAACCGAGATACGCGGAAAATAAAAAACAGCGGACCCGCGCGGAGTCCGCCTGATGGAGATTAAATACGGTGTACCTCACCTATTGAGATACACCGTACCCTGCATAAAATACGCCCTTATCAACTTTTGTCAACACGGGAACGCGGTTTTTTGAACGCTGCCGGGCGCTCACCAGTGTTCGGCGCCGCAGGAACAGGTCTTGTTGATCCGGAAGAGCTTATAGACCGTGTTCAGCACCCGCCACACGATGCGGTAGAACGGGTTCGTCGAATGGCAGATGTGCGTGCAGCCCTGCGGCTCCGTCGAAGGCTCCGTCACGGGCTCGGTCGGGGGCTCGGTGACGGGCTCCGTCGCCGGTTCGGTGGGCTCCTCCGGCGGGACGGCGGTCCTCGCGGGGGTCTCGGTCGCGCGCACGAGGCACAAAAGGACGCAAAGCCGTTTTTTCAGCATCGTAACCCCCTCCGCAAAACAGATCTCATAAAAATACTACCATATCGGGCGGGCGTTTGCAAGTGCCCGCTGCAAAACGCCCGCGATTTGGGAATTGCAAACGCGCGGGATATGCGGTATAATAAAGAAAACCGGATTCGAAGGGAGCGAAGCCCATGCCACGGTACTGTGAAACGTGCTGCCTGCCGTTCGACGGCGCGCGCTGCCCCAATTGCGGCAGAAAAGCCAAACGCGACGTAAAACCCGACGACGTGTGCTTTCTGACGGAGAAGGAATATATCTGGAGCGGCCTGCTCGCCGACGCGCTGAAACAGGAGCATATCCCCTTCATGCAGAAAAACGTGCTCGGCGCCGGCATGGCGCTGCGCGCAGGGGCGCTGTTCGAGAGCGTGCGGTTCTACGTGCGGTACGACGATCTATCGGCGGCCGCCGAGCTCGAGGCGGGGCTGTTCTCCGCTTCGGACAGAGAGGAGTAAATTATGAAAAGCAAGAAACTCAAAATCGTGTTCGCATTGCTTCTGATCGCCGCGATCTGCGGCGCGGCTGCGGCCGGGTTTTTCTTCGGCAGGAGCGTTGCGCGGAAAGAGACGCTCGCCGAACGCGAGACGCTGCAGTCGCTCAACCGCGCGTCGATCGCGAACATGAGCGTCGGCGACGGCCCCGTGTACGTGATCGGGCACAAGAGCCCCGATTCGGACACCGTGTGCAGCGCGATCGCCTACGCGAAGCTCCTCACTGCCCTCGGCTATAAGGCCGAGGCGGCGGTCACGGCCGAATTAAACCACGAGACCGCCTATATCCTCGAAACGGCGGGCGTTGAAGCGCCGCCCGTATTGGAGAGCGCCGCGGGGCTTTCGATCTTTCTCGTGGACCACAGCGAATACGCGCAGGCCGCCGAGGACATGACCGACGCCCACGTTGTGGGCGTGCTCGACCACCACGGCGTCGGCAGCCTCACGACCGGCCATCAGGTGGTGTATGAGGCAAGGCCCATCGGCGCGACCGCCACGATCGTGTGGCTCGACTACTTAAACTACGGCGTGGAGCTCGACAGGCCCACCGCCTGCCTGCTGCTCGGGGCCGTGCTCTCGGACACCGACAACCTGACCGGCTCCACCGTCACCGACGCCGACAGAAAAGCCGTTGAGACGCTCGCGAAAACGGCGGAGATCGACGACACAGACGCGTTTTACCGCGCGCTGCACGCCGAAAAGCTGTCGTACGCGGGCATGAGCAATGAAGAGATCTTCTTCTCGGACTATAAGGAATACGAGGCGTCGGGCGTGACCTTCGGCATCGGCCTCGTGAACGCCATTGACGAGGAGTCTGCCGCGGCGCTCGCAGAGCGTATGGCCGAGACCCTGCCCGCGTGCCTGAAAAAACAGGGCGTGGACCTGATGTACGCGGGCGTGGGCATCCGCGAGAACGGGCAGAAGACCGACTATATCGTGCCCGCGGACGAACGCTCGAAGGAGATGATCGAGGCGGCGTTCCCGTTCTACGACGAATATAACGGCACGGCGTTCATCTTCCGGGGCGACGGCCTCGGCAGAAAGACCAAATTCGTGCCGGGGCTCACGGATTATCTCGGCGCGCATCCGCACGAGTGAGCCCTCCCCCGAAACCGGAACGCAGAACGGAGGAAGAATATGGTCCTCGCGAAGAACGGAACAGTGAAGCTCGGCGGCACGGAGATGTGTTACGCCCGCTTCGGGCGCGGCGAAAAGACGCTCGTGGTGCTGCCGGGGCTCTCGGACGGCCTCGCGACCGTGGAGGGCAAGGCTCTGCTGCTCGCGGGGCCCTATAAGCCGATCGAAGAGACGTACACGACCTATATGTTCAGCCGGAAGAACGACATGCCCGACGGTTATTCGATCAAGGACATGGCGAACGACCTCGCCTCCGCGCTCAGAAAGCTCGGCGTTGAAAGAGCCGCCGTGCTCGGCGTATCCGAGGGCGGCATGATCGCGATCTCGCTCGCGTTGGAGCACCCGGCGCTCGTGGAAAAGCTCGCCCTCGCGGTGACCGCGCCGGGCGTTAATCCCCTCATCCGCGAACGGGTGGAAACGTGGATCGGCTTCGCCGAGGCGGGCGACCACAAAAGCCTGATGATCGACACGGCGGAGCACAGCTACTCCCCCGCCCGGCTCAAAAGGCTGAGAAAGACCTATCCCTTCCTCGGGCATATCGGCAAGCCGAAGGACTACCGGCGGTTTTTCATCAACGCGCGGGCGATCTTGTCGTTTGACGAAAGCGACAGGCTTTCGGAGATATCCTGCCCCGCGCTCATCCTCGGCGGAGAAGCGGACGACGTCGTGGGGGCGGCGGCGAGCCGCGAGCTCAATGAGAAAATCAAAAACAGCGAACTCTATCTCTATCCCGGCCTCGGCCACGCGGCCTATGAAGAGGCGAAGGATTTCTATGACCGCGTGTTCCGGTTTTTGCAGGAGGATAAACAATGACTGAAAGTGTTTTCCGCGATCACCACAGCAGAGTGATCGAATACTATCAGCTGATCGAAATGCGACTGAGAGGCGCCTGCGCCGTGATATATGCCGATAATCACGACCAATGGTACGCCGGTCTCGATACGTATGAAAACGATTCTTTCGGCGCTTTGATCCATAAGATCCGGACCTCGCAGAAAGAGACGAACCGCGTCCTCTTTTCCGAGGACGATCTTGCGTGCCTTGACGGCATCCGGCAGGCGCGCAACTTCTGGTGCCACGCGTGTTTCGGGGGAGAACAGCACGTGAAATTCAAAAAAAGCGTCATATCCCCGCCGGAATACGCAAAAAAGCTCGAAAAAGATTTGCGGGACGCGATCGAGTGGGATGAGAAGCTCGCAGAGATACACGGAGAAGCATTTTCACAATGGAGAAACGCTCAAAAACACTCCTGACAAACAAGAAAAGCCGGACTTCAGGTCCGGCTTTTGTTTTGTCTGTGAACGGTCAAACCATATCCGTAAACGCGTAGAGCGCGCCGAGGTTGCGGTAAATTGTGACGACGTAGGGGCTGATGAAATCCCAGAACGGGTCGTCGTAGAGCGTGGTCCAGCAGAACGGGATGCGCAACAGATGCAGGGCGTAGCAGTCCGACAGGGCGCGCTTGCGGTTCGTTTCGCCCAAAATCGTGGTACCCGCGTCCACGAGGTCGAGATAGAGGTCGTCGCGCGCCTTCATGCGCTGATAAAGCGTGTGCAGGACCGAAAACTCGCCCCTGTTGTTCGCGCATTTCCAATAGCGCCAGCAAAACTCGGAGCGCTTGACGCGGGCGAGCTGCTCGTCGGTCCGCGCCCCGGCCTCGGCCTCGGCCCAGAGGGCGTCGTAGCGGTCGATATCTTTGAGCTTGACGCCGGGCAGCGAGCCCTTCGCGCGGTCGAAAATGCCCACGTGCTTACGCGCCGTGACGCCCTTATCACTGCACTCAAGGATGAATGTCTTGATGCTCTCCCAACCATCGCCGTAATAGAACTGAAGAAAACCGTCAAGCTCGCTTTCGAAATCCATATAGGGGTCCTGCATGAGCTTGGCCTGCAGATAGAGCCTGAGGTCCTTGAACTCGCCGTCGCACCACGCGGTCTGCGAGTTGCCCTCGCCGAACACGCCCTTGACGTTGTGCTCGTAAAAGATCTGCATGTTCTTCTGCATCACGTTGAAATTCGGAAAGAACGTGATATATTCGCTGTAATTCGTGCCGTAATCCCACACGTAAAGGTGGTCGCAGATCTTCGACCAGTCCGCGAGGTCCTTCATGAACTTCGCGTTCTCTTCGCAATCGGGGTCGTCGAGCGGGTGCCCGAAGCAGCACTCGATGGAACAAAGGCGCACGATCACGTTGTCGCGCGGGACCACGTTGGTGGGCGCCTGCCGCGTATACTGATAGGCAAAGGTGTCGATCGCCACGTTGTCGTAGCCCGCCTGCTTCACGGCGTCCGCCACGGCGTTCACGAACGTGAGCATAGTGCCCGACTGCGAGCCGTTTTTGTCGTCGAGCGCCTTGCACGTTTGGCAGGTGCAGTAGTCGCCGTTGTCGTGCTGCGTCAGGGATAATATCTGCACCGACTGCGTCGGGTCGTGGCGGGATTTAAGCAAATCGAGCACCTCGTCGGTGACGATGCGAAGCACGTCGGGATTCGTCAGGCATAGCTGGTTCGGCGTGCGCTTGCCGTCCCTGAGGGCGAAATATTCGGGGTGCGCGTCGAAATATGTGGCGGCGCTGCAGAAGCACGTCGAAAGCGTGTGCGCGAAATAGCCCGAAAAATAGCCGATCGCGCCGCCGAGCTCCTCGGGCGGGATATTCACGTTGCCGCCGTTGACGCTCAGCGCCGCGCTGAATTCGGGGTTCGTGCGGCCGCCCCAGTCGGTCTCGCGGTACTCGAAATACGGAGTGTAGCTGAAACTGTACCCCGCGGGCACGGAAATCTCGTCCGCCGACGGAATCAGGAACGCGTCGTTGACGTACCACCGGCAGCCGCACAGCTTTTCGAGAAAGGCGAACGCCCCGTAAAGCACGCCGCGCTTGCCGCCGCCCGTGATACGGAACATCCCGTTTTTCTCGGCGAGGACGTAGGCCTCTTCCCGCATTTCGGGGTCGGTTTCGAGGATGATCTGCCTGTCGGCGGCGAGGTCGGCCACGACCGGCACGGCCACGCCCGTGATCTCTTCGAGATACCGCGACAGGATCTCGGCGGCTTTTTGCTCCTGCGCCGAGGCCCTCACCGGGATCACGATCTCGGCGGACACGGCCTTCGAGAGGAGCACGACTTCGCTGCCCTCGGCGAACACCGCGGGCAGCGTGCCAACGAGCAGCATAAGGCACAACAGGAGCGAAACGGTTTTTTTCAGCATCACAGAGCCCTCCTTAAATTACAAACAGGATCGTTTTGATCTCATAGGGACGGAAATTGAGGCGCTTTAGGTCGGTTTGACGCGCGTTTTCTTCCATGAGGTCGGTCTCGTACGCTTCGCGGAAGTTGAAGCTCGCCGTGAGCGCGGCAGAAGCCTCTCTCCCCTGCGACTCATAGAGGCGCGCGACAAGGGCGTCGCCGCGATACGCCTTTTTCACGAGCTCGATCACGATTTCGTCGTTATCCACGGTGACGAGCGGCCCGAAGCCGTTTGCCCCGGCGAACGGGACGGGGGGCTTGTTGAGCCGGTAGGCGCGGGCGAGGGTGTCCTTTGAAAGCGCCCCCCGGTGCGGATAGAGGGCGTAGGTAAACTCGTGTTTGCCGCGGTCGGCGCGCGGGTCCGGGAACACCGGCGCGCGCAGGAGACTGAGCGACACGAGCCCCTCTTTGACCCTGTGGCCGTATTTGCAGTCGTTCATCAGTGAAAAGCCCTTTTCGCCGTCCGACACGTCCACGTATTTCTGCGCGCAGATCTCGAACTGCGCCTTTTCAACGGGCGTGCGGTCGAGGGCGGAGCGCCGGATCGTGCCGTATTGGATGTCGCAGGCGACTTCCTTTGCCTCCACGGCGGGCAGGAACTCGGCGCGCAGCATCCGGAACAGCTCGTGCCAGTCGGCTTCGGTTTTCACGGTGACGAAATCGTCGTCCGTGCCGAGGCTCACTTCCTGCTTCACCGTCGTCAGGCCGTGGCGGTAGTAGTTGATCCTTGTGACGCGCGACTTCTCTTTTCTCAGCTCGTGTTTATAGGCCTTGAGCGTGACGCCGGGGCGGTCGTGATACTTCCAGTCGATGTCCCAGGCGTTGAAATAGAGCGGCTTGTCGTAGAAGAGACGGAGGCTGTTGAGCCGCCCCGCCGCGAACTCGGTGCCGTCGGCGGACCTGAGCGACGTTATCTCGCCGTCGGAAGCGAACGTGACGGACAAATAGCGGTTTTTCATATAGTCGCCGCTCACGAACAGCCGGTCGTCGTCTTTTTCGTCCGGTTCGGGGTACGCCCCGAACGTGAGCGGGTCGTAGACGAGCTTCTGCTCCCCTTCTCCCGCCAAAAAGCGCAGGGCTTCGCGCTTTTCCGCTTCGATCCCGTCGAGCATCACGCGGTAGCGGGCCGTCGACTCCTTATACACCCTGTTGACCGAGCTGCCCGGAATGATGTCGTGGAACTGATAGAGCAGCGCCTCTTTCCACCACGCGTCGAGCTTTGCCTGCGGGTAGGGGCGGCCTTTGAGCCACGCCGCCGAGCACAGCGTCTCGAGGTCCTCAAGGGCGTATTCGGTCTTGCGGTTAAAGCGCTTGTTGCGCCCCTGCGTGGTGTAGGTGCCCTGATGCTTTTCGAGATACAATTCGCCCTGATACGACGGCAGCTTTTCGCGGTACGTTTCAAGCTTTTCGAAGAAATCGATCGCGGACGAGAATCTGACCTGAGGCGTATCGGCGAGGGTTTTCTGGCGCGTGAGAAGCTCGATGAAGGGCTCGCCCGGCCCGCCGCCGCCGTCGCCGACGCCGTAGACGTAGAGCGCCTCGCGCGACAAGTCCTTTTCGGGGTAGTTGCGGTACGCGTGGCGCGTGGAGGACGGCAGGGCGCTCGAGTTATAGTCTTCGTCGGGCGCCATGTGCACGAGCACCTCGCTGCCGTCGATGCCGCGCCAGTTGAACGAGCGGTGCGGGAACTTGTTGTGCTCGTTCCACGAGAGCTTGATCGTGAAGAAATACGGGACGCCAGCCCCCTTCAGAATCTGCGGCAGGTTGCCGTTGTAGCCGAACACGTCCGGCAGCCAGCAGATCTTCATCTCCTTGCCGAAGGCCTCGCGGAAAAAGGTCTTGCCGTAATAAAGCTGGCGGATCAGCGCCTCGCCGCCCGAAATGTTGGTGTCGGCCTCCACGTACATGCCGCCCTGCGGCTCGATTCTGCCGTTCGCGACCTCGGTTTTAATGCGTTCCCAGATCGCGGGCTGATTGTTTTTGAGATACTCGAACTGCCACGGCTGCGACGCGCCGTAAATGTACGAAGGATATTTCTCAATGTTGTTGAGCTGCTTTGTGAACGTGCGGGCGGATTTGCGTTTCGTTTCGCGCACGGGCCAGAGCCACGCGAGGTCGAGGTGCGAGTGCCCCACGGCGTACAATGTAAAGTCCGTCGGGCCCGCGGTCAGCACGGGGCGCAAAAGGTCGCGCGCCGCCGCGACGTCGCCCGCCATCGCGGTATCGTAAGCCTTATTAAGCGAAGTCAGCATCTCAGCGCCCTCGCCCTCCGGCAGGTCGGCGTAAAGCGATAGGACGGCGAGATAGTCGTAGTAAAACGCGTAGTATCCGTCGTCGCGTTCGGCAAGGCGGGCGTACCGAAGCACCCCCGCGCCGAACGGGGCGAGCGAGAAGGCGCCGTTGAAGCCGGCGTCCATATAGAAATCGATTTTGCCGTTTTTCACGATCGCGTCGGTCACGCGGACGGTGTTTTTGCCGCGCTCGGCCGAGAGCGAATCCACGGGGTTCATCTTGAACGTGACCATCTCGTAAGGCGTGCCGTCGTTGGCGTATACGAGCCCCTCGCCACCGATGTTGATGAGGGCGACGTAAGGTTTCTCCGTCCAATCCGCGGGCAGGTCGCCGGTGATATGGAACCACGCGCAGTCGTACACGCGCGCCGCCCACACGCCGCCGGGCAGGATGGGCCGGTATTTGAGCGATTCTTTCTTCTCAGGCGGCACCGGCTCGCGGCTACCGCTTACGCTGACCTTGAGCGTGCCGCAGGGGCGGAACACTTTCTTTCGCAGCGCGTCGAGCTTTTCTTTATGGTCCTTCGGGTATCCGTTTCCCATGCTCAGCCCTCCCGTTTTTCTTCGGCCGGCGCGTCTTCCCACGGCAGGGGCCTGCCCTTTTTGAGGCAGTGCCGTTCCACAAGGCGCGCCTTGTCGATTTTCCGCACGAAGCGCCAAAGGGACTCCACCTCCCGCGCCGCCTGTTCGGCGTCGCGCTGCAGGCGCCCCTCGTAATCGTAACGCAGCAGATCGACCCCGCACGCGGGGCAGTTCGGTTTCATGTAGAAAAACGACAGCCTTTTGCCGCAGTTCGGGCAGTATTTATCCTCTTTCATCGGTCAGCACCTCCGTCGGCGTCACGGCCGCCGCCTCGCGGCGCAGCCGCATCTCTTCGCGGATCTCGCGGAGCCTGTCGCCCTTTAATTCATAGAAATGATACGGGATGATCGCCAATAGGCCCGTGACGGCGGGCACGATCGTGAAGAACGCCCACAGCCAGAACTGCGTGGGCCGCCCGAACGCCTCGGTGCAGTTCGACACGGTCTCGACCGTGCCGTCGGGCAGCACCGTTTCGGTCACGAAATAGCCGATGAGCGGCAACAGCGCCGTGCCGAGGGACGTAGAAAGCCGCCCCTGCATCTTGCCCACGAACGTGAGCACCGAAAACGCCATGCCCTCGTTGCGCATGCCGGTCTTCCACTCCATATAGTCCACGGTGTCGCCGATCATCTCGGTGGACACCACCGAGTTATACGCGTCGAACACGCCCGAGATCAGGTTTTTGACCCCGATGACCGGGATCACCACGTACCACAGTTCGTAATGCCGCATACCGCAGAAGAAGGCGATTGTGCCGAGCACGGCGGGCACGATCTTGTTGATGATCGCGAGCTGACGGTTGTCGAACCGCTTTTTGATCAGCCCGATCGTGGCCATGCCCGCTCCGCCGCCGAGGCCGCCGATGAGCGACAAAAGCGAGCTCCACGACATGAAATCGAGCACCTCGGTGTAATAGAACGCGCCGAACACGCCCGCGATGCTCGACACCGTGCCGAGGACGTTGCTCAGGATGATGAGCAGCAGGGGCTTATTCTTGCCGATGAAGCGGAAGGCGTCGAAAAAGCTCGTCTCCTCCACCTGCTGCACCACGCGCTCCTTCACGAACAGGCCGGCGAGACTGAACAGGCCCACGATGAACACGGCCGAAATGAGGCCGCACACCGCGAACACCTCTCTGAGCGACCAGCCGATCTGCCCGTGGTTCGACATGTCGATCAGCACGGGCAGCATCACCACGGTGGCGATGCCGCCGATAAAGCCGCTCAAGAACCGCGCCGTGGCGATCGCGCGCGTGCGGTCGGACGGCGAGGGGCTCAGCGCCGCGCTCAGGCTCCAATAGGGCACGTCGCCGAGGGTGTAGAAGAACTCCCAGATGAGATACGAGACGTACATATATACGATCTTGAGCGTAAGATCGCGCGAGTTCTGCAAGAGCAGCGGGCCGCCCCAGAACAGGACGGTGCTGATCGCGAGCGGAATCGGCACCAGCAGCAGATACGGGCGCAGCTTGCCGTAGCGCGTGTGCGTTTTATCGACGATGCCGCCCATGATGGGGTCGTTGACCGTATCCCAGATGCCGAGCACCAGCAGCATGGTGGCCACGGCGCCCGGCGGGATGCCGAACACCTTCACGAAGAACAGCGACAGATAAGAGCCCGTGAACATGTTGTAGCTGAAGCACTGCCCCGCGTTCGCGAGCCCGAACAGCAGGTTCTCCTTCACGCCGACGTAGCGGATCTCTTTTTTCTTTTCTTCCATCGGCAGCCTCCTTTATAAATATTCAGTTTGTATCTGCAATTTAAATATAATGCCTGCGCACCCCTTTTGTCAAGCGGCAAAGGGGCCGCAGGAAAGAAAAGACGCACGGAACGTCAATAACGTTCCGTGCGCAGTTTTGTTTGTTTTTGCCCCGCGGGGTCAGGACAGCAGCGTGGTCGTCATTTCCACGAGATACATATCCTCGCCGAAGCCGGACAGCACCGCGTCGCCCTCGCCGAGCTTGCTGATCCATTTTTTCGTTTCGCCTTTTCCGTTTTCCGCTTCCCAGATATGCAGGGAGGGCAGGACCGGCAGATGGTAGAGCACCTCGCCGAAGCCCCATTCGTACGGGTTGACCCGGTACAGCCTGAAGTGCACGGTTTTCGTCTCCTTGTCGACGGTCTCAGACAGCGCGAAGCGGATCCTAAACGGGAATTCCTCTTCGGGGAAGGGCGCGGCGACCGTGAACACGCCGTCGGCGAAGGAGCAGCGGAAGACCTGATCGTCTTCAAGCGAAACGCTGTAATCCCCGTTTTCGTCGGGCGTAAGGGTCTTGCCGAACAGGGCCGAAAGCGTCTCGTTGACCTCGTCGAGCGTCAGCGTGCGGGCGGCGGCGTCGCCCTCGCCGGTCTCGACGACGGTATCGGGAGCGTTGGTCTCGCGGTAGCGGAAGACGAAGCGCACGAGCTCCGCGTCCTCGTCCAGATCGGTCGCCGTGTCCACGATATCCTGCTGGACGATGGAGGTGAGAAAGCGGTTGATGTGCTCGCTGTCCGCGCCGATCATGGTCATCACGTCCTGCGAGAGGTCGAGCCCCGTTTCGCTCTCCTCCTCGGTCGCTTCGGTCGTTTCATCAGCCTCGGAAGAGGCTTCCGCGGCGGCGGCAGTGTCGTCGGCGCTCTGCCCGGCGGACGTACCGTCGGCGGGCCCGGGCGCGTTTTCGCCGCAGCCCGCGAGGCAGAAGAGCATCGCGAAGAGCAGCACGGCGGCCGCGATCACGGCAAGGAGCTTCCCGCCGTATGTATTCTTCATCTGTTTCATATCAAAAACTCCTTTCACGTTTTCATCAAATGCCGGCTCAGGGTCAGCGCCTCGTTTTGCGCTCCCATATTTCCCACCTGGGGTCGGCCTGCATCTCGTTTCTCACGCGCCCGGCTTCCGGCACGTCCCAGAAGGGCCAGATTTCCGGGAGCTCGGGCGTCAGCTTGCGGCCGAACGTGCACACGAGGGGCTTGGTGTATCTGAGCAGCGGCGAAGTATACGCCTCGGCGACGGGCTCGTCATCGAACGCGCTCGACAGCTCGAACGCCCGGTCGAGCGCTTCAAAGGCGCCGTCACGGTCGTCGGCGAGCCACAGGTAATACGATTTTAAGAGATATAAGCTGCTCATCGTGCCCCTGAGCTTTCCGTAGTCGCCGTTTTTGCAGACAATGCCGAACATCGCCACGGCGTCGTCGAGCAATTCGGCGGCCGTTGCGGGCGGCAGGCTGCGGTCGCCGCGCACGATCGCGGCGATCAGGTCGGCGGCGGCGAGCACGAGGTCGATCAGCGCGTCCCCGCGGGCGGCCACGGCCTCTTTGCCGTCGAAGGCGTTGATGCGCAGAAACGGCTTGGATTCGTTCAGGGCCGGGGCGGAATCGGCAAGAAGCGCCGCCTTTTCGCCCTCGCCGATAAACTGATAGAGCTGCGCGAGCTCCTGCACGGCCCGGTTCCTGAGATCGCCGCTGTTGAGGGCGGGCAGCACCTTTTCATACAGCTTCACGGCCTCCTGCCATTCGGGATAGGCGCGGTGACGCTCGACATCGCACATCTCGAACCCGTCCGGGCCGTCGACGTGGAATTCGCCCCGGCGGACAGAACCGGCGTTATAGAGCGCCGAGGCCAGCGCCGCGGTCAGCTTGTCGTTGCCCGGAAACTCGATCAGCGCCTCGCGCGCGAGGGCGATGCACTCGTCAACGCACAGATCCTTGCCGTTGTTGATCGCGTTCATCGAGGTGATCCTGTCATACAGGGCGTCGATCTTTTTCGTGCGCTCGTTGTCGTAGCCGAACAACTCGTCGATCGACACGCCGAAAAAGTTGGCGATCGGGGGGATCAGCTCCATATCGGGATAGCATATCCCCTTCTCCCAGCGCGACACCGCCTGCGCGGTCACGCCGAGCTCGCTTGCCAGCGCCTCCTGCGTGCGCCCGTCGCGGCGCCTCAGCTCCTTGATCCGTTCTCCCAATACGATCATACACGGCCTCCATTTCTATCGTTTGTTGCTTTTCCAACCGGTCGTTGATTTCATTCTAAACCATTGCGGAAAAAGTTTCAATTATCAATTGATTGTTTTTAATTCAACTTTTTGTTGATTTTTATCCGTCTCCGAAAAACCAGAAAATCCCTCGATATCCGCACACAAAGATTTGTACGCGCGCGGATCTTCACGGTTATAAAACAATGTAAAAAACACAAAAGAAAGAGCTTCTTGAAATCATAGGGAGTATGTATTATAATAAAATAACAAAACCGATGGATGGTATAATCCGTTCCGCCGCGGGAAGGCGCTTCATTTTACGGAGAGGAGAGGGAGTCGATGCCGTCAAAGCTGCTGCAAAAAACGGTCGCCGTCGTATGCGCGGCCGCCGCGCTCTGTTTCTGGCGGCCGGCCGACGCCCGCGCGGCGGAGGAGCCGTGGTATTTCGAGTCCCTCGGCGTCGCGGCGGCGCGGGACGCGGGGCTTTCGGGCGCGGGCGTGAAGATCGCGCTGATCGATTCCGGCGTGAACGCCGCGCACGAGGATCTTGTAAACGCCGACATCACGGGATATAACTTTCTGGGCAGCGAGCCATACGCCGACCCGTCGGCCTACGGCGACGACGCGGGGCACGGCACGCTCGTGTGCGGCATTCTTGCCGCGACGGCGGGCAACGGCCTCGGCACGGACGGCCTCGTGCCGGACGCGTCGGTGCTGATGCTGCGCTGCTTTTCTTCGCTCGGCGGCAGCGCGAACGCCGGCAGCGGGGCGAAGGAGACGATCCGGCGGGCGGTGGAATACGCCATCGCAGAGGACGCCGACGTGCTGAACATGAGCATCGGCGGCACGAAGCAGTCGCTGCAGGAACTGGAGCCCGTGTTCCGGCAGGCAGCGGACGCAGGGATTTTGCTGATCGCCTCGGTCGGCAACGGCGGCGGCACGGCGCTTTATTACCCCGCGGCGTTCGACTGCGTGACGGGCGTTGGGTGGCTGACGCAGGACGGAACGGCCTCCGCCGCCTCGCAGCACAACGCGACCGTTTACGTGGCGGCCCCGGGGCAGGACATGTTCGGCCCCGACTGGCGCACGGACGACGGCTACCGCACCGATTCGGGCAGCTCGTTCGCCGCCCCCGTGGTCGCCGCGATGGCGGTGATGGCCAAACAGACGGACCGCGCGATCGGCACCGAGGGGTTCCGCGCCCTGCTGCGGCAGAGCGCAGCGGACCTCGGCGAGCCCGGCAGAGACGACGTTTACGGCTACGGGGCGGTCAATATCGCCGCGTTCACGGCGGCTCTCAAATCGCCGCAGACGATCGATTACCAAACGAACGGCGGCGTGCTTTCGGGCGCGGGGTATGACGCAACGTACCTGATCGGCAAGGGCGGCCTCGCCGTTCTGCCGGATGAAGGCGCGATCGCGAGAGAGGGCTTCGCCTTTACCGGCTGGTACCTCGACGAAAACTGCACCGAGGCGGCCGGCCGGATCCCGGCGGGCTCGGTGGGAAACGTGACGCTGTACGCCGGGTGGGAAGAGGCCCCCGCCCCTCCCCTGCCCCGACCGGAGCCCTGTCCGCTCTGCGGGCGGACCCACGGCGGCGTGTTCGGCGGCGTCGTTACGATCCTGCACAGAGTGATTTACTGGTTCGGCCTGATCGGCCGGAACCGCTGACAGATATTCCGTTTAGATTTCTTATAAAGAGAGGGAGATCAGAGCCATGAAACGATTCAAGAACCTGCTTGCCTTGACGCTGAGCCTGCTGATGACGGCAGGCGTCGTCCAGCCGCGGCTGTTCGCCCGCGCCGAAACCCGGAAGCCCGACACCCTGCATACCGAACGGGGCGACGTGGCGGTGACGGACGACTGGGAGACGCGCTTCCCCTACGGCACGTTCGCGTTTGAACTCAGCGAAGCCGCGCTCGAAGAGGGCGGCGACACGCTGACCGTGAACGTCTACCGCCTCGGCGGGACGCT
The DNA here is from genome assembly GCA_017550625.1 of Clostridia bacterium. Taxonomy (GTDB): domain Bacteria; phylum Bacillota; class Clostridia; order Oscillospirales; family Acutalibacteraceae; genus RUG806. The sequence continues at coordinate 21,564 of JAFZOL010000045.1, read as the reverse complement.
GGGCCGCGCCACGGCCGTGGTGCGCTATTCGCCCATGCTCGTGCCGGTCGGCGAGGACGCATACGGCTACGCGACCGCCGTTTCGACCGACGACATCCTGATCGAGGTGGAAAACGCCCGGCCGATCGCGCAGTATCAGCCCGTGGGCAAGGACCCCGATCCCGAAAAAGGGAACGCGGTGATCCTGCGCGAAGAAAACGGCGACGACGTGACGCTTTCTCTGGCAGCCGGCGCCGGGGCGTATCAGTGGCAGGTGCTGTCCGACGGCCGCTGGCGGAACGTCGACGGCGCGACGGAAAGCTCCTTCACCGCGGCAAATGCGGATCTGGACGACTATGATTTCAGGTGCGTGTACACGGTCGGCGGCACGGCTTACTGCACGGCGTCCGCGAAGGGCGTGCCCTATGAAAAGCCCGAAGAAAAGCCGCTGCCCGAGATGCCGGAAGGGCTCGACCTCGACCCCGAAACGCGGTTCACCGCGCTGGAGCCGGACAAGGACGACCCCTATCTCTCTTACGACCTCTATCTGACCTTCGCGGACGGCGAGTGGATGAAATCCATCCGCATCACCGCCCCGGAGGACGACGCGCCCGAATGCATCCGGCAGGGGCTTCTGATGATCACGGACTGCGAGGGCGGCAGCCTTTACGACACGGCGAACACCCTGATCTTCGCCGTGACCGACAACGACGCCCCCGAGCCGTTCACGGTGTCGCTGACCGAAACCGAGCTGTCGGCGGACCGCGCGGACGGGGCGGCATACGTGACGGTGAAGCGCACCGGCGGCAACCAGAGCATGGTGTCGGTGACCTATGAAAGCGTCGACGGCGCCGCGAAGGCCGGCAAAGACTATGAAAAAGTGACCGGCGAGGTGTCGTTTTACGGCGACGCCGCCGAGCAGAAGATCGTGATCCCGCTCATCGACGACGGAAAAGAAGACCCGGACGGCAAAGACATGACCCTGCGCCTCATCGGCATCAAGGGCGACGCCGCGGGTATCGGCACGCTCGGCGAGACAGAGGTCACGGTGCGGCTTTATAACTCCGGCACGGGCGACGGGAATAACCTCGCGACCGTGCTCGCGGACCCCGACGCGATCGACCTTTCGGGACAGACCCCGGACAGCGGCCCGAGCGCGGTGGATATCGACCCCGCCGCGGTGACCGGCACGCCCAAGGAGACCGGCGAGCCGCTCGCCGCCTCGATCGCCGGGTTCGACGGGGACCTGCAGCTGCAGACCTATCACTACGGCAGGCTGTACGTCTCCCGCTACGATTACAATGATTATGAATCGAGTTACTGGACGGACGATTACGACGTCATCGCCGCAGGCCCGTCGTGGCCCAACGCGACGAAGACCGACAACGGCTATAAAATTTCGAGCGACGGGAGCAAAAAGGGCACGCTGACGATCGCCGACATGGCCAAGCTCTATAAAAGCTTCAGCGGCGAGTATAAGTTTTCGGCCGGCTGGGCGGAATACATGTCGACGTTTGACATCGACTCCTATACCTACGGCTGGGGAGCCGTGACGCGCCCGAACGGAAATAATTACGCCTACGTCGACTGCGAGCCGTGGGTCGAAGAGGGCGGCTTGTTTGAAAACGACACCCTGCACTGGAACGGCTCGGGCACGCTTGACGCGGCCTGGCCCGTCACCGAGTCCCTGGCGGGGCTGACGATCGGCACGACGCAGAACGGCGATTACACGTCCACCAAGGAACAGTACAGCGAGATCGTCGGGGCAACGCTTGCCCGCAGAACGTTTACGGGCGGGTTCGATCTGCTGATCCATACCGCCAACGACGGCGAGAGCGGCGGGCTGAACGTGCGCACCGCCCCCGACGGCGCCGCCGTGCTGACAACGGAATCGGGCGTTTACGCCTCGATGAAGCCCACGGTCACCCTCGTGAAAAACGAGGGCGGCGTCGACCGGTCCGGCGATCTCTACGTCGGCACAAAGCTGAAGGTCTCGCTCAACAAGACCGTCAGCTACGCGCCCTATATGGGCGAGGAGCTCTCCGCCGCCGTGTATCTCACGCGCAAAAACGGCAGCGTGGTGAACGCGAAGGTCGAGGCCGTTTCGGGCACGGACGACTATGTCGTGACGCTTTTGTGGGGCGAGATGTCGCAAAGCGACCTTGCGGGCGATTACGTGATCAACGTGGTCATGTCCAGAAAGCAGGACCTGAAGATCGACCTCGCGCCCTCGGTGGCGCACATGAAGGACGCGGACGGCAACGTGCTCTCGTCCATCGACGTGACGAAGGTCAGCGAGGCCGAAGCCCTGTTCTGGGCGTCGGGCGAGGACTACGTCACCTGCGGCTGTTCGCCGTTCACGGCAACGGCCCCGCATTTCGGCACGACCGTGACCGAGACGCGCGTGACCAAGGACGGCGGCGCCTTCGTTCTGGACGGCACGGTGCTCACAAAGACCGGCCTGCAGAACGTGCAGTGGATCAATTTCAACCGGAGCCACGACGACTGCATCCTGTATAACGGGCGCTCGTACGCCGGCGACGACAAGATCATGCTCGAGCCCGCCGACCTCGCGCAGGCGAACCTGACCTTCCGCTACTATAACAAGAGCTTTCTCACCGCGACCTCCGTGATGACGGCAGCGATCGACTCGGTGGGGCTTTACTGGGACGGCGACCTGAACGGCAGGATCGACGGCGCGTATAACCCCGACACCGGCTATTTCGAGATCGGCGCCGGCAGCGGCGACGAATTTCTGATGTTCCTCGAGCCCGGCACGGATTACACCGAAACGATATTCACCTACGCCGAAAACATGGACGGCGACCCCGGGCAGATGTATCTGAAGATCTTTTACACCATGACGCCCCGCGCCCTGACGCCCGAGCCCGGGCAGGAGGGGCAGCGGGCGCAGGTGCTGCCCGCCCTGACGACCAGCGTGACGGACCCCGATGTTTACGCCGAGCTGACCGACCAGCAGCAGAGCTACCGTTACGTGTTCAGCGGCAGGGATGAATCAGGCGCCTACACCGCCGACGGGCACGTGATGTACGGGGCGGCGGCAACGGCGGTGCAGTACGTGGACGTGCCGCTGGGCGGCGACACGAGCCCCGTTCAGCCCGTGACGGTAGACGGAAAACAGAAATACGAGTGGGAACCGGCGTACAGGGGCAATCTCATGTACCCCTACGAAACGCCCGACCCGATCTATATCGAAAACTCTTTGGCGGGCAAGGATATCCCGCTCGCGCCCACGGCCTCGATGAACAACGGCAAACTCGTGATGAGCGAGACCGACCGCGAAAACCTCAACGGCTATCTCGGCTCGTTCGCGGGCGATTCCACGGTGGCGCTGTGCGTGCAGCAGCAGACCGTCGACACCGAGACCCTCGCGCTGGACGGCGTGGTCCCGCGCCCCGAGAGCTCCACGCTCATCCCGAACAGCACGACGCCCGACGCCTCGTATCTCTCGCAGATGGGCTCGGAGGATTCCGAGACCGACGGCGGCTTCGACATGGCCGACAGCGGCAGCGATTTCTCGGAGTTCAACCTCGACCTCGACACGAAGATCCCGAAGCTGAAATTCGGCGAGACCACGCACGACTTCATCAGCTATTCGTCGAACGGCCTCGAGCACCTGATCTCGTTCTCGATCCCGCTCGCGGGCTGGAAGCAGGGCAAGGGCTGGAAGGGCCCGGGCCAGATGATCAAGGGCAACGCGACCGAATTCGCGAACTGCCTGAACATCTATTTCGGCCCCGCGGGCCTCATGTTCTCGGACGACAGCTATTCCGACGCGGTCGAAAAGGGCAAATACACCTCGAAGGGCTTCAACGCCGTGATCATATTCACCGGGGCGTTCCTGTTCAAATACGACCCCGTTTACAACGAGTTCCGGTTCAAGCAGTTCTCGGTCGGCGCGATGGGCTTCTTCCAGTTCACGTACACCCACCGCTTCACCGTGTGCCCGCTGTTCTACATCACCGTCAAGATCGGCGTTTCACTGAAACTCACCACCGGCGGCGAGTATAAGAACAAGACGATCGAGGGCACGCAGTACGTCGGCGATGACGCCGAAAAGAAGACGATGTCCCTCACGAAGGGCAGATACTACGTGTTCCCGCTGAATTATAAAGCGGTGAACATCAAGTTCAACGGCAAGGTGGCGCTCGACCTGTATGAGGACGAGGCGTGCACCAAGCGCGTCGCGGGCGCGAACAGCGGTTTTCTCAAATCAAAGGGCGCGAAGCCCGTGACCGCGACGCTGTTGATGAAGAACGGCTACGACTTCGACGGCAAGACCTATTATTTGCAGATTTCGGCGCTCGAGAACACCACGCTTTCGCATCTCGCGCCGGTCACGGACCAGCGCTCCGACATCAAATGGAGCGGCATCCGGGTGGAGCCCGAGTTCTTCGTGAGCGTTTCGGGCGGCGTCGGCGTGGAGCTGATGAAGCTCGAGCTCACCGTGAAGTTCAGCGCCGGGGTCGTGATGACCTTCTTCCCGGCGAAAGGCGGCAATTTCTTCTTCAACAGCGCCAAATTCACGCTGAGCCTCGCGGCCAAGGCCGTGTTCCTGTTCTATTCGCAGAGCTTCGACCTGATCGGATATACGATCAAATACGACGGCGAGACCGAAGAGTGGAGCCACGGCTGGTCGGCACTCGGCGACAAATACGGCGGCAGCTTCGGCACCCTGTCTATGACCGGCGCCGACGGCAGCGTCTACGACGCGCGCCTCACGCTCCCGGGCGACGTTTCGCGCACGCAGACCGTGTACGCCCAGAAGGACGCTGACGAAGATTTCTCGCTGCAGTCGTATCAGGCGAACGACGCCGCTGTGCCCTTTGAGCTCGCCGGATATTCGGGCAGCTCCGACGCCGCGAAGCTTGCCGACGGCCTGCAGACGGGCTACGACTTCAGGCTCGTGACCGCAGGAAACGAAAACTACGTGATCTATCATATCGGGCGCGAAAACGCCGGGCACGCGAACGACAACACCATGCTCGTGATGAGCCGCCTCAAGATGACCGGCGTGCAGCCCGGCCTTGTCAACCCCGCCGACGAAGACGCCGCCGTCCCCTACATCCCGCTCGACACCCTTTCGAACGGGCGCGACGACGGCACGGGCGACCTAACGTTCAGCGTGTGCGAAGACAACGGCGCTGTGAAGGCCGTGTGGGTCAGCTACGCCGAACCGACGGCGCATAACGAAGACACCGTGCTCGGCACGCTGGCGGCGGCCGCGAAGAACACCGTGGTGAAGACCGCCGTCTTCACGCCCGGCAGCGACGGCTTTACCCCCGCCGTGACGGTCGGCAGCGCCGACGGCGCCGTGGCGATGCCCGGGTTTGCGGGCGACGCCGCCGTTTACGTCGGCACCGCGCCCTATACCGACGCCGAGCTCGCCGCGAAGACGGAACAGTACCGCGCCTATCTCGCGAACCAGGGCTACAGCCTTGACGACGAAGAAGAGGCCATCGCGGAGATCGCCTCGTACCGCATCGGCCTGCAGCGCGCCTCGTGGACGGTCAACGGCAGACAGTCGGAGCTCCGCGTTTCGAAGGACGGGCGCACGGTCGGCACCGTGGCCCTCGCCGAGGGCGTGCATATCGACAACATCGAGAGCGCGCAGATCGGCGACCGGTATTATATCGTGTATACCACGGGCGAAGAGATGTATACGGATGAGACCGGCAGCCGGACCGACGACGCGGCCGCCGCTTCGAACCTGCTCACGGTCAAGCGCCTGTATCTTCGCACCTTCACGATCTCCGGCGGCAAGGTCAAGTGGGATCAGGGCGGCAAGGCCATCCTCCTGCGCACGCTCTATGATTTCGACAACAACGACACCCTCTCCGACGGCGTGTACCGCGACGGCATGCGCGTTTCGCGCCGCGACGACCCGTATTTCGACCACCTGCAGTTCCTTTACGCGAAGATCGGCGACGCCCTGACCGGCGAAGACGAGGACTTCACCCTGCAGGCCGCCTCGCCCGAGCATTTTCTGCTGTTCGACATGAACGGCGCGACCTATCTGATCCGCGAAAATTCGCTCATGAGCATCGCAGAGGCGCAGAGCGGCAGCGTGATCCCGTTCTTCCGCGCGGACACGGCCGGCGCGGACGAAGAGGCCGAAGCGTACGCCGCGACGGGCAGGTCGGACGCCACGATCGGCGTTGACGGCAACGGCAACCTCGCCGCCGTGTACACCGCGACCGTGGAGAACACGGGCGACAACGCCCTGTGGCTGACCAAATACGACCCGAACACCGGCAGCTGGGGCAGCGGCACGATCCTTGCCATGAACCACCTCGGCGTGTACGAAGACAACATCCGTGAGAACCGGTCCCGCGGCGACGCGGAAAAGGCGTTTCTCGGCCTGCTTGAGGGTTACGACGGCGGCAGCCTCGACACGTTCACCTTCATGAATCCGCAGATCGCGCTCGGCCAGACCGCCGACACCCTGCTCGTGCTCACCGAGGGCGCCATGGGGTACCTGCGCGAAAACGACGACCCGGATTATCCGGTCGTGCCGATCGCCGACGAAGACGTGACGGTTTCGGCCTATCCGCAGAGCGCCTCGAAACCCGCGGGCGTGGGCGTGTACGCGATCGCCTGCGGCGTGGGCCGGCAGGAGATCGGAAACGCCTCGCTCGACATGCCGGTCTACGACTTCACAGCCGGGGCGGAGCCTTACGCGAAGCTGAGCTTCATGAACACCGGCGACGTGGGCATCCGCGGCAGCGCGGCGCAGCCCATCACGGTCGAGCTCAACGCCCAAAGTGACGAAGGCGTCTCCCTGCTCGGCGAATGGACGCTGACCGAAAACGTCATTTCGGGGCAGAAGGTCGCGCTCAACGGGAACCTCAGCATCCCGACCGACCTGCCCGAGGGCACGAAGCTCGTGCTGCACGTGTATGAATCCGACGCCTACGTCCCGCAGGGGGGCGCGGCGTTCTCCGCCGTGTCCGAGCCCCTGCTCGTCATCGGCAGCCGCCCCGACCTCGGCGTTACCGACGCGAAGATCAGGCTCAAAGACGTGGACGAAAACGGCAACGCCGTGCTCGACGTGGACCTGATCGCGGGCAACTACGGCACCGCGGCGGCCGAAGACGCGTTCGTGCTCTTCAGCTATGATACGGGCTTTGCCGACGAGGACGGGCGCACGGTCTGGGCGCCGCTCGATCTCACCGGCAGCACGTTCGAGACCGAGGACCTGCGTCTGCTCTCCGCCGGGTACGGTGAAAAGGACGGCGTGTTCGCCCTCGGCACCATCGAGGCGGGCTGCGGCAAGCATATCACCGGCACCGTCACCGTTCCCGCTGCCTGCTTCAACGACTCCGCGACCGGCGCCCTTTCGCTGCAGGCGGAGCTCTTCAGCGCCGCCGACACGACGGCCGTTTCCGACACGGGGCTCATCGAAGGGACGCACGGCGAATATAACGACGTCAACAACCTCTTCCGGGCGCAGATCGAGCACGCGGCGGCCTTCACCGCCCCGAACAGGATCTCGGTGCCTATGGGCAACACGGTGCGCATCCCGGTGGCGGTGAGATACACGACGGACGAAAACGCGCCGCGCATCCTCGTTTCGGAATTCTCGGGGCAGGATGAGGCGCACATGGGCGTTCTGAGCTTCCGCGACGGCAGCTTCGACAACGGCGCGGGCGGCGGCACGCTCGTGCTTTCGCCGCGCGGCGAGGGCAGCGGCTTCATCCGCCTGATCGACGCGAACACGAACAGCTTCTTCGATATCGCCTACACCGTGACGCCGCCGTCCGACGGCATCAACATCTTCAACGACAACGAACTGTTCACCTTCATAAACCCGGACGGCTCGCTCTGGGACGGCGCCGCTGCGGCGGACGCGCAGGGCTGGCTGTTCGACGGCGCGGCGCCCGTGTGGGGCGCCGACGGCACCGAGCCGTATCTCGGCAACCTCTCGAAGGGCAAGCCCGGCAGCAGCTTCACGTTCACGACCCAGGCCGAGTCGATCGCCCTGGTGTTCGACGGCAAGGCGCGCGTGGAGAGCGATTTCGGGGGCTTCGAGCCCGTTGAGATCTCCGCTTCGGGCGGCAGCGGCGACGAAGAGAACGAATACGCCGTCGTGACCTTCGGCGAGAACCCCGACAACCTTTCGCACACGGTGACTGTCACCGTGACCGGCGCGGCGGGCCTGAGCGGATACGCGGCGTTCGACCGCCTGATCGAAACGTTCAGCGAAGAGGGCGGCGTGCCCGTTCCCGAAGAGGACGAAGACGCCCCGCACATCTATTTCAGCCGCTCCTTCCCTAACGCGGGAGAGATCAAGAGCGGCGGGACCGTGCGGCTGCAGGCGTTCATTCTCGACAACAACGCCCTGTCGTCCGTGACGCTGGACGGCAAAAAGCCCGATTCCATCACGAAGCACGACGACTCGTTCTGGACGCTCGACCTCACCGTGACCGAAAACGGCGGCTTCACGGTCGACGCCTTCGACGACGCGGGGCACCGCGCGGTGCGGCGCGTGGACGTCGACTGGTTCGGGACAGGGACCGAGGACGGCGACGCCCTGCCCACTGCCGACGTCACGCTCATGAAGCGCGGGACCGGCGGCGAACCGGACGTGCCGCTGACGGACGAGGTGCCCTACGGCGAAAACGACAGCGCGTATCTCGACGTGGCCGCCAAGGCCTCCGACGGCGGCGACGGCGCGACGGTCGCCGTGACGTGCCTTTATTTCACCGACGACGGCGCTTCCCTGCAAAACGAGGTCGCGCCGCTGAAAGACGGCACGTATCCCGCCGACGCCAACGGCTGGTATCTGGTGCGTGTGAGCGACCCCGCCCCGCATGAAGACCGCTGGACGCTGAAAGTGGTGCGCATGACGCGCAGCGGCTCGAAGACGCCGGTCGTGCTGCTCGTCTTCGACGGGGACGACATGGTCCTCCAGTGGTCCGCCGCCACGCAGGAGACGGACGGCGATCCGATGCCCGCGATCGCGGCCGTTACCCTGAACGGGCAGCCGCTTGAGATCGAAGCGGGCGCGACGGTCCTCTCCGGCGCCGTCCCCGTTGCTTACGGCGGCGACTACGTCCTTGAGGTCACCGACGGCAACGGGATCAAAGGGACGGCCTCCTGCCGCGTGACCGGCATCCCCGTGTCGCTCGCGAAAGAAAAAACGCAGGCGGAGCTCTTCACCGTGACCGCCACCGGCCACGGGACGAAGGGCAGCATCGAGCTTGACCCCGCGGCGCTGACGGGCGGCCTTTACGACCCGGCGGCGAGCGACCCCGCGAACGGGCGCTACGCCGGGCAATACGAATGGCTGATCCGCTTTTCGGATGACCCGACGCCCCCCGACGAGCTCCTCGCGGCGTCCGGCTGGACGACGCAGACCTTAATTGAAAACCTTGAAGCGCGGGGATATATCGTATATATCCGCGACGCGCAGGATAAACGCAACGCCGAAACCTACGCCGCGTTCGGCGTGACCGTGCCCGCCGATCCCGTGACGCACGTCTGGGACGAGGGCGAAGAGACCGTGGCCCCGACCCTGACGTCGGAAGGCGTGATGACCTACACCTGCACCGTGTGCGGCGCAACGAAGACCGAGAGCATCCCGAAGCTCGTTCTGCCGGACTTCATGCCCGGCGACGTGGACGACGACAAAAAGATCACCGCGGCCGACGCCCGCCTCGCGCTCAGGCGCGCCGTGGAGCTGGAGACCTACGAGCCCGGCACGAGGGCCTTCCTCGCCGCCGACGTGGACAGAAACGACATCGTGACCGCCGGGGACGCGCGCAAGATCCTGCGCGCCGCCGTGGGGCTCGAGACCCTCGTTTGACACACGATCACGAAAGCATGGAGGAACCTTGACCATGAATGAGAAGAAAAAGATCACCCTGCGCCTGATCGCGGCCTTTCTCGCGGGCGTCGTGCTCACCGCCGTGGCGGCGTACGTCTGGATCACGCTGAAGAGCGCGCCGGCGCAGCCGCAGGAACCGACGGCGCCGGGCGAGCAAACTGCCGAAAGCGAGCCCGCGCCCGAAGGCGCGGACCTGTCGAAGGCCTTCCCCTCGTGGGACCCCGAAAGCGCCGCGCTTTCGGATCTCGTCGCCTTCGTGAAAGACTGCACGGATCGATCGGGCCCCGGCTATCTTGACCCCGCCGACCGCGTCGCCGTGTTCGACATGGACGGCACCATCCTCTGCGAGAAGGCCCCGGTGTACGTCGACTACTGTCTCACGATATACCGCGTGCTCGAGGACCCGACCTACGCCGCGACCGAAGCGGAGCGCGACGCGATGCTTCAGGTGCGCGAACACGCCTACACCGAGGGCAAGACCTTTTCGCCCGAGGGCATTACCAAGGACGACCTCGTGGCGTCCGCCTTCGCGGGCATGACGCCCGAGGAGTTCCGCGCCTACGTGGCGGATTTCGCCGAGAAGACGGACGTTGTGGGCTTCGACGGCATGACCTACGGCGAATCGTTCTATAAGCCGATGCTCGAGGTCATCGCGTATCTGCGCGAAAACGGCTTCGACGTGTGGATGGTCTCGGCGTGCGAACGCGAGGTCGTGCGCGCGCTCGTGGAGCCGCTCGGGATCCCCTTCGACCGCGTGATCGCCACCGACGTGCCATACGAGGCCTCGGGCAAGGGCGACGGGCCCGCCGACAAATATAACATGGGCAGCGACGAAACGATCTTGCTCGGCGCGCCGCTCGACGAGGTCGAGTGCGGCAAGTCCGGCAAGGCCGCGGCGATCGCCCGCGAGATCGGCAAACGGCCGGTGCTCGCGTTCGGCAACAGCGCCGGCGATTACTCGATGCTCAACTACGCCGAGGGCAACCCCGGCCACGCCGGCATGGGCTTTTTGGTGGTGTGCGACGACGTAACGCGGGAATACGGCAGCGCCGAAAAGGCAGCCGAGTATTACGGTGAAGTTGAGAATAACGGCTGGACGGCGATCTCGATGGCAAACGACTGGGCCACCATCTACGGCGACGGCGTCACGAAAACGGGGCTGCCGGGCGTTGAAGAAGACCTGCCCGCCGCCGCGTAAGGTTCGGACGAAAAGAGGATGAACGCATGAGACTTGTTTTTATCGGCACGTCGCACGGGGTGCCCGAGCCGCACCGCCGCTGCTCTTCGTATATCCTTGAAACGAACGGCAGCTATTATCTGATCGACATGGGCACGCAGGTGATCGAAGACCTGCGCCGCCGCGGGATCGATATCGGCAAGGTCCGCCTCGCGGTCTGCACGCACCCCCACGGCGACCACACCGACGGCCTCGTCTCCTTCGTCGATCTATTGAACTGGTACTATAAAAGCGCGGACCCGCTGATCCTGCTGCCTGACGAACGGATGGTCCCTCCCCTGCTAAGCTGGCTCACGGTGACGTCAAACGGCAGGCCGCCGCGCGAAGGTTTGCGCCTTGAAGCCTTCCGGGAGGGCGTCGCCTATGAGGACGAAAACCTGAAGCTGACGGCGATCGGCACGAAGCACTGCGAGAATTCATTCGCGTTTCTGGTCGAGGCGGAGGGCAAAAGAGTGCTGTTCACCGGGGATCTGAGCCGTCCGTCGGTCGACTTTCCGCAAATCGCGTTCGGAACGGAGCTCGACCTCATCGTGTGCGAAACGGCGCACTTCTCTCCCGACGAGTGCGTCCCGGTGTTCGACAAAACGAAGGTCAAACGCGTGCTGCACACGCACGTCAACGACAGCCGCTGGCTCCCGGCGCTTTACGAACAGATGAAAAAGGCGCACCCCTACGAATACGGCGCGGCGTTCGACGGCATGGAGGTCGTGCTGTAAAAAGCAAACTCCTGCCGCAGAAAAGCAAAAGACTCGCGGACTATCCGTGAGTCTTTTTTGTGACCGTCCGTCCGTTCACGCAACCGGAATTAACGGAATTCTTAAAAATTTGTTATTTGCGGTTGGTTGAAATCCGCGCAACCGGGTGTTACAATAATCACACAAATCAAACAAATCATACGATTCGCGTTTGCGGGAGGTTAATATGAGCATCGTAGAAGTGCGGGGGCTGACGAAAAAATATCCCTCGTTTGAGTTAAAGGCCGCGTCCTTCGGCGTGGAGAAGGGGCGCATCACCGGCTTCATCGGCAGAAACGGCGCCGGCAAGACTACCACGATCAAATCCATGCTGAACCTCGTCCATCCGGACGGCGGCGAAGTCGATTATTTCGGCAAGCCGTTGGCGGGGAATGAAACCGAAGCCAAAAAGCGCCTCGGCTATTCCACCGGCGCGGTCAACTGGTACCAGCGAAAGAAGATCCGCGATATCGTGGACGTGGTGAAGCGTTTTTATGACACGTGGGACGACGGCGCGTACCGGAAATATCTCGAGCTATTCGGGCTGGACGAGTCCAAGACGCCGCTGGAGCTGTCGGAGGGCATGAAGGTGAAATTCAACCTCCTGATCGCGCTCTCGCACCGCGCCGAGGTGCTGATCCTCGACGAACCCACGAGCGGCCTCGACCCGTTTTCGAGAAACGAGCTGCTCGAAGTGTTCACGGCGCTCAAACAGGACGGCGTGGCGGTGTTTTTCTCCACGCACATCATCTCGGGCATCGAAAAATGCGCCGACGACATCGTGTACATTTCAAAGGGCAAAATCGTCGCCGCGATGCCGAAAGAAGACTTTGTTTCGCGCTGTTCCGCCCCCGGCGAAACGCTGGAGGACACGATGCTGCGCCTCGAAAAGGAGTGAGAACCATGCGCAATATCCTTTTGAAAGAGATAAAGCTCAGCGCGTCGCCGCTGGCGTTTCTGTTCATCGCGTTCGGGCTGATGTTCCTGCTGCCGGGCTACCCGGTGCTGTGCGGGGCGTTCTTCGTCACGCTCGGCCTGTTCCAGAGCTTTCAGTTCGCACGCGAGTCCAACGACACCGTGTTCTCGGCCCTGCTGCCCATCGCGAAAAAGGACGTGGTGAAGGGACGGTTCCTGTTCACGTGCTTTATTGAGCTTTGCGCCCTTTTGCTGATGGCGGTCTCGGCGGTTCTCAGGATGACCGTTTTCGTGAACGCCGCGCCGTACGTCACGAACGCCCTGATGAACGCCAACCTCTTCGCGCTGGCGGGGGCGCTGGTGATCTTCGCCCTGTTCAACCTCATTTTCGTGTGCGGGTTCTATAAGACGGCGTACAAGCTCGGCAAACCCTTCGTCACCTTCATTATCGCCGCGTTCGTGACCGTCGGCGCGTTCGAGGCGGCGCACCACGTCCCGGGGCTTGGGGCGCTCAACGCCTTCGGCGCCGAGCACATCGGGCTGCAGCTCATTTGCCTTGCCGCCGGCATGGCCGTGTACGCGGGCGTCACCGCCGCCGCTTACGCAAAAGCCTGCGCGCGGTTTGAAAAGATCGACCTGTAAGGAGGAAAAACCATGCTGAGCGACAACCTGACGATGCTGCGCCGGATGCACGGCTATTCACAGGAAGAGATCGCCGAAAAGATCGGCATCTCGCGGCAGGCCTACGCCAAGTGGGAGAGCGGCCTCACGGTGCCCGACATCGAAAAATGCAGCCTTTTGGCGCAGGTGTACGGCACCACCCTCGACGGCCTCGTGAAGACCGAAACGGTGGACGGCGTGGGCACGATCCCGCCCGCGCCGAAGGGCAAGAGCATCTGGGGCACGGTGACCGTCAACGACCGCGGCCAGATCGTGATCCCCAAGGGCGCGCGGGAGAAATACGGCCTTTCGGGCGGCAGGCGGCTGATCGTGATCGGCGACGAGGCCGGCATCGCCCTGATCCCCGCCGAAACCTTCGAAGAGCAGCTGAGGCACGCGATGGACCTCATCTATCAACAAACCGACGGCGAGTGAACCGCCGCCCCATAGAAAAGAAAACCGCGAAGGCGTCCTCCTCCGCGGTTTTTGTGTTATCTGCAAGGGAAAAGCGGCGCGGTCAACCGGGCGCTTTCCCGCTCTCCTGTTTCGCGATCTTCATATCAAACCGCCCCGCACGGTCGGCAACGGACCGTTTTTTGAGACCCGGAGCCTTCGTTCCCGGCGGCTCAGGAGGCGGCGCCGAGGTATTCCTCGAGCGTCAGGCCCTTGTCCATGATCTCTTTCGCGATCTCGGGGCTGTCGACATAGCGGAAGTGCCACGGCTCGTAATCGTAACCGGTGATCGCCTTGCCGCCCTCCGGGAAGCGGAGGATGAAGCCGTAGTCCGCGAGCTTCGCGTGGATCTTCGCGAAAATTTCGCGCTCGGCGATTATGTCGGCGTTTTCGTTGATCACGGCGCCGTCCTTGACGATGCACACGTCGATGGCAAGGCCGGTGTGATGCTCGGAGGTGCCGGGCACGGCAACGGTGTTCTGCGTGTATTCAAGGCCGTATTTTTCTTCGAATTCCGACCAGAGCTCCTCCTGACGGGCCACGGACCGGTAGGTGCTGTCCAGCAGGATGATGATGCCCTCCCCTTCCAGGTCGGCCTGCAGGTTCCTGAACGCCTTCAGAGCCTTCTTTTCAACCTTGAACACGTCGGTGGCAAGGTAGTCGCTGTCTTCGGTCAGCTCCACGCCCTCGGGGATCGTGTTCGTCGCGTCCTCGAGCTCCACGGTTTCTTCCCAGGTTTCGGGCAGCTTGTGCTGCTTGTTGACCAGAACGAGATAGTCGGTTTTTTGCTCTCCGCCGTCATCGGGCTTCCCGCAGGCGGAAAACAGCGCAAGCGCGATGACAAGGGATAAAACGCATACAAGTACTTTTTTCATGTTGATTTCCTTTCTGTGTATTGCTTGGTGTGTCTGCGGTCATTTCCACTCGGCAAGGCACTGCCGGATCTCGCTGACCGGGATCAGCACGCCGTAATAAAAGGTTTTGCCGTCGGGCGACAGGGACGCGCCCGGCGTGACGCCCGCGAGCTTCATATCCTCGCCGAAGGCCGCGCCGCCGCTGCTGCCCACCTGAATATATGCCGAGTGTCGCATGGCGTTGCTGGGGTGGTCCTGCGTTTCGCCGAATCTCTCAATGCCGGACGTGACATTGCCGTAAGACACGGCGAACCAGTCGTTCTGCGGGTTCCCCACGCACAGGATGCGGTCGCCCTTCGCGGGGTCGGCGTCGGCAAGCTCCGCGACCGCAAGGTCTTCGTCCGAAGCAAAGCGGATCACGGCAAGGTCGTCCCGGCTGCTGACGAACACGACCTCGGCCGTGACCATCGATTCGTAGGTCTCCTGCGAGAGCAGGTTCAGGTCCTCGTAGCCGGGGATGTCGTCCGTTTTCATCTCGGTGTTCACGGTGAACACGAGCAGCGTCGCGTTTTCGGCGCCGACCACGTGCGCCGCCGTCAGCGCGTAGTAATCGCCGTCGCGCTTTTCTATGATCACACCGCTGCCGCACTCGCCGTAAGAGACGGCGTCGCCGCTGACGGTCTTCGTGAAGATCCCGATATTGGACGAAAGCAGCCCCGCCTGATCAAAGGACGCCTTCATGTCCTCGTAGACGACGGCCTGCTTTTCCTCCCCGCCGCCGGCGCAGCCGGACAACAGCGAC
The DNA here is from genome assembly GCA_017550625.1 of Clostridia bacterium. Classification (GTDB taxonomy): domain Bacteria; phylum Bacillota; class Clostridia; order Oscillospirales; family Acutalibacteraceae; genus RUG806. Next base: position 6,080 of record JAFZOL010000045.1, on the reverse strand, counting down.
AACCCCGCCGCCACGGCGACCGCCGCGGCCAGAAGGACGCCTATCGTTTTTCCGATATGAGCAGACATTTATCGAATCACCTTTATTCCGTATTCTCCCGCCGCATCCGGCTCCCGGCAGGCTTTCAAAAAAAGATCAGTCGTCTTTCACGACGTGCACAAGGCAATCGGAGCGTATTCCGTTCCACTCGAGGAAGACCCTTGTCGACCCCTCGCCGACGGGGATCATCAGTCCGCCGACCATCCGGATCACGGATCTGTCGTAGCCGTAAAACCGCGTTCCGACGAGCACGGGGAACACGTAGCCGTCGCCGTCGTACGCCATGACCCAGAGCTCCGTCGGCTTGGAGATGGTATATTCCAGCTTCTCGGGTTTGACGGTGACGTAGCCCGAGATCAAACGGCTCGGCCGGGTGGTGATATCCATTTTGATGTTCTTTTCCGCGGTGTCGTCCGTCATCGGCTCGTCGGCAAGATAGAGATCCAGTTCATGCAGCTGCGTCGGCCAGCCGACCCCGCCCCATACGCCGTAGCCGTAGCCGAGATAAACCGGATCTCCCGCGCCGATATGGCCGTCGGCACGGCCGGAGATCCCGCAGTTGTGGAGGTTCTCTATGGTGTTGGTCTTTATGACGTCGCACGGACGGAAATTCAGCCCGTCAAAGGATTCCCACACCGCGACGTAGCTGTCGGAAGAGAACCGCTTTTCCGTGAAAACGGCGATGAAGCGTCCGTATTCGTCAAGATATTTCACGTCGGCGGAATCGCCGCCGTTCTTGTCGGGGATCGCCACGCCCTTATACTCCAGCGTCGCGGGCCAGTTTTCGTCCGTCGCGTCCGCGACGGCAAGGCGGGTCGAGGTCGTGGAAGTGTTCCAGCTGTAGTAGATATAGAGCTCGTCGCCCATCAGGACGAACGACGGCTCGCCCGCGCCCCAGTAATCGGGGTTGTCGGTGTATTCGATCAGCGGGACCGGCTCGGAGCCCCAGCCGCTGCCCGTCCATTTTTCGTAAGGGCCGTCGGGGTTTTTGCTGCGGGCGACACAGATATCGTTGTCCACGCCGCGCTTGTCGAGCGTCGTCGTGTAGCCGATGTAATAGTAGCCGCCGAACTTGATGACGCCCGGGTCGCAGACCGCAAGGTTGTCCCAGCCGCCGCCGGTGGGTTCTATGACGGTCTTTTCGATGCTGCGCCGTTTTCCGCCGTCATACAGGCGGTAATAGCCCACGAAGTCGGAAACGTCGCCGGGGCCGTCCGTCGCGCACCAGACGTCCAGACTGCCGTCGGTGTTGAGGATCATCGACGGGCCGTAGTGATAGCCGCCGCCCTGCTCTTTCGGCGTGTAGATCTCCACACCGGTGTCAACGGCGTCGGCGTGAATGTATTTTGCGGGATCGCCGGGTTCAACGGACGCCGACGGGGCGAAGTCCCCGCCCCCGGCGATGGGGCTGAACACCGAGATCACGGCGTAAAGGCCGACAAGCAGCGTTTTCAGGACCAGATATACGTTTTGCATTTTCTACCCCTCCGTGTGTTCCGGTTTTTTGTCGCGGCTCCTGCAAGAACCATCATATCACAGGTTCCGCGATATCGCAACAGATAATCAAAAAATCGGCAAATCGATGCGCCGCCCCGTTTTATTCGGACGGCACAAAAGGACCCCGCCGTGACTGCGAGCGGGACCGGATCGAATGAAAACCCTTTCGCAGCTCCGGATTCTTCCCTCATGCCGCGGGAAAAACAGTTCCGTTATCCGAACGCTGCTGCATCGATATCGTGTTTCCCTCTTTCAACAAAGTCCGCTCTCACGGTTTTTGTTTTGAATAAAACACTTGTTATTTTTTATAAAGAATGGTATCATAAGGATATAACGTATTCCGCCGCATCCGAAAAGTTATTATAAATAACCAAAAGGGGTGAGCGCTTCCTTTTGAGCGCGCGGAAAGCTCGGAGAAAAGCGGCCTGTCGGCATTTTGTGAAGGGAAATGATATATCATGAAAAAAATCTGTATTCTGGTTGCACTTATGTTCATTTTCGGCAGCCTTGCCGGATGCGGAGAAAAACCGCCCGAAACAACTGAGCCGGTATCCGATCCCGGCACGTCGTCCTCCGCGGGGGACGCCGGCGCCGCGTCTGTGATCGTGGATGATTTTACCGTTCAATGCATCGACGGCTCGCTGTTTACGCTGTCCGAAGCGCTGAAGGATCATGAAATGGTGCTGATCAATCTGTTCGGTACCTTCTGCCCGCCCTGCGAGATGGAGTTTCCGGCCATGCAGGAGGCGTGGCAGCAAAGCGCGGATAAGATCGGCGTTGTCGCGCTGTCCGTAGACCCCGACGACACCGATGAGATCCTGCTTGAATACGCGCAGAAGCTCGGCATCACGTTCCCGGTCGGCCACGAGCCCGGCCTCGGACTCCGTGAACGTTTTGTAACAGGGTATCCCACTTCGATCCTTGTTGACCGGAACCGGCGCGTTGCCTCTGTGGAAATGGGCGCGAAGACCAGCTCGCAGGAGTTTCTCGACTGGTTTGACGGTTACACCGGCGATCGTTACGATCCGGCCGTGTGTACCTACACAGTCAACTGCTACGGCAGTGAAAACTATGAGGATATCGCAAACGTTACCGTCAATTTCTGTACGGACAACGCTTGTTTCCCCGTCACCTCAAACGACAAGGGCGTTGCGGTATTTACCGGACCTCCGGCGGAGTACCACGTTCAGATCGCAGGCGTTCCCGACGGATGGCAGGCGGACGGCGAAACGGATTGGTATACCGAGCTGTATTCGCAGACCTTCTATGTCGCCTTTTCGCAAACAGAGCAACCGTAAGCGTTTCACAAACCGAACTGAAACAATACGCGTTTCATATTCCCCGGTCACTCTCAAAAATCAGTTCCCGGGAACCGTTTTTTTGACCGCGATTGTTGTTTTGTTCGGAATACTGTGGTAAAATGAATTGATTCAATATGGGAGGCTTATTTATGAAACTGAAAAAAACACTTTCCGTTTTGTTAACGCTGTGCATGCTGCTTTCCGTTCAGGGTTTGGCAGCCTATGCCGACGACGCGCGCCCGGTCAACGCGGAAACCGTGAGCTATATCGACGAAAACGGCGAACCGCAGACCGTGGAAGCCGTTGCGCTTACGCCCGGCGCGGGACTCATCGGCGCGGCGGGCGAAACAAATTGGTATGTTCTCGAGGGAGAATACACCGGCGACAGTGTCATCCACACGTTTGACGCCGTTGCGAACCTGATCCTTGCCGACGGCGCGAGCTGGACGATCACCAATCAAAACACCTTCAATCTCATTTCGGAGAACGGCTCTCTTCGCCTGTTCGCGCAGGAGAACGGCACGGGGACGCTGCGGTTATCGAGCCGCATCTACGCCGGGAGCGGAGACGTTGCGATTTTCGGCGGAAACGTCACGACCACGGGGCTCATGGCCGACACCCGCAACGGCACGCTGTCCGTTTTTGGCGGTGTTGTACACGCGGACGGACTTTATACAAAGGATTTGATCATTGCCGGCGGTGAGACCGATACCGCGTCCATGACCGTCAACGGAACGGTGACCGTCAGCGGCGGCAAGCTCAACGTGCAATCGGCCAACTCCATGGCGCTTATGAGCACCGGCGATATTCTGATCTCCGGCGGCACCGTGACCTCCGTCGGTATGAACGGCTTATATTCCTCTTCCGGCAGCGTTTCGATCACCGGAGGCAGCGTGACCGCAACGGGCCGCAGCATGGGCATTTCGGCTGCCTCCGGCGTCAGCATTTCCGGCGGCACCGTGAACGCGACGGGCAATACCATGGGGCTGTTTTCCCGCGGGCCGATCTCGGTCACCGGCGGCACAGTCAATATATCCGGCAACACGTTCGGCGTTTATCCGAGCGCGGAGGACGCCGTTGTGACCCTCGGCGCGGACACGCCGGACAGCAGCTATACCTTCAGCGGTTTTCTCCCGAACGCCACTGTCACCGTAAAGGACGGCCAGACGCTGACCGACGGTGAAAACGATTACAGCGGGACGCTTTCTGCCGAGCAGGTGGCGGCGCTTGCCGATGCTACGCTGACCTGCAAACACCTTTGGAATTGGGTGATCGACGACGAACCCACCTGCGGCGCAGCCGGCAAAAAGCATGAGGTCTGCTCCGTTTGCGGCAAAACGCAAAGCGAAAACACGGTTCTCGCGCCGACCGGCGCGCATACCGGGACGATCGTGAACGCAAAAGAGGCGACCGCGACCGAGGACGGCTACACCGGAGATACGGTATGCACGGTTTGCGGGCAGACGCTCGCCGTGGGCGCCGTGATTCCCGCAACAGGCGAAGCGGCCCCGGATGAGCCGACCGGTTCCGACGGTGCCTGCCTGCTTTGCGGCGAAACGCATGACGGCGGGCTGTTCGATGGGCTGCTCGGCATTATACACCTCGTTATTTATATCCTCACATATATTTACGGCGTCATCCGCTGAATAAACGCAGGATCCCGCCGGAAATCATATCTTTTGACCGAAAACGCACCGCCCGGTTGGGCGGTGCGTTTTTTTCTGAGTTAATAACCCAAAAAAAACCGGCTCAAAAACCGGCTCGTAAAAGGCTTTCCGTAGAGGCATCAAAACGACGCCGGAAGCGCACCCAAAGAATCCGCCGTACCCAAACGCACGAAATCGAACGCCCGTTTTTATAGATATGACCTCATTTTTTGAGACCCTGCCGCACAAAACACTCACTTTCCAACCGCAGAGACCGCTTTTTGGGACCGCAATCAGTTGACGCAGACAGATATTTTATATTAATATATAGGCAACGTATATAATTGGAGGAATATCTATGAGTTCGATCAGTATACAGAAAACCGGCATCACGCACGTAGGCACGGACGCCATCGTCAACGCCGCGAATTCTTCGCTGCAGGCGGGCGGCGGCGTATGCGGCGTCATCTTCGCCGCTGCCGGCAGAGCTGAGCTGCAGGCAGCCTGCGACGCCATCGGTCACTGTGACACCGGTTCCGCCGTGATCACACCCGCGTTCGGACTGAACGCAAAGTACATTATCCACGCGGTCGGACCGGTCTGGTATGGCGGGGATAACGCTGAGGCGCAGAAGCTGTACGACGCTTACCGCAAATCGCTGGAACTTGCCGTAGCAAACGGCTGCCGATCCATCGGCTTCCCCCTCATCTCCGCAGGCATTTTCGGTTATCCGCACGACAAGGCCTGGCGCAAAGCGATCCAGGCCTGCCGCGACTTCTTCCGGAAGAACCCGGACGTGGATCTCAAAGTCGTGTTTGCGGTAATTGACGACTCCATTTATTCTCTGGGGCAGCAAACGCTCGCGGATATCGCCCCGGAATACGCTGACTGAACGGAGGCTGTTTTATGATTTGGAATAACGATGATTTCTTCGGCGGGCTGTTCGATTTCGACGGAGACGGTCAGACCGACGATATAGAGGCCGCCGTCGGGTTTATGGCCCTTGACGAATTGTGTCGGGAGGACGAAGCCGCCGACGAAAATGACGAAATCTGAAGCAGATTATGGGCGGGACACAGCAGTTACACCACTGCCGCAAACATCTATTCTCACCTACAAGCGAACAGCAAGAACAAGCTCGTGGAATCCATTGAAAAAAAAATTCCTTGAGATTTCGTTAGAAAATCGGTTAGAAACCGCGTTTTTTCACGACAAAAGAGCAGCGCAAACGGCACGAAAACAAGACGCAAAAAAAGCGCCGAACCGTTGATATACCAACAAGTTCAGCGCTTTTGGTGGGAGAGCCTCTTCCTAAACCCCCTTAGCAAAGCCCCGTTTATGTTGATATTACAAGGGTTTTCAAGGTTCTGAAAAGGTTTTTTTCGAGATGCCAATCTCCCAAATTGCCAAAGGATAATTCGTAAACCACATGCTTAGTCCCATTAATGGGACATCTATTCGGTCTATATGGATTATACAAATCTACCTGGGTTTCTGTTACACTTTGGGAGATTTTTTATGTTATGCTTTGGTTAGCGTTTACTTCTTGATAATGAGGAATCTGGACTCATTACTCGCTTAATGAGACAGCCCCATA
>JAFZOL010000044.1 GCA_017550625.1 Clostridia bacterium | reverse complement strand
CTCACTTAGGGATTTATATGCCGCAGCGGCGCACTTATTTGCGAAATACTGTGTTGCAGGGGTCGGATATCCGGAGGATATTCCGACCCCTGCGCCTTGTCTTTCACAAAAATTGCATCCGCTGCGGTGCGAAGCAGTTTTTCGCCGGCTTTTTTTGTTCGAACAATCTGAACGGCAGGGGATAATCCTGGCGGATATCCCCTGCCGGACAGGCAGTTCGGGCGGAAAAGAGCGGCGAAGAACCATGTAAATCCCTAAGTGAGGGCGCCTGATCCCGCGTCTTTTTTTATTCTGAAATTCACACATTCGTCACGTTTCAGCGGTTGCAAACGCGCGCGCAATATGTTATACTGAACATAGCTATATGCCCAAAACGGGCAAAAGGAGGTTTTTCCGTGAGCAAGGCCCAACGAAAGTATCTCATCATCAACGCCGACGACTGCGGCATGTGCCATTCGGCCAACGCCGCCGTGTTCGAGCTGTTCGAGGGAGGGTATCTCAAATCCTCCACAATCATGACGCCCTGCCCCGGCGCCGAAGAGGCGGTGGCGTATGCCGCCCGGCATCCCGAATTCGCGTTCGGCGTGCACCTCACGCACACCAACGAGTGGCGCGACAAGTGGCCGTGGGGCAGCCTGACCGGCGGCAGGACCCTCGAAAACGAAGAGGGCCGTATGTGGCCCGAGAGCGAGGATTTCGAGAAGCACTGCGACGAGGACGAGGCCATGGCGGAGTCGAAGGCGCAGATCGAGTTCTGCGAGAGCCGGGGCATGAAGCCCTCGCACGTCGATTCGCACATGGGCGCGGTCTACGGCCTCAACGGCCGCTACCTGCTGCTGCCGAAGACCATCAAGCTCTGCGGGCAGAAGGGCTATCCGTTCCGGATGTTCTCAAAGCCCCTCGCGTCCCAGTGCCCGCCCGAAGCGCCGATGGGGCTCTTTAAGTTCATGTGCCGCGTGTCGGGGGCACTCAGCAAGCTGTATAAGGTCCCCATGCCCGATTACCTCATCTTCCCCGAGCAGATCGAGACCGGCGAGACCTATGAGGAGTTCAAACGCAACTTCATCGAATACCTGATCCGCATCCCCTACGGCATCAGCGAGACCTATATCCATCCCGCCCTCGACCTCGGCGAGACCCGCAACATCACGGGCACCTGGCAGCGCCGCTACTGGGAATATCTGATCCTGAAGGACCCCGAGGTGATCGCCGCCTTCAAGACCCACGGCGTGCATCTCATTTCGTACCGCGACCTCGTGAAGCTCAGGAACGCGGGCGTTTAAGCGGCTGCGCCGCGATGTGAAATGTGGAATGTGGGATGTGAAATGTCGGAAGGGCTTCGCCCTTACCCATTTTAAATGCCGGCCGCAGGCCCCTTCATCCTACATCCGACGTCTCACATCTCACATTATTTTGTATTTTGTATTTTGCATTTTGCATTCCCGGTTGAAAGGAGCAACTCTATGAAACGAACCTTGCTTCGGGCGATCGCCCTTGCCCTTGTTCTTCTGCTTGCGTTTTCGTCCGTCGGCTTCGCCTATGAAAAGGACGAAGTCAAACGCGTGTCCTGCTCCGTCTACGGCGACGGGGCCACCGGCAGGGGCTTTTGCTGGTTCACCGAGGGCAAAACGAACGCCGACCTCGATCTCATCGAGTCCGCGCGCTTTACCGGCTCCTTCGACGGGGCGAAGGCCTATGCGGGCGAAACGACCCGGTACCGCAGTCAGTATTCCCATCAGGTCGCCGTGACCGACCTGCAGCCCGGCACCGCCTACACCTACCGCGTGGGCGACCGCGCCGCCGGCGTGTGGAGCGAGGCGTGCACGTTCGTCACCGACGACCGCGACGATACGCTTTCGTTCATCACGATCGCCGACGTGCAGGCCGGCAGCCTTGAAGATTTCACCCACGCCGCCGAAACGCTCGCGGGCGCGGTCGAAACCCTGCCCGGAGCCGAGTTCATCGTGAACCTCGGCGACTACGTCAACGACAACACCAACGACGAGTGGGACTGGTATTTCGAGGCGTTCAAAGCCTATAACGACGCCTACACCGGCGTGCCGGTCGCGGGCAACCACGACGGCAACATCACGAACAAGCTGAATACATTCTGCTTCCGTAACACCTTTTGCCTCGACAAGACGGACAACCGCTCGCTCGAGGGCGTGTATTATTCCTTCGACTGGGGCAACGCCCACTTCGCGGTGCTCAACACCAACGACATGTACCCCATGAGCCAGGCGCAGAAGAACTGGCTCAGAAACGACATGAACGCCTCCGCCGCGACGTGGAAGATCCTGCTCATGCACCGCTCGCTCTACTCGGCCGGCAAGAACATCAATAAGCCCGACACGATCGTCATGCGCGACGTGCTGCTGCCGATCATCGACGAGCTGAAGATCGACGTGGTGCTCTCGGGCCACGACCACATGTACCTGCGCACCGATTTCCTCAAGGACGACGCCCGCGTCGGCGTTTCTTACGTCACCGAGGCCTTCGGCGGCGAAGAGACGACGTTCGCCGTGGACCCCGACGGCACCGTTTATGCCCTGCCCTCCACGGCGGGCACGAAGCGCTACGCCGTGAACGAGGACGCGATCGCCCCCATCCTTGAGGTGGCCGAGGTCGCCGAAACCACGCGCGACCGCGGCGGGTGCTTTGCCACCGTCGAGATCGAGGGCGGCAGGCTCGTATACAAAGCCTATCTCGTGGACGACGACACGCGGGAGATCACCGAGATCGACCGCTTCGCGATCAAAAAGACGGCGTCCGGAACCCCCGGCGGGCGCACCCGCGACCAGTCCTTCTTCTCGAGCGTCTATTCCTCCGGCGTGAACTTCATCGTCGCGATCGTAAAGATGCTCGTCAGTTACCTGAAACTCCTCGCGCAGGTCGTTGCGAAATGACCTGCATCAATGAAACGAAAGGGGGATCCCCCATGACCGAGATCTCCAACCGCAAATTCACGGGCGAGCGCGCGTGCTTCGGCACGGCCGGCGCGCATTTTACCGACTGCGTCTTCGAAGACGGCGAGTCGCCGCTCAAAGAGAGCCGCGACCTCGTCCTCACCGGCTGCGCCTTCCGCTGGAAGTATCCGCTGTGGTACTGCAAAAACGTTGTCTGCGACGGCACCCACTGGTTCGAGATCGCGCGCGCGGGCGTGTGGTACACCGAAAACGTCACGGTGAAAAACGCCGTGATCCAGGGGCCGAAGAACTTTCGCCGCTGCCGGGGCGTCACGCTCGAAAACGTCGATATCACGAACGCGCAGGAGACCCTTTGGACCTGCAAAGACGTGTCGCTCAAAAACGTGAGCGCCGTCGGCGCGTATTTCGGCATGAACAGCGAAAACGTCACGGTCGAAAACCTGCGGCTCGACGGCAACTACTGCTTCGACGGGGCGAAGAACGTCACGGTGAAAAACAGCGTGTTCCTGTCGAAGGACGCGTTCTGGAACACCGAAAACGTCACGGTCGAAAATAGCTATCTCTGCGGCGAATACCTCGGCTGGAATGCGAAAAACCTCACGTTCGTCAACTGCACGATCGAGAGCCTGCAGGGGCTGTGCTACATCGAGGCGCTGCGCCTTGTCAACTGCAAGCTCCTGAACACGACGCTCGCGTTCGAATATTCCGACGTGGACGCCGACATCATTACCGGCGTCGACTCGGTCATCAACCCCCGCTCGGGGCGCATCTCGGCCGAATACATCGGCGAGCTCATTCTCGAAAAGGACAAGATCGACCCGTCGAAGACGGTGTTCACACTGAGGTACACGAAATGATCGAATGGTTTGAAAACCTCCCAAACCGCCGCCGCGTCGGGGCGGTGAAATGGGCCGTCAGCGAAAACGAGCTGCCCATGTGGGTGGCGGACATGGATTTCCCGGCCCCGCCCGCCGTGCAAAAAGCCCTTGAAAACAGGGTCGCGCACGGCGTGTTCGGCTATTCCGATATCCCGCCGGAATGGAACGCCGCCTACGTCAACTGGTGGCGCCGCCGCCACGGCTTCACGATGGCCCCCGAAAAGCTGGTCTTCGTCACCGGCGTCGTCCCGGCCGTCTCCACGGCCGTGCGCAAGCTCACCACGCCCGCCGAAAAGGTCGTGGTGCTCACGCCTGTCTACAACATTTTCTTCAACAGTATCCTGAACAACGGGCGCGTGCCCGTCGAGGTGCCGCTCATATTCGACGGCGACCGCTGGGATATCGATTTCCCGGCGCTCGACAAGGCGCTCTCTGACCCCAACGTCACGCTGCTCATCTTCTGCAACCCCCAGAACCCCGTGGGACGCATCTGGACGGCCGAAGAGCTCAAAAAGGTCGGCGAACTCTGCCGGAAACACGGCGTGACCGTCGTTTCGGACGAGATCCACTGCGATATCGCCGAGCCCGGCAAGGCTTACGTCCCCTTCGCCTCGGTCAGCGAAACGAACGCGGATATCGCCGTCACCTGCCTCGCGCCCACCAAGTGCTTCAACCTCGCGGGCCTCGGCACCGCAGCCGTCTACGCCGACAACGATCTGCTGTACCGGCGCATGCGCCGCGCGCTCAACACCGACGAGGTGGCCGAGCCCAACGCCTTTTCGGTCGAGGCGACCCTTGCCGCGTTCAACGAAAGCGAAGCGTGGCTCGACGAAATGAACGCCTACGTGGCCGAAAACCGCCGCTTCGCCGAGAATTATATCAAAGAACACATCCCGTCGCTCAATGCCCCGCACGCCGAGGCCACCTATCTCATGTGGATCGACTGCGCCGCCGTCACGGCGGACGCCGCCGCGTTCTGCAAAGAGCTTCGGGAACAGACGGGGCTTTTCCTCAACGCCGGGAACGCCTACGGCAAAACGGGCGAGACCTTCGTCCGCCTGAACCTCGCCACCTCCCGCAAAAACGTGGAGGACGGCTTAAAGCGGCTCAACCGCTTCGTCAACGGAATCGAAAGGTGATCGCATGAAACGCATATCCCATATCCTCATCACCTTGGCGCTCTTCGCGCTGCTCATCGGGTGCCTGTCGCTCACGGCCGTCGCGGTGCCTCCCGCCCCCGGCTCCGGCTGGGAGAAGGGGACCGCCTGCCGCTCCTGCGCCGCCGATACCCTCGTCACGCTCGACAGCCTGCCCGCCTCGCGGTCCGCTTCGGAGCCGCGCTGCGCGCCCGCCGCGGACGAACAAAAGACCATCCCGCTGCTCACGCTCGTGATCGGATTTTCCGATATGCCCTACGAAACGGGGTTCGACTGGAACGCCTCGGTCTTCTCGGGCAGCCGCTCGCTTGAGGCGTATTATACCGATATGTCGGACGGGCAGTTCACGTTCACGCCGATCGCCGAGACCTCGGCTTACGGCGTCGGCGGCAACGGCAATACCGCCGACCGCGCGAACGACGGCGTGGTGCACGTTTCGCTCGATATGCCGCACGGCGACTGGACCCTCGAGTATGCCGACAGCGCTACCGAGTACGCCGAGAATCACGCGATGGTCAAGGCGTTTGCCGACGCGGTGACGGCGGCGGACGACTATGTGGATTTCGCCGCTTATGACCGTAGCGGCGACGGTGTGATCACCACCGACGAAATGGCGCTCGCCTTCGTGGTCGCCGGGTGGGAGGCCGCCTACGGCAATGCCCTCACTATGGGCGCAAACTATTATATCTGGTCCCACGCGTGGGATCTTGTCAGCGGCTGCTATTTTTACGGCGGCAGTGAGGTGAAGGTCCCGAAGCCCGACGGGATCATGGTATCGAATTACATCGCGATCGCCGAACGCCTTCAGGAGGACGAACAGGAGCCCATCTGCGTGCTCGCGCACGAGCTCGGGCATTACCTCGGCCTGCCGGACCTTTACGATACCGGCTACAGCACCTCCAGCGCCTGGAGCGACTACGACGTGTCTTATCTCAGCGTGATGTGCTCCGGCTCGTGGGGCTATGATCTGGTCGACGGCGACTATATCTACGTGCCCTTCTCCTTTGATATCTGGAGCAAGGTCATGCTCGGCTGGGTCACGCCCGTCACGGCCGAAAACGACGCGTCCTATACGCTCGCCGCGGGCGAGGCGCTGAAGATCGGCACCGGGCGCGCGGACGAATACTATCTGGTCGAAAACCGCCGCTTCACCGGCTGGGACGCCGGCATGGCCCTTGAATATGACGGGACCTCGGACGGCCTCGTGATCTGGCATATCGACAACGGCGTCTATCAGAACTACGTCGGCGGCAACACGGTCAACAACACCAACCACCGCCCCGCCGTGATGCCGCTGTATCCCGAAACGGTCGGCAAGACCTATACCTATATCGGCGACGCCGGCAAAGTGCTGCTGAACAGGCCCTTCTATGACCGGGCGATCTGGCAGGGCGGCCCCGGCATTTCGCTCGGCAAAAGCCTCGATCTGCCGCTCTACGGCGCCGGTTCCAACGCGGACAAGCGCGCTTCGCGCACGTTGTCCGGCGTCAGGCTCACGTTCACGTGCGACACGGCCGACGTTATGACGCTGATGATCGGCGACCCCGCCGGTGCGGAGGAGCACACGCTCGAGCCCGTCCCCGAGGTGCCCGCCACCTGCGTGGACCCCGGCGTGCGCGCGCATTACGTCTGCACCGACTGCGGCAAACGCTTTCTCGATTCCGCCGGCACGATCGAAGCGTCCGACGAAGATCTGGTCCTCCCGCCCACGGGCGTGCATACCTACGAGACCTGGACCGTGGTCTCCGCGCCCACCTGCACCGAAGCGGGCAGCGAAACGTCGGTCTGCGCCGTCTGCGGCGCCGGAACGGCCCGCGCCGTCGATCCGCTCGACCACGATTATGTCGACCACGAAGCACAAACGCCGAACTGCACGTATCCCGGCTGGAACGCGTACCAAACCTGTTCGCGCTGCGACTACACGACTTATAAAGAGCTTCCCCCCGACCCGGACGCCCACGTGCTCAATGTGATCGTCGTTCCGCCCACCTGCACCGAAGGGGGCTATACCGAATACCTGTGCCGATACTGCAAATACGGCTGCACGGGCGGCGAGACCGAGCCCCTCGGGCACGATTACGTCGACCACGAAGCGGAGGCCCCGACCTGCACCGCCCCGGGCTCCTACGCCTACCGGACCTGCTCGCGCTGCGACTACACGACCTACGAGGCGATCCCCGCTCTCGGGCACGACTATATCGACCACGCCGCGCAGAGACCCACATGCACCGAACCCGGCTGGGACGCTTATCAAACCTGCTCCCGCTGCGACTACACGAGTTACGAAGAAATACCTTTGCTCGGGCACGACTATGTCGACCACGCGGCGCAGGCTCCCACCTGTTCCGCGGTTGGATGGGCAGCCTATCAGACCTGCTCGCGCTGTGACTACACGACCTATAAAGAGATCCCGCGCGACCCGAACGCCCACGTGTTCAACGTCACGGTCTACGAGCCCACCTGCGTCGACGAAGGCTACACCTCCTACGCCTGCAAATACTGCAGATACGGGTATTCAGACGACATCGTGAAGCCCCTCGGTCACGACTATGTCGACCACGCGGCGCAGGAACCCACCTGCACCGAGCCGGGCTGGAACGCCTATCAGACCTGCTCGCGCTGCGAGTATACGACGTATGCTGAGATTCCGGCCACCGGCAGGCACACCTTCGGCGACTGGATCGTGACGACCGAACCCACCTGCGTGAACAAGGGCGTTGAGACCCGCACTTGCACCGTCTGCAAGACCGCAGCCGAGACCCGCGAGGTCAAAGCGACCGGGATTCATTCCTACGGCGAGTGGACCGTCACGACGCCGGCGACGACGGAGAAAGAGGGCGAAGAGACCCGCACCTGCCCGGTTTGCGGGGCGACCGAGACGCGCGTGATCCCGAAGCTGCAGAACCCCGACAATCCGGATAACCCCGATAACCCCGATAACCCCGACAATCCCGATGATCCCGCCCTGGACATCGGCGACATCGACCGCGACGGCAACGTGACCGCCGCCGACGCCCGCCTCGCGCTGCGGGCGGCCGTCGGCCTCGAAACCTTCACCCCCGCCGAGACCGACCTTGCCGACGCCGACCGCGACGGCAGGATCACGGCGGCCGACGCGCGGATGATCCTGCGCGCCGCCGTGGGGCTCGAGGACCGCAGAGAATGGCTCAAAATAACCTGATATAAAGAAAGGTGATTGTATGAAACGCATCCACTACATCCTTATCACCTGCGCCCTTTTCGCGCTGCTTCTGACCTGCATGTCGCTCACGGCGTTGGCCGTGCCGCCCGCCCCGAACTCCGGCTGGGGGCAGGGCGTCTCGTGCCGCTCGCACGCCTCGGGCACCCTCGTCACGCTCGACAGCCTGCCCGCCTCGCGCTCCGTCACCGAGCCGCGCTGCGCGCCCGGCGCGGAGGAGCAGAAGACCATCCCGCTGCTCACGATCGTGATCGGCTTCTCCGACAGGGCGTATGACGAAACGTTCGACTGGAACAAAACGATCTTCTCGGGCACGCGCTCGCTGCAGGCGTATTACACCGATATGTCGGGCGGGCAGTTCACGTTCACGCCGATCGCCGAGACCTCGGCCTACGGGGTCGACGGCAACGTAAACGCCGCCGACAAAGCGAACGACGGCGTGGTGCACGTTTCGCTCGATATGCCCCACGGCAACTGGGTGCTCGACTATTACGACGACGACACCGAGATGGCCGAGATGCGCGCGATGACCATGGCGTTCGTCGACGCCGTGACCGTGGCGGACGACTACGTCGATTTCGCTTCTTACGACCGCAACGGCGACGGCACGATCACCACCGACGAGATGGCGCTGGCCTTCGTGGTCGCCGGGTGGGAGGCCGCCTACGACGGCAGCCTTTCCATGGGCGAAAACTATTATATCTGGTCCCATGCGTGGGATCTCGGCAGCGCCTGCTATTATTACGGCGGCGACGACCTCGTGGTCCCGTCGCCCGACGGCGTCGAGGTGTCGGACTACATCTCCATCGCCGAATACCTGACGAACACGAAGCAGGAGCCCATCAGCGTGCTCGCGCACGAGCTCGGGCATTACCTCGGCCTGCCGGACCTCTACGACACCAGAAGCAACTCCGCGACCGGCGCGTGGGCGAGCTATGACGTGGACTACCTCAGCGTCATGTGCTCCGGCTCGTGGGGCTACGACCCCGTCGGCGGCGCCAACTCCTACGTGCCCCATTCGTTCGACGCGTGGAGCAAGACCGCCCTCGGCTGGGTGGAGCCGGTCACCGCCGAAAACAACACGGAATACACCCTCGCCGACGTGTCCGAGAGCGGCGAGATCCTGCTCATCGAAACCGGGCGCGATAACGAATATTATCTCGTCGAGAACCGCCGCTTCACCGGCTGGGATCTCGGCATGGCCTACGAATACAGCGGCTCCGACGGCGGCCTCGTGATCTGGCATATCGACGAGGACGTCTACGACCGCTATGTCGGCAGCAACGGCGTCAACAACGGCGACCACCGCCCCGCGATCATGCCGCTGTATCCCGAAAAGAAGAACTCGAATTACAGCTATATCGGCAGCAACGACAGGGTACTGACGAACAAGCCCTTCCACGACATGACAAGCTGGATTAACGGCGCGGGCGTTTCGCTCGGCGACAGCCTCGATCTGCCCCTCTACGGCACCGGCAACAACGCCAACAACCGCGCCTCGCGCACGCTGTCTGGCATTTATCTCACGTTCACGAGCGACTCCGCCGACGAGATGACGTTCACGATCGGCGATCCCTCCGGCGGCCACGTCCACACGCTCGTTTACGTGCCCGAAGAGCCCGCCACCTGCGTGGACCCCGGCGTGAAGGCGTATTACGAGTGCAGCGAGTGCGGCGCGCGCTTCCTTGACGCGGCGGGCCGTCAGCCGGCCACCGACGAGAACCTGCGCATCGCGCCCACGGGCAAGCACACCTATACCGACTGGGCTGAGACCCTCGCGCCCACCTGCGGCGCGCCCGGCGAAAAGCAGCGCGCGTGCACCGTCTGCGGCAAGACCCAGACCCAGAAGATCCCCGCCACGGGCGAACACACCTTCGGCGACTGGGCCGAGACCCTCGCGCCCACCTGCATCGCCGCCGGTGAGAAGGCGCGCGTGTGCTCCGGCTGCGGCAAAGCCGAAACCGAACCGCTGCCCGCCACGGGCGTGCATACCTTCGGCGACTGGACCGTTGTCACCGCGCCCACCTGCGGGGCCTCGGGCGAGACCAAGCGCGTGTGCTCCGGCTGCGGCAGGACCGAAACGGCCGTTGTGCCTCCCAACGGCTCCCACGTCTGGGGCGAGCCGGCCGTGGCGGCCGAGCCCACCTGCACCGCCGCCGGCAAGCTCGTGATGACCTGCACGGTATGCGGTACTGAGAAGGAAGAGCAGCTCGCGCCCCTCGGCCATACGGACGCCGACGGCGACGGCTATTGCGACCGCGACGGCGCCGACCTCGCCGGCAGCAGCCGCTGCGTGCTGTGCGGCAAGGTGCACACGGGCTTCTTCGGCGGCATCGTGGGCTTCTTCCACCGGATCGTCTACTTCTTCCGCAACCTGTTCTGATAAGCTGCAAACCGCCCGAACCGAATAAAACCATCCGCGCCGGAAGCTTTCTTCCGGCGCGCTTTTTCTGCCCGGCGGGGGCGGGGCGTTTTCCGTCATTTTTGACCGATTTATCGTCAAATTGCACAAAAATTGTGAAAATGCCACAAAGAGCCTTCTAACAAAATAGTCAAAATTACACTTGAAAACCCGCCTGATATTTGATAAACTAAAATACGGAGGGATATCTATATGAAAAAGAAAAATTCGAAATCGTCCGAGGTACCCCTTTACCTCTTCCATCAGGGAAGCAACGCCTGCGCCTACGAGTATTTCGGCGCGCATCCGGGCGCCAACGGCGTCACGTTCCGCGTGTGGGCGCCGAACGCGCGCGAAGTGTCGGTCGCGGGGGATTTCTGCGGCTGGGACCCCGGCGCGCCCATGACGCGCCTCGACGACGGCACGTGGGAGGTCGAGCTCGAAAACGTCCACGCCTTCGACTCTTATAAATACCGGATCGTGGGGGCGGACGGCTCGGTGCGCCTCAAGGCCGACCCCTTCGCGTTCCACGCCGAAACGCGGCCGTCGAACGCCTCGAAATACTTCGACCTTTCGGGCTACGAGTGGGGCGACGGCGACTACTTAAAGAAGCTGTATAAGCAGAGCGTCTACGAGAGCCCCGTGAACATCTACGAGATGCACCTCGGCTCGTGGCGGCGGCACGAAAACGGCGCGCCGTATTCCTACCGCGACCTCGCCGAAACGCTGCCGCGGTATCTCAACGACATGCACTATACGCATGTGGAGTTCCTGCCCGTGATGGAGCACCCGTTCGACGGCTCGTGGGGCTATCAGGTGACCGGCTATTTCGCCGCCACCTCGCGCTACGGCACGCCGCACGACTTCATGTATCTCATCGACAAGCTCCACCAGAGCGGCATCGGCGTGATCCTCGACTGGGTGCCCGCCCATTTTCCGAAGGACG
Organism: Clostridia bacterium; assembly: GCA_017550625.1. Taxonomy (GTDB): domain Bacteria; phylum Bacillota; class Clostridia; order Oscillospirales; family Acutalibacteraceae; genus RUG806. The sequence continues at coordinate 132,712 of JAFZOL010000044.1, read as the reverse complement.
AGCACGGCCTTTACGAGTTCGACGGCACGCGCCTTTACGAGTATACGGACGACCTCAAGTGTGAGCACGCCGACTGGGGCACGCGCATCTTCGACTACGGCCGGGGCGAGGTCGTGAGCTTTCTCACCTCGTCGGCGCACTTCTGGTTCGACAAATACCACGCCGACGGCATCCGCGTGGACGCGGTCGCCAGCATGCTGTATCTCGACTACGGCCGGCGCGACGGCGAGTGGCGGCCCAACATCTACGGCGGGCGCGAGAACCTCGAGGCGGTCGCGTTCCTCAGAACCCTCAACGAGAGCGTGTTCCGCGACTATCCGCACGCCATGATGATCGCCGAGGAATCCACGGCATGGCCCATGGTGTCGCGCCCCGCGTCCGACGGCGGCCTCGGCTTCAACTTCAAGTGGAACATGGGCTGGATGAACGACATCCTGCGCTATTGCTCGCTCGACGGCCTGTCACGCAAATATAACCACGACCTCATCACGTTCTCGTTTTTCTACGCCTTTTCCGAGAACTTCATCCTGCCCATCTCGCACGACGAGGTGGTGCACGGCAAAAAGAGCCTGCTCGACAAGATGCCCGGCTCTTACGAAGAAAAGTTCAGGGGCCTCAAGGCGTTTCTCGGCTACATGTACGCCCATCCCGGCAAAAAGCTGCTGTTCATGGGGCAGGAGATCGCGCAGTTCATCGAGTGGAACGAAGAACGCGAGCTTGACTGGTTCCTGCTCGACTATCCCGCGCACAACAACTTACATGAATTCGTGCGCGCGCTCAACGGCGTCTACCGGCATAACCGCCCGCTGTGGGAGATCGACTATTCGTGGAACGGCTTCCGCTGGCTCGTGCCCGACGACAACGACAACTCCGTCATCGCGTTCGCCCGCACCGACAAGGACGAAAACACCCTCGTGTGCGTGTGCAACTTCACCCCGGTGGACAGGATCGGCTACCGCATCGGCATCGAAGAGCGCGGCGTGCTGACCGAGATCCTCAACTCCGAGTCCTCGGCCTTCGGCGGCGCGCGTGAAAAACCGGCGCACATTTACACCCACAAGATCCCCATGCACGGCAAGGACCACTCCTTCGCCGTCGACCTGCCGGGCTTCTCGTGCGCGTATTTCCACTACACCCCCTACCACAGTCACAAAAAATAACCAACATAGAAGAAAGGATGTAACGTAATGGCGAGAAAAACCGAAACGATTGCCATGCTCCTTGCCGGCGGGCAGGGAAGCAGACTCGGCATTCTGACGAAGAACATCGCGAAGCCCGCCGTGCCCTACGGCGGCAAATACCGCATCATCGACTTTCCGCTGTCGAACTGCGTGAACTCCGGCATCTACACGGTGGGCGTGCTCACGCAGTACCAGCCGCTGGAGCTCAACGACTACATCGGCAACGGCGCGGCGTGGGACCTCGACCGCAACAACGGGGGCGTGCACGTGCTCTCCCCGTATCAGCAGATCAAGGGCACCGAGTGGTATAAGGGCACAGCGAACGCGATCTACCAGAACATTAACTTCATCGACCGCTACGACCCCGAATACGTGGCGGTGCTCTCGGGCGACCACATCTACAAGATGGACTACAACAAGATGCTGCAGTACCATAAAGAGAAGAACGCCGCCTGCACGATCGCCATGCTCGAGGTCCCGTGGGAAGAGGCCTCGCGCTTCGGCCTGATGTTCGTGGACGACGACGGCGCGATCACCGCGTTCGAAGAAAAGCCCAAGAACCCGAAGTCCAACAAGGCGAGCATGGGCGTTTACATGTTCACGTGGAAGAAGCTGCGCGAATACCTGATCGCGGACGAGGCCGACCCGAACTCGTCGAACGACTTCGGCAAAAACGTGATCCCCGCCATGCACGGCGCGGGCGAGCGGATGTTCGCCTACCGCTTCGACGGCTACTGGAAGGACGTTGGCACGATCGACAGCCTGTGGGAGGCCAACCTCGACCTGCTCAACCCGAAGGTCAACATCGACCTTACCGACACGTCGTGGCCGATCTACTGCAAAAACGCCTCGCTTCCGCCGCACTACGTCAGCCCCGCCGCGAAGGTCGAAAATTCGCTGGTCTCGGGCGGCAGCAAGATCTCGGGCAACATCGACTATTCGGTTTTGTTCTCGAACGTGACCGTCGAAGAGGGCGCGAACGTCAAATATTCGATCGTCATGCCCGGCGCCACGGTCAAGGCCGGCGCCACGGTGCAATACGCCATGGTGGCCGAGAACGCGGTCATCGAGTCCGGCGCCGTGGTCGGCGAGGACCCGCAGCACACCGAAAACCTCGAGAACTGGGGCGTGGCCGTGATCGGTGAAAACGTGGTCATCGGCAAAAACGCCGTCATCAAAGGCAAAAACATGATTGCCGAAAACGTGGGAGAGGGGGAAGTCAAATGAGAGCCAACAACGTACTCGGCCTGATCTTTGCGAACGTCCACGACGAAGAGGTGCCGGAGCTCACCGGCATCCGCTCCATGGCGTCGATCCCCTTCGGCGGCGGCTACCGCCTCGTGGACTTCGCGCTGTCGAACCTCGTGAACGCGGGCGTCACCAAGGTGGGCGTGCTCACGAACAACAACTACCAGTCCCTGATGGACCATATCGGCTCCGGCAAGCCCTGGGACCTTGCCAGAAAGAACGACGGCCTTTATTTCCTGCCGCCGTTCAACGCCACAGCCGTGCGCAACTATAACCTCGGCGAGGTGGGCGCGCTGCACAACATTCTCAACTTCCTCGAGCGCAGCGAGCAGGAATACGTGTTCATGACCTCGTGCTCGTACGTGGCGAACATCGACCTCGAGGCCATGTTCAGAGAGCACGAAGAGAGCGGCGCCGACATCACCATGGTGTCGCACGTGGGCAAGGCCCCCGGCTTTGCCACCCAGCCGATCGTGGAATCGAAATTCGGCGACATGATCACGTCCCTCCGCCTCGGCGAGCCCACGGACGGCGAGGAGGAATACCTGCTCACGAACTGCCTCGTCAAAAAGAGCCTCGTCGAGCGCCTCGTGCGCGAGGCCTTCTCGCGCGGGGAATACAGCCTGTTCAAAGACGTGCTGCGCCGCGCGGTCGGCAGGGTGAAGATCCACTCGTTCGAGCACAAGGGGTACGTCGCGAACGTCGATTCGCTCGCAGGCTATTTCAAGGGCAACTTCGACCTGTTGTGCCGCGAAAATTACGAGAGCCTCTTCGACCCCGCGCGCCCCGTGCTCACGAAGGTGTATGAAGACATGCCCGCCGTCTACGGCATCGGCTCCGACGTGCGTTCGTCCCTCGTGGCGGACGGCTGCATCATCGACGGCGAGGTCGAAAACTGCATCCTGTTCCGCGGCTGCCGCGTCGAAAAGGGCGCCGTGGTGAAGAATTCGATCCTCATGCCGGGCGCCTTCGTCGGCGAGAACGCCATGCTCGACTACGTGCTGGCGGATAAATCCGTGTCTGTGCGCTCGGGCAAGACCCTGTCCGGGGCGGATACATATCCGGTCTATATCGGCAAGGAAATTCAGATATGATGTGAGATGTGAAATGTGGAATGTGAAATGGAGGAAGGGCTCCGCCCTTACCCATTTATAAATGGGATACGGGGTGAAACCCCGTCCTTCACTCCACACTCCGCACTCCACACTCCGCACTTTTTCTATCCAACCATAAGGAGGTTCCTATGAAAGTTCTTTACGCAGTCAGCGAAGCCAAGCCCTTCATCGCGAGCGGCGGGCTCGGCGACGTGGCGGGCAGTCTGCCCGGCGCGCTCAGGCGGCGTCTCATCGGCTGCCGCGTGGTGCTGCCCCTTTACGAAGGCATCGACCGCAAATATAAGGACGAGATGAAGTTCATCACCCACATCACCGTGCCGGTCTCGTGGCGGCGGCAGTATTGCGGCATCTTCGAGTATAAGCGCGACGGCGTGATCTATTACTTCCTCGACAACCAGTATTATTTCAAGCGTCAGGGCATCTACGGGCATTACGACGACGCCGAGCGCTTCGCGTTCTTCTCCCGCGCCGTGCTTGAAATTCTGCCCTACATCGATTTCAAGCCCGACGTCATCAACTGCAACGACTGGCAGACCTCGCTCGTGCCGGTGTATTATTCGCTGTATTACGCCCAGCGCGAGGGCTTCGAGAACATCAAGACGGTGCTCACGATCCACAACATCCAGTATCAGGGGCAGTACGGCCACGAGGTGCTCGGCGACGTGGTGGGCCTTTCCGAAGAAAACGCCAGCCTGCTCGAAAACGACGGCTGCATCAACTTCATGAAGGGCGGCATCGAGTGCGCCAACGCCGTGACCACCGTTTCGCCCACCTACGCCGAAGAGATCCTCGACCCGTGGTATGCCTTCGGCCTCGATTCGATCCTCAACGAGCGCCGCTGGAAGCTGCACGGCATCCTCAACGGCATCGACACGGTCACCAACGACCCCGCCACCGACCCGGCGCTGCCGGCGCATTTCAGCGCCGACGACCCCGCGAACAAGGCCGTGTGCAAGGCCGCCCTGCAAAAGGAGATGGGCCTGCCCGAGCGCCCCGACGTGCCGCTCATCGGCATGGTGTCGCGCCTCGTGGGGCACAAGGGCTTCGACCTCGTGCGCCACGTTCTCGAGGAGCTTCTGACCACCGAAGACGTGCAGGTGGTCGTGCTGGGCTCCGGCGAATGGCAGTATGAGACCTTCTTCAGCGAGATGGCGGCGAAATATCCCGATAAGATCGCCGTGAAGCTCGGCTTCATCCCGGCGCTCGCGTCGCGCATCTACGGCGGCAGCGATATCTTCCTTATGCCGAGCAAAAGTGAGCCCTGCGGCCTGTCGCAGATGTTCGCCCTGCGCTACGGCTCGGTCCCGGTGGTGCGCGCCACGGGCGGCCTCAAGGATACGGTGCAGGATTCCGGCCTCAACACGGGCAACGGCTTCGTGTTCCAGGACTATAACGCCCACGACATGCTGCACGCGATCCGCCGCGCCGTGCACGGCTACGCCGATCACGAGGGCTGGGCGATCCTCAGAAAGCGCGCCATGGAGTGCGACAACTCCTGGGCCAAGAGCGCGGGCGACTACATCAAGCTCTACCGCTCGCTCATCAAAGAATAAACCCGGTTTTCGGAGGTCAGTATGGCTGAATTCGTATATTCCGCGTTCGCGGACGAGGCGGGCAAAACGCTCGCCGAACAGCTTGAGGCGCTCGGCGCCGACGGCATGACGCTCATCGAGCCGAGAAACCTCGATCTCGGCAACATCTCGGACTATACCCCCGACATGGCGCGCGAGGTGCGCAAACAGCTCGACGAAGCCGGCATCGGCGTGTCCGCCGTCGGCTCGGGCTACGGCAAGATCTGCATCACCGACGATTTCGCCCCCCATTTCGAGAAGTTCAAACAGACCGTCGAGGTCGCGAACGTCCTCGGCACCGATAAGATCCGCATGTTCTCGTTCTATATGCCCGAGGGGGAGGATCCCGCCCCCTACCGCGACGAGGTCTTCGAGCGGCTCGACCGCTTCGCCGACTACGCCCGCGCACACGGCGTGTGGTGCTGCCACGAGAACGAAAAGGGCATCTTCGGCGACGTCACGTCCCGCTGCCTCGATATCCTGACCACGTTTGAGGGCAAAATCAAGGGCGTGTTCGACCCCGCGAACTTCATCCAGTGCGGCGTCAAACCCCTTGAGGCGTACGAGGTCCTCGCGCCGTATATCGAGTATATGCACGTCAAGGACGCCCGCTTTGCCACCGGCGGCGTGGTGCCGCCCGGCAGGGGCGACGGCGAGGTCAAAGAGATCCTCCGGCGCTTTGCCGAAAAAGAGGGGACCCGAATCCTCACCCTCGAGCCGCACCTCAAGGTGTTCGACGGGCTTTCGGCCCTCGAAAACGTCAGCGGCAGCGTGTTCTCGGTCACCGAGGACTACGTCTATCCCACCAACCGCGCGGCGTTCGACGCCGCGGCGGGCGCGCTGTTCGGGCTCCTCGGTGAGCTCGGCATCGCCCGCTGAATCCGCGTCCACCGCGTTTTTCCGCCTGCCCGGGCAGGCGGATTTTTCGAGAAACCGTCCGCCCCGCGGCGGACCGAAAGGAGCTTTTTTATGCCCTACGTCCCCATGACCGATTACGAGTCCGCGTCCGAAGAGGTCCGCCGCGAATACGACGACCAGATCGCAAAGCACGGGCGCATCACCAACATGAAGCGCACGCTCCTGCATAACGTGCCGAGCTTCAAGGCGTATATGGAGTGGTACACGCTCTACGACGAGCTGAAACCCGTGCTCGGCGACCGGGCGCTGTCCATCTTGTCCTATGCGATCTCCTCGGGCAACGACTGCCTCATCTGCGGGTCCTTCTTCAAAAAGATCCTCGAGGACCGCGGCGACGACCCCGACGATCTGAAAATGGACGAGACCGAAGAATTGCTGCACACGCTCGGCACCTGCATCGCGCTCGACCCGCACAACATCCCCGACTACGTTTACGACGGGCTCAAGGCAAAGTTTTCGGACGAGGTCATCGTCACGATCGTGGCGTTCGCCGGCATCATGTACGCCACGAACCTGTTCAACACCGTGATGAAGGTGGATCTCGACGAGGTGCTCTATAACCACAAGCTGATCACGAAGGAGGATCGTTCCCATGGCTGATTTTGAAAACAAGGTCGCGTTCATCACCGGCGCCGCCCACGGGCAGGGCCGCGCCACCGCCGTGGCGCTCGCGAAAGAGGGCGCTGCGATCGCCGCGTTCGACGTGGCCAAGCAGATCGAATACCCGCGCTACGCCTTCGGCACGTCCGAGGAGCTCAAGAGCCTGAAAGAAGAGATCGAGTCCTTCGGCGGGCGCTGCGAGATCTTCGCCGGCGACGTGCGCGACGACAAGGCCGTCACCGCCGCCGTCGAGGGCACGATCGCGGCCTTCGGCAAGATCGACATCCTCTTCAACAACGCCGGCATCTGCGCCTACGCGCGCGTGCACGAGATGACCGACGAAGAGTGGGACGCGATGATCGACATCAACCTCAAGGGGCCGTTCATGGTCACCCGGCGCGTCGCGCCCTATATGATGGCTGAGAAAAGCGGCGTGATCATCAACAATTCGTCCGTCATGGGCCTCCGGGGCGGCAACCGCCTGTCGCACTACACCGCCTCCAAGTGGGGCCTCACGGGCCTCACGAAAGCGTGGGCGATCGAGCTCGCGCCCTACAACATCCGCGTGCTGTCGATCCATCCCACCGGCGTCAACACCCCGATGAACGACGGCCTCGCCGCGATGGAGGGCAAGACCCCCGAAGAGATCGCCGAGGCGTCGGCGGGCAACCTGCTGCCCGTGCCGTGGATCGAGCCCGAGGATACCGCGAACCTCGTGCTTTTCCTGGCGAGCGACAAGGCGCGCTACGCCACCGGCAGCCAGTTCGTGCTCGACGCGGGGCTTCTGAGCGTATAACCCGATCAATTTATCAACAGAGGAAGGGGAGTCCTCCTTCCTCTTCTTTTTAAACTTTTTTTAATTCTTTTTATGCAATATCACTAAATTCGGGGCCTGCGATTTTCCGAAACAGGCCCCGAAATATCCTTGCAATTTGCGTTTTCGTGATGTATAATTCAAACAGATAAATATCATTACTTATCTGCAAGAATCTCTCAAAGGAGGAAACATACATGAAAAAGACCATCAGCGTTCTCGTCGCCGTGCTCATGCTGGCGCTCGTGATGGCGCCCGCCGTCATGGCCGAAGGCGCGCACACCGTGACCTTCACGCCCTCGTCCGGCACGCTCGAGAACTACGGCGTCACGGAGGATACCTATTACTTCGTGCGCAGCCTCGAGGGAAGAATGGAATTCGAAGAGGATCCCAACGGCAAGTATTATCTCGCGAACGACGGGTATTACTACACCGCCGACCGCATTATGTTCGATCCCAACGATCCCAGCCCCAGAACCACCTATTCGCCCGTGCGCTATGAAGGCACCGTGAGCGTGGAAGACGGCGAGATCGTGTCGTTCAAGGTCCTCACGAACGAAGTTTACAGCGCCGCCACCGTGGCGGTGTCCGTCAACGGCGAGCGCATCTATCCCGACAGCGTGGGCGAGTATAAGCTCTATGCCGATCAGGATTACGTGGTCACCGTCAACGAAGAGGCCCTCGTGCGCAACCACTTCTCGGTGAAGCTCACGTCCGGCGAAGGCTATTCCGTCAAGAACATCAAGGGTGAGAGCGCCCACTTCGCCCTCTACGGCGACGACTTCAGGTTCCGCGTCAAGATCGGCTCCGGCTATTCCGACGCCGACCTCAAGGTGTCCGTTGTCCGCGGCAATAACGATCTTGCCGAGTTCATCGGCGATGACGACGACATGGCCGCCGCGCAGGCGTTCATCGGCTTCGGCGCCGAGACCCTCGTGTCCGACGGCATCGACGCCGACGGCTGCCGCACCTACACCATCAAAAACGTCACCGGCGACTGCAAGGTCGTGGTGTCCGGCGTGCGCACGCAGAAGAAGGCCGACATCGTCACCTATCTCAAGCGCATCCTCAAGATGATCCTCGACGCCCTGCACATCGACTCCTCGTTCCTCGGCAACATCGATGAAATGGTCGCCTACCGCGACGTGCATTTCGACGACAGAGCCCTCGAGGGCGTTGACGCCGACTACATGCTGCTCTCCGGCGTGTTCGACGAGTTCAAGCCCACGATGGAGGATGAAAACGGCCTCGGCTACTTCACCGTGATGAACGGCGAAAGCGTCACCGTGCGCCTGTCCACGAAGGATAAGACCCTCGTGAACCGCCTCGGCGTCAAGTGGAAGATCGGCGGCGGCGAAGAAGTGACCGCCTACGCCAACACCTGGACGGCGTCCTACGACGTGTCCACCGGCTACGTGTATTACTCCACCACCTTCTCGGTGGACAACATCACCGACGTCGCGTACATCACGCTGGTCGTCGCGTAAATCCAGCGCCAACCAAAAACAAAAAAACGCCCCCCGGGGCGTTTTTTTTATGCTTTTTTCCGCAAACTAAACCCATCGAAAGGCGGGAAAAACGCGTATGAACGACTATCGCGGGGCGCTTAAAAAAGCTCAGCGCGCCCTGAAGACCCACATGAAAACGGCGGCCGAAGGCGAAAAAGAACAGGACGTCTGGCTGCGCGAAAACGAAACGATGCTCCGCTCTGCCCTGTCCGCGGGGCGGCGCCTTTGCCGCGCCCGCGCCGAAAACATGCCGGTCGAAACGGCGCTCCGGTTCGCCGACGACCTCTGCGCTTTGACCGTTTCGGGCGCTCACGACCCCGGTCCAGACGCTGCCGCCGGCGTGCTCACGCGCGCGTTTTCGGGCGCCGTGCTTACGTTTTCGCAGACGGAAAAGCTGCCGGTCCTGCTGTTCTCCGCGCTGGCGCTGCGCGCCGCCGGCGACGCTGGCACGCCCCGGTTCCCCGACCGGGTGCGGGCGTTCTACGCCCTCAGGCGCGTGGACTTCAACGCCCTTTTCCCGGCGCTGTGCGCGGGCGAAGGGCTGTTGGAGCAGGACCCAGCCGGGGTCTATCCGCAGATGTCGCTTCGCACGAAAAAGAGCTACCGCCGCGCCTATGCCGCGGCCGCGAGGCGGGCGAAAACGGACGAAAAAACCTATCTCGAGGCTTTACTCGCGCGCGCGAAGCGCGAGGGGCGGCACGTCGGCGACTATCTCAAACCGAAGTCCCGCGCCCCGGTCGGCGCGCTGCTTCTGCTTGCCCAGGCCGGGTCCGCGCGCGCGGCGGCACTCGCCCTCGGCTTTTTCGCTGTCAAAGCGGCGGGCGTGCCCGAGGGGTGGACTTATGCCGCGGCAGGGCTCGCGTTCGCAGGCGTGCTGTTTTTCCCGTTCTACACCCTCCTCCAGCCTCTGTTCTATAAGCTCGGCGCGGCGACGCTTCCCCCGCGAGAATTGCCGTCCCTCGACCCCGACCGGGCCGGTTTCTCGCCCCCGCCGTCGCTCATCGTCGTGTCGGCGATTTTGCCCGCCGCCCCGGCGGCCGCCTCGTGGGAGCGCAAACTCAGCGACCTGTATTTTGCTTCCCGCGTGCCCGATACGGGCGTGTTGCTGCTGCTCGACAAAAAGAGCGCCGACACGCCGTTTCTGCCGTCCGACGAAACGGACCTTCAGGCGGTCAGGCGGCTCGTCGACCGCCTCAACGCCGCCGGCGGGCGCTTCGCGTTCGCGCTTCGCCCCCGCGTGAAAAACGAAACGGACGACGACTACTGCGGATATGAACGCAAGCGCGGCGCGCTGACCGCCCTGTCCGTCCTGCTGACGGATGGGGACGGTTCGGCCTTCGAGGCGCTCGGCGGCGATCTCACGCTTCTTAAAAACAGGGAATATATGCTCGCCCTCGATCAGGATACCGAGCTGCCGTTCGGCGCGCTTTCAAAGCTGCTCGCGGTCGCCTGCCACCCGCTGAACCGGGATTACGGCTGCTTCGCGCCCCGCGCCGAAAGCGTTGAAACACCCGGCTCCACGCTGTTTCAGGCGCTGTTCACGGGCGGCGGGCTCACGGCCTACGCCCCCGCGGTGTCGGAGTTCTATATGGACGCCTTCGGGCAGGGGATCTTCTGCGGCAAGGGGCTCCTGAACGTCCGCCGCTATCGCGAGACCTGCGCCGAGGCGTTCGCCCCGGGGCGCGTGCTCAGCCACGACGTGCTCGAGGGGGCGCTGATGAACACGGCCTTCGTGTCCGGCGTGCAGGTCGGCGAGCATTTTCCGTCCTCGCCGGGCGCGTGGCTGAACCGCCGCCACCGCTGGGTGCGCGGGGACGCGCAGAACCTCTTCTTTTTGTTCCGCCGCCCGCGGAAGGGCAAGTTCAACGCCCTCCACCGCTTCTGGCTCACCGACAGTCTGCGCCGCGCGCTCACCGCCCCCGCGGCCCTGCTCACGCTGCTCATCTCTGCGTTTCTGCCCTCCCCGGCGGCGCGGCTTCTCTTTCTGCTCGCCGTGCTTTCGGTCGCGGGCGACGTACTGCCGGACGTTGTTTCGCTTCTTTTGCGCGAAGGCTTCACGCTGCCGTTTTCGCGGCGGCTGCCGCCCGCGGCGCGCGCGCTCCTGCGCGGGCTGGCGCAATTCCTGCTCCTGCCCGCCTCGGCCGTCAACGATCTCGACGCCGTCGTGCGCGGCGTGTGGCGAACCTTGACAAAAAAACGCACGCTCGAATGGACCACCGCGGCAGCGGCGGAGCACGGCGACAAGCGCCCGGGGATCATGCTGCTCCCGGCGCTCGCGTCCTCCCTTCTCTTATCCTGCGGCGCGCTTTCTTGGCGCGCGGCGGCGATCCTGCTCCTTCTCGGGATTCCCTTCGCCCTCTCGAACGGCATCCGGTTTAAAAACCCGCCGCGCGGGCTTTCTTTCCGCGACCGCGAGCAGCTCTCGGACTGGGCGGCCGCCACGTGGCGGTATTTCGCGAAGTACGCCGGGGAGGAGGACAACTTTCTCCCGCCCGACAACGTGCAGGAGCTGCCGAAGGCCGAGGTCGCGCACCGCACCTCGCCCACGAACGTCGGGCTCTATCTCGTGTCGCTCCTGTCGGCGGCGGACCTCGGCTTCATCGGCGGGCGCGAGCTTGAAACGCGCCTGTCGGCGGCGCTCGCGTCCGTTTCGCGCCTGCCGCTCTGGCACGGCCTTCTCTATAACTGGTATGATACGCGCACGCTCGCTCCCTTGCACCCGGCCTTCGTGTCGAGCGTGGACTGCGGCAACTTTCTCGTGTGCCTCACCTGCCTCGAGGCGGGACTGCGCGAGCGGCGGCTCGACGCTCTGGCCGAAACCGTGCGCGCGCATATCGAAAAAGCGGAGCTTTCGGCGCTCTACGACGGCACGCGGCGGCTGTTTTACGTCGGATACGACGTCGCCGCCGGCAAAATGACCGACGCCGCCTACGAATGCGCCTTCTCCGAAACGCTGCTCACGTCTCTTTTCGCCGCGGCGAAGGGGCACGTGCCCGCGTCGCATTTCGCTGCCCTCAGCCGTCCCGTGGCGCGCAGCGGGGCGCGCCTGACTGCTCTCTCTTACACCGGCACACTGTTCGAATACCTCATGCCGGCCCTCTTTCTGCCCCTCATTCCGGGCGCGGGCCTCACCGAGGGGTGCCTATCTGCCCTCGCGGCGCAGAAAAAGGCCGTGCGCGGCACCCCCTTCCCGTGGGGGCGCACCGAGAGCGGGCGCTACGTGCTCGACGGGGCTTTAAGGTACGGCTACCGCGCCAACGGCGTCAAAAAGCTCGCCCTGAAGCCCGACGCCGCCGAGGAGCGGGTCTTCGCGCCCTACGCCTCTTTTCTCGCCCTCGCCGCCGACCCCGCCGGGGCGATGAAGAACCTTCGGCGCTTCCAAAAACTCGGCGCTTACGGGGCGTGCGGCTTTTACGAGGCGCTCGACTTCGAAGAGCGCGGCCTCGGCGAGGACTATATGGCCGTGCGCAGCTTCATGGCGCACCACGCGGGCATGTCGCTCGTCGCCGCCGCCAACGCCCTCACGTCCGGCGGCGCGGTGCGCCGCTTCCTCGCCGACCCCGAAATATCCGCTGCGGTCGGTCTCGTGCGTGAGCGTCTGCCCGCCCCGAACGCCCGCTTCGTCAAACGCAGCCGCGTCCCCGAAAAACGCCCGCGTCCGGCGCGCGTCCCCGCCCCCGGCAGGGCGGCGCTTTACCGCGCGGGCGAGGCGGCGCTTCTCTGCCTTGAATCAGGCGAAAACCGCCTGCTCGCGGGCGGGCTCTCGCTCTTTTCCGAAGGACTAAAGCTCCGCGTGTTCCGTGACGGCGCTCCCGTTTCGCTCCCGACGGGCGAATTGCTGCCCACGGGGCGCTATACGGCCGCCGAAGCCGACGGCGTTCTCGTCTCTGCGGGGCTGGGGCTGCTGCCGGACCGGCCGGTGTTCGCCCTGCCCGTGAAGATGAAAAGCGCAAAAGCGGCGGCCTTCCGGCTGCGCGTCACGGGCGTGCCGTATCTCTCCCCATTGTTCGCGCCGGACTTCCACACGGCGTTTCGCGAGCTGTTTGTTTCCGTGCGCGGGCGCGAGGGGCTCTCGGCCGCCGTGGCCGAAAAACGCCGGGGCGGCGAACCGGCGTTCGCCGTTGCCGTCGGCTTTTGGGATTCTTCTCCCTTCACGCTCGCGACCGACCGCGAGACCCTGCCCCCGCCCGGAACGCCTCTGCCCCCGCGCGAAAAGCGGCGGGGCAACGCCCCCGTCCTCGCCGTCGAAACGACGGTGCGCGTCCCGGCGGGCAGGTCGGTCGAAAAGGTGCTGCTCGTGGCCCCCGGCGCGTCGGCCGAAGAGGCGCTCACGCGCCTGACCGCAGTTCGAAAGCTCCCCCTGCCGCCGCTGTCGAAACTCGCGCCGAACGTCCTGCCCCCGGCGGCGGGGGAGCTCGTCTCGTCTTTATTTGACGGCAGCCGCCCCGCCGCGGTGACCGAAAACTTCGCGCCGCTGAGCGCGCTTTGGGAGCAGGGCGTGTCGGGCGACTGTCCGCTCGTCCGCCTGAAGGCCGATTTTCTCCCGCGTTCGCGCGTGCGGGCTGCGGCGCGGCTCCACCGGCTGCTGCTTTTATCGGGGATCGAAACAGATCTGTTGCTGTTCACCGACCGCGCCCCCGCCTACGGCGAGACGCCGGCCGGCTCGCTCGGCGACCTTCTCCCGCGCGAGAGCGCGGCCATGCTCGGCAGGTCGCCCGGCGTGCACGTGATCGCGGGCGCGCTGACTTCACCCGCGTTCCGATCTGCCGCCGAGTCCGCCCCCGGCGTGTCCTATCCGCCCGCGCCGCGCCTTAACCCGCGAAAACCGCCCGCCCTTCTGCCCGTAAAGCCCCACGGCCCCGCCGAAAACGGCTTCGTGCCCGGCGGCTACTATATCGGTCTCGAAACTCCGCGCCCGTGGGGCAACGCGCTCGCGAACAAAACGTTCGGCACGCTGCTCACGAACCGGTCGCTCGGCTGGACGTGGGCGCTCAACGCCCGCTTAAACCCCCTCACGCCGTGGTCCGCCGACGTCACCCGCGCCCCGGGCGGCGAAACGCTGGCGCTCGAAACGGACGAAGGGACCTTCGACCTCGTGAACGGCGCGGCGGTCTATTTCTATCCCGAAAAGGCGGTGTATCTCGCGCGGGCGGGCAGAACGGGCGCGCGCGTGATCGTCCGCGTGCCCGAAAAGGGGATGGAAAAAACGGTCGAGGTCGTCCTGTCAACGGACGGGACGCTTTGTTTCCGTGTGACCGGCTGGCTCGCGCCGCCCCCTGCGTCGGAACTGTCGCGGTGCGAAACGGGCGAGGGGAGGCTCACGTTCACGAACCCCGGCAACGCCGATTTCCCGGGTGTGATGACGGTATTCTGCCCCGGCGCGTCGGCTGAAACGGACGGCGTCACCGGCACGCTGACACGCTTCGCGTCCGCCGGCGAACCCGTGACGTTCACCCTGCGCTTCACGCTCGGCGACTATAGACAAGGAGGATGCTTATGACCGACCCGCAGCGCGCGATGCTGCTGCATCAGGTCCGCGCCGTGCGGCTGAACGCGCGGGCATATCTATATCAGATCGGCGGGGCGTGGGGCTTCCGTGACCAATTGCAGGACTGCGCGAACCTCATCGACGTCGACCCCAAGCCGCTCAGATTACAGATTTATCGCTGCGCCGCCGCGCAGTTCCCCGAGGGGGACGTTCTGCACTGGTTCCACGCGATCCCGCGCCCTTCGCCGCACGCGCGGGGCGTCAGGTCCCGCTGCGCCGACGACCTGCTGTGGCTCCCTTGGGCGGCGGCAAAGCTGTTTGCCGCCGGCGAAACGGACTTTTTGTCCAAACGCGTCCGCTTTCTCGCGGGCGAGCCGCTCGGCCCCGGCGAGGACGAGCGCTATGCCGATTTTTATCCGGGGACCGAAACCGGCACGGTGTATGATCACTGTCTGCGCGCGCTCCGGCTTGCCGCCGGGCGGCGCGGCGGCAGGGGGCTGCCGGTGTTCGGCACGGGCGACTGGAACGACGCCCTCGGCGCCCTCGGCGCGGGCGAGAGCGTGTGGGCAGGGGAGTTCCTCGCCCTTGTGTGCGACCGCTTTCTGCCGGTCGCCGCCGCCTTCGGGACGGCCGGAGACGCCGCGTTCCTCACGGCACTCTCCGCCGATATGAAGCGCGCGGTGCTCGCGCACGGCTATAACGGCTTGTATTTCCTGCGCGGCTTTTACCCCGACGGCACGCCTCTCGGCCAAACACCCGACGGCGCCTGCGCGATCGACCTGCTGCCGCAGGCCTTCGCCGTGTTCGCCAATATCGGCACGCCCGAACAGCGGCGGAAAGCCCTGAAAACCGCCTTCGACCGCCTCTATTCGCCCGAAACGCACACGCTCCGCCTCTTTTCGGCGCCCTTCGGCGAAGGGTCGCGGCGCGCGGGCTACGTCAACGACTACCCCGAAGGCGTGCGCGAAAACGGCGGGCAGTATACCCACGCCGCACTTTGGTTTTGCCGCGCGCTCGAAGCCGAGGGCCTCACGGACCTCGCCGCCCTCGCCGACGAATGCGCCGACCCCGTCAAACGCTTTGCCTTCGACCCCGCGTTCCCGAACGAGCCCTATTTCGTCACCGCCGACGTCGGGCACGCCCCCGCGTCGCCGGGGCTCGCCGGATGGAGCGGCTACACGGGCGCGGCGGGCTGGCTCTTTTCTGCAAAATCCGTATAAAAAAAGCTTGCAAAAGATAGTGTACCATGATATGATATACTAAACCTATTATGGAAAGAAGTAATGTCATGGCTGAAACGTTGATCGTGATCCCGGGCTTCGGGCAGAGCGCGCTCAGAGAAGAAGGGGAGAACGGCCGTCCTCTCTGGCCGCCGCAGATCGACAGCGACACCCTGATCGGCAGAATGAAGGGCCCCTTCATGAAGCTGTTTTTCTTCCGGCGCGACGCGGGCTTTTCCGATACCGCCGAGGCGCTGCTCGGCGAGTATTCCGCGCCTCTGGCCTTCGGAAACGACGGCGAGCCGAAAACGCCCCGCAGGGCGTGGTCCGGCGAAAAGCTTCTCGGCGCGGCGTATCCCGGCGACGAGGTCAGGGCCCGCTATGAAAACGTTCACGTGTTCGGTTATGATTTTCTGCGCTCGCCCGTGGATAACGCGGAACTGCTCAACGCGTTTCTCGAAGAAAAGAACGTCCAAAAGGCCGATTTTCTCACCGTGCAGTTCGGCGCGGGCGTGCTGCTGAGCTGCCTCTCGGCGCACGGGAGCGATAAAGTCGACAGGGCTTCCCTCCTCGCCCCCTGTTTTCAGGGCGTCGGCCTCGTGGCGGACGCCTACGACGGCAGCCTGACCGGCGACAAGGTGAAGGAGCTGCTCGGCAGGATCGACAATAAACAGATCGCGGGCATGCGCGAGATCCTCAAAATGGTGCCCCCCGAGGTGTTCGACGCCCTCGTTCAAAAGCTCGTCGGCCGCGGTCTCGACGACGTGATGCTCCGCTCGCCCGGCGTGTGGGCCACGGCAGACCCGGCGCGCGTGCCGGCGCTTGCCGCCAAAAAGCTCGCCGACCCCGAACTTTCGGCGGTGCGCGAAAAGGTCGAAGCCTACGCCGCCGTGCTCGCCGGCAGAGATTCCCTCCTGTCCGACGCCGTCGCGGTCACGGACGCCGACCCGATGAAGATCGGGCCCGACGACTGGCTCAAAGCATTGTCTCACTTAAAAGCGGACGCCTGAGGCGTCCCGTCCCCTCGCTTTCACCCTTCAGAAAGGATTACATAACATGGAAGAATTTGCTTTCAAGGTCAGAAAACTGGTCAAGGATTACGACCGGCACGTGGTGCTGGACAGCATCTCGTTCGACCTTCCCGCTGGCAAGATCGTCGGCCTTCTCGGCCCGAACGGCTGCGGCAAGACCACGCTGATGAAGATCCTCGCGGGCCTCATCCACGACTATCACGGCATCGTGAAGGTCGGCGGCAAAAACGTTGGCACCGAGAGCAAGGCGAGCCTTGCCTATTTGCCGGACTGCGGCGTGTTCCCGGCGCGCTTCCGCACGATCGACTGCATCAAATATTTCGCGGATTTCTTCAAGGATTTCGACCGCATGAAGGCGGTGCGCTTCGCGGAGGAATTCGGGCTGGATCTCAACCAGCGCATCAAGACCATGTCGAAGGGCATGCAGGAAAAGCTGCAGCTCCTGCTCGTGATGTCCCGCAAGGCGGACATCTACCTGCTGGACGAGCCGCTCGGCGGCGTGGACCCCGCGGCGCGCGAGGTGATCCTCGACATCATCATGAACAACTACAAAGAGCATTCCACCGTGGTGATCTCCACGCACCTTGTCAACGACCTGGAGCACAGCTTCGATCACGTGATGATGCTCGGCAAGGGCAAGATCCTTGTCAACACCTCGATCGACAACATCCGCGAAACCGGAAAGAGCGTTGAGGAAGTCTTTAAGGAGGTCATCGGCGATGCTTGGGAAGTTGATTAAACACGCCTTCAAGGCGCACGCGCGAGCGGTTTGGGGCGCGTATGTCGCCATCGGCGTCGTGGGCGCCGTGATGGTGATCCTGATGCTGATTAACTGGCAGAACTTCGGCGAGACCGGCATGGGCGCCGGCCTCGTGGTCAAGGGCATCGCGGCCCTCGTGCTGTGCCTGACCGCCTTCGTGGGGCTCATCCTCACCTTCGTGTCCGTCACGCGCGAGTTCCGCCGCAGCATGGTCGGCAAAGAGGGCGAGCTCACCATGGCGCTGCCCGTGCGCGCGTCGTCATTGCTGTTCTCGAAATGGTTGTCGGGCTCGTTCTGGGTGTGCCTCAGCTACACGGCCCTGTGCCTGTGCTTCTTCGGGTCGTTCCTCTATATCCTCCGCCACACGCTCGGCGCGGTGCAGGAGGACGTGAACCTCACCACCCTTCTCACGCAGTTCTCGAGCCTGCTCGTGAGCACCTTCGGGCTCAAGGTCACCGACATCGGCGTGATCCTCAACATCATCACCATGTGGGCGGTCTACGGGGGCGTCACCCTCATCACGATCGTGATGATCTTCTTCTTCGCGATCATCCTCGGCCACTGCAGGCCCTTCCACAGGGCGGGCGTGCTGGGCCGTATCCTGTATTTCTTCGGCGCCGTGCTGCTGGCGGGCGGGTTCGCCGCTCTCGTCAACAGCCTCATGCCGATCTATTTCGTGGTCACGCCCGAATATTTCACCCTCACCATGAGCACGCAGGAGGCCGCGATGGCCGTGGCGTATAAGGGCTACGGCGTGTTCTCGGCCACCGGCGCCTACTGCTGGGGCTTCTTCGGCGTCATCGTGTTCCTCGTGACCGCGGTGCTGATCGACAGAAAGGTCAACGTCGACTGATGCTGTACAAGATCATCGACGTCACGCGGTCACTCAACCGCTCGCAGCGCTATCCCGGCGACCCCGCGCCGAAGCTGGAGATCTTCTCCTCCCTCGCGGCGGGGGACCCGTGCAATATGGCGCAGCTCACCACCGTCCTGCACGTGGGCACGCACGCCGACGCGCCGGTGCACATGCTGCGCACGGGCGCCGATATCGGCCGCCTGCCGCTCGACCCGTTCATCGGCGCGTGCGAGGTGGTTGAGATCAGCGAGCGCGTCATCACCGGGCAGGTCGTGGACACCTGCTTTCCGCAGCAGTGCGAGCGCGTGCTCGTCAAAAGCGGCGGCAAGGCGTATTTCGACCGCACGGGGGCGGAGGAAGCGGCCTTTCTCGGGGTCAAGCTCGTCGGCACCGACGCGCTGTCCGTCGGCGGCCCTTCGGACGAGATCGGCCCGCACCGGGCGCTGCTCGGCGAGGGCGTGTGTATTCTCGAAAACCTCGATCTCTCAAAGGTCGAACCGGGGCGCTATTTTCTGTTCGCCCCGCCCGTGAAGATCGACGGCGCCGACGGCGCGCCCGTACGCGCGGTGCTGCTCGACGGCAGCCTGTTCTGGAGCAAATGACCCGGGCAACCGGTTATCATATCGTTGAAAATCAAATTTTCATAAAAAAACAATTCGGCAAAGGAGTAAAAACCCATGAGCACTCTCAACAAGAAAACCGTAGAAGACATTGACGTCCGCGGCAAAAAAGTTCTCGTCCGCTGCGACTTCAACGTCAAGATGGAAGACGGCGTCATCACCTCCGACAAGCGGATCGTGGCGTCCCTTCCCACCATCAACTATCTGCTCGAGCACGGCGCGAAGCTGATCCTCTGCTCGCACCTCGGCCGCCCGAAGGGCGAATTCGACCCCGAATTCTCCATGGCGCCCGTCGCGAAGCGTCTCGGCGAACTGCTGGGCAAAGAAGTGATCCTCGCGAAGGACGTCGTCGGTGAAGACGCGCAGGCCAAGGCCGCCGCGCTCAACGAGGGCGACGTGCTGCTGCTCGAAAACGTCCGCTTCGAAAAGGGCGAGACCAAGAACGACCCCGAGCTCTCCAAGAAATTCGCCGCGCTCGCCGACATCTACGTCAACGACGCGTTCGGCTCCGCGCACCGCGCGCATTCCTCCACCACGGGCGTGGCCGACTACCTGCCCTCCGCGGTCGGCTTCCTGATTCAGAAAGAGATCGAGTTTATCGGCGGCGCGCTCGAGAACCCGAAGCGCCCGCTCGTGGCCATCCTCGGCGGCGCGAAGGTCAGCGACAAGATCGGCGTCATCAACAACCTCATCGACAAGTGCGACACCGTGATCATCGGCGGCGGCATGGCCTACACCTTCTTCAAGGCCCTCGGCAACGAGGTTGGCACGTCGCTGCTCGACAAGGATAACATCGAGAACGCCAAGGGCATGATCGCCAAGGCGAGAGCCAAGGGCGTCAACTTCATGCTGCCCGTGGATAACATCATCGCCACCGAATACGCCCCCGACGCCCCGCACATGCGCATCTATTCCGATTCCATCCCGGACGGCTGGATGGGCCTCGACATCGGCCCCGTCACCGCCGAGCTGTACGCCAAGTCCATCAAGAACGCCGGCACCGTGATCTGGAACGGCCCGATGGGCGTTTCGGAGTGGGAGAACTTTGCCGCCGGCACCATCGCCGTGGCGCAGGGCATTGCAGATTCCAACGCTATCTCGATCATCGGCGGCGGCGACTCCGCGGCCGCGATCAAAAAGCTGGGCTTCGCCGACACGATGAGCCACATCTCCACCGGCGGCGGCGCGTCCCTTGAGTTCCTCGAGGGCAAAGAGCTGCCCGGCATCGCCTGCATCGACGAGAAATAAAAGCGCGCTTCGCGCGCGGGCACACGGGTGCACGGGTGCGCGGGCACACGGGACTTACCGTTTCCGTTCCCCTGGCCCCTGGCCTCTGGCCTCTGGCCCCTGTGCCTTATGATTTCAAAATAGAAAGAGGTATTTTTCATGAATAAAGCTCTCAGAAGAACCGTCATCGCGGGCAACTGGAAAATGAACAAGACTCCCGACGAGGCCAAGGCCCTCATCGAAGAGATGAAGCCCCTCGTGGCCGGCGCGGACTGCGACGTCGTGCTGTGCGTGCCCTACGTGGACATCCCCGCCGCCGTTGAGGCCGCCAAGGGCTCGAACATCCGTATCGGCGCCGAGAACGTCCACTTCAAGGCGTCGGGCGCCTACACCGGCGAAGTGAGCGCCGACATGCTCAAAGCCGTGGGCGTGGAATACGTCATCATCGGCCATTCCGAGCGCCGTCAGTATTTCGGCGAGACCGACCAGACCGTCAACCTGCGCACCCTTGCCGCCCTGAACGCGGGCCTCAAGGTCATCCTGTGCGTCGGCGAAACGCTCGAGCAGCGCGAACTCGGCTACACCGAGACCCTGCTCAAATACCAGACCAAGATCGGCCTCACGAACGTGACCGCCGAGCAGCTTAAGAACGTCATCATCGCCTACGAACCCGTGTGGGCCATCGGCACCGGCGTCACCGCCACCGACGACCAGGCGGACGAGGGCAACGGCTTCGTGCGCGCGGCCGTGGCCGAGGCTTACGGCGCCGACGTCGCCGAGACCGTCACCGTGCAGTACGGCGGCTCGATGAACGCCAAGAACGCCGAAGGCCTTCTCTCGAAGGTCAACGTGGACGGCGGCCTCATCGGCGGCGCGTCCCTCAAGGCCCCCGACTTCTCGGTCATCGTGAAGGCGGCGAGCAAATAAAAACGGCAATCGGGGATATTTCGGTATCCCCGATCTTTTCAGAAAGGCGCAGCTATGAATAAACAACCAACCGTATTATGTATCATGGACGGCTTCGGCATCCGCGAAGAAGCCTACGGCAACGCCATCAAGGCGGCACGGACCCCGAACCTTACGAAGTTCTTCACCGAATGCCCCTTCACAACCATCGGCGCGTCGGGGCTCGACGTCGGCCTTCCGGACGGGCAGATGGGCAACTCTGAGGTCGGCCACACCAACATCGGCGCCGGCAGAGTCGTCTATCAGATGCTCGTGAAGATCTCGAAATCCATCGGGGACGGCAAATTTCAGCAGATCCCCTGCATCCTCGAGGCGATCGAAAACTGCAAAAAGCACGATTCCGCCCTGCACCTGATGGGCCTGCTTTCCGACGGCGGCGTGCATTCGCACATCGAGCACCTGTTCGGCATCCTTGAGATGGCTGCCGCGGCGGGCCTCAAAAAGGTGTGGGTGCACTGCATCATGGACGGGCGCGACGTGTCCGTCACCTCGGGCAAAGGCTTCGTGGCGGCCGCCAAGGCCAAGTGCGACGAGCTGGGGCTCGCGGGTATCGCCACCATCACCGGGCGCTATTACGCCATGGACCGCGACTTCGCGTGGGACCGCGTCGAAAAGGCCTATTCCGCCTTCGTCTACGGCCAGGGGCTCGTTGAGAACCCCGACCCCGTCGAGGCGATGCAGCAGTCTTACGACGCCGGTATCACCGACGAGTTTATCCTGCCCACCGTCGTGAACAAGGCGGGCATGATCCGCGCCAACGACTCGCTGTTCTTCTATAACTTCCGTCCCGACCGCGCGCGGCAGATCACCCGCGCCTTCGTGGACCCCGATTTCAGCGGCTTCGAGAGAAAGTTCGGCTTCTTCCCGCTCTATTACATCTGCATGACGCAGTACGACGAGACGATGCCGAACGTCCACATCGCCTTCCCGCCCGAGGCGCTCACGAACACCTTCGGCGAGTATCTGCAGGACTGCGGCAAGACCCAGCTTCGCATCGCCGAAACGCAGAAATACGCCCACGTCACGTTCTTCTTCAACGGCGGCGAAGAAAAGACCTTCGGCGGCGAGGACCGCATCCTCATCCAGTCGCCCGACGTGCCCACCTTCGACTTAAAGCCCGAGATGAGCGCCTATGAGGTCAAGGACGCCGTCGTCGCCGAAATTTTGTCCGGCAAATACGACGCGGTGATCCTCAACTTCGCGAACTGCGACATGGTGGGCCACACCGGCGTGTTCGACGCCGCGGTCAAGGCCGTCGAGGCGGTGGACGACTGCGTGGGTCAGGTCGTGGACGCGACCCTCAAAATGGGCGGCGTGTGCTTCATCACCGCCGACCACGGCAACGCCGACATGATGATCGGCCCCGACGGCAAGCCCTTCACCCCGCACACCACGAACCCCGTGCCCTTCTGCATGGTCGGGCGCGAGGGGACCCTCAGAAGCGGCGGCCGCCTCGCGGATATCTGCCCCACCATGCTTTCGGTGATGGGCCTCCCGCAGCCCGCCGAAATGACCGGCGTGAGCCTGCTCGAGGGCTGATACCCGTATCATCCGCAACAAAAACGCGCTTCCCGGCGGAAGCGCGTTTTTCTGTGTCAGGCGGCTCCGCGCAAAAAAACCTTGCAAAAAACGTTAAGACACGGTATTATAAATAGAAAGGCGCGATCCCGCTTTCAGCGTCTTTTCAGCCGGGGCGGGTAAGATGTCCCGGAAAAACGGGCAAAGTCCGTGGTAAATATCGTAAACGCTTTGTAAATATAGGAGGAACCAACATGAAATGTCCGAAATGCGGCGTCGAGCTCCCCGAGGGCGCGCTTCTGTGCCCGGTGTGCGGAGCCGAACTCGCCGAAGCGGCCGAAGCGCTCAAAGAAAAAGCCGAAGAAGCGATCGAAGAGAAAGCCGAAGAGGCCGGGGCCGCCGTCGAAGAGACGGTCGAAAAAGCCGAAGAAGCGATCGAAGAGAAGGCCGAGGAGGCCGGGGCCGCCGTCGAAGAGACGATTGAGAAAGCCGAAGAAGCGATCGAAGAAAAGGCCGAGGAGGCCGAGACGGTCGTCGAAGAGACGGTCGAAAAAGCCGAAGAAGCCGCCGACGGCTGGGTTTCCGCGGAAAAGAAGGTCTCGGTCGTCGAGGAGCCCGCCGCGCCCAAAAAGCTCGGCGCGGGCGCGATCGCGGGCATCGTGATCGCCGCCCTGGCAGTGCTCTGCGCCGTGCTGTTCGCGCTTTCCTATTATGATATCGCGCGCGTGCCGCTGATGTCGAAGCTCACCGATTCCATCAAGGGCGTCACCGAGGCGCCCGAAAAGAACGAGACCCCCGTAGAGGTCCCCGAGGGCTACGACCCCTCCGCCACGGTGCTCACCGCCAACGGCATCGATTACGACGGCGCGTTCTTCTCGCTGCTCTATTCCAACGTCTATAACCAGTACGCGCAGGAGGCCTACTACATGAGCATGTACGGCTATTCCACCGCGTTCGACACGCTCAAGGACCCCGCTGAGCAGACCACCACGAACGCCGCCGGCGAAACGCTGACGTATCACGAGCTGTTCGTCGAAGAGTCGATCGCCGCCCTCGAGCAGACCGCCTATTACCAGCGCTACGCCCTCGACAAGGGCCTCACGCTCAGCGAAGAAAATGCCGCCGAGCTTGAAGAGATCGTCGATTCGCTTAAAGCGAACGCCGAATCCGAGGGCAAGTCTCTGGAAGCCTTCCTCACCGATATGTTCTGCCCCGGCGTGACCGAAGACACCGTGCGCGTGTATCTCGAGGCCTCGATGCTCGCCGAGCAGGGCAAGGCCGCCGCGGGCGACGATTACGCCGAAACGCTCGATCCCTACGCCCTTTTCGACGCGCTTGAGAGCAAGCGCGACTATCTGACCGTCGACCTCCGGTTCTGCTACCTGCAAAAGAGCGGCGATGACGAGGCCGACGCCGACGCCAAAGCGCGGATGGAAAAGATCCTCGAAGAGATCACCGACGAAGAGACCTTTACCGAAACGGTGCGCAAAAACCTCGATGAGGACGCCGCCGCCCGCTATACGACCGACGGCTCCACCCTTCTGCCCGGCATGACCTACGCCTACGTATCGCAGAACATCAACGAAGACCTCGCCGACTGGCTGTTCGACGAAACGCGCGCCGCCGGCGACAAGACCCTGATCGAAAGCGATTCGTTCCTTTTCGTGGTCCGGCTCACCGCTCCCGCCGCGCGGGAAGACCAGCCCTCGGTCCACGTGCGCCACGTGCTGCTGACCTTCGCCTCCGTTGCCGACGCCTCCGAGGACGACGCCGCGCATCCCGAGTTCACGGCGGTCGAAAAGCTCAAGGCCTCCGACGGCACCGAGATCACGAACGAGGGCACCTCTTACGCCGGCTGGGTCGTGCTCGAGACCTACGAGCAGGCCAAAAAGCTCTACGACGACCTTCTGAAGGACGGCGTCACCGAAGAGGAGTTCGCCGCGCTGGCGGCCGAAGCCTCCGAAGACACCGGCTCGAGCGACAACGGCGGCCTTTACGAGGACGTGCCGCGCGGCCAGATGGTGCAGCCCTTCAACGACTGGATCTTCGATTCCGCGCGCAAGCCCGGCGACACCGGCCTTGTGAAGACCAGCTACGGCTGGCACCTCATGTATTTCGTGGGCGCCAACGACCTGCCCGACTGGGCGAACAGCCTGCTGCAGGCCGAGGCCGACAAGCACGCCGCCGAACTGCAGGCGGAATACACGGGCAAGGGCGTTCGCACCGCCGCCCTGCAGACCGCCGCCGACACCGTGCTCGCGACCATCAACCGGCAGATTTCCGATTATCTCGCCGAGCAGGAGAGCGAAGCCGCCGCCGCTGCCGAGACCACGACCCTCGCGACCGAGTAAAATGAAGACGCCCGCTGCGCGGGCTAATGAAGGAATGAAGTCGCTGCGCGAATGAAGACGCTGCGCTAATGAAAAAATGAAGACGCTTCGCTGACGGAGAAGTCCGTGCGCGGGCGTCTTTTTCATCAGGGCGCAAGCCCGACTTCATCAGGTCGCGGCGCGACCGTCTTCATTAGGACGCAAGTCCGTCTTCATTAGGGAGCGGAGCGACCGACTTCATTAAAAAAGCAGGCTGTTCCCAGTCTGCTTTTTCACTATGCGCTGTATATCATTTCTCTTTTTCGGCCAGGAGCCTGCCCATCAGCACGCCCATCACCGAGGCCATCATGAGGCCTCTGGTCCAGCCGGAGGAATCGCCGAGGCAGTAGAGCCCGCGCACGTTCGTGTTGAGCTTTTCGTCCATCTTGATGCGGTTCGAATAGAACTTGAGCTCGGGCGAATAGAGCAGCGTCTCGTAAGAGGCGAAGCCCGGCACCACCTGGTCCATAGCCTGGATGAACGCGAGGATGTTCACCATCGCGCGGTAGGGCATGGCGGCGGTGATGTCGCCTGCCACGGCGTCGGGCAGGGTGGGCCTGAGGTTCGAGCGCATCAGCTCCTTCTGCCACGTGCGCTTGCCGTCGAGGATGTCGCCGTAGCGCTGCACGAGGATGTGGCCGTTCGCGAGCATGTTCGTCAGCTCCCCGATCTTCTGCGCGTATTCGATGGGCTGGTTGAACGGCACCGAAAAGTTGTGCGAACACAGAATCGCGAGATTCGTGTTGTCGCTCTTGAGCTCCTTATACGAATGCCCGTTCACCACGGCGAGGTTGTTGTCGTAGTTCTCCTGGCTCACGAAGCCGCCGGGGTTCTGGCAGAAGGTGCGCACCTTGTTCTTGAAGGGCTTGGGGTAGCCGATCAGCTTCGACTCATAAAGGGCGTCGTTTACCTTCTCCATGATCTCGCTGCGTACCTCCACGCGCACGCCGATGTCCACGGTGCCGGGGGAGTGGGCGATATTGTAGCGCGCGCACAGCTTTTCGAGCCAGTCCGCGCCGCGCCGCCCGGTGGCGATGATCGTGGCGTCCGCCGTGATCGAGAGCGTGCCGGTCTTATTTTTGACTTCCGCGCCGAGGCACACGCCGTTCTCGTCGTCGAGCAGCAGGGTCGTGCACTCGGTCTCGAACAGCATCTCCACGCCGTTTTGCAGCAGATACTGCTCGATGTCGTAATAGAGCCGCTGCGCCTTCTCGGTGCCGAGGTGCCTGATCGGGCAGTCCACGAGCTTGAGCCCGGCCTGGATCGCGCGTTTGCGGATGTCCTTTTTCGCCTCGGTGTCCTCAAGCCCCTCAATGTGCGTGTCCGCCCCGAACTCGAGGTAAATAGAATCTGTGTAGTCGATGAGCTCCTGCGCGAAGGCCTCGCCGATGAGGCTCGGCAGGTCGCCGCCGACCTCATACGAGAGGCTCAGCTTGCCGTCCGAAAACGCGCCCGCGCCCGAAAAGCCGGTGGTGATGTGGCAGCTCGGCTTGCAGTTGACGCAGACCTGCGTTTTCTGCTTGGGGCAGCGGCGGTTCTCCACGGCCTTGCCCTTTTCAACGATCGTGATCTTCTTTTTGCAGCCCTTTTTCAAGAGCTCCAGCGCCGTGAATATGCCCGCCGGACCCGCGCCGACGATGAGGATATCGGTATGCATAATAACTCCTTTTGCCGCCTCAGGCGGCGATGAATGGATTGTGTGAATGCAAAATACAAAATACAAAATTGAGGGGCCAGGGGCCAGAGGCCAGGGGCGCGGCGATGTGAGATGCTAATTCTGTTTTCTTACAATGGTATATTCGTCCCCGGGGCGGAAAAACGGACAGCCCTCGCCCGACGATACGCGGGCAAGCTCATCCATGTCGAGGGATACGGCGCAGACAAGCTCGCCGTATTCGTCGTCATATTCGCCGTACAGACATTCTTCGCACTGCGTGGTTCCCATAAAAGCACCTGTTTAAAACAAACTGACGGACAGAATCCTGTCCGTTAATTCATTTTACCACATATTCGGCGAAAAGTCAAGCACAGGGCTTTTCGCAAAAGGGCTTGACACGCTTCGCGCGCGTTTTGTATAATAGAAAAAAAGCCGCGCCGCGGCGAAAGGGGAGCGAACGGATGGAGCGTGCGGACTTACGGTTTCATAACGGGACGTTCACGGTCATGGTGATCGGCGACCTCCACGAGACCGTGGAGGACCAGGACGAACAGGATCTCCGCAAGACCCGCGACGCGATGGCGCTGCTCGACGCGGCCGCCGAGGCCGTGAAACCCGATCTCGCCGTCTACATGGGCGACATGGGCAAGAGTGAGGACGAGGCGCTCATGCGCAAACTCATCCGCCGCATCACCCTGCCGCTCAAAAAGCGCGACATCCCCTACGCTCTCGTGTTCGGCAACCACGACCGCGAATGCGACCTGCCCCTGCAAAGGCAATTGGAGCTCTACCGCGAGGAATACCCGAACCTCTATATCGACGACACCCCGGGGCTCCCCGGCTGCGGCAACTGCTGCGTGCCCGTCTACGGCGAAAACGGCTCCCGCCCCGTCTGGCGGCTGTGGTTCGCCGACAGCCACGGCTCTTACGAAGACCAGAGCGTCTCGTATTACGACTGGCTGCGCCCCGAGCAGGTGCGCTGGTACCGCGAAACGGCAGCCGAAAACGCCGCCCGCGACGGCAAAGTCCTGCCCGCTCTGTGGTTCATGCACGTCCCGGTGCGCGAGGAATACGAGCTGCTGCGCAAGGCCAAATGGTACGAGCTCCCGTTCTCGGTGCACGGCTTCGGCAAGCGCAAGGGCGGGTTCTATATCCGGAAGGACCGCTCGATCGGCTACCTCGGCGAGGACCCCGCCGCCGCCGAGATCAACAGCGGCGTCTTCGACGCGTGGAAAGACGTCGGCGACGTCAGAGCCGCCGTGTTCGGCCACGACCACATGAACGAGTTCGCGGGCGAGGTGGACGGCATCCTGCTGTGCCAGTGCAAGCTCACGGGCTTTCACCCCTACACCGACGGCTGCAACGCCGGCGTGCGGGTCTTCACGCTCTACGAAAACGAGCCCGGGCGCTTCGACACGAAGATGGTGCATTTCAAGGAGCTCGGCCTCAAAAGCGAAAGCCTCGGCTTCGTGCAGCGGCATTTCCACGACCGGCAGGTCATCTGGGCGCGCATCGCGGCGGGTGCCGCGGGGCTTGCCGCCCTCGGCGCCGGCGCGGCCGTGCTCATCAAAAAAACAAAGTAACGCGAAAGCGTTTTGTCAAAAGGAGAGATCATCATGAAACGTCATTCCGTTTTCCGTACGCTTGCGCTTATTCTTGCGCTGGCCCTTGCCCTCACGGCGTTCGCGGGCTGCGGCGCGTCCGGCGAAAAGCCCGGTGAAAGCACGCAGGGCGGCGTCGGGATCCCGTCCGAAAAGGACGAGCTTTCGCCCGAGGCGCTCTATGAGGCAGCCGCCGCGAAGCAAGCCGATAACCCCCACCCCGTCGCCGTGTTCGTGCTCGGCTCCGGCGAGACCGTGACCGCCGAGCTCTATGAGGACGTCGCGCCCAACACCGTGAACAACTTCATTTCGCTCGCGAACAGCGGGTTCTACGACGGCCTCATCTTCCACCGCGTGATCGCGAACTTCATGATCCAGGGCGGCGACCCCGACGGCAACGGCACCGGCGGCCCCGGCTATCAGATCCCGGGCGAATTCTCGAACAACGGCTTCAAAAACGACCTCGCCCACACCCCGGGCGTGCTGTCGATGGCGCGGCAGGGCAGCCGCACGAACCCCGCGTCGAAATATAACACCGCCGGGTCGCAGTTCTTCATCTGCGTGGCCACCTATCCCTCGCTCGACGGCGACTACGCCGCCTTCGGCAAGGTCGTAGACGGCATGGACGCGGTCTACGCGATCTCGAACACGGCCACCGACGCCAATGACAAGCCTCTCACCGATCAGGTGATGAAATACGTGCGCGTCGACACCCACGGCGTCACTTACGACCCGCCCGTGAAGACCGGCGACGGCAGCGTTCTGTCGTGACCCCTCGCGCGATAAAAGAAAAAGATTGACTCAGACACGGCTTTGTGATAAAATATAAGGTCGTAAAAGAAAAATCCCCCGAAAGGATGAATACCGATGTCAGGACATAACAAATGGAGCACCATCAAGCGCAAAAAAGAGAAGACCGATAACGCCAGAGCGAAGGTCTTCACGAAGATCGGCCGCGAGATCTCGGTCGCCGTGAAAGAGGGCGGCCCCGACCCGGCGGGCAACTCCAAGCTCGCCGCCGTCATCGCCAAGGCCAAGGCCGCGAACGTGCCGAACGACAATATCGAGCGCATCATCAAAAAGGCGGCGGGCGAAGGCAGCGCCGACAATTACGAAGAGATCATCTACGAAGGCTACGGCCCCGCGGGCGTGGCGGTCGTGGTCGAGGCCCTCACCGACAACCGCAACCGCACCGCAGGAGACGTGCGGCACTACTTCGACAAATACGGCGGCAACATGGGTCAGTCCGGCAGCGTGATGTTCATGTTCACGCGCCAGGGCGTGGTGCTCGTGGACGCCGAGGACGTGGATGAGGACGAGATCATGGAAAAAGCGCTCGAAGCGGGCGCCGAGGACGTGATCGCGGACGACGGCGTGTTCGACGTGCGCACGGGCGTGCACGACGTGGCTGCCGTTGCCGAGGCGCTGACGAACGCGGGCTACACCGTGGTGAGCGCCGAGGCCGAATACGTGCCCTCCACCTATACCCGCCTCGAGGGCGACAACATCACCCAGATGGGCAAGATGCTCGAGATGTTTGAGGAGAACGACGACATCCAGGCCGTGTGGCACAACTGGGAAAACGAAGACGATTACGAATGATCGGCGGAGAATGCTATGACGTTTTTTAAGGATACCACCGAAGTCACCTTCAAGGCGCTCGACCACGTGTTCAACGTCTCGTCGGTGTTCTGCGAGATCAACCTGCCGTTTCTGTCGTCGCCGCTCACCATCAAGTGGTACGGCGTGATCATCGGCTTCGGTCTGGTGCTCGCGGTGCTGTTCGGCGGCAGAAAAGCCTACGTCTGGAAGATCGACATCTACAAGATGCTCGATATCCTGATCTACGGGGCGCTGGCCGGCATCATCGGCGCGAGGCTCTATTACGTGTTCACCACGTGGGACTATTATTCGAAGAACCCGGGCGAGATCTTCGCGATCTGGCACGGCGGCCTCGCCATCTACGGCGGCCTGATCGCGGGCCTGTTGGCGGCGCTCGTGGTGTGCATCGTCGAGAAGATCAACATCCCGAACCTGCTCGACCTGTGCGGCATGTCGTTCCTCATCGGGCAGGGCATCGGGCGCTGGGGCAATTTCGCGAATCAGGAGGCCTTCGGCATCCCCACCGACCTGCCGTGGGGCATGCACTCCGCGAAAACCGAGGCCTATCTGCTCACGCAGGGCTATTCCGCAACCGAGGCCTCGCGCTTCGTGCACCCCACCTTCCTCTATGAATCCCTGTGGTGTTTGCTCGGCTTCGTGGTTCTCTATATCATCTGCCAGAAGGCGCGCAAGTTCTCGGGCCAGCTCTTTCTCTGCTACGGCGTGTGGTACGGCGCCGAGCGCGCGGTCGTCGAGGGCCTTCGCACCGACTCGCTCTACATCGGCGACACGGGCATCCGCATCTCGCAGCTTCTGAGCATCATCCTCGTGATCGTGTGCGGCACGCTGCTCGTGATCTTCCTCATTCATTTCTCGCGCCACCCGAAGCCCATCGAGGGTGTGGACTACTTCAAAGAGGTCCCCGTCTACCGCTACAAGCGCAAGGTGCAGGAGGCGAAAAAGCTCGTCTCGAAATATAACGCCCTCGCCGAAAAGGCCGAGGCCGTGGGCGACGACCGTACCGCCGGGCGCTGGTACGGCAAGGCACGGGCGCAGGAGGCGATCGTCGAAAAGAACCAGAAGCTCGCCGACGAGGACGACCGTAAGCGCGCCGAAAAGAAGCTCGCCAAAGAAGCCAAAAAGGCGAAAGCCTGATTGACTGTTCTACAAGTACAATCCTTTATATCTTTGAGTTTTCTTTAAAGAAGGTGACCTCCAATGTCAAATCCTAATAAGTATATTGATCTTGCTGTTCAATCAAAGTTTGAGTTTTATGACTATGGACATGCTTTGGAGATTTTGCATGAAAGCTTTCCAGAAGAATGGAAAGAGATCCAACAATCTTTGAAACAACTTCAATTATCTTTGGATGATATTTTAAAAGCAGGAGGAAATGAGTCGCCGATTCCGAAAAAATTCGATGATATATTATACCCTTATGGATGGCGTGAGATTCGTATTTCTGGAGATTTGATAGTAAAAAAGTATCCTCGTCAAGCAGCTCAACGCAGAGGTCGTTTTGCAAATGAGCCGTTCGAAATTGACACAATCAAGGGATATATAGATGGGCATAACATTGATTTCTTAAAGAATAAAGTTGCTTTTGATTTAGAATGGAACAGTAAAGATCAGACCTTCGATCGGGATCTGCTTGCAATGAGGACCTATTTTGATTGCGGATTAATCGACGTGGGTGTTATTGTTACCAGATCCGAAGAGCTGAATGATGTCTTTAGGGATATAGGTATTTTGACGAAATATGGTGCATCAACGACATGGATGGGAAAACTGAAATATCGTCTTGACAGCAGAAGGAACGGAGGTTGTCCAATCTTAGCGGTTGGAATCAAGAAAGGGTGTGTTGAAGGATATGAGTAATTTAGAACAGACTGCAAAAGACTTATTGTCCTTCACAAATGGGAAAAAGTATAACACAATTTATGCAGATCCACCATGGCAGTTTCAAAACCGTACTGGTAAAGTGGCCCCGGAGCACAAGAGGCTTACAAGATATGAAACAATGACTCTGGAAGACATCAAATCCCTTCCAGTATCAGAAATCGCAGATGATAAAGCGCATTTATACCTTTGGATTCCCAACGCATTGCTTCCGAGTGGTTTGGAGGTTATGGATGCATGGGGCTTTGAGTATAAGGGAAACGTTGTTTGGGAAAAAGTTCGCAAGGACGGTTTGCCTGACGGAAGGGGAGTGGGGTTCTATTTCCGAAATGTGACAGAGCTCCTTCTTTTTGGCATCAAAAAAAAGAGCGCACCGAATCGAACGTTATCTCCTGCCCGTTCACAAGTTAATCTTGTAAGATCTCAAAAACGTGAACACAGCAGAAAGCCAGATGAAATAATACCGATCATTGAGTCCTGCAGTCTGCCCAATCGGATTGAACTGTTTGCCAGAGGAGACCGCGAAGGATGGGATATGTGGGGCAATCAGGCTGATTCTTCTTATGAGCCAACTTGGAACACATATAAAAACCATACGGTTGCAGAAGCTTAAAGTAGGAAAGGCTTCTTATTTGTGATTATTCTATAGTTTCAAAAAAGTATGATAAAACCGGCGCGTTCGTGCGCCGGTTTGGTTTTCTCTCATAAGTTTTCTTCGGACAATCTCTTTTGATTGTTCAAAGTTGGATCGTGATCGCGTCGTCGTCGCCGGTGCGGTCGTTATACAGGAAGCTGACGAGCACGTCGGTCAGGGTCTGCCCCTCGGGCAGGAGTTCCGCGAGCTTTTTGATATGCAGCTTCTCCTGGATGTGGTCCACGCGCCGCGTCACGCCCGTGAACACCTTATACTGCACGGTGTCGGGGCCGAAGGGCCCGTTGCCGGGATAGATGTGTTTGATCACCTTGATGATCTCGGGCAGGGCGGGCATGGACTTGAGCTCTTTGATCTCTTCTTTGCCGAGACCGTTATACTTTTTGCCGAACTTCGCGGGCGTGGACATCTTGAGGTTGTCCGCGCTCTTCAGCGCCTTCTTCCACAGCGCCGGATGGGCTTTGAGCTGGTCGGTCGGCAGCAGGCCGCGCACGCCGTCCACGAAACGGTTCCAGTCGGTCCTGAGATACGGCAGGCTGTTCTCGAGCAGGCCGATGAAATTGAGGCCGTAGATATACTCCGACGCGCTCTTGCCGCCGGTGTCGAGGCCCTTGATCGTCTCGATGCCGATGCTCGTCACGTCGAGCACCTTCGTTTCGGTGTCGAAGGTGATCTTGCGCATCTTGCCGCAGGCGGAGCCCATGGCCACGGTGGACACGTCGTAGAAATAGTTTCCGTTTTCGTCCTCGTATTTCCGGATGTTCTGCACGTGCGTGTGGCCGGTGAAAATCACGCGCACGCCCTTTTCGCACATGAGGCGGCTTAGATCCTTATACCCGCCGTACATCTCGAAATCCGCGACGTGGCGGTAGATCTCCCACGGCGCGATCACGGGGTGGTGGACGGCCAGAATCACCTTTTCTCCGGCGTTTTGGGCCTTGTCGATCTCATCGGAAAGCCACTTCACGCCGTCCGCGAACAGGCCGCAGAAAGACCGCCCGTTGCCGTTGTCGTTGATCATGATGAGCCTGAGCCCCTCGCAGAGCTTCGCGGAATATGAGCCGCTCTCCTCGTGCACGCTGTCGGCGTCCGCCGGGCCGTAGTCGTAATAGAGCGGCAAGAGCTCGGTCTTGTACACGCTCTCCGCGGGCTCACTGCGGTCTTCGATATAGCGCACCGCGCCGAAGATATTTTCGTCCCTGCCGCCCTGCGACGAATAGTCGTGCGTGGCGGTGGTCACCCACACGCGCTTGCCTTTCGCTTTGAGCGCGTCGAGCCGTTTTTTGAAGCTCTCGTGGTCCGTGACGGCGCCGGCGTTCACAAGGTCGCCGGTGATGAGCAGGGTGTCGGCGGTTTCGTCGGCGAGAAACTTCTCGGCGAACGAATCGAAGATCCCGGGCGTGGCCTTCAGCGCGATCTGGTCGCCGCGCTCGCGGCCGTTCACGGGCTCGCCCTCGACCCAGCTCTCGGGCGCGAGGTAATGGGGGTCGGTCAGAAGATAAAACGTATATTTCATAGCGGGCTCCTTTCCTTTGAGGTCCGGTATTTATTTCGTATGCACGTCCACCTGCGGGAAGGGGATCGTGATGCCGTTTTCGTCGAAGGCGCGCTTCACGTCGTGCTGCAGGTCGAAGCACACCTGCCAGTAGTCAGCGGAGTTCACCCACGCGCGCACGGTGTATTCGATCGCCGAATCCTTATGCGCCGAAACGCGGGCGAAGGGGGCGGGATCCTTCATGATCTTCTCATTCCGGTCGCACACGTTCAAAAGCACGCGCTCCACCTTGTCCACGTCGTCCGAATACGAGGCGGTGAACGTCAGGTCCACGCGGCTTTCGGGCAGGGCGAAGAAATTCACGAGCGTCGAGTTCGAGATCGTGGCGTTGGGCACCACCACGCGGCGGTTGTCGATCGTGAGGATCTTCGTGTGGAAGATGCCGATCTCCTCCACCGTGCCGGTGGTGTCGTTGAACTTCAGAAAGTCGCCCACCTTGAACGGGCGCGTGAGCATCAGCACGAAGCCGCCCGCGATGTTCGCCAGCGACCCCTGCAGCGCGAGGCCGATCGCGAGCCCGCACGAGCCCACCACCGCGATGATCGAGGTCATGGGCACGCCCATGATCGCGAGCGCCGTGATGCCGACGATGATCTTGAGCACCACGTTCATCACCGCGAGCAAAAACTGCCGCGCCGACGGCTCGATCTTCTGCATGGCCTTCGCGGCTTTGAGCTTGCGCACGGCGGCGTTGATGAGCTTGAAGCCCACGATCAGCACCACCAGCGCGATCAGCAGCCGCCCGCCGTAGGTCACGGCGAACTCTTCGAGCATCGTGAGCAGCTTTTTGAGGTAGTCGCCCACCTCGCTGAAATTGTCGGGCAGGTCGGCTACGGCGCTGTAGCCCTTGTTGATGCTGTCCGATACCTCAAGGGTCGTTTCTTCAACGGTTTCGCAGAACTGTACGAGCATATCCTAACCTCGCTTTCTTTCCAAATTATACCGAGTCCGCCGCCAAAAAGCAAGAGGGGAAACACAAAAACCGTTTTGTGCATATTATATAAAAACGGACTCAAAAACTTATACAAATCAATTAAAAGGGAAAAATATTATAAAAAGCGAAATAAGGGTTGACAGTTTGTCACCTTTTTGATAAGATAAGCCGTAATGACAAACTGACGAATTGTCTAATTTTTTCAGTTTCCTTTCAGAAAACCCCGCCTGCGGGGCACATTCCAACGACATCACGGAGGTGGCTTATGCCTGCCGATCAGAGCAAAAAGCTTGAAAAGAAACGGCGCATCATCGAGAGCGCCTATCAGCTTTTCCGCGAAAAAAACATTTATAACACAGCCGTAGACGATATCGTCAAAGCATCCGGTATCGCCCGCGGCACGTTTTATCTCTATTTCAAAGATAAGAGCGACCTCATCGAACAGCTCGTGTTCTACAAGAGCGGCGAGAGCATGAAAGAGATGATGCGCCAGGCCGCCTCGCGCGCCGCCGACGCCGAAGATCTCGAGGCCTACGCCACCGTGTTCATCAACGCCCTCATCGATTCGCTCATCGAGCACCGCGACGTGCTCACGGTGGTCAACAAGAACCTGTCGGTCGTGTTCCGCGCCTTCCCCGCGTTCTACGATGAGGATGCCGAGGCGCTCTACCGCGGCATCACGGGCAAGTTCCTGGAGGCCGGCTATACGAAAGACACGATCGACCGCCTCGCGTATCTCGTGTTCGAGCTCATCAGCGCCGCGTCTTACGACGCGATCACCTACGGCAAGCCCTTCGGCATTGAGGAGCTGCGCCCGCTGATCGTGTCCGCGTCGCTCGCCGTCCTGCGCGACGGCTTCGGGAGGGCAGAGGCATGAGAACTGTGATGAAAAAAGGCGCCGCTGCCTTTATGAGCCTCCTGCTGCTCGCGCTCTGCTTTATGCCCGCCGTGTCGGCGGCCCTGCCCTACGGCGTGAGCGAGGCCCAGATCACCGCCCTGATCCCGAAGCTCGACCGCGTCATCACCGGCGCGCTCGACAAAGAGGGCGTGAGCCTTTCCGACCAGCTCTACGACGCCATTAAGTCCGACGACACGATGAACCGCCTGTTCAAGGCGATCTACGGGGCGCTCAGCGAACAGGCCTCCACCATGAATACGCTGGGCGTCGACATCAGCGTCCAGGGCGTGAAAGCGAACCTCTATAGTTTTCCCGAGGTGCAGGCTGCGCTCGGCGACGGAAACGACTGGTCCGCCGTGCTCACCGACTCGTTCGCGCCGCGCTGGAACCTCAAGGGCAAAAGCGACGTCAAGGCCGCCGTCGGCGCCATGCTCGCCCCGCTCAACGACCTGCTCTATACGCTGCTCTGCGGCGGGCGCTACACCGTGAGCCCCTTCGTGACCATCGAGGGCGCGAACGGCTACGAAAACGCCATCGTGCCGCTGCTCAAAACGCTGGGCGTGTCGAACATCCTCTCGCAGGGCGTATTTACCGAGCGCGCGGGCCAGAGCCGCTTCAACATGATCGGCGACGTGCTCGACATGGCGTTCACCGTGCTTGACGCGATCGCCGCCGCCCCGGTGTCGGAGCTCTCGACGCGCCTGCCCGGCATCGCCTATTACTTTGAAAACGACGGCCTCAAAACCGCCGTGACCACCCTTGTGGAGCCGCTCAAGGTGCGCGTGGGCCTCATCCAGCTCACGGGTATCGACTCTCTCATCGAAAAGTCCGACCTGTTCTCGTCCGCGTCAGACCTCACCGTCCTTTTGCAGGATCTCGACGTGGGCGCGGCGCTCGGCAGCGACGTCAAGCTCACCCTGCCCGAGATCGATCTTTCAAAGCTCGCGGCGTGCGGTACCGGCTCGATCGGCAGCTTCACGCCGGATAAGACCGAGTGCTTCCTCACCCTGTTCCGCTGGCTCGTGGACGCCATCAAGCTCAACAAGGCGCAGCTCCCGTCGCTGCTCGGCAGCGGCGTGCCGCAGTCGCTCGTCGACTCGTTCCTCGCCCGCAGCGCCGACGAGCTTTTAAGGCTCCTCATCGACCTCACCAATCTGAATCCCGCCGACACCGTGCTCGACTACACGTGGGAGACGCCCGCGTTCACGCCCGGGTCGGTGCCCTATACCGAGCACCTCACCGAAGAGAACTTCACCAAAATGCGCAGCGAGATCGACGCCACGCTCACCGATTTCCTCGTGGAGCTCGCGAACAGCGAGCCGCTGCCGGAGCTGCTCGGGCAGAAGATCTATTCGAGCAAGCTTGTCACCACGCTGATGAAGGCGGTCTACGGCGCGCTTTACAGCGAGCAGACGCTGCCGATGATGGAGCTGCTCGGCGTGGCGGTCACGCCCGCGGGCGTGGCGAACGCCGTGTATAACAGCTATCCCACCGTCGCGTCGGCGCTCAGGCGCTATTCCTCGTGGTCCTCGGTGCCGGACGACGCGTTCTTCTGGCTCACCGACGGCAACCGCCAGGGCTTCGTGAACGCGGTCACCGCGATCCTGAGGCCCCTCAGGCCGATGCTCACGTTCCTGCTCGCCGAGGGCAGCATCACGCTGCTCGACGCCGTTGTCGTGCCCGGCTCCAACGGCTACAACACCGCCGTGATCCCGATCCTCGAGGCGCTGGGGTGCGAGGCCGATACCATCAAGACCTACGCGGAGTATAAATCCACCGCCGGCGGCGACAAGGCCCTCACCGACGTTCTCGACCCGATCGCGGCCCTTCTCGACCGCCTTGTCGAAACGCCCGTGGCCACCGTGACCGAGATTTTGCCGAACATCGTGTTCTTCATTCAGAGCGGCGGCCTCAAGCAGTGCGTCGAAAACCTGCTCTATCCCGTCAAGGCCCTGCTCGGCAAGCTCGGGCTCGAAAGCCTGCTGCCGACGGACCTGACCGAGAGCGTGGGCTCCATCGACATCGACGGTCTGCTCTCGTCCCTCGCGGATAACGGCGACCTCTCGCTCACCCTCGAAAAGCCCGACCTCGACAAGCTCGCGGGCCTCGGCACGCTCGAGACCCTGCCGTCGAAGCGCACGGCGGGCGGCGTACAGACCACCTATTCCTACGTGCGCGCCAACAGCGAGCAGGTGCTCGTGTCGATCCTGCGCTACGCCGTGGGCACGCTCAAGAGCGAAGAAAACTCCAGCGTACTCTCGGGCATGATGCAGGCCGAGGACATGGGCGGCGGGGGCGACATGTTCGCCACCTACGCCGGCAAGATCACCGAGCAGCTCAAGACCATGACGGTCGACGAGACCATCGAGTGGCTCTATAACCTGCTTTTCAGCGAAACGCCGAAGCGCGACCACTCGAATGAAGAAGAGGTGCCCGCGTTCGAATACGTGGAGCAGAAACGGGGCGCCTTCGACTACCGCACGGTGCTGATCGTGCTGGGCGTCATCCTCCTGCTCGTGCTGATCGTGGTGCTCTCGCGCGTCAACCTCCGCGACATGCGCGAGCGCAGAAAGAACCTGAAAAAGAAGCGCAGGGAACAGAAAGAAAAACTCAAGCAGGCGATCGCCGAGTCGAAGCGCCGCCCTGCGCCGAAAAAGACAGCGCCCGACGCGAAAAAGACGAAGAAGCCCGCCTCCGCAAATGAGCCCCAAGCGGACGCCGCGCCGAAAAAGACCGCGCCCGCGCGCACGGCTCCCGCGGCGAACGCGGCGAACGAAGCGAATACCGTCACCCGCTCCGCGCCCGCGCCGAAACAAACGAACCCGCTCATCGACCCGCTGAGCAGCATGCGCAGAAAGCCCGCCGCCGAACCGGGCGCGCCCGAAACGAAGGCGCCCGCCGCGAAGAGACCCGCCGAGAGAAAAGAAACGCCCGAGCAGCGCGCCGAACGCCTCTCGAAAGAGAATGCGGCGATCCGCGAAAAGCTGAAAGCCGAAAAGGCGCAGCGCAAAGAACAGCTGCGCGCCGCGAAAAACGCCGCCGACGAGTCGGACGAGTAACGGGGAAGGAAAATAGATTATGCTGATTCTGAAAAATATCGTCAAGGATTACCCCACCGGGGACACCACGGTGCGCGCGCTCAGAGGCGTGAGCATCAATTTCCGCGAAAACGAGTTCGTTTCCGTGCTCGGTCCCTCCGGCTGCGGCAAGACCACGCTCCTGAACCTCATCGGCGGGCTTGACAAGTATACCGAGGGCGACCTCGTGATCAACGGCAAGTCCACCAAGGAGTTCACCGACGCCGACTGGGATACCTACCGCAACCATTCGGTCGGCTTCGTGTTCCAGAGCTACAACCTGATCCCGCACCAGACCGTTCTGTCGAACGTCGAGCTGGCGCTCACGCTCTCGGGCGTATCCAAAAAAGAGCGCCGCGAGCGCGCCGTCGAGGCCCTCAAAAAGGTCGGCCTCGAAGAGCAGATCAACAAGCGCCCCTCGCAGATGTCCGGCGGTCAGATGCAGCGCGTGGCGATCGCCCGCGCGCTGGTCAACAACCCCGATATCATCCTCGCCGACGAGCCCACCGGCGCCCTCGACACCGAAACGAGCGTGCAGATTATGGAGATCCTCAAAGAGATCTCGGCCGACAAGCTCATCGTGATGGTCACGCACAACCCGGATCTCGCGAACCGCTATTCGAACCGCATCATCTCGTGCCTCGACGGCCAGGTGATCAACGACACAAACCCCTTCGAGCCCACGAAAGAGGATTTCCACGCCGAGCGCGACAAGGCGCTGGCCGAAAAGGCCAAGGGCAAAAAGCCCAGCATGAACTGGCGCACCGCCTTCATGCTGAGCCTGAGGAACCTCTTCACCAAGAAGGGGCGCACCGCCATGGTCGCGTTCGCGGGTTCCATCGGCATCGTGGGCATCGCGCTGGTGCTCGCCATGCGCGCCGGCATCAACAACTACATCGGGCGCATCGAGAGCGACGCGCTGATGATGTTCCCCATGTCCATCGAAAAGCAGGCGTCGAACACCGACTCGCTGCTCGAGACCGCCATGGGCTTAAACCCCCTGCTCGGTGTGGACCACGACACCGAGGACGCGGTGTATATCAACCAGGCGTTCACAACGCTCTTAAACACCTTCGTGCAGCAGTCGAACTCCAACAACCTCGGCGAGTTCAAGAAATATATCGACAAAAACAGCGATAAATTCAACGAGCTGTGCGCCGACATCATGTTCAACTACACCGTGCCCCTCAACATCTACCGCGTGGACGACGGCTCGAACATCAAGGTCAACCCCAGCATGCTGCTCGACCAGCTGCCGGTGGGCGACTCCCTCTCCACGCTCTCGGGCTTCATGGACCTCGATTCCTACACGAACCTCTGGAAGCAGATGGTCGGCGACAATGAGGCGGTGGGCGAGCATTACGACGTGATCTACGGGCGCATGCCGCAGGCGTTCAACGAGGTCGTTGTGATCGTGGACGGCAACAACGAGATCAACGAAATGGTGGCCTACGCCCTCGGCCTTGAAGACCAGAGCCAGATGATGGCGAACCTGATGAAGGCGATGGCGGGCAACAGCGAGGGCCCCACGGGCAAGAAAGAGCGCTGGGAATTCAGCGAGGTCGTCGGCCTCCGGTATAAGCTGCTGCTCAACTGCGACCTCATGCAGAAGGACCCGTCCACCGGCCTTTGGAAGGACCAGAGCAAGAACCCGGTCTACGTCAAGGCCAAGCTCGAGAACGCCGTCGACATCGTCGTGGTGGGCGTCGTGAAGCCGAACAAGGATAACGTGCTCAACATCGGCACCGGCTTCATCGGCTACCCCGGCGAGCTCATGGAATACGCCCTCGCCACCAGCAAGAATTCGCAGGTCGCGCAGGAGCAGCTCTCGCATCCCACCGTGGACGTGCTCACGGGCGAAGAGTTCTTCGAGCTCGACGTCAACGATTTCTCGCTCGCCGACATCGACCTGACCAAGATCGACTTCAAATACATGAACCTCGCGCCGTTCATGTCGATGATGGAGGATATCGACCTGTCGCAGATCGACATTCTGAACTTCGACATCACCGATTTCATCGACTTCTCCGAGATGACCGTGTTCAAGAAGAAGATCATGGAGGGCTTTTTGTCCGACGAGCAGGTGCTCGCGATGAAGCAGGCCTACGTCGACACGATCAAGGCCCAGCGCTCGCTCGAGAACACCTATTCCGTGATCGGCTATCCCGACGAGAGCAACCCCACCTCGATCTTCCTCTACCCGAAGGACTTCGACGCCAAGGACGAAGTCAACAACATGGTGGACTATTATAACGAAACGATGACCGAAAAGGGCCGCAAGGAT
Source organism: Clostridia bacterium (assembly GCA_017550625.1). Lineage (GTDB taxonomy): Bacteria > Bacillota > Clostridia > Oscillospirales > Acutalibacteraceae > RUG806. The sequence continues at coordinate 91,543 of JAFZOL010000044.1, read as the reverse complement.
CTCACGATCAACTGCACCGACTACATCGGCATCGCCATGAACCTCGCGGGCCAGGCGATCGACATCGTGAGCATCACGCTCATCATCTTCGTGGCGATCTCGCTCGTCGTGTCGTCCATCATGATCGGCATCATCACCTACGTGTCGGTCATCGAGCGCACGAAAGAGATCGGTATCCTGCGCGCCATCGGCGCCTCGAAGCGCGACGTGTCGAACGTGTTCAACGCCGAGACCGTGATCATCGGCCTCGCGGCGGGCCTGTTCGGTATCTTCATCACGATCGTAACGACGGTCCCGATCAACCTGATCCTCAAAAAGCTCACGGGCGTGTATATCGGCGCGTTCCTGCCCTTCGCGCAGGGCGCGGCGCTGATCGCCATCAGCATGTTCCTCACCTTCATCGCCGGCCTCGTGCCCGCCTCGATGGCCGCCAAGAAGGACCCCGTGATCGCCCTGCGCACCGAATAAGCGCGGCCCTCACAGCATACAAAACACGCCGGAGACTTGAACAAGTCCCCGGCGGTTTTCATTCAATTTTGTATTTTGTATTTTGCATTCTGCATTCCGCTTACGCGGCTTTGCCGCGCCATTTTACCCCAGCTTCTCCGCCTCGCGCAGGAACAGCTCGTACACCCCGTCGATCACGCGCTGGTCGTCCACGCCGAGATAGGTGTCGGTGTCGGCGTCGAGCTCCTCGGCGACCTCAAAGATATAAAGCATCCCGTTTTCGGAAGGGGAGCCCTCCTCGGGCAGCATGACGGCGTAGTCCCTGCCCTCGAATTCCAGCACCGCCAGGATCTCGAAATTGTTTTCGCGTCCCATTTCGTCGGTAAAGCTCACAAAGAACTCGTTTTCTTCGTTTCCCAGCATGTTCATTCTCCTTCTTCTTCAAAATGCAGCAGGCTTTCGAGCCCCACGGCCGCGCGCAAAATGAGGCGCGCGTCGGCAGCGGAAATGTCGCCGCTGCGGTCGGCGTCGGCGGCCTGAAACGCCTTGCCCTGCAGGGTGATGAGCCCCACGGCAGCCCTGAGCGCCAGCCGTGCGTCGGCGGCGGTGACCTTGGCGTCGTAGTTGATGTCGCCGCGCTGATAATACGGGGTGATATAGATCGTGAACACGTCGGCGAAGCTGCCATAGGTCACGGTCAGGGTCTGCGCGCCGGTGAGGCGCGGGTCTATTTTGCTCAGCCGGTAGTCGGTGACTTCCTCCTCTTTGCCCGAAAGGAATACCGAATACACGTGCAGGTCGCTGAGGTCGATCGGCTCGCCGAGCTCGAACGTGAGCACGGTGGGGGTCTGGATGCGGATGCCCACGGGCTCGTCGGGCAGGTATGTGAAGCTGAGCGTTACCGAGAACCCGCCGTAGCTGAGGGTCACGAGGTTGCCCGAGCCGATCACGAAGGCGGCGGGGTCGCAGGCGATCTCACAGTCCTTCGGCAAAAGGATCTCGGTCTCGCCGTTGTCGTAGCTCGCCTCAAGCTTCAGGCCCGTCAGGTCCGGCACGTCGTCTTTCTGATACGTGATCAGGCTGTCGGGGTCCGATACGATCCTGAATCCCGTCTGCACGCGCCGCCGTGCCGAAACGGAAAAACGCACCGTGAACTCGGGGTAGCGGAACATGAGCTGCAGCGTGTGCTCGCCGAAGGGTACGCCCTTGCCCGCTTCTTCGCTGTGGCAGCCGTAGAGCGTAAACGCCGGGTCTTCTTCGATCGCGGCGGCGTTATAGATCTCGTCCGGCCTGCCGTCGAGGTAGCTGACCCGCACCGAAAGCCCACTGAGGTCCAGCGGCTCGTGCTCGATGTATTCGGTCTTGTCGGGCGGCGTAAGGAGCGTGATCTCTTTCACCGGCACCTTCGCCACCGTCACCGTGAACGAGGTATAGAACGTCAGGCCCTTGTCGGTATAGAGCACCTCCACGGTCTTCTCGCCGTACGTGAGAAAGGCTGGCACGAGCAGGGTATAGCCCGAAAGCGCCTCGTCGCGCCCGTCGGCGTATACGGCGCGCACGACAAGCCCCGCCGCGTCGAAAAGCTCATCGCCCTCAACGTACACAGTCTTGTCCGGCGGCGTTTCCACGTAGATGCGAACAACGTCCGTCTGCCCGTCGGGCAGGGGCGTGAGGTTGCCGAGGTGCACCCAGCCGGTGATGCCGGCGGAGGCGTATTTGACCTTGATAAAGCTGCCGGAACGGTCGAGCTCGGTGAGCACGGTGCCCTTCGGGATCTCGGCCACGGGCGTGAGCTCCGCACTCGGCTCGCTGAGCAGATTCGCTCTCGCGGCGGTCACGCGGTATCTTGCGCCCGCGTCTGCCAGAGCCGCGCCGGTGATCCCGGCCAGCAGCAGCATCGCGAGCAGGATAGAGAGTGCTTTTTTCATCATGCGGTTCCTTTTCATTCCATCAGCCCGTAGCGTCTCAAAACCTCGGGCATGCTGTCGAGCCCCACGGCCACGCGCAGCAGCGTCCGCGCGTCGTTCGCGGTCAGGTGCCCCTTGCCGTCAAAGTCCGCGCGCTTCATGATGAGCGGCGGCAGCTCGTCGAGCTCCACGGCGGCACGCAAGGCCAACCGCGCGTCGGCGGCGGTCACGCTGCCGTCGGAATCAAGGTCGCCCCAGTGGGCCTTCGCGGCGGTCTCGTCGGCGTATTCCTCTTCGGTCAGCCACCGGGCGTAGAGCACCACGTCGCCGGTGCGCCCGGCGGCGATCGCGGTCACGCGCCTGCCGGTGAGCGAGGGGCTCTCATACCAGCCCTCGAATACCCAGCCCTGCGGCGCCACGGGGGCGTAAAGGGGCGTCTCCTCGCCGAACACGTAACTGCGCGGGTTCTCCTGATTGTTCGCGTACACAAAGCTGCCCTGCCGCGTGGTGAGCACGTAGTTCACCTTGAACGTGCGGGGCGTGAACACGCCCTCCACCGTGAGCTCCAACGTGTTGCCGGGCACCGTGTCCGTGAACGTCCCGTCCACCCGCCAGCCGCCGAAGGTCGCCCCGGGGTGCGAGGGGGACAAAAGCGTCAGGTCCCCGTACGGCAGATACGGGAACGCCGTGTTGGGGTTCATTGTCCCCTCGGGCACGAGATAGGTGATCGACGCGGTCTCGGGGCAGGCGTAGGGCCCGAACGGGACCTCGCCCGACAGCGGGGCGAGCGCCTCATCGGTCTCGGCCACCACCGAGAACTGCAAGGTATACAAAAAGCTTTCGTGCGTATACGCCCCGCCCTTTTTGAGCGCGGGCAAGATGTCTTTGGTCAGCGACAGCGAGATCTCCCGGTCGGCGATCGGCACGGTCTTCACGCTCACGGTCACGCCGCCGCGGCAGGCCTCCGCCAATATCCTGACGGGCCACAACACCCACGCGTTGTCGGTCAGCGCGATCTCTTCGTCGGTGAAGTCGCGGCTCAGGGCGGCGTAGATCAGCACGCGCTCCTCTTCGTATCTCAAAGCCTCGTCGCAGGCGAAGGCGAAGGTGAACGCGTCGTCCGCCGGCCCCTGTTCGCGCGAGCTGAGCGTTACGGTGAGGCTCGAAAGGGGAGCCGCGCCCGCGAAAAGCCCCGCCGCCGGCCACAGCAGCAAAACGATGAGCAGCGCCGAAACGAGCTTTTTCACGCCGATCCCCCTTTCTCTTTCTTCCGCCTAACAGTATAATATGTTTTTGCGCGTTCGTCAACTAAAAAGATTTTTCCGGTTTATACAAAAAGCGGGCTTGTGCTTCGCACCGGGGGACCCCCGGCGAGGGTCCCCCCGCGAAAAAACAGTCCCCCGGACTGTTTTTTCTCCCCTCCTGCGCTTTTTGAACGCGATATGCTTCGCATTGCTCCGCAGGCGGGGCTCCGCCCTCGACCCGCAAGCCTTTTGAAAAAGGCTTGAGCGAAAACTTTGACCGTGTGCGCCGAAAAAACAACGGGGAATCGCTGCCAATTTGTCGAAAATGGGGCGCGGCGCTTGACAAGCGGCGGATTTTGGGGTAATATCGAATAAAATAGGGGAATGGCGGTTTCCGCCTGCCCCAAGCCCCGATTTTTCAAAAAGAGGAGAAGATCCCGTATGAAAAAGAGACTCATTCCCGTCGTCTGTCTGCTCGCGGCCCTGATGCTCACCTTCACGGCCTGCTTCACGGTGCACATCGACATCCCGGTGCCCGTAGCCGGCACGCCCGCGGGCAACACCCCGGCAGTCACCTCCGGCACGCAGGCGAACACCGATACCCCCGCGTTCACGCTGCCGAGCGAAACGCAGGCCGCCGAGCCCGCGTCAACGAGCCCCTCGGTCCCCGCGTCCGAAACGCCCGCCACCACGCCCTCAACGCCCGCCGTCACCGAGCCCGCGCCCGCGGCGAAGAATCCCGCCGAGATGACCGGCGAGGAGCTATTGCAGTTCTTCAACAGCTCGCTCAACCGCATCAAGACCGATAAGGTCGGCTTCAAGAAGCACAAGCTCACGAGCGTGCTCGACCTTGAGCTGTCGAACTCCGCGGCCAACGCCGTCGTGGGCCTCGTGAAGAGCTCGCTGCTCAGCGAGACCGGCGACGAGACCGTGGTGCCCAAGGGCGGCGACGCCGTGGGCGTGTTCTCGCCCTCCGGCAAGCCCTATATCTCGCAGCTTCGCTCCGACGACCTCACCTCGATCCGCTGCGACAAAAACGGCGACGTTTACGTCATCACCCTCACCGTGAAGGGCGAAACGAACCCGGGCGAGGGCAGCATCATGTCGCGCGGGTTCGACTACATGACCGTTGACGACGTGGTGAATATTTACGCGCCCAAGGTCGGCGCCACCGTGGACAGAAACGACGTCGAGGTGGTGTTCTCCGACTGCAAGGCCACCCTCACCGTGACCGCCGACGGCGTCGTCACCGCCTACCAGACCTACGTCAAGGGCGTGATGAAGATGAACAACGCCCAGATCAAAAAGGTGATCACGATCTCCACCGATCTCAACGTCACGCTGGCGTCCACCACCGACTACTCGGCGTTCCAGTATTAAGCGCCGTCCAACTGCCCAAAAAACGATACGCGCGCTTGTGGATGTTGTATAAATACCTGTATTTTCCAAGCCGAAAAAACCGGGCGCGGCCAAAAAAAATGCCGAAAGACCTTGACAATTTTTCGTCTTTGTTGTACAGTTATTATGTATTGCATACATAGCGATGCGAACGATATCATCTACGGGACCTGCGTCCCGAATATTTGAAAGGGGTCCAACCTAATGAAGAAAAACATTCTCAGAGTGCTGTCTCTCGTGATTGTCGCGGCTATGCTTTTCGCCTTCGCGTCCTGCACGCAGAAAGTCGAGATCCGCCTTGTTGACAAAGACGGCAACGACATGACGTTCCCGGCGGCCGCTGCCAACAACACGCCCGCCAACAATACGCCGTCGAACAACGACACGCCCGCGCCCTCGAGCGAGACGCCCGCGCCTTCGAGCGAGACGCCCTCCAGCGAGCAGCCCGCGTCCGACACGCCCGCGTCTGACACGCCCGCGTCCGATACGCCTGCTTCTGATACGCCTGCGCCTTCGAGCGAGACGCCCTCCAGCGAGACGCCCGCCAGCACCGTTCCCTCCACCAAGGAAGAGATCTGCAACCTCTATGCCAAGGCCGTAAACGACATCAAGAACAACGGCTCCGCTTCCTACAATAAGATCGAGTTCCAGACCATCACCACCTTCAACATCACCGGCATCGGCGCGGTGGACAACCTCATCAAGGGCATCGCCGGCAGGTACTTCAAGGATGAAGCGAGCGCCGATCATCAGGTCGCGCAGAAAGGCCAGGATTCCTCCAAGGACAAGATGCTTGGCTGGACCCTCACCGATTACAGCAAAGTCACCTCCGCTTCTCTGACCCAGAACGGCGGCAATTACGACATCGTGATCAAGATGGCCGATGAAGATACGCCTCACAAGGGCGGCGGCAGCCATCTGGCGGCTGTGGGTTCCGTGCTTCTGTGGGAAGACATCGAGAAAGAGCTCGTCGGCATCGGTGAGCTGAAGGAGTGGCAGGGCAACATCCACGTGGTGTACACCAACTATACCATCACCGCCACCCTGACGCCCGAAGGCAAGCTCGTCAACATGACGCACCACACCGACGTTGACATCCAGATCGCGCACGCCAAGATCAGCTTCGTGAAGCTGGAGAACAAGAACGTCGCGATGGAAAACACCGCGAGATTCACCGATTTCGTATATTAATCAACGCAAACACACAACTGAAAAGGCTCGCCGAAAGGCGAGCTTTTTTATTTGTCCTCGCACTGTCTGCGGGACATTTTATAAAGATGTGAGATGTGAGATGTGGGATGTGGGATGAAGGAGCCTGCGGCTCGCATTTATAAATGGGTAAGGGCGGGTCTCGCCTGCCGGCTCGGTCGGCGCTTCCGCCTTCGGCGGAGGTGTCCACCGGACACCCGCGCCCCTTCCTTCATCTAACATCTGACATCCAACATCTCACATCAAAAGCCGCGTTTCGCGCGGCCTTTACGCCGCCTTCGTCTCCTTGTTCGGTTCATTGAGCCGCATCGGACGGTAGACGGCGCGGGCGTTGATCCTTGCGATCCGGCGGCGTTCCCGCCGGTTTTTTCTGCGCCGCAGTTCCCGCCGCAGGGCCGCGAGCAGGCGGTCCTCGAAGCGCACGAGCTCCTTTTCGCGCGTAAAGCCGTAGATGATCCCCATCACCGCGGCCGTTTGAGACAAAATGTAAAGCAAAAAACCGTATTTCACGTCGAGCCCTCCCGCCTCAGGTCTGTTTACCATATTATACCACCCGCCGCAAGGGGAAAGATGTCGAAAAAGGGGCCAGGGGCCAGAGGCCAGAGGCCAGGGTCGCGGCAAAGCCGCGCGGGATGAGGCCGCGGAAACATCGGTAGGGGCGGAGACCGTACCCGGTCCGTCCCTACCGGCTGGGCACCCGCCCCCGTCTGCGGCCCGTCGATTCATGCAATTTTGTATTTTGTATTTTGCATTTTGTATTCTCAACGCGGCCTCGCCGCGCCCCTGGCCCCTGGCCTCTGGCCTCTGGCCCCTCACATTCATTTTGTATTCAAAAAACTGACTTCCCACCCCACTTTTTTTATTTTCCCTATTTATCTTTCCCGATTTTTATGTTATAATATATTGATTAAGTCTGTACTGAAAAAGGAAATAAACGCCATGTTTATCGATTACGCGAAAATCAAGATCAAGGCGGGCAACGGCGGCAACGGGGCCGTGGCGTTCCACCGCGAAAAATTCATCGCCTCGGGCGGGCCCGACGGTGGCGACGGCGGCAAGGGCGGCGACGTGGTGTTCGTGGCGGACGACCACCTCTCCACGCTCGCGGACTTCCGCTACAAATCGAAATACACCGCCGAAAACGGGGCCAACGGCTCCGGCAACCGCAAGACCGGCAAAAGCGGCAAGGATCTCGTGATCAAGGTCCCGCGCGGCACCATCATCAAAGAGGCCGAGTCCGGCGCGGTGCTGGCCGACGTCTCCGGCGACGAGCCCTTCGTGTGCGCCAAGGGCGGCAAGGGCGGCTGGGGCAACCAGCATTTCTCCACGTCCACGCGCCAGACACCCCGCTTCGCGCGCGACGGCTATCCCGGCGAGAGCTGGGAGGTCATTCTGGAGCTCAAGCTCCTCGCGGACGTGGGGCTCCTCGGCTACCCGAACGTCGGCAAATCCACGCTCATCTCGGTCGTGAGCGAAGCAAAGCCCGTGATCGCGGACTATCACTTCACCACGCTCACCCCGGTGCTGGGCGTCGTGCGCCTCGACGAAGAGACCTCGTTCGTGATGGCGGATATCCCGGGCCTCATCGAGGGCGCGAACGAGGGCGTGGGCCTCGGCCACCGCTTTCTGCGCCACGTGGAGCGCTGCCGCATGCTCGTGCACATCGTGGACGTGTCCGGCAGCGAGGGGCGCGACCCCAAAGAGGACTTCGTGACCATCAACGGCGAGCTCGAAAAGTTCGACCCCGAGCTCGCGAAATGCCCCCAGATCGTGGCGGGCAACAAGATCGACATGGCCACCGACGAGCAGCGTGAAAGTTTCCGCGCCTATATCGAGGGGCAGGGGCTCGAATACTACGAGATCTGCGCCCCGATCAGCGAGGGCACGCGGGAGCTCATCAACGCCGTGGCGGCGAAGCTCGCGACGCTCCCGCCCGTCAAGCGCTATGAGGCAGAGCCTGTGCCGATGGAGGTGCTCGAAAAGCAGAAGGCCGACACCGGCTTCAAAATCACCCGCGACGGCGACGACTATTACGTCGAGGCAGAATGGCTTCTCAAGATCCTCAACAAGACCGATATGGACGACTACGAGAGCCTGCAATACTTCCAGCGCGTGCTGGAATCGAGCGGCATTCTCGCCGCGCTCGTCGAGCGCGGGATCAAAGAGGGAGACAACGTGATCATCTATGACCTGGAGTTTGAATATGTTCCGTAAAAAGAAACCCGAAGCCCCCGCACCCGCCGAACCCGTGTCCGTGCCCGAACCCGCGTTCAGTTTGTCCCCCGAAACGCGGGCCCTGCCCGAAGAAGCGCGCCGCGTGGGCGCGACCGCGCTGGCGTTTCTGGGCGACGCCGCCTACGAGCTGATGGTCCGTTCGCGCGTATTGTCGAAAAACGGCGGGCGCGTGCAGGCCCTGCACGAGGATACCGTAGGCTTCGTGAACGCCGCCTTCCAGGCGAAGGCCGCGGCAAAGCTCCAGCCGGAGTTCACCGAGGCCGAGGCGGCCGTGTTCCAGCGCGGGCGCAACGCCACCCCGGGCCACGTGCCGCGTAACCAAAGCGTCGCGGACTACCACATGGCTACGGCCCTGGAAGCCGTGTTCGGCTATCTGTATCTCACGGGGCAGACCGACCGTATGGCCGCGCTCTTTGCCCGCATCACCGAAGAAGAGGATTCCCATGAAACTACCGAAACCCCATAAACCCACGGGCGAGCAGGTCCGCTCGTTCGTGCTCGACGTGTTTTTCTGCGTGACCGGCACGCTCATTTACGCCGCCGCCGTCATCTATTTCGTCGAACCCATGCAGTTCGTGCCCGGGGGACTCACCACCCTCGGCATGATCCTCAAATATTTCCTCGGCGGCGTGCTGCCCTTCCTCGGCATCGGCGCCTACACGTTCATGCTCAACGTCCCGCTGTTTTTAATGGCGCTCAAAAAGCTGGGCGCGGAGTTCACTCTCAAAACCGCGGCGGTCGCGGGCCTGATGGCGCTGTCGCTCGACGTGGTGGACGCATTGTTCACGAAGCTCAATTGGCATTACGCGGGCGACGAAAAGCTGCTCGCTGCGATCTTCGGCGGCCTGTTCTGCGGCATCGGCCTCGGGCTCGTGTTCACGCGCGGGGTCACCACCGGCGGCTCCGACATCGTGGTGCGGCTCTTAAAGCTCCGCTTTCCGCACCTGTCGCTCGGCAGACTCGTGCTCATCACCGACGCCACGGTCCTGCTGCTGGCCGGTATCGTCTACCGCAGCATGGAGACCGTTCTGTTCTCGATGATCGTCGTGTTCCTCGATTCGATGGGCATCGACTACGTGCTCAAGGGCCGGTCCGACTCTAAGATGCTGCTGATCGTCACCGACAACCACGACGCCGTGCGCGCCGACATTATCCGCGAGCTCGACCGGGGCGTCACGCTTCTCGAGGCCGAGGGCGGCTTCACCGGCACGCCCAAGCGCGTGCTGATGAGCGTGGTGCGCGCGCCCGAGGTCATCAAGGTGCGCCGGATCGTGGCGCGCTATGACGAGCGCCCCTTCATCATCATCACCGATTCCGAAGAGGTCCTCGGCGAGGGCTTCAAATCGCATCAGGATACGATGTAATATGGCCGCGCAAAGCGCGGCGGGTGCACGGTCCGCGGGTGCACGGGTGCACGGGAAAAATGCAAAATGCAAAATACAAAATACAAAATTGAGGGGCGCACGGGACACACAGGGAGCGCGGCGCAGCCGCGCATTATAAAATATGTAAGGGCGAAGCCCTTCCTTCACCCTTCACCCCTCACCCCTCACCCCTAACTATTCTCCCGCGCCTCCGGCTTCACCCATCCCATTTTTACAAGGCAGGTTCTCACTATGAAGCAAAAAAAGACTCACATCCGCAACTTCTGCATCATCGAGCACATCGACCACGGCAAGTCCACGCTGGCGGACAGGCTCTTGGAGCTCACCGATTCCGTCTCGCAGCGGGATATGCAGCAGCAGGTGCTCGACAACATGGATATCGAGAAAGAGCGCGGCATCACCATCAAGGCGCGGGCCGTCACGCTCAACTATAAGGCCGCCGACGGCGAGGAATACGAGCTCAACCTCATCGACACCCCCGGGCACGTGGACTTCAACTACGAGGTCTCGCGTTCGCTCGCGGCGTGCGACGGCGCGGTGCTCATCGTGGACGCCACGCAAGGCGTGGAGGCGCAGACGCTCGGCAACACCTATCTCGCCCTCGACCACGACCTTGAGCTCGTGCCCGTGATCAATAAGATCGACCTGCCCGCCGCCGACCCCGACCGCGTGTGCGCCGACGTGGAAGAGATCATCGGCCTCGACTGCAGCGAAGCCCCACGCATCTCGGCCAAAACGGGCGAAAACGTGCCCGCCGTGCTCGAAAGCATCGTCAAAAACATCCCCGCCCCCGAGGGCGACGACGACGCCCCCCTCAAGGCCCTCGTGTTCGACTCGGTCTACGACAACTATAAGGGCGTTATCGTCTACGTGCGCGTGATGGACGGCACGCTGAAAGCCGGCGAGACCATGAAGATGATGGCCACCGGCGCGAAATATACGGTCGTTGAGGTCGGGCGCATGCGCGCACTCAACCTCGAGCCCTGCGACGAGCTGCACGCCGGCGAAGTCGGCTACATCACGGCCTCGATCAAAAGCGTGGTCGACGCCCGTGTCGGCGACACCGTGACAAAGGTCGAAAACGAGGCCGCCGCGCCCCTGCCCGGCTACAAAAAAGTGAACCCCATGGTGTTCTGCGGCGTGTATCCCGCCGACGGCGCGGACTATGAGGCGCTCAGGGAAGCGCTCGAAAAGCTCCAGCTCAACGACGCGTCGCTCGCCTTCGAGCCCGAGACCTCGGGGGCGCTGGGCTTCGGCTTCCGCTGCGGCTTTTTGGGGCTATTGCACCTCGAGATCATTCAGGAGCGCCTCGAGCGCGAATACGACCTCGACCTCATCACCACGATCCCGTCGGTCGTGTATAAGATACACCTCAGCGACGGCACGATGGTCGAGATCTCGAACCCCACGAACTACCCCGACCCCGCCACGATCCAATATAGCGAAGAGCCCGTCACCGACGCGCACATCTATTCGCCGCCCGAATACGTCGGCGTGATCATGGACCTGTGCCAGGAGCGGCGCGGCAGCTTCAAGAACATGGATTATATCTCGAAGGACCGCGTGGACATCCACTACATCCTGCCGCTCAACGAGATCATCTACGACTTCTTCGACGCCTTAAAATCCCGCACGCGGGGCTACGGCTCGTTCGACTATGAATTAAAGGGCTACGAGCGCTCGAACCTTGTCAAGCTCGACGTGCTCTTAAACGGCGACCTGATCGACGCGCTATCGTTCATCATCCACGCCGACAAGGCCTATCCGCGCGCCCGCAGGATCGCCGAAAAGCTCAAAGAAAACATCCCGCGCCAGATGTTCGAGATCCCGGTGCAGATCGCCATCGGCGGCAAGGTGATCGCGCGCGAGACCATCAAGGCCATGCGCAAAGACGTGCTCGCCAAGTGCTACGGCGGCGACATCACGCGCAAAAAGAAGCTGCTCGAAAAGCAGAAAGAGGGCAAAAAGCGCATGCGCCGCTTCGGCACAGTCGAGGTCCCGCAGGAGGCGTTCATGGCCGTGCTCAAGCTCGACGATGACAAGTAAACCGCTCGCCTTATATCTCCATATCCCGTTCTGCGCGTCGAAATGCCCCTATTGCGACTTCTATTCGGGCAGGTACCCCGCCGAAACGAGGGAACGCTACGTTGAAGCCCTGAAAGAGGAGCTCGAAACGGGCTTTCGCAGCCGCGCGTTCCTGCCCCCGGACGTTTATTCCCGCCCGCTCTCGTCGGTCTATTTCGGCGGCGGCACGCCCTCGCTTTTGGGCGCGGAGCTGCTGACGGACCTGCTGAACGCCGCGCGCCGCCGCTTCCCGGTGCTGCCAGACGCCGAGATCACGGTCGAAGTCAATCCCTCGCTCGAAGCCCCCGAATCGTTTTTCGCCGCCCTCGCGAAATCGGGCGTGAACCGCGTGTCATTGGGCCTCCAGTCCGCGGTGGACGCCGAGCGCAAAAAGCTCGGCCGCCGCGCCGGCAGGGCGGACGCCGAACGCTGCGTCAAAGCGGCCTATGCCGCCGGGATCGAAAATGTCTCGCTCGACGTCATGCTCGGCATCCCCGGGCAGACGCCCGCCTCCCTCAACGAAACGCTCTCGTTCGCCGTGGACCTCGGCGTGCCGCATCTGAGCTGCTATCTTCTCAAAATCGAGCCCGGCACCCCGTTTTTCAAACTGCGTGATAAACTCGACCTGCCGGACGACGACGCCTCCGCCGACTTCTATCTTCAAACCTGCGTTTTTCTCGAGGCGCGCGGCTACCGGCACTACGAGGTGTCGAACTTCTGCCGCGACGGCCTTATCGGCCGCCACAACATGACCTATTGGGCGGACGGCGAATACCTCGGCCTCGGGCCCGGGGCGCACTCGTTTCTGAACGGCACGCGCTTTTTCCAGCCGCCGGATCTCGAATCCTTCCTCGCGGGCGCGCCCGCCGAATATGAGGGCGCGGGCGGCGACGAAGCCGAGCGCCTGATGCTGCGCCTTCGCACCGACCTCGGCGCGCCGGTTTCGGCTTTCCCCGAAAAGGGAAATGAGATCGCCGCGATGGAGCGAAACGGCCTCGTGACCGTCCGCGACGGACAGCTCTGTTTCACCGACAAAGGCTTTCTCGTTTCGAACGCCGTGCTCGCCGAATTGCTTTGACGCAGATGTGAGATGAAGGACGGGGTTCCACCCCGTACCTCATTTATATAATGCGAGCCGCAGGCTCCTTCATCCAACATCTGACATCCAACATCCAACATCATTTTGTATTCTGCATTTTGCATTTGCCGTTATTTCGGCTCCAGAAAGGACCATCCTATGCTTCTATCCGAGATCGTCAAGGATCTGACCTTCACCTGCGATAACCTGCGCGACTGCGAGATCGAGGGCATCGTCTACGACTCGCGCAAGGCGTCTCCCGGCACGCTGTTCGCGGCCTTGGTCGGCGCGTATTCCGACGGCCACGATTACGTAAGCTCCGCCTATCTCGCGGGCGCGCGCGTGTTTTTGACCGAGCGGGACGTGAACCTTCCTGCCGACGCCGTGGTGCTGAAAACCGCCGACTCGCGCGCGGCTCTGGCCGTGATCGCGGCGGCGTATTACCGCCACCCCGAAAAGGAGCTCAAGCTCGTGGGCGTCACCGGCACCAAGGGCAAGACCAGCATCGCCGGCATGCTCGCCTCGTGCCTCGACCACGCGGGCGTCAAGTGCGGCACCATCGGCACGGTCGGCGCGTATTACGACGGCAAGATCGAGCCCACGCTCAACACCACGCCCGAGTCGCTCGAGTGCATGCGCCTGTTCCGGCAGATGGCCGACTGCGGCTGCAGGGCCGTCGTGATGGAGGTCTCGTCCCTCGGGCTCAAGGCGCACCGGGTCGATACGATCCCCTTCGACGCGGCCGTGTTCACGAACCTCTCGCCCGACCACATCGGCGGCAACGAGCACAAGAGCTTCGAGGAATATTCATATTGGAAGAAGCAGCTTTTCCATCAGTGCAAGGTCGCGGTGCTCAACGCCGACGATCCCTTCAGCGCCGAGATCGCGCGTGAGATCGACGTGCCGGTCGTCACTTTCGCCCTGCACGCCGACGCCGACTACACGGCGCGCGACGTCCGCCCCACGCGGGCGAAAAACCTGTTCGGCACGGCGTTCACCCTCGTGACGAAGGAGGGGACATACCCCTGCTCCACAGCGGTGCCGGGCCTGTTTTCGGTCGAAAACGCTTTGGCCACGGCAGCCGTCTGCGGCCTGCTCGGCGTGCCGATGGCCGACGCCCAGGCGGGCCTTAAACAGGCGAAGGTCATCGGGCGCAACGACTGCATCGAGGTGCCCGCCGATTTCGACGTGATCATCGACTACGCCCACAACGGCCAGAGCTTTAAGGCCGTGGTGGATACCTTCGCCGCCTACGAGCACAAACGCATCATCACGGTGTTCGGCTCGGTGGGCGACCGCGCGCAGCTTCGCAGAAAAGAGCTCGGGCTTTTGAGCGGAAAGCTCGCCGACCTCAGCTTCATCACGACCGACGACCCCGGCTTCGAGGACCCCGAAAAGATCTGCGCCGAGATCGCCGCCTGGGTCAAAGAGGCGGGCGGCGCCTACCGCGTGATCCCGGACCGGCGCGAGGCCGTGTTCGCGGCGCTTAACGAAGCGAAGCCCGGCGACGTGGTGCTCATCCTCGGCAAGGGGCACGAGACCGCGCAGAAGGTGCGCGGCGAAAAAGTGCCGTATTCCGACTACGAGACCGTGAAGGACTATTTCGCGCAGAGATAAGGGAAGGGGAGTTATACTTGTATACGTTTCGTGAAGAGACCGACCTTGGCGCCTTCGAGGCGTTCGTGCTCGCGCACGGCGGGCAGTATCTGCAGTCCGTGAAGTGGGCCGAGGTCAAAAAGGACGGCTGGGACCATATTTTCTACTCCGGTTTTTCGGGCGGCGAACGCGTGCTCACCGCCCTTGTGCTCATCCATCATATCCCCGGCGCGGGCAGGCTCTGGTACTGCCCCGCGGGCGCGGTGTGCGACTACGCCGACGCGGAGCTTCTGAAATCCTTTTCGGCATTTATGCTCGATGAGATGAAAAAGCGCGGCGGCTTCGCCCTATTTTTCGACCCCTGCGTCATTTTGCGCCTCGACGGCGAGAAGCAGGCTTTCGGCGTGGAGACCCACAAACGCCTGCTCGACGCGGGCTTCATATTAAACCCCGACGCGTCGAAATCGGTCTACAAAGCGCCGCTGCAGCTCATTTTGCCGCTCGAAACGCCCGACGGCGCGCGCGTCACCCCCGAAAAGCTCTTAAAGAGCTTCGAAAAGGGCGTGCGCTATTCGGTGCGCGTGGGCGAGAACCGCGGCCTTACCGAAGAGATCTATACGATCGACGACGTCGCGAAGAAGCCCGATATCCTCAAGGAATTCGCCGCCGTGATGCGCGATACCTCCGACCGCAACGATTTCACCGAGCGCGGCAGCTCCTATATCAAACACCTGATGGAGGTCTTCGGGCCGGACGGCATGGATATCATGCTGATCTGCTACGACAGGCAAAAGGACGCCGTCCTCGAATCTGAGCGGCAGGCTCGAAAGGCCGCGCTCGAGGCGGCCCTTCCCACCGCCCCCGAAAAGAAGCTGCGCGGCATGCGCGAAGAGATCGAGAGCATCGACAAGCAGCACGAGCACTATGAAGAGCGCGTGCGTGAGACCGAGGGGATGGGCGACCGCGTGGCAGTCGCCGGCGGCCTTACGGTCCACTACGGCGGCATGTCGTCATGCTTGTTCGGCGGGGCGCTCAACCTCCTGCGCAACAACCTGCGCGCGAGCCATTTCTTCAATTTCAGGCGCATCTGCCGGTCCATCGACCTCGGCAACAAATATCACGACCTCGGCTACGTTCTGTTAAAGGATACGCTCCCGGATTCCGACGGCACGCTCGGTCCGTGCGTGGCGCGCGAGGATTTCGAGGGGATCGAGGCGTTCAAAAAGAGCTTCGGCGCGCGGCGTGAGGAATACGTCGGCGAATACGTCCTCGTCGCGAGCAAACCGAAATATTTCTCTTACACCCACCTCATCGGCGTCGGCAAGCAAGCCCGCCACGTTGTGAACAAGATCGTGAAACGGACGAGGTAATGCCGCGCGGTGCGCGGCAGGCAAAGGGCGCACAGGGCACACAGGGCACACAGGGAAATGCAAAAAACAAAATAAAAAATACAAAATTGAGAGGATCCCGGATTATACAATATGACAGAGAAAGGGGAGAGGCGCTTCCTTAACCCCTCGCTCTTCGATCCCTGTACTCTCTCTTTTCCCTGTGCGCCCTGTGTGCCCTGTGTGCCCTTCCCCCATCCCACATCATTTTGTATATTGCATTTTGCATTTTGCATTCTCATTTCGCCCTGACCCAGAAAGAGGTGTATTCCATGCCCACCATCAACGGCAAGCAATTCGAATCCGTGCGGGCGTGCCCCGAGCGCGAAAACTGGCAGGATCTGATCCGCCGCCGCGTGGCGCTCTACGACAAGCCCAACGACTGCCGCGACCCGTTCGAGCGCGACTACACGCGCATATTGCACTCGCTCGCGTACCGGCGCTTAAAGCACAAAACGCAGGTGTTTTTCAACATCGAAAACGACCACATCTGCACGCGCATGGAGCACGTTGCGCACGTGGAGAGCGTGGCGTGCACGATCGCCAAGGACCTCGGCCTCAGCGTGGAGCTGACGCGCGCCATCGCCATCGGGCACGACCTCGGCCACGCCCCGTTCGGCCATCAGGGCGAGCGCGAGCTTTCGGCGCTGCAGGAAAAATACCTCGGCACCAAGTTCTTCCACGAGCGCAACGGCCTGAGGTTCGTGGACGACATCGAACTATTGGAAGACGACTACCGCGTCTGCCGCAACCTCGACCTGACCTACGCTGTGCGCGACGGCATCATCTCGCACTGCGGCGAGGTGGACGAAAACGGCCTGAAACCGCGAAAAGACTACATCGACCTCGAAAAGGAATACCTCTCGGTGGGCCAGTTCCAGCCCTACACGTGGGAGGGCTGCGTGGTCAAGCTCAGCGACAAGATTGCCTACGTCGGGCGCGACATCGAGGATGCCAGGCGCCTCGGCTTTCTCACGGACGAGAATATGGACGCCCTCACCGCCCTTGCCCGCGAATACGACAAGATGGCGATCAACACCACCGTGATCATCCACAACATGATCTACGACGTGTGCAAGAATTCGAGCCCCGAAAAGGGCGTGCGCCTATCCGAGACCTTCGCGAGGCAGCTTGAGGAGATCAAGCGCTTCAATTATGAGTACATCTACCGCAACAAGCGGCTCGAGCCCTTCACCGCCTACGCCAAGGTCGTGATCGGGCAGATCTTCGACGTGCTCCTGGACGCCTACCGCGGCGAAGAGACGATCGAGGAGCTTCGCCGCCGCGCCGCGTATTACCCCGGCCTTATGAACGCCTTCGCCGACTGGCTCTCGAAATTCTGTGAGCCGGGCCTTTCGCTGTTCGAGAACCGCGAAAAGCTCGCGAATTACGTAAATAACAAGATATACGGCCGCCTCGAGACCGAAGAACTCTACGTGCAGGCGATCCTCGACTTCATCTCCGGCATGTCCGACACCTACTGCATCAAGGTCTTCAACGAACTGATCACGTATTGATACACATCAAAAAGGGAGGAACACAACATGGCAAGAGTATGTGAATTCTGCTGCAAAAGACTCGGCTCGTTCGACGCATATTACAGAACCGTCGGAAGATACAACGTCACAGTCTGTGAGAGCTGCGCGGTGGCGTTGGACAAAAGAGGCTCGCAAAAGCCCGAAGATATTTCCGCATTCTGCGCTTTTGCGCGCAGAACGCTTGCCGAAGACCAGCTTCGGCCTTCGGTGTCAGATGCGCTGAAAAACGACCTCGACAGGATCGCCCCCGGCGCGGCCGATCTGCCCGAGCCCGTGTCTTCGACTGCAGATGGGGAATCGCAGCCGTCCTTCACCGGCACACTTAAGCCGCAGGTGGCGTTTACGGATAACGTTTGGGTCACCGTTTGCCGGGTCATGGGCGTGCTGGCGTTGATCGGCTCGATGATCCTCGGCGGCGTACTCAGCAACCGACTCGGAGATAACGCGGTTTTGGGCGTATTCGTCGGTCTTTTGGTAGGCTTGGTCGTGCTCTCGTTCTTCATGCTGATCGCGCAGTTGTGTGAGGACGTGTCCGAAACGCGCGACTACCTCGCGCACCTCGTGAGAACGCAAATGAACAAGGACGACTGACCGTCCCGCACGCATTCCTTCTTATTACCTATTATAATGTGCCGGGCTCCCGTAGGATGCCCGGTTTTTTTGTTTGGATATGCGCTTCTATGCAGGCCCGTCCGGCGCGGTTTTTCTGCGCCGGATCTGCGGGAACACATTTTGTGTCCGACAAAATATGAAAAAATGCTGAAAAACGCGAAAATCTGGGCCGTTAAAATGCACAAAATCATTTCATTCTATTTGTGCATTTTGGAAAGTAGTTACAAAAGTTACACAATTATTACAATTTGTTACCGTTTTGGCTTGACAAAAGGGGGTCATCTGCGTATAATCATCCGCAAAGGTGGTTATCTTGTGAAAAAAATAACAACAATTCTTTTAACGATTCTTCTTTTGTGCTGTTCCGCCATGCTTCCGATCGCGGGGGCGGCGGGGAACGCGCAGGGATCTGATATCGCGTCCGACGACGCCATCGAATACACGCTCGCAAACCGCATCGCGCTGCTGCGCGTCAAGTTCCCGCACGGGAAATACTGGAATCATCTTCACACCTACGGTTCCACCGGCGACCCCGACGCGGTGACCGACACCCCCTGCTGCTCGAGAAACGCCGGCTATCAATGCGCGGGGCAGTATTGCTGCAACACCTTCGACGGCGCCACCCAGTGCCTCGGCTTTGCTAACAAGGTCTTCTACGACCTCCACGGCGTTTACGCCTCGGGCCTCTCCTGCAGATACGACGTGCAGAACGTGCAGGTCGGCGATATCGTGCGCCTGTCGCGCAACACCCATTCCGCCATCGTGATCGCGCGCAACGGCGACGCCATCACGGTCGTGGACTGCAACCAGAGCTCCATGGGCTATGCCTACCGCTGCCACATCCGCTGGGACTGCACGAGCTATTCGATCTGGAGCATCTCGTTCTATAAACACTCCGACGCGATCTCGTCGGCGCAGCTGCTGCCCACCCTCGAAGAGGAGCGGCTCGTGCTGGGCCTTGCGAAGGCCGCCGTCGAGCCCGAAGAGATCTCCATGATGAACCCGCTTGCCACGCTCACGCTGAGCGACGAGCCCGCCGCCGAGCCTTCGGGCTCCGTCGGCCTGCCCACCTCGGCGCTTGATTCGCGCGCCGTGCCCGGCGATGTGGATCTCGACGGCACGGTATCCGCCGCCGACGCCCGCCTGACTCTGCAGATCGCGGTGGAACTCGTGGAGGCGACCCCGGCGCAGCTCACGAACGCCGACGTGGACGGCGTGCCCGGCATCAGTGCGGGCGACGCCAGACGTATCCTGTCCGCCGCCGTCGGCCGCGCCGCGCTCGACTGACGCCAAGCAAAAGAATTATAACCCGTCAAAAAAAACGGAAACCGATCGGTTTCCGTTTTTTTTGACGGGTTATAATTCTTTTGCTTGGCGTCAGTCGAGCGCGGCGCGGCCGACGGCGGCGGACAGGATACGTCTGGCGTCGCCCGCACTGATGCCGGGCACGCCGTCCACGTCGGCGTTCGTGAGCTGCGCCGGGGTCGCCTCCACGAGTTCCACCGCGATCTGCAGAGTCAGGCGGGCGTCGGCGGCGGATACCGTGCCGTCGAGATCCACATCGCCGGGCACGGCGCGCGAATCAAGCGCCGAGGTGGGCAGGCCGACGGAGCCCGAAGGCTCGGCGGCGGGCTCGTCGCTCAGCGTGAGCGTGGCAAGCGGGTTCATCATGGAGATCTCTTCGGGCTCGACGGCGGCCTTCGCAAGGCCCAGCACGAGCCGCTCCTCTTCGAGGGTGGGCAGCAGCTGCGCCGACGAGATCGCGTCGGAGTGTTTATAGAACGAGATGCTCCAGATCGAATAGCTCGTGCAGTCCCAGCGGATGTGGCAGCGGTAGGCATAGCCCATGGAGCTCTGGTTGCAGTCCACGACCGTGATGGCGTCGCCGTTGCGCGCGATCACGATGGCGGAATGGGTGTTGCGCGACAGGCGCACGATATCGCCGACCTGCACGTTCTGCACGTCGTATCTGCAGGAGAGGCCCGAGGCGTAAACGCCGTGGAGGTCGTAGAAGACCTTGTTAGCAAAGCCGAGGCACTGGGTGGCGCCGTCGAAGGTGTTGCAGCAATACTGCCCCGCGCATTGATAGCCGGCGTTTCTCGAGCAGCAGGGGGTGTCGGTCACCGCGTCGGGGTCGCCGGTGGAACCGTAGGTGTGAAGATGATTCCAGTATTTCCCGTGCGGGAACTTGACGCGCAGCAGCGCGATGCGGTTTGCGAGCGTGTATTCGATGGCGTCGTCGGACGCGATATCAGATCCCTGCGCGTTCCCCGCCGCCCCCGCGATCGGAAGCATGGCGGAACAGCACAAAAGAAGAATCGTTAAAAGAATTGTTGTTATTTTTTTCACAAGATAACCACCTTTGCGGATGATTATACGCAGATGACCCCCTTTTGTCAAGCCAAAACGGTAACAAATTGTAATAATTGTGTAACTTTTGTAACTACTTTCCAAAATGCACAAATAGAATGAAATGATTTTGTGCATTTTAACGGCCCAGATTTTCGCGTTTTTCAGCATTTTTTCATATTTTGTCGGACACAAAATGTGTTCCCGCAGATCCGGCGCAGAAAAACCGCGCCGGACGGGCCTGCATAGAAGCGCATATCCAAACAAAAAAACCGGGCATCCTACGGGAGCCCGGCACATTATAATAGGTAATAAGAAGGAATGCGTGCGGGACGGTCAGTCGTCCTTGTTCATTTGCGTTCTCACGAGGTGCGCGAGGTAGTCGCGCGTTTCGGACACGTCCTCACACAACTGCGCGATCAGCATGAAGAACGAGAGCACGACCAAGCCTACCAAAAGACCGACGAATACGCCCAAAACCGCGTTATCTCCGAGTCGGTTGCTGAGTACGCCGCCGAGGATCATCGAGCCGATCAACGCCAGCACGCCCATGACCCGGCAAACGGTGACCCAAACGTTATCCGTAAACGCCACCTGCGGCTTAAGTGTGCCGGTGAAGGACGGCTGCGATTCCCCATCTGCAGTCGAAGACACGGGCTCGGGCAGATCGGCCGCGCCGGGGGCGATCCTGTCGAGGTCGTTTTTCAGCGCATCTGACACCGAAGGCCGAAGCTGGTCTTCGGCAAGCGTTCTGCGCGCAAAAGCGCAGAATGCGGAAATATCTTCGGGCTTTTGCGAGCCTCTTTTGTCCAACGCCACCGCGCAGCTCTCACAGACTGTGACGTTGTATCTTCCGACGGTTCTGTAATATGCGTCGAACGAGCCGAGTCTTTTGCAGCAGAATTCACATACTCTTGCCATGTTGTGTTCCTCCCTTTTTGATGTGTATCAATACGTGATCAGTTCGTTGAAGACCTTGATGCAGTAGGTGTCGGACATGCCGGAGATGAAGTCGAGGATCGCCTGCACGTAGAGTTCTTCGGTCTCGAGGCGGCCGTATATCTTGTTATTTACGTAATTCGCGAGCTTTTCGCGGTTCTCGAACAGCGAAAGGCCCGGCTCACAGAATTTCGAGAGCCAGTCGGCGAAGGCGTTCATAAGGCCGGGGTAATACGCGGCGCGGCGGCGAAGCTCCTCGATCGTCTCTTCGCCGCGGTAGGCGTCCAGGAGCACGTCGAAGATCTGCCCGATCACGACCTTGGCGTAGGCGGTGAAGGGCTCGAGCCGCTTGTTGCGGTAGATGTACTCATAATTGAAGCGCTTGATCTCCTCAAGCTGCCTCGCGAAGGTCTCGGATAGGCGCACGCCCTTTTCGGGGCTCGAATTCTTGCACACGTCGTAGATCATGTTGTGGATGATCACGGTGGTGTTGATCGCCATCTTGTCGTATTCGCGGGCAAGGGCGGTGAGGGCGTCCATATTCTCGTCCGTGAGAAAGCCGAGGCGCCTGGCATCCTCGATGTCGCGCCCGACGTAGGCAATCTTGTCGCTGAGCTTGACCACGCAGCCCTCCCACGTGTAGGGCTGGAACTGGCCCACCGAGAGGTATTCCTTTTCGAGGTCGATGTAGTCTTTTCGCGGTTTCAGGCCGTTTTCGTCCACCTCGCCGCAGTGCGAGATGATGCCGTCGCGCACAGCGTAGGTCAGGTCGAGGTTGCGGCAGACGCGGTAGTCGTCTTCCAATAGTTCGATGTCGTCCACGAACCTCAGGCCGTTGCGCTCGTGGAAGAACTTGGTGCCGAGGTATTTTTCCTGCAGCGCCGAAAGCTCGCGCTCGCCCTGATGGCCGAACGGGGCGTGGCCGAGGTCGTGCCCGATGGCGATGGCGCGCGTCAGCTCCACGCTGAGGCCGAGGTCCTTGGCGATCGTGCACGCCACGCTCTCCACGTGCGCAACGTGCTCCATGCGCGTGCAGATGTGGTCGTTTTCGATGTTGAAAAACACCTGCGTTTTGTGCTTTAAGCGCCGGTACGCGAGCGAGTGCAATATGCGCGTGTAGTCGCGCTCGAACGGGTCGCGGCAGTCGTTGGGCTTGTCGTAGAGCGCCACGCGGCGGCGGATCAGATCCTGCCAGTTTTCGCGCTCGGGGCACGCCCGCACGGATTCGAATTGCTTGCCGTTGATGGTGGGCATGGAATACACCTCTTTCTGGGTCAGGGCGAAATGAGAATGCAAAATGCAAAATGCAATATACAAAATGATGTGGGATGGGGGAAGGGCACACAGGGCACACAGGGCGCACAGGGAAAAGAGAGAGTACAGGGATCGAAGAGCGAGGGGTTAAGGAAGCGCCTCTCCCCTTTCTCTGTCATATTGTATAATCCGGGATCCTCTCAATTTTGTATTTTTTATTTTGTTTTTTGCATTTCCCTGTGTGCCCTGTGTGCCCTGTGCGCCCTTTGCCTGCCGCGCACCGCGCGGCATTACCTCGTCCGTTTCACGATCTTGTTCACAACGTGGCGGGCTTGCTTGCCGACGCCGATGAGGTGGGTGTAAGAGAAATATTTCGGTTTGCTCGCGACGAGGACGTATTCGCCGACGTATTCCTCACGCCGCGCGCCGAAGCTCTTTTTGAACGCCTCGATCCCCTCGAAATCCTCGCGCGCCACGCACGGACCGAGCGTGCCGTCGGAATCCGGGAGCGTATCCTTTAACAGAACGTAGCCGAGGTCGTGATATTTGTTGCCGAGGTCGATGGACCGGCAGATGCGCCTGAAATTGAAGAAATGGCTCGCGCGCAGGTTGTTGCGCAGGAGGTTGAGCGCCCCGCCGAACAAGCATGACGACATGCCGCCGTAGTGGACCGTAAGGCCGCCGGCGACTGCCACGCGGTCGCCCATCCCCTCGGTCTCACGCACGCGCTCTTCATAGTGCTCGTGCTGCTTGTCGATGCTCTCGATCTCTTCGCGCATGCCGCGCAGCTTCTTTTCGGGGGCGGTGGGAAGGGCCGCCTCGAGCGCGGCCTTTCGAGCCTGCCGCTCAGATTCGAGGACGGCGTCCTTTTGCCTGTCGTAGCAGATCAGCATGATATCCATGCCGTCCGGCCCGAAGACCTCCATCAGGTGTTTGATATAGGAGCTGCCGCGCTCGGTGAAATCGTTGCGGTCGGAGGTATCGCGCATCACGGCGGCGAATTCCTTGAGGATATCGGGCTTCTTCGCGACGTCGTCGATCGTATAGATCTCTTCGGTAAGGCCGCGGTTCTCGCCCACGCGCACCGAATAGCGCACGCCCTTTTCGAAGCTCTTTAAGAGCTTTTCGGGGGTGACGCGCGCGCCGTCGGGCGTTTCGAGCGGCAAAATGAGCTGCAGCGGCGCTTTGTAGACCGATTTCGACGCGTCGGGGTTTAATATGAAGCCCGCGTCGAGCAGGCGTTTGTGGGTCTCCACGCCGAAAGCCTGCTTCTCGCCGTCGAGGCGCAAAATGACGCAGGGGTCGAAAAATAGGGCGAAGCCGCCGCGCTTTTTCATCTCATCGAGCATAAATGCCGAAAAGGATTTCAGAAGCTCCGCGTCGGCGTAGTCGCACACCGCGCCCGCGGGGCAGTACCAGAGCCTGCCCGCGCCGGGGATATGATGGATGAGCACAAGGGCGGTGAGCACGCGTTCGCCGCCCGAAAAACCGGAGTAGAAAATATGGTCCCAGCCGTCCTTTTTGACCTCGGCCCACTTCACGGACTGCAGATACTGCCCGCCGTGCGCGAGCACGAACGCCTCGAAGGCGCCAAGGTCGGTCTCTTCACGAAACGTATACAAGTATAACTCCCCTTCCCTTATCTCTGCGCGAAATAGTCCTTCACGGTCTCGTAGTCGGAATACGGCACTTTTTCGCCGCGCACCTTCTGCGCGGTCTCGTGCCCCTTGCCGAGGATGAGCACCACGTCGCCGGGCTTCGCTTCGTTAAGCGCCGCGAACACGGCCTCGCGCCGGTCCGGGATCACGCGGTAGGCGCCGCCCGCCTCTTTGACCCAGGCGGCGATCTCGGCGCAGATCTTTTCGGGGTCCTCGAAGCCGGGGTCGTCGGTCGTGATGAAGCTGAGGTCGGCGAGCTTTCCGCTCAAAAGCCCGAGCTCTTTTCTGCGAAGCTGCGCGCGGTCGCCCACCGAGCCGAACACCGTGATGATGCGTTTGTGCTCGTAGGCGGCGAAGGTATCCACCACGGCCTTAAAGCTCTGGCCGTTGTGGGCGTAGTCGATGATCACGTCGAAATCGGCGGGCACCTCGATGCAGTCGTTGCGCCCGATGACCTTCGCCTGTTTAAGGCCCGCCTGGGCGTCGGCCATCGGCACGCCGAGCAGGCCGCAGACGGCTGCCGTGGCCAAAGCGTTTTCGACCGAAAACAGGCCCGGCACCGCTGTGGAGCAGGGGTATGTCCCCTCCTTCGTCACGAGGGTGAACGCCGTGCCGAACAGGTTTTTCGCCCGCGTGGGGCGGACGTCGCGCGCCGTGTAGTCGGCGTCGGCGTGCAGGGCGAAAGTGACGACCGGCACGTCGATCTCACGCGCGATCTCGGCGCTGAAGGGATCGTCGGCGTTGAGCACCGCGACCTTGCACTGATGGAAAAGCTGCTTCTTCCAATATGAATATTCCTCGAAGCTCTTGTGCTCGTTGCCGCCGATGTGGTCGGGCGAGAGGTTCGTGAACACGGCCGCGTCGAAGGGGATCGTATCGACCCGGTGCGCCTTGAGCCCGAGGGACGAGACCTCCATCACGACGGCCCTGCAGCCGCAGTCGGCCATCTGCCGGAACAGGCGCATGCACTCGAGCGACTCGGGCGTGGTGTTGAGCGTGGGCTCGATCTTGCCGTCGTAATACGCGCCGACCGTGCCGATGGTGCCGCACTTGACGCCCGCGTGGTCGAGGCACGAGGCGAGCATGCCGGCGATGCTGGTCTTGCCCTTGGTGCCGGTGACGCCCACGAGCTTGAGCTCCTTTTCGGGGTGGCGGTAATACGCCGCCGCGATCACGGCCAGAGCCGCGCGCGAGTCGGCGGTTTTCAGCACCACGGCGTCGGCAGGAAGGTTCACGTCCCGCTCGGTCAAAAACACGCGCGCGCCCGCGAGATAGGCGGAGCTTACGTAATCGTGGCCGTCGGAATACGCGCCGACCAAGGCCGCGAACAGCGTGCCGGGAGACGCCTTGCGCGAGTCGTAGACGATGCCCTCGATCTCGCAGTCGCGCAGGTTATCGCAGGTGAAGGTCAGATCCTTGACGATCTCGGATAGAAGCATAGGATGGTCCTTTCTGGAGCCGAAATAACGGCAAATGCAAAATGCAGAATACAAAATGATGTTGGATGTTGGATGTCAGATGTTGGATGAAGGAGCCTGCGGCTCGCATTATATAAATGAGGTACGGGGTGGAACCCCGTCCTTCATCTCACATCTGCGTCAAAGCAATTCGGCGAGCACGGCGTTCGAAACGAGAAAGCCTTTGTCGGTGAAACAGAGCTGTCCGTCGCGGACGGTCACGAGGCCGTTTCGCTCCATCGCGGCGATCTCATTTCCCTTTTCGGGGAAAGCCGAAACCGGCGCGCCGAGGTCGGTGCGAAGGCGCAGCATCAGGCGCTCGGCTTCGTCGCCGCCCGCGCCCTCATATTCGGCGGGCGCGCCCGCGAGGAAGGATTCGAGATCCGGCGGCTGGAAAAAGCGCGTGCCGTTCAGAAACGAGTGCGCCCCGGGCCCGAGGCCGAGGTATTCGCCGTCCGCCCAATAGGTCATGTTGTGGCGGCCGATAAGGCCGTCGCGGCAGAAGTTCGACACCTCGTAGTGCCGGTAGCCGCGCGCCTCGAGAAAAACGCAGGTTTGAAGATAGAAGTCGGCGGAGGCGTCGTCGTCCGGCAGGTCGAGTTTATCACGCAGTTTGAAAAACGGGGTGCCGGGCTCGATTTTGAGAAGATAGCAGCTCAGATGCGGCACGCCGAGGTCCACGGCGAACGAGAGCGTTTCGTTGAGGGAGGCGGGCGTCTGCCCGGGGATGCCGAGCATGACGTCGAGCGAGACATTTTCGATCCCGGCGGCATAGGCCGCTTTGACGCAGCGTTCGGCGTCCGCCCTGCCGGCGCGGCGGCCGAGCTTTTTGCGCTCGGCGTCCACCGCGGACTGGAGGCCCAATGACACGCGGTTCACGCCCGATTTCGCGAGGGCGGCGAAAAACGATTCGGGGGCTTCGAGCGAGGGATTGACTTCGACCGTGATCTCGGCGTCTGGCAGCACCGGGAAGCGGCGGCGCGCGGCGTTCAGCAGGTCCGTCAGCAGCTCCGCGCCCAAAAGCGAGGGCGTGCCGCCGCCGAAATAGACCGACGAGAGCGGGCGGGAATAAACGTCCGGGGGCAGGAACGCGCGGCTGCGAAAGCCCGTTTCGAGCTCCTCTTTCAGGGCTTCAACGTAGCGTTCCCTCGTTTCGGCGGGGTACCTGCCCGAATAGAAGTCGCAATAGGGGCATTTCGACGCGCAGAACGGGATATGGAGATATAAGGCGAGCGGTTTACTTGTCATCGTCGAGCTTGAGCACGGCCATGAACGCCTCCTGCGGGACCTCGACTGTGCCGAAGCGGCGCATGCGCTTTTTGCCCTCTTTCTGCTTTTCGAGCAGCTTCTTTTTGCGCGTGATGTCGCCGCCGTAGCACTTGGCGAGCACGTCTTTGCGCATGGCCTTGATGGTCTCGCGCGCGATCACCTTGCCGCCGATGGCGATCTGCACCGGGATCTCGAACATCTGGCGCGGGATGTTTTCTTTGAGCTTTTCGGCGATCCTGCGGGCGCGCGGATAGGCCTTGTCGGCGTGGATGATGAACGATAGCGCGTCGATCAGGTCGCCGTTTAAGAGCACGTCGAGCTTGACAAGGTTCGAGCGCTCGTAGCCCTTTAATTCATAGTCGAACGAGCCGTAGCCCCGCGTGCGGGATTTTAAGGCGTCGAAGAAGTCGTAGATGATCTCGTTGAGCGGCAGGATGTAGTGGATGTCCACGCGGTCCTTCGAGATATAATCCATGTTCTTGAAGCTGCCGCGCCGCTCCTGGCACAGGTCCATGATCACGCCGACGTATTCGGGCGGCGAATAGATGTGCGCGTCGGTGACGGGCTCTTCGCTATATTGGATCGTGGCGGGGTCGGGGTAGTTCGTGGGGTTCGAGATCTCGACCATCGTGCCGTCGCTGAGGTGTATCTTATACACGACCGACGGGATCGTGGTGATGAGGTCGAGGTCGTATTCGCGCTCGAGGCGCTCCTGAATGATCTCGAGGTGCAATAGCCCCAAAAAGCCGCAGCGGAAGCCGAAGCCCAGCGCCCCCGAGGTCTCGGGCTCGAAGGCGAGCGACGCGTCGTTGAGCTGGAGCTTTTCGAGCGCTTCCCTGAGCGCCTCATAGTCCGCGCCGTCGGCGGGATACACGCCGCAGAACACCATGGGGTTCACTTTTTTGTAGCCGGGCAGGGGCGCGGCGGCCTCGTTTTCGACCTTTGTCACGGTGTCGCCGACACGGGCGTCGACCACGCTTTTGATCGAGGCCGTGATGTAGCCGACTTCGCCGGCGTGCAGCTCGTCGCAGGGCTCGAGGTTGAGTGCGCGCATGCGCCCGACCTCAACGACCGTATATTTCGCGCCGGTGGCCATCATCTTCATGGTCTCGCCGGCTTTCAGCGTGCCGTCCATCACGCGCACGTAGACGATAACGCCCTTATAGTTGTCGTAGACCGAGTCGAACACGAGGGCCTTGAGGGGGGCGTCGTCGTCGCCCTCGGGGGCGGGGATGTTTTTGACGATGCTTTCGAGCACGGCGGGCACGTTTTCGCCCGTTTTGGCCGAGATGCGTGGGGCTTCGCTGCAGTCGAGGCCGATGATCTCTTCCACGTCGGCGCACACGCGGTCGGGGTCGGCGGCGGGCAGGTCGATCTTATTGATCACGGGCACGAGCTCAAGGTCGTGGTCGAGGGCGAGATAGGTGTTGCCGAGCGTCTGCGCCTCCACGCCTTGCGTGGCGTCCACGATGAGCACCGCGCCGTCGCACGCCGCGAGCGAACGCGAGACCTCGTAGTTGAAGTCCACGTGCCCGGGGGTGTCGATGAGGTTGAGCTCGTATTCCTCGCCGTCGGCGGCCTTATAGTTGAGCGTGACGGCCCGCGCCTTGATGGTGATGCCGCGCTCTTTCTCGATATCCATGTTGTCGAGCACCTGCTGCTGCATATCCCGCTGCGAGACGGAATCGGTGAGCTCCAAGAGCCTGTCCGCCAGCGTGGACTTGCCGTGGTCGATGTGCTCGATGATGCAGAAGTTGCGGATGTGAGTCTTTTTTTGCTTCATAGTGAGAACCTGCCTTGTAAAAATGGGATGGGTGAAGCCGGAGGCGCGGGAGAATAGTTAGGGGTGAGGGGTGAGGGGTGAAGGGTGAAGGAAGGGCTTCGCCCTTACATATTTTATAATGCGCGGCTGCGCCGCGCTCCCTGTGTGTCCCGTGCGCCCCTCAATTTTGTATTTTGTATTTTGCATTTTGCATTTTTCCCGTGCACCCGTGCACCCGCGGACCGTGCACCCGCCGCGCTTTGCGCGGCCATATTACATCGTATCCTGATGCGATTTGAAGCCCTCGCCGAGGACCTCTTCGGAATCGGTGATGATGATGAAGGGGCGCTCGTCATAGCGCGCCACGATCCGGCGCACCTTGATGACCTCGGGCGCGCGCACCACGCTCATCAGCACGCGCTTGGGCGTGCCGGTGAAGCCGCCCTCGGCCTCGAGAAGCGTGACGCCCCGGTCGAGCTCGCGGATAATGTCGGCGCGCACGGCGTCGTGGTTGTCGGTGACGATCAGCAGCATCTTAGAGTCGGACCGGCCCTTGAGCACGTAGTCGATGCCCATCGAATCGAGGAACACGACGATCATCGAGAACAGAACGGTCTCCATGCTGCGGTAGACGATACCGGCCAGCAGCAGGACCGTGGCGTCGGTGATGAGCACGAGTCTGCCGAGCGACAGGTGCGGAAAGCGGAGCTTTAAGAGCCGCACCACGATGTCGGAGCCGCCGGTGGTGACCCCGCGCGTGAACACGAGCCCGAGGCCGATGCCGCAGAACAGGCCGCCGAAGATCGCAGCGAGCAGCTTTTCGTCGCCCGCGTAATGCCAATTGAGCTTCGTGAACAATGCGTCCACCACGTCGAGCGACAGCGCCATCAGGCCCGCGACCGCCGCGGTTTTGAGAGTGAACTCCGCGCCCAGCTTTTTGAGCGCCATTAAAAACAGCGGGACGTTGAGCATGAACGTGTAGGCGCCGATGCCGAGGAAGGGCAGCACGCCGCCGAGGAAATATTTGAGGATCATGCCGAGGGTGGTGAGTCCCCCGGGCACGAACTGCATGGGTTCGACGAAATAGATGACGGCGGCGGCGTAAATGAGCGTGCCGGTCACGCAGAAAAACACGTCGAGCACGAACGAGCGGACCTGCTCGCCCGTGGGTTTATGGGGTTTCGGTAGTTTCATGGGAATCCTCTTCTTCGGTGATGCGGGCAAAGAGCGCGGCCATACGGTCGGTCTGCCCCGTGAGATACAGATAGCCGAACACGGCTTCCAGGGCCGTAGCCATGTGGTAGTCCGCGACGCTTTGGTTACGCGGCACGTGGCCCGGGGTGGCGTTGCGCCCGCGCTGGAACACGGCCGCCTCGGCCTCGGTGAACTCCGGCTGGAGCTTTGCCGCGGCCTTCGCCTGGAAGGCGGCGTTCACGAAGCCTACGGTATCCTCGTGCAGGGCCTGCACGCGCCCGCCGTTTTTCGACAATACGCGCGAACGGACCATCAGCTCGTAGGCGGCGTCGCCCAGAAACGCCAGCGCGGTCGCGCCCACGCGGCGCGCTTCTTCGGGCAGGGCCCGCGTTTCGGGGGACAAACTGAACGCGGGTTCGGGCACGGACACGGGTTCGGCGGGTGCGGGGGCTTCGGGTTTCTTTTTACGGAACATATTCAAACTCCAGGTCATAGATGATCACGTTGTCTCCCTCTTTGATCCCGCGCTCGACGAGCGCGGCGAGAATGCCGCTCGATTCCAGCACGCGCTGGAAGTATTGCAGGCTCTCGTAGTCGTCCATATCGGTCTTGTTGAGGATCTTGAGAAGCCATTCTGCCTCGACGTAATAGTCGTCGCCGTCGCGGGTGATTTTGAAGCCGGTGTCGGCCTTCTGCTTTTCGAGCACCTCCATCGGCACAGGCTCTGCCTCATAGCGCTTGACGGGCGGGAGCGTCGCGAGCTTCGCCGCCACGGCGTTGATGAGCTCCCGCGTGCCCTCGCTGATCGGGGCGCAGATCTCGTAGTATTCGAGCCCCTGCCCCTCGATATAGGCGCGGAAACTTTCACGCTGCTCGTCGGTGGCCATGTCGATCTTGTTGCCCGCCACGATCTGGGGGCATTTCGCGAGCTCGGGGTCGAACTTTTCGAGCTCGCCGTTGATGGTCACGAAGTCCTCTTTGGGGTCGCGCCCCTCGCTGCCGGACACGTCCACGATGTGCACGAGCATGCGGCAGCGCTCCACGTGGCGCAGAAAGCGGTGGCCGAGGCCCACGCCCTCGTTCGCGCCCTCGATGAGGCCCGGGATATCCGCCATCACGAACGAGGTCTCTTCGTCGAGGCGCACGACGCCCAGCACCGGGGTGAGCGTGGTGAAGTGATAGTCCGCGATCACGGGCTTTGCTTCGCTCACGACCGAGATGAGCGTGGATTTGCCGACGTTCGGGTAGCCGAGGAGCCCCACGTCCGCGAGGAGCTTGAGCTCCAGAATGACCTCCCAGCTCTCGCCGGGATAGCCGTCGCGCGCGAAGCGGGGTGTCTGGCGCGTGGACGTGGAGAAATGCTGGTTGCCCCAGCCGCCCTTGCCGCCCTTGGCGCACACGAAGGGCTCGTCGCCGGAGACGTCGGCCAGCACCGCGCCGGACTCGGCCTCTTTGATGATGGTGCCGCGCGGGACCTTGATCACGAGATCCTTGCCGCTTTTGCCGGTCTTGCGGTTGCCGGAGCCGTTGGCCCCGTTTTCGGCGGTGTATTTCGATTTGTAGCGGAAGTCCGCGAGCGTGGAGAGGTGGTCGTCCGCCACGAACACCACGTCGCCGCCCTTGCCGCCGTCGCCACCGTCGGGCCCGCCCGAGGCGATGAATTTTTCGCGGTGGAACGCCACGGCCCCGTTGCCGCCGTTGCCCGCCTTGATCTTGATTTTCGCGTAATCGATAAACATGGCGTTTATTTCCTTTTTCAGTACAGACTTAATCAATATATTATAACATAAAAATCGGGAAAGATAAATAGGGAAAATAAAAAAAGTGGGGTGGGAAGTCAGTTTTTTGAATACAAAATGAATGTGAGGGGCCAGAGGCCAGAGGCCAGGGGCCAGGGGCGCGGCGAGGCCGCGTTGAGAATACAAAATGCAAAATACAAAATACAAAATTGCATGAATCGACGGGCCGCAGACGGGGGCGGGTGCCCAGCCGGTAGGGACGGACCGGGTACGGTCTCCGCCCCTACCGATGTTTCCGCGGCCTCATCCCGCGCGGCTTTGCCGCGACCCTGGCCTCTGGCCTCTGGCCCCTGGCCCCTTTTTCGACATCTTTCCCCTTGCGGCGGGTGGTATAATATGGTAAACAGACCTGAGGCGGGAGGGCTCGACGTGAAATACGGTTTTTTGCTTTACATTTTGTCTCAAACGGCCGCGGTGATGGGGATCATCTACGGCTTTACGCGCGAAAAGGAGCTCGTGCGCTTCGAGGACCGCCTGCTCGCGGCCCTGCGGCGGGAACTGCGGCGCAGAAAAAACCGGCGGGAACGCCGCCGGATCGCAAGGATCAACGCCCGCGCCGTCTACCGTCCGATGCGGCTCAATGAACCGAACAAGGAGACGAAGGCGGCGTAAAGGCCGCGCGAAACGCGGCTTTTGATGTGAGATGTTGGATGTCAGATGTTAGATGAAGGAAGGGGCGCGGGTGTCCGGTGGACACCTCCGCCGAAGGCGGAAGCGCCGACCGAGCCGGCAGGCGAGACCCGCCCTTACCCATTTATAAATGCGAGCCGCAGGCTCCTTCATCCCACATCCCACATCTCACATCTCACATCTTTATAAAATGTCCCGCAGACAGTGCGAGGACAAATAAAAAAGCTCGCCTTTCGGCGAGCCTTTTCAGTTGTGTGTTTGCGTTGATTAATATACGAAATCGGTGAATCTCGCGGTGTTTTCCATCGCGACGTTCTTGTTCTCCAGCTTCACGAAGCTGATCTTGGCGTGCGCGATCTGGATGTCAACGTCGGTGTGGTGCGTCATGTTGACGAGCTTGCCTTCGGGCGTCAGGGTGGCGGTGATGGTATAGTTGGTGTACACCACGTGGATGTTGCCCTGCCACTCCTTCAGCTCACCGATGCCGACGAGCTCTTTCTCGATGTCTTCCCACAGAAGCACGGAACCCACAGCCGCCAGATGGCTGCCGCCGCCCTTGTGAGGCGTATCTTCATCGGCCATCTTGATCACGATGTCGTAATTGCCGCCGTTCTGGGTCAGAGAAGCGGAGGTGACTTTGCTGTAATCGGTGAGGGTCCAGCCAAGCATCTTGTCCTTGGAGGAATCCTGGCCTTTCTGCGCGACCTGATGATCGGCGCTCGCTTCATCCTTGAAGTACCTGCCGGCGATGCCCTTGATGAGGTTGTCCACCGCGCCGATGCCGGTGATGTTGAAGGTGGTGATGGTCTGGAACTCGATCTTATTGTAGGAAGCGGAGCCGTTGTTCTTGATGTCGTTTACGGCCTTGGCATAGAGGTTGCAGATCTCTTCCTTGGTGGAGGGAACGGTGCTGGCGGGCGTCTCGCTGGAGGGCGTCTCGCTCGAAGGCGCAGGCGTATCAGAAGCAGGCGTATCGGACGCGGGCGTGTCAGACGCGGGCGTGTCGGACGCGGGCTGCTCGCTGGAGGGCGTCTCGCTCGAAGGCGCGGGCGTCTCGCTCGAGGGCGCGGGCGTGTCGTTGTTCGACGGCGTATTGTTGGCGGGCGTGTTGTTGGCAGCGGCCGCCGGGAACGTCATGTCGTTGCCGTCTTTGTCAACAAGGCGGATCTCGACTTTCTGCGTGCAGGACGCGAAGGCGAAAAGCATAGCCGCGACAATCACGAGAGACAGCACTCTGAGAATGTTTTTCTTCATTAGGTTGGACCCCTTTCAAATATTCGGGACGCAGGTCCCGTAGATGATATCGTTCGCATCGCTATGTATGCAATACATAATAACTGTACAACAAAGACGAAAAATTGTCAAGGTCTTTCGGCATTTTTTTTGGCCGCGCCCGGTTTTTTCGGCTTGGAAAATACAGGTATTTATACAACATCCACAAGCGCGCGTATCGTTTTTTGGGCAGTTGGACGGCGCTTAATACTGGAACGCCGAGTAGTCGGTGGTGGACGCCAGCGTGACGTTGAGATCGGTGGAGATCGTGATCACCTTTTTGATCTGGGCGTTGTTCATCTTCATCACGCCCTTGACGTAGGTCTGGTAGGCGGTGACGACGCCGTCGGCGGTCACGGTGAGGGTGGCCTTGCAGTCGGAGAACACCACCTCGACGTCGTTTCTGTCCACGGTGGCGCCGACCTTGGGCGCGTAAATATTCACCACGTCGTCAACGGTCATGTAGTCGAACCCGCGCGACATGATGCTGCCCTCGCCCGGGTTCGTTTCGCCCTTCACGGTGAGGGTGATGACGTAAACGTCGCCGTTTTTGTCGCAGCGGATCGAGGTGAGGTCGTCGGAGCGAAGCTGCGAGATATAGGGCTTGCCGGAGGGCGAGAACACGCCCACGGCGTCGCCGCCCTTGGGCACCACGGTCTCGTCGCCGGTCTCGCTGAGCAGCGAGCTCTTCACGAGGCCCACGACGGCGTTGGCCGCGGAGTTCGACAGCTCAAGGTCGAGCACGCTCGTGAGCTTGTGCTTCTTGAAGCCGACCTTATCGGTCTTGATGCGGTTGAGCGAGCTGTTGAAGAACTGCAATAGCTCCTCGCCGGTCATCTCGGCGGGATTCTTCGCCGCGGGCGCGGGCTCGGTGACGGCGGGCGTTGAGGGCGTGGTGGCGGGCGTTTCGGACGCGGGGACCGAGGGGCTCGTTGACGCGGGCTCGGCGGCCTGCGTTTCGCTCGGCAGCGTGAACGCGGGGGTATCGGTGTTCGCCTGCGTGCCGGAGGTGACTGCCGGGGTGTTGCCCGCGGGCGTGCCGGCTACGGGCACCGGGATGTCGATGTGCACCGTGAAGCAGGCCGTGAAGGTGAGCATCAGGGCCGCGAGCAGACAGACGACGGGAATGAGTCTCTTTTTCATACGGGATCTTCTCCTCTTTTTGAAAAATCGGGGCTTGGGGCAGGCGGAAACCGCCATTCCCCTATTTTATTCGATATTACCCCAAAATCCGCCGCTTGTCAAGCGCCGCGCCCCATTTTCGACAAATTGGCAGCGATTCCCCGTTGTTTTTTCGGCGCACACGGTCAAAGTTTTCGCTCAAGCCTTTTTCAAAAGGCTTGCGGGTCGAGGGCGGAGCCCCGCCTGCGGAGCAATGCGAAGCATATCGCGTTCAAAAAGCGCAGGAGGGGAGAAAAAACAGTCCGGGGGACTGTTTTTTCGCGGGGGGACCCTCGCCGGGGGTCCCCCGGTGCGAAGCACAAGCCCGCTTTTTGTATAAACCGGAAAAATCTTTTTAGTTGACGAACGCGCAAAAACATATTATACTGTTAGGCGGAAGAAAGAGAAAGGGGGATCGGCGTGAAAAAGCTCGTTTCGGCGCTGCTCATCGTTTTGCTGCTGTGGCCGGCGGCGGGGCTTTTCGCGGGCGCGGCTCCCCTTTCGAGCCTCACCGTAACGCTCAGCTCGCGCGAACAGGGGCCGGCGGACGACGCGTTCACCTTCGCCTTCGCCTGCGACGAGGCTTTGAGATACGAAGAGGAGCGCGTGCTGATCTACGCCGCCCTGAGCCGCGACTTCACCGACGAAGAGATCGCGCTGACCGACAACGCGTGGGTGTTGTGGCCCGTCAGGATATTGGCGGAGGCCTGCCGCGGCGGCGTGACCGTGAGCGTGAAGACCGTGCCGATCGCCGACCGGGAGATCTCGCTGTCGCTGACCAAAGACATCTTGCCCGCGCTCAAAAAGGGCGGGGCGTATACGCACGAAAGCTTTTTGTATACCTTGCAGTTCTCGGTGGTGGCCGAGACCGATGAGGCGCTCGCCCCGCTGTCGGGCGAGGTCCCGTTCGGGCCCTACGCCTGCCCCGAGACCGCGTCGATCACCTATCTCGTGCCCGAGGGGACAATGAACCCCAACACGGCGTTCCCGTATCTGCCGTACGGGGACCTGACGCTTTTGTCCCCCTCGCACCCCGGGGCGACCTTCGGCGGCTGGCGGGTGGACGGGACGTTCACGGACACGGTGCCCGGCAACACGTTGGAGCTCACGGTGGAGGGCGTGTTCACGCCCCGCACGTTCAAGGTGAACTACGTGCTCACCACGCGGCAGGGCAGCTTTGTGTACGCGAACAATCAGGAGAACCCGCGCAGTTACGTGTTCGGCGAGGAGACGCCCCTTTACGCCCCCGTGGCGCCGCAGGGCTGGGTATTCGAGGGCTGGTATGAGAGCCCCTCGCTCACCGGCAGGCGCGTGACCGCGATCGCCGCCGGGCGCACCGGCGACGTGGTGCTCTACGCCCGGTGGCTGACCGAAGAGGAATACGCCGACGAGACCGCCGCGAAGGCCCACTGGGGCGACCTTGATTCCGACGGCAGCGTGACCGCCGCCGACGCGCGGTTGGCCTTGCGTGCCGCCGTGGAGCTCGACGAGCTGCCGCCGCTCATCATGAAGCGCGCGGACTTTGACGGCAAGGGGCACCTGACCGCGAACGACGCGCGGACGCTGCTGCGCGTGGCCGTGGGGCTCGACAGCATGCCCGAGGTTTTGAGACGCTACGGGCTGATGGAATGAAAAGGAACCGCATGATGAAAAAAGCACTCTCTATCCTGCTCGCGATGCTGCTGCTGGCCGGGATCACCGGCGCGGCTCTGGCAGACGCGGGCGCAAGATACCGCGTGACCGCCGCGAGAGCGAATCTGCTCAGCGAGCCGAGTGCGGAGCTCACGCCCGTGGCCGAGATCCCGAAGGGCACCGTGCTCACCGAGCTCGACCGTTCCGGCAGCTTTATCAAGGTCAAATACGCCTCCGCCGGCATCACCGGCTGGGTGCACCTCGGCAACCTCACGCCCCTGCCCGACGGGCAGACGGACGTTGTTCGCATCTACGTGGAAACGCCGCCGGACAAGACTGTGTACGTTGAGGGCGATGAGCTTTTCGACGCGGCGGGGCTTGTCGTGCGCGCCGTATACGCCGACGGGCGCGACGAGGCGCTTTCGGGCTATACCCTGCTCGTGCCAGCCTTTCTCACGTACGGCGAGAAGACCGTGGAGGTGCTCTATACCGACAAGGGCCTGACGTTCTATACCTCGTTCACGGTGACGGTGGCGAAGGTGCCGGTGAAAGAGATCACGCTCCTTACGCCGCCCGACAAGACCGAATACATCGAGCACGAGCCGCTGGACCTCAGTGGGCTTTCGGTGCGGGTCAGCTACCTCGACGGCAGGCCGGACGAGATCTATAACGCCGCCGCGATCGAAGAAGACCCGGCGTTTACGCTCTACGGCTGCCACAGCGAAGAAGCGGGCAAGGGCGTACCCTTCGGCGAGCACACGCTGCAGCTCATGTTCCGCTACCCCGAGTTCACGGTGCGTTTTTCCGTTTCGGCACGGCGGCGCGTGCAGACGGGATTCAGGATCGTATCGGACCCCGACAGCCTGATCACGTATCAGAAAGACGACGTGCCGGACCTGACGGGCCTGAAGCTTGAGGCGAGCTACGACAACGGCGAGACCGAGATCCTTTTGCCGAAGGACTGTGAGATCGCCTGCGACCCCGCCGCCTTCGTGATCGGCTCGGGCAACCTCGTGACCCTCAGCTACGGCGGGTTCTCGGTAACGCTCAGCTTCACATACCTGCCCGACGAGCCCGTGGGCATCCGCATCCAGACCCCCACCGTGCTCACGTTCGAGCTCGGCGAGCCGATCGACCTCAGCGACCTGCACGTGTATTCGGTATTCCTTTCGGGCAAAGAGGAGGAAGTCACCGACTACCGGCTGAGCAAAATAGACCCGCGCCTCACCGGCGCGCAGACCCTGACCGTGACCTATGGCAGCTTCGCCGACGTGTTCACGATCTATATCACCCCGTATTATCAGCGCGGCGACATCAACTACGACGCCAAGGTCACCGCCGCCGACGCACGGCTGGCGCTCAGGGCTGCCGTGGGGCTCATCACCCTGCAGGGCAAGGCGTTTCAGGCCGCCGACGCCGACCGCAGCGGCGACATTTCCGCTGCCGACGCGCGCCTCATTTTGCGCGCGGCCGTGGGGCTCGAAAGCCTGCTGCATTTTGAAGAAGAAGGAGAATGAACATGCTGGGAAACGAAGAAAACGAGTTCTTTGTGAGCTTTACCGACGAAATGGGACGCGAAAACAATTTCGAGATCCTGGCGGTGCTGGAATTCGAGGGCAGGGACTACGCCGTCATGCTGCCCGAGGAGGGCTCCCCTTCCGAAAACGGGATGCTTTATATCTTTGAGGTCGCCGAGGAGCTCGACGCCGACACCGACACCTATCTCGGCGTGGACGACCAGCGCGTGATCGACGGGGTGTACGAGCTGTTCCTGCGCGAGGCGGAGAAGCTGGGGTAAAATGGCGCGGCAAAGCCGCGTAAGCGGAATGCAGAATGCAAAATACAAAATACAAAATTGAATGAAAACCGCCGGGGACTTGTTCAAGTCTCCGGCGTGTTTTGTATGCTGTGAGGGCCGCGCTTATTCGGTGCGCAGGGCGATCACGGGGTCCTTCTTGGCGGCCATCGAGGCGGGCACGAGGCCGGCGATGAAGGTGAGGAACATGCTGATGGCGATCAGCGCCGCGCCCTGCGCGAAGGGCAGGAACGCGCCGATATACACGCCCGTGAGCTTTTTGAGGATCAGGTTGATCGGGACCGTCGTTACGATCGTGATGAAGATACCGAACAGGCCCGCCGCGAGGCCGATGATCACGGTCTCGGCGTTGAACACGTTCGACACGTCGCGCTTCGAGGCGCCGATGGCGCGCAGGATACCGATCTCTTTCGTGCGCTCGATGACCGACACGTAGGTGATGATGCCGATCATGATGGACGACACGACGAGCGAGATCGCCACGAAGATGATGAGCGTGATGCTCACGATGTCGATCGCCTGGCCCGCGAGGTTCATGGCGATGCCGATGTAGTCGGTGCAGTTGATCGTGAGATCCTTGCGGCCCTTTTCGGTCATCGTTTCGTTATAATAGTCCACCATGTTGTTGACTTCGTCCTTGGCGTCGAAGTCCTTCGGGTAGAGGAAGATCGAGGTGGGGTTGCTCTCGTCGGGATAGCCGATCACGGAATAGGTGTTCTCGAGCGAGCGCTGGGCCTTGATCGTGTCGACGTAGGCCTGCTTCATCGCGAGCACCTGCTCGTCGGACAAAAAGCCCTCCATGATCTTCTTCTTGAACACGGTCATCTCGGAGAAGTCGATGAAATCGGTGATGTCGAAGTTCAGAATGTCGATCTGCGACAGGTCGATATCCTCCATCATCGACATGAACGGCGCGAGGTTCATGTATTTGAAGTCGATCTTGGTCAGGTCGATGTCGGCGAGCGAGAAATCGTTGACGTCGAGCTCGAAGAACTCTTCGCCCGTGAGCACGTCCACGGTGGGATGCGAGAGCTGCTCCTGCGCGACCTGCGAATTCTTGCTGGTGGCGAGGGCGTATTCCATGAGCTCGCCGGGGTAGCCGATGAAGCCGGTGCCGATGTTGAGCACGTTATCCTTGTTCGGCTTCACGACGCCCACCACGACGATGTCGACGGCGTTCTCGAGCTTGGCCTTGACGTAGACCGGGTTCTTGCTCTGGTCCTTCCAAAGGCCGGTGGACGGGTCCTTCTGCATGAGGTCGCAGTTGAGCAGCAGCTTATACCGGAGGCCGACGACCTCGCTGAATTCCCAGCGCTCTTTCTTGCCCGTGGGGCCCTCGCTGTTGCCCGCCATCGCCTTCATCAGGTTCGCCATCATCTGGCTCTGGTCTTCAAGGCCGAGGGCGTAGGCCACCATTTCGTTGATCTCGTTGTTGCCGTCCACGATCACAACGACCTCGTTGAACGCCTGCGGCATGCGCCCGTAGATCACGTCGTAATGCTCGCCCACCGCCTCATTGTCGCCGACCATCTGCTTCCAGAGGTTCGTGTAGGAATCGAGGTCCATGAAGCCCGAGAGCGTGGAGAGGGAGTCGCCCACCGGCAGCTGGTCGAGCAGCATGCTGGGGTTGACCTTGATGTTCGAGCCGTCGTCCACGCGGTAGATGTTGAGGGGCACGGTGTAGT
Organism: Clostridia bacterium; assembly: GCA_017550625.1. GTDB lineage: Bacteria > Bacillota > Clostridia > Oscillospirales > Acutalibacteraceae > RUG806. The sequence goes on along the minus strand of JAFZOL010000044.1, from coordinate 51,565 downwards.
TGAACATGATGTCGGCGCACAGCTCGTTGAATTTATCGCTGTTTTTGTCGATATATTTCTTGAACTCGCCGAGGTTGTTGGAGTTCGACTGCTGCACGAAGGTGTTTAAGAGCGTTGTGAACGCCTGGTTGATATACACCGCGTCCTCGGTGTCGTGGTCCACACCGAGCAGGGGGTTTAAGCCCATGGCGGTCTCGAGCAGCGAGTCGGTGTTCGACGCCTGCTTTTCGATGGACATGGGGAACATCATCAGCGCGTCGCTCTCGATGCGCCCGATGTAGTTGTTGATGCCGGCGCGCATGGCGAGCACCAGCGCGATGCCCACGATGCCGATGGAACCCGCGAACGCGACCATGGCGGTGCGCCCCTTCTTGGTGAAGAGGTTCCTCAGGCTCAGCATGAAGGCGGTGCGCCAGTTCATGCTGGGCTTTTTGCCCTTGGCCTTTTCGGCCAGCGCCTTGTCGCGCTCGGCGTGGAAATCCTCTTTCGTGGGCTCGAAGGGGTTTGTGTCGTTGATCACCTGGCCGTCGAGGCACGAGATGATGCGGTTCGAATAGCGGTTCGCGAGATCCGGGTTGTGCGTGACCATCACGATGAGCTTGTCGGCCGAGATCTCTTTGAGGATCTCCATAATCTGCACGCTCGTTTCGGTGTCGAGGGCGCCGGTGGGCTCGTCGGCGAGGATGATATCGGGGTTGTTGACCAGCGCGCGGGCGATCGCCACGCGCTGCATCTGACCGCCGGACATCTGCGAGGGGCGCTTGTTGATCTGCTCTTCGAGGCCGACCTTTTTGAGGGCCTCGACGGCGCGCTCGCGGCGCTCTTTTTTGGATACGCCCGAGAGCGTGAGCGCCAGCTCGACGTTCGACAGAACGGTCTGGTGCGGGATCAGGTTGTAGCTCTGGAACACGAAGCCGACCGAATGGTTGCGGTAGGTATCCCAGTCGGCGTCGGTGAACTCCTTGGTGGACTTGCCGTTGATCACGAGGTCGCCCTCGGTATACTTGTCAAGCCCGCCGATGAGGTTCAGGAGCGTGGTCTTGCCGCAGCCGGAGGGACCGAGCACGGAAACGAACTCGTTTTCGCGGAAATTGATGCTCACGCCTCTGAGCGCGCGCACCGTGGTGTCCCCGGTGGGGTAATCCTTGACGATATTTTTCAGAATCAGCATAATCTATTTTCCTTCCCCGTTACTCGTCCGACTCGTCGGCGGCGTTTTTCGCGGCGCGCAGCTGTTCTTTGCGCTGCGCCTTTTCGGCTTTCAGCTTTTCGCGGATCGCCGCATTCTCTTTCGAGAGGCGTTCGGCGCGCTGCTCGGGCGTTTCTTTTCTCTCGGCGGGTCTCTTCGCGGCGGGCGCCTTCGTTTCGGGCGCGCCCGGTTCGGCGGCGGGCTTTCTGCGCATGCTGCTCAGCGGGTCGATGAGCGGGTTCGTTTGTTTCGGCGCGGGCGCGGAGCGGGTGACGGTATTCGCTTCGTTCGCCGCGTTCGCCGCGGGAGCCGTGCGCGCGGGCGCGGTCTTTTTCGGCGCGGCGTCCGCTTGGGGCTCATTTGCGGAGGCGGGCTTCTTCGTCTTTTTCGCGTCGGGCGCTGTCTTTTTCGGCGCAGGGCGGCGCTTCGACTCGGCGATCGCCTGCTTGAGTTTTTCTTTCTGTTCCCTGCGCTTCTTTTTCAGGTTCTTTCTGCGCTCGCGCATGTCGCGGAGGTTGACGCGCGAGAGCACCACGATCAGCACGAGCAGGAGGATGACGCCCAGCACGATCAGCACCGTGCGGTAGTCGAAGGCGCCCCGTTTCTGCTCCACGTATTCGAACGCGGGCACCTCTTCTTCATTCGAGTGGTCGCGCTTCGGCGTTTCGCTGAAAAGCAGGTTATAGAGCCACTCGATGGTCTCGTCGACCGTCATGGTCTTGAGCTGCTCGGTGATCTTGCCGGCGTAGGTGGCGAACATGTCGCCCCCGCCGCCCATGTCCTCGGCCTGCATCATGCCCGAGAGTACGCTGGAGTTTTCTTCGCTCTTGAGCGTGCCCACGGCGTAGCGCAGGATCGACACGAGCACCTGCTCGCTGTTGGCGCGCACGTAGGAATAGGTGGTCTGTACGCCGCCCGCCGTGCGCTTCGACGGCAGGGTCTCGAGCGTGCCGAGGCCCGCGAGCTTGTCGAGGTCGGGCTTTTCGAGGGTGAGCGAGAGGTCGCCGTTATCCGCGAGGGACGAGAGCAGACCGTCGATGTCGATGGAGCCCACGCTCTCGGTCAGGTCCGTCGGCAGCAGGCTTTCGAGCCCGAGCTTGCCGAGCAGGGCCTTGACGGGATAGAGCAGGTTTTCGACGCACTGCTTGAGGCCGCCGCTCTGAATGAAGAACACGATGTTCGGCAAAATCTCGGTCACGGTGGCCACGGGCGTTTCGACAAGGCGGTCGAGAAGGGCCGCGATCGGGTCGAGAACGTCGGTGAGGGCCTTGTCGCCGCCGGCGGTGGATTTATACTCCGCGTAGGTCTTGATGGTATCGGCCTCGCACCCCAGCGCCTCGAGGATCGGGATCACGGCGGTGTTGTAGCCGTTGGAGCCGGGCACGACAACGGCGTCGAGCAGCGTGATGCTGCCCTCGGCGAGCAGGAACGTGAGCATCGGCCTGAGGGGCCTCAGGATCGCGGTGACCGCGTTCACGAAGCCCTGGCGGTTGCCGTCGGTGAGCCAGAAGAACGCGTCGTCCGGCACCGAGGACCACGAGGAATAGCGCCTGAGCGCCGACGCGACGGTGGGATAGCTGTTATACACGGCGTTCGCCACGCCCGCGGGCGTGACCGCCACGCCGAGCAGCTCCATCATCGGCAGCGTCTGCTCGCTGTAAAGCGCGCCGTAGACCGCCTTCATCAGCGTGGTGACAAGCTTGCTCGAATAGATCTTCTGCCCGAGCAGCTCCGGCAGCGGCTCGCTGTTCGCGAGCTCCACGAGGAAATCGGTGAGCGTGGCGTCGATCTCGCTGCGCATTTTGGTGAAGTTCTCTTCGGTGAGGTGCTCGGTATAGGGCACCGACCCGGGCGTGAACGCGGGCGTCTCCCACGTGTAGTCGAGCACGGTGTCGGCGGGATTCAGATTGGTGAGGTCGATGAGGAGCCTTAAAAGCTCGTCGGCGCTGCGGGCGAGGAACGAGTCGACGAGCGACTGCGGCACGCCGCTGCCGAGCAGCGACGGGAGCTGCGCCTTGTTGAGCTTGATGGCGTCCACGAGCCAGCGGAACAGGGTGAGGAAGCACTCGGTCTTATCCGGCGTGAAGCTGCCGATCGAGCCGGTACCGCACGCCGCGAGCTTTGAAAGATCGATCTCGGGCAGGGTGAGCTTGACGTCGCTGCCGAGCGCCGCGCCCACGTCGAGATCCTGCAAAAGGACGGTGAGGTCTGACGCGGACGAGAACAGGTCGGACTTTTCGATGAGAGAGTCGATACCCGTGAGCTGGATGAGGCCCACGCGCACCTTGAGCGGCTCCACAAGGGTGGTCACGGCGGTTTTGAGGCCGTCGTTTTCAAAGTAATAGGCGATGCCGGGCAGGCGCGTCGAGAGCTCCGACACCGGGGCGGCGGCGATCGCGTCAAGCACGGTGAACGCCATGTCGAGCACGTCGCCGATCATGTTGAAGCGGCTCTGGCCCGCGCGCTCGGTAAATACGCCCTGCGAGAGGATGTTCGACACGCCCAGCGTTTTGAGCAGCGGCACGATGGCGTTTTCGTAGCCGTTCGCGCCCTCGATGGTCACGAAGGGGCTCACGGTGTAGCGCCCGCCGCAGAGCAGCGTATAGAGCAGGTCGTTGAGCGGGGCGAGCATGGCGCCGACGGCGGCCTTGACGTCGCTTTTGCCCTTGAGGTTCCAGCGCGGCGCGAACGAGTCGGTGAGCACGGCGGACCAGTCGTTTCCGTCGCCGAGCGCAGCCTGCACCTCGGGAAAACTATAGAGGTTCGCTTTCACGCCCTGGACGCTGATGTCGACGCCCAGCGTATTCATGGTGGAGGCCTGTTCGCTGAGCGCCCCGTAGATCGCCTTGAACAGGCGGTTCATCGTGTCGTCGGACTTAATGGCGTCGTAGAGCTGGTCGGAAAGGCTCACGCCCTCTTTGTCGAGCGCGCCGGTGATGACGCGGTCGAGCTTCGGGATCAGGGCGGTGATCTGGGCCTCGCTCACGCCGTAGGGCAGGGCCGCCGACACGGCGGGCATAAAGCAGAGCGCGAGCAGCAGGAGGCTCATAAAGGCAGCGGCGCCTTTTTTCATCACAGTTCTCATGCCTCTGCCCTCCCGAAGCCGTCGCGCAGGACGGCGAGCGACGCGGACACGATCAGCGGGCGCAGCTCCTCAATGCCGAAGGGCTTGCCGTAGGTGATCGCGTCGTAAGACGCGGCGCTGATGAGCTCGAACACGAGATACGCGAGGCGGTCGATCGTGTCTTTCGTATAGCCGGCCTCCAGGAACTTGCCCGTGATGCCGCGGTAGAGCGCCTCGGCATCCTCATCGTAGAACGCGGGGAAGGCGCGGAACACGACCGACAGGTTCTTGTTGACCACCGTGAGCACGTCGCGGTGCTCGATGAGCGAATCGATGAGGGCGTTGATGAACACGGTGGCGTAGGCCTCGAGATCTTCGGCGTCGGCGGCGCGCGAGGCGGCCTGGCGCATCATCTCTTTCATGCTCTCGCCGCTCTTGTAGAACACGAGCTGTTCGATGAGGTCGCTCTTATCTTTGAAATAGAGATAAAACGTGCCGCGGGCGATACCGGATGCTTTGACGATATCGTCTACGGCTGTGTTATAAATGTTTTTTTCGCGGAAAAGCTGATAGGCGCTCTCGATGATGCGCCGTTTCTTTTCAAGCTTTTTGCTCTGATCGGCAGGCATAAGCCACCTCCGTGATGTCGTTGGAATGTGCCCCGCAGGCGGGGTTTTCTGAAAGGAAACTGAAAAAATTAGACAATTCGTCAGTTTGTCATTACGGCTTATCTTATCAAAAAGGTGACAAACTGTCAACCCTTATTTCGCTTTTTATAATATTTTTCCCTTTTAATTGATTTGTATAAGTTTTTGAGTCCGTTTTTATATAATATGCACAAAACGGTTTTTGTGTTTCCCCTCTTGCTTTTTGGCGGCGGACTCGGTATAATTTGGAAAGAAAGCGAGGTTAGGATATGCTCGTACAGTTCTGCGAAACCGTTGAAGAAACGACCCTTGAGGTATCGGACAGCATCAACAAGGGCTACAGCGCCGTAGCCGACCTGCCCGACAATTTCAGCGAGGTGGGCGACTACCTCAAAAAGCTGCTCACGATGCTCGAAGAGTTCGCCGTGACCTACGGCGGGCGGCTGCTGATCGCGCTGGTGGTGCTGATCGTGGGCTTCAAGCTCATCAACGCCGCCGTGCGCAAGCTCAAAGCCGCGAAGGCCATGCAGAAGATCGAGCCGTCGGCGCGGCAGTTTTTGCTCGCGGTGATGAACGTGGTGCTCAAGATCATCGTCGGCATCACGGCGCTCGCGATCATGGGCGTGCCCATGACCTCGATCATCGCGGTGGTGGGCTCGTGCGGGCTCGCGATCGGCCTCGCGCTGCAGGGGTCGCTGGCGAACATCGCGGGCGGCTTCGTGCTGATGCTCACGCGCCCGTTCAAGGTGGGCGACTTTCTGAAGTTCAACGACACCACCGGCACGGTGGAGGAGATCGGCATCTTCCACACGAAGATCCTCACGATCGACAACCGCCGCGTGGTGGTGCCCAACGCCACGATCTCGAACTCGACGCTCGTGAATTTCTTCGCCCTGCCCGAAAGCCGCGTGGACCTGACGTTCACCGCCTCGTATTCGGACGACGTGGACAAGGTGGAGCGCGTGCTTTTGAACGTGTGCGACCGGAATGAGAAGATCATGAAGGATCCCGCCCCCTTCGCCCGCGTTTCGGCGCATAAGGATTCGGCGATCGAATACACCGTGCGCGCGTGGGTGAACTCCGCTGACTACTGGCAGGTGTGCTTCGACCTGCAGCACGACGTGAAGCGCGCCTTCGACGAAAACGGCATCACGATCCCCTTCCCGCAGGTGGACGTGCATACGAAATAAATACCGGACCTCAAAGGAAAGGAGCCCGCTATGAAATATACGTTTTATCTTCTGACCGACCCCCATTACCTCGCGCCCGAGAGCTGGGTCGAGGGCGAGCCCGTGAACGGCCGCGAGCGCGGCGACCAGATCGCGCTGAAGGCCACGCCCGGGATCTTCGATTCGTTCGCCGAGAAGTTTCTCGCCGACGAAACCGCCGACACCCTGCTCATCACCGGCGACCTTGTGAACGCCGGCGCCGTCACGGACCACGAGAGCTTCAAAAAACGGCTCGACGCGCTCAAAGCGAAAGGCAAGCGCGTGTGGGTGACCACCGCCACGCACGACTATTCGTCGCAGGGCGGCAGGGACGAAAATATCTTCGGCGCGGTGCGCTATATCGAAGACCGCAGTGAGCCCGCGGAGAGCGTGTACAAGACCGAGCTCTTGCCGCTCTATTACGACTACGGCCCGGCGGACGCCGACAGCGTGCACGAGGAGAGCGGCTCATATTCCGCGAAGCTCTGCGAGGGGCTCAGGCTCATCATGATCAACGACAACGGCAACGGGCGGTCTTTCTGCGGCCTGTTCGCGGACGGCGTGAAGTGGCTTTCCGATGAGATCGACAAGGCCCAAAACGCCGGAGAAAAGGTGATTCTGGCCGTCCACCACCCCGTGATCGCGCCGTGGGAGATCTACCGCCACGTCGCGGATTTCGAGATGTACGGCGGGTATAAGGATCTAAGCCGCCTCATGTGCGAAAAGGGCGTGCGCGTGATTTTCACCGGCCACACGCACGTGCAGAACATCCGGAAATACGAGGACGAAAACGGAAACTATTTCTACGACGTGTCCACCGTGGCCATGGGCTCCGCCTGCGGCAAGATGCGCAAGATCACCTTCGACACCGAAACGAAGGTGCTCGACGTGACGAGCATCGGCATCGAGACGATCAAGGGCCTCGACACCGGCGGCAAGAGCGCGTCGGAGTATATCTACGGCCTCAATTTCATCGGCCTGCTCGAGAACAGCCTGCCGTATCTCAGGACCGACTGGAACCGTTTCGTGGACGGCGTGCGCGGCCTGCTGCCGACCGACCAGCTCAAAGCCCATCCGGCGCTGTGGAAGAAGGCGCTGAAGAGCGCGGACAACCTCAAGATGTCCACGCCCGCGAAGTTCGGCAAAAAGTATAACGGTCTCGGCAAAGAAGAGATCAAAGAGCTCAAGTCCATGCCCGCCCTGCCCGAGATCATCAAGGTGATCAAACACATCTATCCCGGCAACGGGCCCTTCGGCCCCGACACCGTGCAGTATAAGGTGTTCACGGGCGTGACGCGGCGCGTGGACCACATCCAGGAGAAGCTGCATATCAAAAAGCTCGCGGAACTCCTGCCCGAGGGGCAGACCCTGACCGACGTGCTCGTCAGCTTCCTGTATAACGACCGCACCGGCGACGACGACGCGATCACGATCCAACTTTGAACAATCAAAAGAGATTGTCCGAAGAAAACTTATGAGAGAAAACCAAACCGGCGCACGAACGCGCCGGTTTTATCATACTTTTTTGAAACTATAGAATAATCACAAATAAGAAGCCTTTCCTACTTTAAGCTTCTGCAACCGTATGGTTTTTATATGTGTTCCAAGTTGGCTCATAAGAAGAATCAGCCTGATTGCCCCACATATCCCATCCTTCGCGGTCTCCTCTGGCAAACAGTTCAATCCGATTGGGCAGACTGCAGGACTCAATGATCGGTATTATTTCATCTGGCTTTCTGCTGTGTTCACGTTTTTGAGATCTTACAAGATTAACTTGTGAACGGGCAGGAGATAACGTTCGATTCGGTGCGCTCTTTTTTTTGATGCCAAAAAGAAGGAGCTCTGTCACATTTCGGAAATAGAACCCCACTCCCCTTCCGTCAGGCAAACCGTCCTTGCGAACTTTTTCCCAAACAACGTTTCCCTTATACTCAAAGCCCCATGCATCCATAACCTCCAAACCACTCGGAAGCAATGCGTTGGGAATCCAAAGGTATAAATGCGCTTTATCATCTGCGATTTCTGATACTGGAAGGGATTTGATGTCTTCCAGAGTCATTGTTTCATATCTTGTAAGCCTCTTGTGCTCCGGGGCCACTTTACCAGTACGGTTTTGAAACTGCCATGGTGGATCTGCATAAATTGTGTTATACTTTTTCCCATTTGTGAAGGACAATAAGTCTTTTGCAGTCTGTTCTAAATTACTCATATCCTTCAACACACCCTTTCTTGATTCCAACCGCTAAGATTGGACAACCTCCGTTCCTTCTGCTGTCAAGACGATATTTCAGTTTTCCCATCCATGTCGTTGATGCACCATATTTCGTCAAAATACCTATATCCCTAAAGACATCATTCAGCTCTTCGGATCTGGTAACAATAACACCCACGTCGATTAATCCGCAATCAAAATAGGTCCTCATTGCAAGCAGATCCCGATCGAAGGTCTGATCTTTACTGTTCCATTCTAAATCAAAAGCAACTTTATTCTTTAAGAAATCAATGTTATGCCCATCTATATATCCCTTGATTGTGTCAATTTCGAACGGCTCATTTGCAAAACGACCTCTGCGTTGAGCTGCTTGACGAGGATACTTTTTTACTATCAAATCTCCAGAAATACGAATCTCACGCCATCCATAAGGGTATAATATATCATCGAATTTTTTCGGAATCGGCGACTCATTTCCTCCTGCTTTTAAAATATCATCCAAAGATAATTGAAGTTGTTTCAAAGATTGTTGGATCTCTTTCCATTCTTCTGGAAAGCTTTCATGCAAAATCTCCAAAGCATGTCCATAGTCATAAAACTCAAACTTTGATTGAACAGCAAGATCAATATACTTATTAGGATTTGACATTGGAGGTCACCTTCTTTAAAGAAAACTCAAAGATATAAAGGATTGTACTTGTAGAACAGTCAATCAGGCTTTCGCCTTTTTGGCTTCTTTGGCGAGCTTCTTTTCGGCGCGCTTACGGTCGTCCTCGTCGGCGAGCTTCTGGTTCTTTTCGACGATCGCCTCCTGCGCCCGTGCCTTGCCGTACCAGCGCCCGGCGGTACGGTCGTCGCCCACGGCCTCGGCCTTTTCGGCGAGGGCGTTATATTTCGAGACGAGCTTTTTCGCCTCCTGCACCTTGCGCTTGTAGCGGTAGACGGGGACCTCTTTGAAGTAGTCCACACCCTCGATGGGCTTCGGGTGGCGCGAGAAATGAATGAGGAAGATCACGAGCAGCGTGCCGCACACGATCACGAGGATGATGCTCAGAAGCTGCGAGATGCGGATGCCCGTGTCGCCGATGTAGAGCGAGTCGGTGCGAAGGCCCTCGACGACCGCGCGCTCGGCGCCGTACCACACGCCGTAGCAGAGAAAGAGCTGGCCCGAGAACTTGCGCGCCTTCTGGCAGATGATATAGAGAACCACGAAGCCGAGCAAACACCACAGGGATTCATAGAGGAAGGTGGGGTGCACGAAGCGCGAGGCCTCGGTTGCGGAATAGCCCTGCGTGAGCAGATAGGCCTCGGTTTTCGCGGAGTGCATGCCCCACGGCAGGTCGGTGGGGATGCCGAAGGCCTCCTGATTCGCGAAATTGCCCCAGCGCCCGATGCCCTGCCCGATGAGGAACGACATGCCGCACAGGTCGAGCAGGTTCGGGATGTTGATCTTCTCGACGATGCACACCACGAGCGCCGCCAACAGGCCCGCGATCAGGCCGCCGTAGATGGCGAGGCCGCCGTGCCAGATCGCGAAGATCTCGCCCGGGTTCTTCGAATAATAGTCCCACGTGGTGAACACGTAATAGAGCCTCGCGCCGATGATGCCGGCCAGCGCCCCGTAGATCAGGATATCGAGCATCTTGTAGATGTCGATCTTCCAGACGTAGGCTTTTCTGCCGCCGAACAGCACCGCGAGCACCAGACCGAAGCCGATGATCACGCCGTACCACTTGATGGTGAGCGGCGACGACAGAAACGGCAGGTTGATCTCGCAGAACACCGACGAGACGTTGAACACGTGGTCGAGCGCCTTGAAGGTGACTTCGGTGGTATCCTTAAAAAACGTCATAGCATTCTCCGCCGATCATTCGTAATCGTCTTCGTTTTCCCAGTTGTGCCACACGGCCTGGATGTCGTCGTTCTCCTCAAACATCTCGAGCATCTTGCCCATCTGGGTGATGTTGTCGCCCTCGAGGCGGGTATAGGTGGAGGGCACGTATTCGGCCTCGGCGCTCACCACGGTGTAGCCCGCGTTCGTCAGCGCCTCGGCAACGGCAGCCACGTCGTGCACGCCCGTGCGCACGTCGAACACGCCGTCGTCCGCGATCACGTCCTCGGCGCCCGCTTCGAGCGCTTTTTCCATGATCTCGTCCTCATCCACGTCCTCGGCGTCCACGAGCACCACGCCCTGGCGCGTGAACATGAACATCACGCTGCCGGACTGACCCATGTTGCCGCCGTATTTGTCGAAGTAGTGCCGCACGTCTCCTGCGGTGCGGTTGCGGTTGTCGGTGAGGGCCTCGACCACGACCGCCACGCCCGCGGGGCCGTAGCCTTCGTAGATGATCTCTTCGTAATTGTCGGCGCTGCCTTCGCCCGCCGCCTTTTTGATGATGCGCTCGATATTGTCGTTCGGCACGTTCGCGGCCTTGGCCTTGGCGATGACGGCGGCGAGCTTGGAGTTGCCCGCCGGGTCGGGGCCGCCCTCTTTCACGGCGACCGAGATCTCGCGGCCGATCTTCGTGAAGACCTTCGCTCTGGCGTTATCGGTCTTCTCTTTTTTGCGCTTGATGGTGCTCCATTTGTTATGTCCTGACATCGGTATTCATCCTTTCGGGGGATTTTTCTTTTACGACCTTATATTTTATCACAAAGCCGTGTCTGAGTCAATCTTTTTCTTTTATCGCGCGAGGGGTCACGACAGAACGCTGCCGTCGCCGGTCTTCACGGGCGGGTCGTAAGTGACGCCGTGGGTGTCGACGCGCACGTATTTCATCACCTGATCGGTGAGAGGCTTGTCATTGGCGTCGGTGGCCGTGTTCGAGATCGCGTAGACCGCGTCCATGCCGTCTACGACCTTGCCGAAGGCGGCGTAGTCGCCGTCGAGCGAGGGATAGGTGGCCACGCAGATGAAGAACTGCGACCCGGCGGTGTTATATTTCGACGCGGGGTTCGTGCGGCTGCCCTGCCGCGCCATCGACAGCACGCCCGGGGTGTGGGCGAGGTCGTTTTTGAAGCCGTTGTTCGAGAATTCGCCCGGGATCTGATAGCCGGGGCCGCCGGTGCCGTTGCCGTCGGGGTCGCCGCCCTGGATCATGAAGTTCGCGATCACGCGGTGGAAGATGAGGCCGTCGTAGAACCCGCTGTTCGCGAGCGAAATGAAGTTGTTCACGGTGTTGGGCGCGACGTCCTCATAGAGCTCGGCGGTCACGGTCTCGCCGGAGCCGAGCACGAACACGGCGACGGGGTGGGGGTTATCGGCTTGCTTCGCGGCGGCTGCCTCATAGAGCGCCTCGGGCGAAAGCTCGTCCTTTTCGGACGGGATCCCGACGCCGCCCTGCGTGCTTTCACCGGGCTTTTCGCCGGACGCGCCGCAGCCCGCGAACGCCGTGAGGGCAAGGGCCAGCGCAAGAATAAGCGCAAGCGTACGGAAAACGGAATGACGTTTCATGATGATCTCTCCTTTTGACAAAACGCTTTCGCGTTACTTTGTTTTTTTGATGAGCACGGCCGCGCCGGCGCCGAGGGCGGCAAGCCCCGCGGCACCCGCCGCGATGCGCGCCCAGATGACCTGCCGGTCGTGGAAATGCCGCTGCACGAAGCCGAGGCTTTCGCTTTTGAGGCCGAGCTCCTTGAAATGCACCATCTTCGTGTCGAAGCGCCCGGGCTCGTTTTCGTAGAGCGTGAAGACCCGCACGCCGGCGTTGCAGCCGTCGGTGTAGGGGTGAAAGCCCGTGAGCTTGCACTGGCACAGCAGGATGCCGTCCACCTCGCCCGCGAACTCGTTCATGTGGTCGTGGCCGAACACGGCGGCTCTGACGTCGCCGACGTCTTTCCACGCGTCGAAGACGCCGCTGTTGATCTCGGCGGCGGCGGGGTCCTCGCCGAGGTAGCCGATCGAGCGGTCCTTCCGGATATAGAACCCGCCCTTGCGCTTGCCGAAGCCGTGCACCGAGAACGGGAGCTCGTACCATTTGGCCTTGCGCAGCAGCTCGTATTCCTCGCGCACCGGGACGTGCATGAACCACAGAGCGGGCAGGACTTTGCCGTCGCGGGCGGCGTTTTCGGCTGCCGTTTCGCGGTACCAGCGCACCTGCTCGGGGCGCAGCCAGTCGTAATACGAGACGCTCTGGTCTTCGTAAGAGCCGTGGCTGTCGGCGAACCACAGCCGCCAGACGGGGCGGGAGCCGTTTTCGCCGTAGACGGGCACGCAGCAGTTGCCGCAGCCGGGGAGCCCCGGGGTGTCGTCGATATAGAGGTTCGGGTATTCCTCGCGGTAGAGCTCCAATTGCCTTTGCAGGGGCAGGTCGCATTCGCGGTCGTGGTTGCCGAACACGAGAGCGTAGGGGATGTCGCGCTTTTTGAGCGGCAGGGTGATGCGGCGGATGAGTTTGCGCATGAGCGCCTCGTCCTCACTCTTGCCCATGTCGCCCATGTAGACGGCGAGATCGGGTTTCACGGCCTCGGCGGCCGCGTCGAGCAGCGCCATCGCGTCGCGGGTCTTGCGGAGATCCTGTTCGTCCTGGTCCTCCACGGTCTCGTGGAGGTCGCCGATCACCATGACCGTGAACGTCCCGTTATGAAACCGTAAGTCCGCACGCTCCATCCGTTCGCTCCCCTTTCGCCGCGGCGCGGCTTTTTTTCTATTATACAAAACGCGCGCGAAGCGTGTCAAGCCCTTTTGCGAAAAGCCCTGTGCTTGACTTTTCGCCGAATATGTGGTAAAATGAATTAACGGACAGGATTCTGTCCGTCAGTTTGTTTTAAACAGGTGCTTTTATGGGAACCACGCAGTGCGAAGAATGTCTGTACGGCGAATATGACGACGAATACGGCGAGCTTGTCTGCGCCGTATCCCTCGACATGGATGAGCTTGCCCGCGTATCGTCGGGCGAGGGCTGTCCGTTTTTCCGCCCCGGGGACGAATATACCATTGTAAGAAAACAGAATTAGCATCTCACATCGCCGCGCCCCTGGCCTCTGGCCCCTGGCCCCTCAATTTTGTATTTTGTATTTTGCATTCACACAATCCATTCATCGCCGCCTGAGGCGGCAAAAGGAGTTATTATGCATACCGATATCCTCATCGTCGGCGCGGGTCCGGCGGGCATATTCACGGCGCTGGAGCTCTTGAAAAAGGGCTGCAAAAAGAAGATCACGATCGTTGAAAAGGGCAAGGCCGTGGAGAACCGCCGCTGCCCCAAGCAGAAAACGCAGGTCTGCGTCAACTGCAAGCCGAGCTGCCACATCACCACCGGCTTTTCGGGCGCGGGCGCGTTTTCGGACGGCAAGCTGAGCCTCTCGTATGAGGTCGGCGGCGACCTGCCGAGCCTCATCGGCGAGGCCTTCGCGCAGGAGCTCATCGACTACACAGATTCTATTTACCTCGAGTTCGGGGCGGACACGCACATTGAGGGGCTTGAGGACACCGAGGCGAAAAAGGACATCCGCAAACGCGCGATCCAGGCCGGGCTCAAGCTCGTGGACTGCCCGATCAGGCACCTCGGCACCGAGAAGGCGCAGCGGCTCTATTACGACATCGAGCAGTATCTGCTGCAAAACGGCGTGGAGATGCTGTTCGAGACCGAGTGCACGACCCTGCTGCTCGACGACGAGAACGGCGTGTGCCTCGGCGCGGAAGTCAAAAATAAGACCGGCACGCTCTCGATCACGGCGGACGCCACGATCATCGCCACCGGGCGGCGCGGCGCGGACTGGCTCGAAAAGCTGTGCGCGCGCTACAATATCGCCCACTCCCCCGGCACCGTGGACATCGGCGTGCGCGTGGAGGTACGCAGCGAGATCATGGAGAAGGTAAACGACGCCCTTTATGAGTCGAAGCTGATCGGCTACCCCAAGCCCTTCAAGAACAAGGTGCGCACCTTCTGCCAGAACCCCGGCGGCTTCGTGAGCCAGGAGAACTACGACAACAACCTCGCCGTGGTGAACGGGCATTCGTATAAGGAGCTCAAGAGCGACAACACGAATCTCGCGATTCTGTGTTCGCACAACTTTTCGGTGCCGTTCAACCAGCCCATCGAATACGCGCAGAAGATCGGGGAGCTGACGAACATGCTCGCGAACGGCCACATCCTCGTGCAGCGCTACGGCGACATCCTCGACGGCAAGCGCACGTGGCAGAAGGAGCTGATGCGCTCGAACCTCAGGCCCACCCTGCCCGACGCCGTGGCAGGCGACATCACCGCCGCCATGCCCTACCGCGCGATGGTGAACATCCTCGCGTTCATCCAGGCTATGGACCAGGTGGTGCCGGGCTTCGCCTCTTACGAGACGCTGCTCTATTCGCCCGAGCTCAAGTTCTATTCGAACCGCATCAAGATGGACGAAAAGCTCAACACGAACGTGCGCGGGCTCTACTGCCTCGGCGATTCCTCCGGCTGGACCAGAGGCCTCATGATGGCCTCGGTGATGGGCGTGCTGATGGGCAGGCTCCTGGCCGAAAAAGAGAAATGATATACAGCGCATAGTGAAAAAGCAGACTGGGAACAGCCTGCTTTTTTAATGAAGTCGGTCGCTCCGCTCCCTAATGAAGACGGACTTGCGTCCTAATGAAGACGGTCGCGCCGCGACCTGATGAAGTCGGGCTTGCGCCCTGATGAAAAAGACGCCCGCGCACGGACTTCTCCGTCAGCGAAGCGTCTTCATTTTTTCATTAGCGCAGCGTCTTCATTCGCGCAGCGACTTCATTCCTTCATTAGCCCGCGCAGCGGGCGTCTTCATTTTACTCGGTCGCGAGGGTCGTGGTCTCGGCAGCGGCGGCGGCTTCGCTCTCCTGCTCGGCGAGATAATCGGAAATCTGCCGGTTGATGGTCGCGAGCACGGTGTCGGCGGCGGTCTGCAGGGCGGCGGTGCGAACGCCCTTGCCCGTGTATTCCGCCTGCAGTTCGGCGGCGTGCTTGTCGGCCTCGGCCTGCAGCAGGCTGTTCGCCCAGTCGGGCAGGTCGTTGGCGCCCACGAAATACATGAGGTGCCAGCCGTAGCTGGTCTTCACAAGGCCGGTGTCGCCGGGCTTGCGCGCGGAATCGAAGATCCAGTCGTTGAAGGGCTGCACCATCTGGCCGCGCGGCACGTCCTCGTAAAGGCCGCCGTTGTCGCTCGAGCCGGTGTCTTCGGAGGCTTCGGCCGCCAGCGCGGCGAACTCCTCTTCGGTGACGCCGTCCTTCAGAAGGTCGTCGTAGAGCTTTTTGGCCTGCTCGTAGGTCTCGAGCACGACCCAGCCGGCGTAAGAGGTGCCCTCGTTCGTGATCTCGGTGCCGTCGGAGGCCTTGAGCTTTTCGACCGCCGTGAACTCGGGATGCGCGGCGTCGTCCTCGGAGGCGTCGGCAACGGAGGCGAAGGTCAGCAGCACGTGGCGCACGTGGACCGAGGGCTGGTCTTCCCGCGCGGCGGGAGCGGTGAGCCGGACCACGAAAAGGAACGAATCGCTTTCGATCAGGGTCTTGTCGCCGGCGGCGCGCGTTTCGTCGAACAGCCAGTCGGCGAGGTCTTCGTTGATGTTCTGCGATACGTAGGCGTAGGTCATGCCGGGCAGAAGGGTGGAGCCGTCGGTCGTATAGCGGGCGGCGGCGTCCTCATCGAGGTTTTTGCGCACCGTTTCGGTAAAGGTCTCTTCGTCGGTGATCTCTTCGAGGATCTTTTCCATCCGCGCTTTGGCGTCGGCGTCGGCCTCGTCATCGCCGCTCTTTTGCAGGTAGCAGAACCGGAGGTCGACGGTCAGATAGTCGCGCTTGCTCTCAAGCGCGTCGAAAAGGGCGTAGGGATCGAGCGTTTCGGCGTAATCGTCGCCCGCGGCGGCCTTGCCCTGCTCGGCGAGCATCGAGGCCTCGAGATACACGCGCACGGTGTCTTCGGTCACGCCGGGGCAGAACATATCGGTGAGGAAGGCTTCCAGAGACTTGCCCTCGGATTCGGCGTTCGCTTTAAGCGAATCGACGATCTCTTCAAGCTCGGCGGCATTTTCTTCGCTGAGCGTGAGGCCCTTGTCGAGGGCGTAGCGCTGGTAATAGGCGGTCTGCTCGAGGGCGGCGATCGACTCTTCGACGAACAGCTCGTGATACGTCAGCGTTTCGCCGGCGGCGTTCGTGGTGGTCTGCTCAGCGGGGTCCTTGAGCGTGTCGAACGCGGTGGAATAGCCGTACATGCTCATGTAGTAGGCCTCCTGCGCGTACTGGTTATAGACGTTGGAATAGAGCAGCGAGAAGAACGCGCCGTCGTAATCGATGCCGTTGGCGGTGAGCACCGTGGCGGAGGGGTCGTAGCCCTCGGGGACCTCTACGGGGGTCTCGTTCTTTTCGGGCGCCTCGGTGACGCCCTTGATGGAATCGGTGAGCTTCGACATCAGCGGCACGCGCGCGATATCATAATAGGAAAGCGCGAACAGCACGGCGCAGAGCACTGCCAGGGCGGCGATCACGATGCCCGCGATCGCGCCCGCGCCGAGCTTTTTGGGCGCGGCGGGCTCCTCGACGACCGAGACCTTCTTTTCCGCGGAAACCCAGCCGTCGGCGGCTTCTTCGGCTTTTTCGACCGTCTCTTCGACGACCGTCTCGGCCTCCTCGGCCTTTTCTTCGATCGCTTCTTCGGCTTTCTCAATCGTCTCTTCGACGGCGGCCCCGGCCTCCTCGGCCTTCTCTTCGATCGCTTCTTCGGCTTTTTCGACCGTCTCTTCGACGGCGGCCCCGGCCTCTTCGGCTTTCTCTTCGATCGCTTCTTCGGCTTTTTCTTTGAGCGCTTCGGCCGCTTCGGCGAGTTCGGCTCCGCACACCGGGCACAGAAGCGCGCCCTCGGGGAGCTCGACGCCGCATTTCGGACATTTCATGTTGGTTCCTCCTATATTTACAAAGCGTTTACGATATTTACCACGGACTTTGCCCGTTTTTCCGGGACATCTTACCCGCCCCGGCTGAAAAGACGCTGAAAGCGGGATCGCGCCTTTCTATTTATAATACCGTGTCTTAACGTTTTTTGCAAGGTTTTTTTGCGCGGAGCCGCCTGACACAGAAAAACGCGCTTCCGCCGGGAAGCGCGTTTTTGTTGCGGATGATACGGGTATCAGCCCTCGAGCAGGCTCACGCCGGTCATTTCGGCGGGCTGCGGGAGGCCCATCACCGAAAGCATGGTGGGGCAGATATCCGCGAGGCGGCCGCCGCTTCTGAGGGTCCCCTCGCGCCCGACCATGCAGAAGGGCACGGGGTTCGTGGTGTGCGGGGTGAAGGGCTTGCCGTCGGGGCCGATCATCATGTCGGCGTTGCCGTGGTCGGCGGTGATGAAGCACACGCCGCCCATTTTGAGGGTCGCGTCCACGACCTGACCCACGCAGTCGTCCACCGCCTCGACGGCCTTGACCGCGGCGTCGAACACGCCGGTGTGGCCCACCATGTCGCAGTTCGCGAAGTTGAGGATCACCGCGTCGTATTTGCCGGACAAAATTTCGGCGACGACGGCGTCCTTGACCTCATAGGCGCTCATCTCGGGCTTTAAGTCGAAGGTGGGCACGTCGGGCGACTGGATGAGGATGCGGTCCTCGCCGCCGAAGGTCTTTTCTTCGCCGCCGTTGAAGAAGAACGTGACGTGGGCGTATTTCTGCGTTTCGGCGATGCGAAGCTGGGTCTTGCCGCAGTCCTGCAGATACTCGCCGAAGGTGTTCGTGAGCGCCTCGGGCGGGAAGGCGATGTGGACGTTCGGCATCGTCTCGTCGTACTGCGTCATGCAGATGTAATAGAGCGGGAAGAAGCCGAACTTTCTCTCGAAGCCGCTGAAATCGGGGTCCACGAAGGCGCGGGTGATCTGCCGCGCGCGGTCGGGACGGAAGTTATAGAAGAACAGCGAGTCGTTGGCGCGGATCATGCCCGCCTTGTTCACGACGGTGGGCAGGATAAACTCGTCGGTGATACCGGCGTCGTAAGACTGCTGCATCGCCTCGACGGGGTCGGGGTTCTCAACGAGCCCCTGGCCGTAGACGAAGGCGGAATAGGCCTTTTCGACGCGGTCCCACGCGAAGTCGCGGTCCATGGCGTAATAGCGCCCGGTGATGGTGGCGATACCCGCGAGCCCCAGCTCGTCGCACTTGGCCTTGGCGGCCGCCACGAAGCCTTTGCCCGAGGTGACGGACACGTCGCGCCCGTCCATGATGCAGTGCACCCACACCTTTTTGAGGCCCGCCGCGGCAGCCATCTCAAGGATGCCGAACAGGTGCTCGATGTGCGAATGCACGCCGCCGTCGGAAAGCAGGCCCATCAGGTGCAGGGCGGAATCGTGCTTTTTGCAGTTTTCGATCGCCTCGAGGATGCAGGGGATCTGCTGAAATTTGCCGTCCCCGATGGATTTCGAGATCTTCACGAGCATCTGATAGACGACTCTGCCGGCGCCGATGTTGGTGTGGCCGACCTCAGAGTTGCCCATCTGCCCGTCCGGAAGGCCGACGTCGAGCCCCGACGCGCCGATGGTTGTGAAGGGGCATTCGGTGAAGAACTTCGTAAGGTTCGGGGTCCGTGCCGCCTTGATGGCGTTGCCGTAGGCTTCTTCGCGGATGCCGAAGCCGTCCATGATACATAATACGGTTGGTTGTTTATTCATAGCTGCGCCTTTCTGAAAAGATCGGGGATACCGAAATATCCCCGATTGCCGTTTTTATTTGCTCGCCGCCTTCACGATGACCGAGAAGTCGGGGGCCTTGAGGGACGCGCCGCCGATGAGGCCGCCGTCCACGTTGACCTTCGAGAGAAGGCCTTCGGCGTTCTTGGCGTTCATCGAGCCGCCGTACTGCACGGTGACGGTCTCGGCGACGTCGGCGCCGTAAGCCTCGGCCACGGCCGCGCGCACGAAGCCGTTGCCCTCGTCCGCCTGGTCGTCGGTGGCGGTGACGCCGGTGCCGATGGCCCACACGGGTTCGTAGGCGATGATGACGTTCTTAAGCTGCTCGGCGGTCACGTTCGTGAGGCCGATCTTGGTCTGGTATTTGAGCAGGGTCTCGGTGTAGCCGAGTTCGCGCTGCTCGAGCGTTTCGCCGACGCACAGGATGACCTTGAGGCCCGCGTTCAGGGCGGCAAGGGTGCGCAGGTTGACGGTCTGGTCGGTCTCGCCGAAATACTGACGGCGCTCGGAATGGCCGATGATGACGTATTCCACGCCCACGGCTTTGAGCATGTCGGCGCTCACTTCGCCGGTGTAGGCGCCCGACGCCTTGAAGTGGACGTTCTCGGCGCCGATACGGATGTTCGAGCCCTTGGCGGCCTCAACGGCGGCGGGGATGTCCACGTAGGGCACGCACAGCACGACGTCGCAGTCCGCGCCGGCCACGAGGGGCTTCATCTCTTCGATGAGGGCCTTGGCCTCGTCGGGAGTCTTGTTCATTTTCCAGTTGCCCGCGATGACGGTTCTTCTGAGAGCTTTATTCATGAAAAATACCTCTTTCTATTTTGAAATCATAAGGCACAGGGGCCAGAGGCCAGAGGCCAGGGGCCAGGGGAACGGAAACGGTAAGTCCCGTGTGCCCGCGCACCCGTGCACCCGTGTGCCCGCGCGCGAAGCGCGCTTTTATTTCTCGTCGATGCAGGCGATGCCGGGCAGCTCTTTGCCCTCGAGGAACTCAAGGGACGCGCCGCCGCCGGTGGAGATGTGGCTCATCGTGTCGGCGAAGCCCAGCTTTTTGATCGCGGCCGCGGAGTCGCCGCCGCCGATGATCGAGATAGCGTTGGAATCTGCAATGCCCTGCGCCACGGCGATGGTGCCGGCGGCAAAGTTCTCCCACTCCGAAACGCCCATCGGGCCGTTCCAGATCACGGTGCCGGCGTTCTTGATGGACTTGGCGTACAGCTCGGCGGTGACGGGGCCGATGTCGAGGCCCATCCAGCCGTCCGGGATGGAATCGGAATAGATGCGCATGTGCGGGGCGTCGGGGGCGTATTCGGTGGCGATGATGTTATCCACGGGCAGCATGAAGTTGACGCCCTTGGCTCTCGCCTTGGCGATCATGCCCTTGGCGTTCTCGATGTTATCCTTGTCGAGCAGCGACGTGCCAACCTCGTTGCCGAGGGCCTTGAAGAAGGTGTAGGCCATGCCGCCGCCGATGATCACGGTGTCGCACTTGTCGATGAGGTTGTTGATGACGCCGATCTTGTCGCTGACCTTCGCGCCGCCGAGGATGGCCACGAGCGGGCGCTTCGGGTTCTCGAGCGCGCCGCCGATAAACTCGATCTCTTTCTGAATCAGGAAGCCGACCGCGGAGGGCAGGTAGTCGGCCACGCCCGTGGTGGAGGAATGCGCGCGGTGCGCGGAGCCGAACGCGTCGTTGACGTAGATGTCGGCGAGCGCGGCGAATTTCTTGGAGAGCTCGGGGTCGTTCTTGGTCTCGCCCTTTTCGAAGCGGACGTTTTCGAGCAGCAGCACGTCGCCCTCGTTGAGCGCGGCGGCCTTGGCCTGCGCGTCTTCACCGACGACGTCCTTCGCGAGGATCACTTCTTTGCCCAGCAGTTCGCCGAGACGCTTCGCGACGGGCGCCATGGAGAATTCGGGGTCGAATTCGCCCTTCGGGCGGCCGAGGTGCGAGCAGAGGATCAGCTTCGCGCCGTGCTCGAGCAGATAGTTGATGGTGGGAAGGGACGCCACGATCCGCTTGTCGGAGGTGATGACGCCGTCTTCCATCTTGACGTTGAAGTCGCAGCGGACGAGAACTTTTTTGCCGCGGACGTCAATGTCTTCTACGGTTTTCTTGTTGAGAGTGCTCATGGGTTTTTACTCCTTTGCCGAATTGTTTTTTTATGAAAATTTGATTTTCAACGATATGATAACCGGTTGCCCGGGTCATTTGCTCCAGAACAGGCTGCCGTCGAGCAGCACCGCGCGTACGGGCGCGCCGTCGGCGCCGTCGATCTTCACGGGCGGGGCGAACAGAAAATAGCGCCCCGGTTCGACCTTTGAGAGATCGAGGTTTTCGAGAATACACACGCCCTCGCCGAGCAGCGCCCGGTGCGGGCCGATCTCGTCCGAAGGGCCGCCGACGGACAGCGCGTCGGTGCCGACGAGCTTGACCCCGAGAAAGGCCGCTTCCTCCGCCCCCGTGCGGTCGAAATACGCCTTGCCGCCGCTTTTGACGAGCACGCGCTCGCACTGCTGCGGAAAGCAGGTGTCCACGACCTGCCCGGTGATGACGCGCTCGCTGATCTCAACCACCTCGCACGCGCCGATGAACGGGTCGAGCGGCAGGCGGCCGATATCGGCGCCCGTGCGCAGCATGTGCACCGGCGCGTCGGCGTGCGTGCCCACGTGCAGGACGGTGGTGAGCTGCGCCATATTGCACGGGTCCCCCGCCGCGAGGGAGGAGAAGATCTCCAGCTTCGGCGCGGGGTCGCCGGGATAGCGCTGCGAGCGGTTGAGTGACCGCGTGACGTCGATGATCTTGTACAGCATCAGTCGACGTTGACCTTTCTGTCGATCAGCACCGCGGTCACGAGGAACACGATGACGCCGAAGAAGCCCCAGCAGTAGGCGCCGGTGGCCGAGAACACGCCGTAGCCCTTATACGCCACGGCCATCGCGGCCTCCTGCGTGCTCATGGTGAGGGTGAAATATTCGGGCGTGACCACGAAATAGATCGGCATGAGGCTGTTGACGAGAGCGGCGAACCCGCCCGCCAGCAGCACGGCGCCGAAGAAATACAGGATACGGCCCAGCACGCCCGCCCTGTGGAAGGGCCTGCAGTGGCCGAGGATGATCGCGAAGAAGAAGATCATCACGATCGTGATGAGGGTGACGCCCCCGTAGACCGCCCACATGGTGATGATGTTGAGGATCACGCCGATGTCGGTGACCTTGAGCCCGAAGGTGCTCACGAGCAGGCTCGAGAACTGCGTGAGAAGGGTGGTGAGGTTCACGTCCTCCTGCACCGCGCCGAGCGTGTGGCGGAGGATATAGAGGAACGACCCGAAGAAGCACAGGCACAGGGCCGTGTAGCTGAGGCACACCCAGAACGAGCCCGACAACCATTTCGAGAACAGCAATGACGACGCGCGCACGGGCAGCGCCATGGTGAGCTCGCCCTCTTTGCCGACCATGCTGCGGCGGAACTCGCGCGTGACGGACACGAAGGTGAGGATGAGCCCCACGAAGGCGGTCAGGCACAGCACGAGGGCCGCGATGCCCTTGACCACGAGGCCGGCGCCCATGCCGGTCTCGCCGAAGTTCTGCCAGTTAATCAGCATCAGGATCACCATCACGGCGCCCACGACGCCGATGGCGACATACGCGCCCCAAACCGCTCGCGCGTGCGCCTTGAAGGCGTGTTTAATCAACTTCCCAAGCATCGCCGATGACCTCCTTAAAGACTTCCTCAACGCTCTTTCCGGTTTCGCGGATGTTGTCGATCGAGGTGTTGACAAGGATCTTGCCCTTGCCGAGCATCATCACGTGATCGAAGCTGTGCTCCAGGTCGTTGACAAGGTGCGTGGAGATCACCACGGTGGAATGCTCTTTGTAGTTGTTCATGATGATGTCGAGGATCACCTCGCGCGCCGCGGGGTCCACGCCGCCGAGCGGCTCGTCCAGCAGGTAGATGTCCGCCTTGCGGGACATCACGAGCAGGAGCTGCAGCTTTTCCTGCATGCCCTTCGACATGGTCTTGATGCGCTGGTTGAGATCCAGCCCGAATTCCTCCGCGAAGCGCACCGCCTTCATGCGGTCGAAATCCTTGAAGAAATCCGCGAAATATTTGATGCAGTCGATCGTGCGGAAGCGCGCCGGGAACACGCCGCAGTCCGGCAAATAGGCAAGGCTCGCCTTGCTCTCGGTGCCAACGTTTTTGCCGCCGACCTTCACGATGCCGTGATAGTCGTGGATGAGGCCCGCGAGGATCTTCATCAGCGTGGTCTTGCCGCAGCCGTTCGGGCCGAGAAGGCCGACGATCTTGCCAGCGGGAAGGTCGAACGAGATGCTGTCCAGCACCACGTGCCGGTCGTAATCCTTGACCAGTTTTCTGACCTTGAAAGCAAATTCTTCCATGTTATGTAATCCTTTCTGAAGGGTGAAAGCGAGGGGACGGGACGCCTCAGGCGTCCGCTTTTAAGTGAGACAATGCTTTGAGCCAGTCGTCGGGCCCGATCTTCATCGGGTCGGCGTCCGTGACCGCGACGGCGTCGGACAGGAGGGAATCTCTGCCGGCGAGCACGGCGGCGTAGGCTTCGACCTTTTCGCGCACCGCCGAAAGTTCGGGGTCGGCGAGCTTTTTGGCGGCAAGCGCCGGCACGCGCGCCGGGTCTGCCGTGGCCCACACGCCGGGCGAGCGGAGCATCACGTCGTCGAGACCGCGGCCGACGAGCTTTTGAACGAGGGCGTCGAACACCTCGGGGGGCACCATTTTGAGGATCTCGCGCATGCCCGCGATCTGTTTATTGTCGATCCTGCCGAGCAGCTCCTTCACCTTGTCGCCGGTCAGGCTGCCGTCGTAGGCGTCCGCCACGAGGCCGACGCCCTGAAAACAGGGGGCGAGGAGGGAAGCCCTGTCGACTTTATCGCTCCCGTGCGCCGAGAGGCAGCTCAGCAGCACGCCCGCGCCGAACTGCACGGTGAGAAAATCGGCCTTTTGGACGTTCTTTTCTTCGAGAAACGCGTTGAGCAGTTCCGCGTTATCCACGGGCGAGCGCAGAAAATCATAACCGAACACGTGAACGTTTTCATAGCGGGCCCTGACCTCGTCGCCGGGATACGCCGCGCCGAGAAGCTTTTCGCCGGACCACGCCCTGCGGGGCGTTTTCGGCTCGCCGTCGTTTCCGAAGGCCAGAGGCGCGGAATACTCGCCGAGCAGCGCCTCGGCGGTATCGGAAAAGCCCGCGTCGCGCCGGAAGAAAAACAGCTTCATGAAGGGGCCCTTCATTCTGCCGATCAGGGTGTCGCTGTCGATCTGCGGCGGCCAGAGAGGACGGCCGTTCTCCCCTTCTTCTCTGAGCGCGCTCTGCCCGAAGCCCGGGATCACGATCAACGTTTCAGCCATGACATTACTTCTTTCCATAATAGGTTTAGTATATCATATCATGGTACACTATCTTTTGCAAGCTTTTTTTATACGGATTTTGCAGAAAAGAGCCAGCCCGCCGCGCCCGTGTAGCCGCTCCATCCGGCGAGCCCCGGCGACGCGGGGGCGTGCCCGACGTCGGCGGTGACGAAATAGGGCTCGTTCGGGAACGCGGGGTCGAAGGCAAAGCGTTTGACGGGGTCGGCGCATTCGTCGGCGAGGGCGGCGAGGTCCGTGAGGCCCTCGGCTTCGAGCGCGCGGCAAAACCAAAGTGCGGCGTGGGTATACTGCCCGCCGTTTTCGCGCACGCCTTCGGGGTAGTCGTTGACGTAGCCCGCGCGCCGCGACCCTTCGCCGAAGGGCGCCGAAAAGAGGCGGAGCGTGTGCGTTTCGGGCGAATAGAGGCGGTCGAAGGCGGTTTTCAGGGCTTTCCGCCGCTGTTCGGGCGTGCCGATATTGGCGAACACGGCGAAGGCCTGCGGCAGCAGGTCGATCGCGCAGGCGCCGTCGGGTGTTTGGCCGAGAGGCGTGCCGTCGGGGTAAAAGCCGCGCAGGAAATACAAGCCGTTATAGCCGTGCGCGAGCACCGCGCGCTTCATATCGGCGGAGAGTGCCGTGAGGAACGCGGCGTCTCCGGCCGTCCCGAAGGCGGCGGCGACCGGCAGAAAGCGGTCGCACACAAGGGCGAGGAACTCCCCTGCCCACACGCTCTCGCCCGCGCCGAGGGCGCCGAGGGCGTCGTTCCAGTCGCCCGTGCCGAACACCGGCAGCCCCCTGCCGCCGCGCCGCCCGGCGGCAAGCCGGAGCGCGCGCAGACAGTGATCATACACCGTGCCGGTTTCGGTCCCCGGATAAAAATCGGCATAGCGCTCGTCCTCGCCGGGGCCGAGCGGCTCGCCCGCGAGAAAGCGGACGCGTTTGGACAAAAAGTCCGTTTCGCCGGCGGCAAACAGCTTTGCCGCCGCCCAAGGGAGCCACAGCAGGTCGTCGGCGCAGCGGGACCTGACGCCCCGCGCGTGCGGCGAAGGGCGCGGGATCGCGTGGAACCAGTGCAGAACGTCCCCCTCGGGGAACTGCGCGGCGGCGCAGCGATAAATCTGTAATCTGAGCGGCTTGGGGTCGACGTCGATGAGGTTCGCGCAGTCCTGCAATTGGTCACGGAAGCCCCACGCCCCGCCGATCTGATATAGATATGCCCGCGCGTTCAGCCGCACGGCGCGGACCTGATGCAGCAGCATCGCGCGCTGCGGGTCGGTCATAAGCATCCTCCTTGTCTATAGTCGCCGAGCGTGAAGCGCAGGGTGAACGTCACGGGTTCGCCGGCGGACGCGAAGCGTGTCAGCGTGCCGGTGACGCCGTCCGTTTCAGCCGACGCGCCGGGGCAGAATACCGTCATCACACCCGGGAAATCGGCGTTGCCGGGGTTCGTGAACGTGAGCCTCCCCTCGCCCGTTTCGCACCGCGACAGTTCCGACGCAGGGGGCGGCGCGAGCCAGCCGGTCACACGGAAACAAAGCGTCCCGTCCGTTGACAGGACGACCTCGACCGTTTTTTCCATCCCCTTTTCGGGCACGCGGACGATCACGCGCGCGCCCGTTCTGCCCGCCCGCGCGAGATACACCGCCTTTTCGGGATAGAAATAGACCGCCGCGCCGTTCACGAGGTCGAAGGTCCCTTCGTCCGTTTCGAGCGCCAGCGTTTCGCCGCCCGGGGCGCGGGTGACGTCGGCGGACCACGGCGTGAGGGGGTTTAAGCGGGCGTTGAGCGCCCACGTCCAGCCGAGCGACCGGTTCGTGAGCAGCGTGCCGAACGTTTTGTTCGCGAGCGCGTTGCCCCACGGGCGCGGAGTTTCGAGACCGATATAGTAGCCGCCGGGCACGAAGCCGTTTTCGGCGGGGCCGTGGGGCTTTACGGGCAGAAGGGCGGGCGGTTTTCGCGGGTTAAGGCGCGGCGCGGGCGGATAGGACACGCCGGGGGCGGACTCGGCGGCAGATCGGAACGCGGGTGAAGTCAGCGCGCCCGCGATCACGTGCACGCCGGGCGACCTGCCGAGCATGGCCGCGCTCTCGCGCGGGAGAAGGTCGCCGAGCGAGCCGGCCGGCGTCTCGCCGTAGGCGGGGGCGCGGTCGGTGAACAGCAACAGATCTGTTTCGATCCCCGATAAAAGCAGCAGCCGGTGGAGCCGCGCCGCAGCCCGCACGCGCGAACGCGGGAGAAAATCGGCCTTCAGGCGGACGAGCGGACAGTCGCCCGACACGCCCTGCTCCCAAAGCGCGCTCAGCGGCGCGAAGTTTTCGGTCACCGCGGCGGGGCGGCTGCCGTCAAATAAAGACGAGACGAGCTCCCCCGCCGCCGGGGGCAGGACGTTCGGCGCGAGTTTCGACAGCGGCGGCAGGGGGAGCTTTCGAACTGCGGTCAGGCGCGTGAGCGCCTCTTCGGCCGACGCGCCGGGGGCCACGAGCAGCACCTTTTCGACCGACCTGCCCGCCGGGACGCGCACCGTCGTTTCGACGGCGAGGACGGGGGCGTTGCCCCGCCGCTTTTCGCGCGGGGGCAGAGGCGTTCCGGGCGGGGGCAGGGTCTCGCGGTCGGTCGCGAGCGTGAAGGGAGAAGAATCCCAAAAGCCGACGGCAACGGCGAACGCCGGTTCGCCGCCCCGGCGTTTTTCGGCCACGGCGGCCGAGAGCCCCTCGCGCCCGCGCACGGAAACAAACAGCTCGCGAAACGCCGTGTGGAAGTCCGGCGCGAACAATGGGGAGAGATACGGCACGCCCGTGACGCGCAGCCGGAAGGCCGCCGCTTTTGCGCTTTTCATCTTCACGGGCAGGGCGAACACCGGCCGGTCCGGCAGCAGCCCCAGCCCCGCAGAGACGAGAACGCCGTCGGCTTCGGCGGCCGTATAGCGCCCCGTGGGCAGCAATTCGCCCGTCGGGAGCGAAACGGGAGCGCCGTCACGGAACACGCGGAGCTTTAGTCCTTCGGAAAAGAGCGAGAGCCCGCCCGCGAGCAGGCGGTTTTCGCCTGATTCAAGGCAGAGAAGCGCCGCCTCGCCCGCGCGGTAAAGCGCCGCCCTGCCGGGGGCGGGGACGCGCGCCGGACGCGGGCGTTTTTCGGGGACGCGGCTGCGTTTGACGAAGCGGGCGTTCGGGGCGGGCAGACGCTCACGCACGAGACCGACCGCAGCGGATATTTCGGGGTCGGCGAGGAAGCGGCGCACCGCGCCGCCGGACGTGAGGGCGTTGGCGGCGGCGACGAGCGACATGCCCGCGTGGTGCGCCATGAAGCTGCGCACGGCCATATAGTCCTCGCCGAGGCCGCGCTCTTCGAAGTCGAGCGCCTCGTAAAAGCCGCACGCCCCGTAAGCGCCGAGTTTTTGGAAGCGCCGAAGGTTCTTCATCGCCCCGGCGGGGTCGGCGGCGAGGGCGAGAAAAGAGGCGTAGGGCGCGAAGACCCGCTCCTCGGCGGCGTCGGGCTTCAGGGCGAGCTTTTTGACGCCGTTGGCGCGGTAGCCGTACCTTAAAGCCCCGTCGAGCACGTAGCGCCCGCTCTCGGTGCGCCCCCACGGGAAGGGGGTGCCGCGCACGGCCTTTTTCTGCGCCGCGAGGGCAGATAGGCACCCCTCGGTGAGGCCCGCGCCCGGAATGAGGGGCAGAAAGAGGGCCGGCATGAGGTATTCGAACAGTGTGCCGGTGTAAGAGAGAGCAGTCAGGCGCGCCCCGCTGCGCGCCACGGGACGGCTGAGGGCAGCGAAATGCGACGCGGGCACGTGCCCCTTCGCCGCGGCGAAAAGAGACGTGAGCAGCGTTTCGGAGAAGGCGCATTCGTAGGCGGCGTCGGTCATTTTGCCGGCGGCGACGTCGTATCCGACGTAAAACAGCCGCCGCGTGCCGTCGTAGAGCGCCGAAAGCTCCGCTTTTTCGATATGCGCGCGCACGGTTTCGGCCAGAGCGTCGAGCCGCCGCTCGCGCAGTCCCGCCTCGAGGCAGGTGAGGCACACGAGAAAGTTGCCGCAGTCCACGCTCGACACGAAGGCCGGGTGCAAGGGAGCGAGCGTGCGCGTATCATACCAGTTATAGAGAAGGCCGTGCCAGAGCGGCAGGCGCGAAACGGACGCGAGCGCCGCCGACAGGCGCGTTTCAAGCTCGCGCCCGCCGATGAAGCCGAGGTCCGCCGCCGACAGGAGCGACACGAGATAGAGCCCGACGTTCGTGGGCGAGGTGCGGTGCGCGACCTCGGCCTTCGGCAGCTCCTGCACGTTGTCGGGCGGGAGAAAGTTGTCCTCCTCCCCGGCGTACTTCGCGAAATACCGCCACGTGGCGGCCGCCCAGTCCGAGAGCTGCTCGCGGTCGCGGAAAGAAAGCCCGCGCGGCGGGTTTTTAAACCGGATGCCGTTCGAGAGGGCGAAGGGAATCCCGAGAAGGAGCAGGATCGCCGCCGCGCGCCAAGAAAGCGCGCCGCAGGATAAGAGAAGGGAGGACGCGAGCGCCGGGAGCAGCATGATCCCCGGGCGCTTGTCGCCGTGCTCCGCCGCTGCCGCGGTGGTCCATTCGAGCGTGCGTTTTTTTGTCAAGGTTCGCCACACGCCGCGCACGACGGCGTCGAGATCGTTGACGGCCGAGGCGGGCAGGAGCAGGAATTGCGCCAGCCCGCGCAGGAGCGCGCGCGCCGCGGGCGGCAGCCGCCGCGAAAACGGCAGCGTGAAGCCTTCGCGCAAAAGAAGCGAAACAACGTCCGGCAGTACGTCGCCCGCGACCGAAAGCACGGCGAGCAGAAAGAGAAGCCGCGCCGCCGGGGAGGGCAGAAACGCAGAGATGAGCAGCGTGAGCAGGGCCGCGGGGGCGGTGAGCGCGCGGCGCAGACTGTCGGTGAGCCAGAAGCGGTGGAGGGCGTTGAACTTGCCCTTCCGCGGGCGGCGGAACAAAAAGAAGAGGTTCTGCGCGTCCCCGCGCACCCAGCGGTGGCGGCGGTTCAGCCACGCGCCCGGCGAGGACGGAAAATGCTCGCCGACCTGCACGCCGGACACGAAGGCCGTGTTCATCAGCGCCCCCTCGAGCACGTCGTGGCTGAGCACGCGCCCCGGGGCGAACGCCTCGGCGCAGGTCTCGCGATAGCGGCGGACGTTCAGGAGCCCCTTGCCGCAGAAGATCCCCTGCCCGAAGGCGTCCATATAGAACTCCGACACCGCGGGGGCGTAGGCCGTGAGCCCGCCGCCCGTGAACAGCGCCTGAAACAGCGTGGAGCCGGGTGTTTCAACGCTTTCGGCGCGGGGCGCGAAGCAGCCGTAATCCCGGTTCAGCGGGTGGCAGGCGACCGCGAGCAGCTTTGAAAGCGCGCCGAACGGCAGCTCGGTATCCTGATCGAGGGCGAGCATATATTCCCTGTTTTTAAGAAGCGTGAGATCGCCGCCGAGCGCCTCGAAGGCCGAACCGTCCCCATCCGTCAGCAGGACGGACAGGGCGGTCAGCGCGCCGCGCTTGCGTTCATATCCGCAGTAGTCGTCGTCCGTTTCGTTTTTCACGCGGGGGCGAAGCGCGAACGCGAAGCGCCCGCCGGCGGCGTTGAGGCGGTCGACGAGCCGCCTGACCGCCTGAAGGTCCGTTTCGTCGGACGGCAGAAACGGCGTGTCGGCGCTCTTTTTGTCGAGCAGCAGCAACACGCCCGTATCGGGCACGCGGGAAGCAAAATACAGGTCGCTGAGTTTGCGCTCCCACGAGGCGGCCGCCGGGGCGGCGGGCAAAATCGCCGACACGACGATGAGCGACGGCGGGGGCGAGAAACCGGCCCGGTCGGGGTCGAGGGACGGCAATTCTCGCGGGGGAAGCGTCGCCGCGCCGAGCTTATAGAACAGAGGCTGGAGGAGGGTGTAGAACGGGAAAAACAGCACGCCTGCGAACGCGAGCCCTGCCGCGGCATAAGTCCACCCCTCGGGCACGCCCGCCGCTTTGACAGCGAAAAAGCCGAGGGCGAGTGCCGCCGCGCGCGCGGACCCGGCCTGGGCAAGCAGAAGCAGCGCGCCGACCGGGGCGCGGGACTTCGGTTTGAGATAGTCGCCGACGTGCCGCCCCTCGCGCTTCGCGCGCGCGAGTAAAGCCTCGAGATAGGTTTTTTCGTCCGTTTTCGCCCGCCTCGCGGCCGCGGCATAGGCGCGGCGGTAGCTCTTTTTCGTGCGAAGCGACATCTGCGGATAGACCCCGGCTGGGTCCTGCTCCAACAGCCCTTCGCCCGCGCACAGCGCCGGGAAAAGGGCGTTGAAGTCCACGCGCCTGAGGGCGTAGAACGCCCGCACCCGGTCGGGGAACCGGGGCGTGCCAGCGTCGCCGGCGGCGCGCAGCGCCAGCGCGGAGAACAGCAGGACCGGCAGCTTTTCCGTCTGCGAAAACGTAAGCACGGCGCCCGAAAACGCGCGCGTGAGCACGCCGGCGGCAGCGTCTGGACCGGGGTCGTGAGCGCCCGAAACGGTCAAAGCGCAGAGGTCGTCGGCGAACCGGAGCGCCGTTTCGACCGGCATGTTTTCGGCGCGGGCGCGGCAAAGGCGCCGCCCCGCGGACAGGGCAGAGCGGAGCATCGTTTCGTTTTCGCGCAGCCAGACGTCCTGTTCTTTTTCGCCTTCGGCCGCCGTTTTCATGTGGGTCTTCAGGGCGCGCTGAGCTTTTTTAAGCGCCCCGCGATAGTCGTTCATACGCGTTTTTCCCGCCTTTCGATGGGTTTAGTTTGCGGAAAAAAGCATAAAAAAAACGCCCCGGGGGGCGTTTTTTTGTTTTTGGTTGGCGCTGGATTTACGCGACGACCAGCGTGATGTACGCGACGTCGGTGATGTTGTCCACCGAGAAGGTGGTGGAGTAATACACGTAGCCGGTGGACACGTCGTAGGACGCCGTCCAGGTGTTGGCGTAGGCGGTCACTTCTTCGCCGCCGCCGATCTTCCACTTGACGCCGAGGCGGTTCACGAGGGTCTTATCCTTCGTGGACAGGCGCACGGTGACGCTTTCGCCGTTCATCACGGTGAAGTAGCCGAGGCCGTTTTCATCCTCCATCGTGGGCTTGAACTCGTCGAACACGCCGGAGAGCAGCATGTAGTCGGCGTCAACGCCCTCGAGGGCTCTGTCGTCGAAATGCACGTCGCGGTAGGCGACCATTTCATCGATGTTGCCGAGGAACGAGGAGTCGATGTGCAGGGCGTCGAGGATCATCTTGAGGATGCGCTTGAGATAGGTGACGATGTCGGCCTTCTTCTGCGTGCGCACGCCGGACACCACGACCTTGCAGTCGCCGGTGACGTTTTTGATGGTGTAGGTGCGGCAGCCGTCGGCGTCGATGCCGTCGGACACGAGGGTCTCGGCGCCGAAGCCGATGAACGCCTGCGCGGCGGCCATGTCGTCGTCATCGCCGATGAACTCGGCAAGATCGTTATTGCCGCGGACAACGGACACCTTGAGGTCGGCGTCGGAATAGCCGGAGCCGATCTTGACGCGGAACCTGAAGTCGTCGCCGTAGAGGGCGAAGTGGGCGCTCTCACCCTTGATGTTCTTGACGGAATAGCCTTCGCCGGACGTGAGCTTCACCGAGAAGTGGTTGCGCACGAGGGCCTCTTCGTTGACGGTGACCACGTAATCCTGATCGGCATAGAGCTTATACTCGCCCACGCTGTCGGGATAGATGCGCTCGCCGTTGACGGACACCGCCACGGTGGCGGCGCTGTAAACTTCGTTCGTGAGGACCTTGAACGACACGATCTCGCCGTCTTCCACGCTCACGGTGCCTTCATAGCGCACGGGCGAATAGGTGGTTCTGGGGCTGGGATCGTTGGGATCGAACATAATGCGGTCGGCGGTGTAGTAATACCCGTCGTTCGCGAGATAATACTTGCCGTTGGGATCCTCTTCGAATTCCATTCTTCCCTCGAGGCTGCGCACGAAGTAATAGGTATCCTCCGTGACGCCGTAGTTCTCGAGCGTGCCGGACGAGGGCGTGAAGGTCACGGTGTGCGCGCCTTCGGCCATGACGGCGGGCGCCATCACGAGCGCCAGCATGAGCACGGCGACGAGAACGCTGATGGTCTTTTTCATGTATGTTTCCTCCTTTGAGAGATTCTTGCAGATAAGTAATGATATTTATCTGTTTGAATTATACATCACGAAAACGCAAATTGCAAGGATATTTCGGGGCCTGTTTCGGAAAATCGCAGGCCCCGAATTTAGTGATATTGCATAAAAAGAATTAAAAAAAGTTTAAAAAGAAGAGGAAGGAGGACTCCCCTTCCTCTGTTGATAAATTGATCGGGTTATACGCTCAGAAGCCCCGCGTCGAGCACGAACTGGCTGCCGGTGGCGTAGCGCGCCTTGTCGCTCGCCAGGAAAAGCACGAGGTTCGCGGTATCCTCGGGCTCGATCCACGGCACGGGCAGCAGGTTGCCCGCCGACGCCTCGGCGATCTCTTCGGGGGTCTTGCCCTCCATCGCGGCGAGGCCGTCGTTCATCGGGGTGTTGACGCCGGTGGGATGGATCGACAGCACGCGGATGTTGTAGGGCGCGAGCTCGATCGCCCACGCTTTCGTGAGGCCCGTGAGGCCCCACTTGGAGGCGGTGTAGTGCGACAGGCGGTTGCCGCCCCGGAGGCCCATGACGGACGAATTGTTGATGATCACGCCGCTTTTCTCAGCCATCATATAGGGCGCGACGCGCCGGGTGACCATGAACGGCCCCTTGAGGTTGATGTCGATCATCGCGTCCCACTCTTCGTCGGTCATCTCGTGCACGCGCGCGTAGGCGCAGATGCCGGCGTTGTTGAAGAGGATGTCGATCTTGCCGAAGGCCGCGATCGTGCCCTCGACGGCGGCGGTGACGGCCTTGTCGTCGCGCACGTCGCCGGCGAAGATCTCGCAGCGCCCGCCGAAGGACTCGATCTCTTCTTTCAGGCTCTTGAGCTCCTCGGACGTGCCGAAGGCGTAGCGCGGGTATTCGATCTGCTTGGCCACGTCGAACGCGGCGATCGCAGCGCCCTCTTTCGCGAGCGCCACGGCGGTGGCGCGGCCCTGCCCGTGGGCGGCGCCGGTGATGAACGCGACCTTGTTTTCAAAATCAGCCATGGGAACGATCCTCCTTCGTGATCAGCTTGTGGTTATAGAGCACCTCGTCGAGATCCACCTTCATCACGGTGTTGAACAGGTTCGTGGCGTACATGATGCCGGCGAACGCCACGATCGTGACGATGACCTCGTCCGAAAACTTTGCCTTGAGCCCGTCGTAAACGTAGTCGGGGATGTTGTGCGGGTCGAGCGCGATGCAGGTGCCGAGCGTGTGCAGCAATTCTTCGGTCTCGTCCATTTTCAGATCGTCGGGGTCGTCGCCGCGGTCCTCGAGGATCTTTTTGAAGAAGGACCCGCAGATGAGGCAGTCGTTGCCCGAGGAGATCGCATAGGACAAGATGGACAGCGCCCGGTCGCCGAGCACGGGTTTCAGCTCGTCGTAGAGCGTGTACCACTCCATATACGCCTTGAAGCTCGGCACGTTATGCAGGAGCGTGCGCTTCATGTTGGTGATGCGCCCGTGCTTTGCGATCTGGTCGTCGTATTCGCGGCGGACCTCTTCGGACGCGGACTCGTAATCGGTCATGGGGACGTAGGGCATAAAAAAGCTCCTTTCGGTCCGCCGCGGGGCGGACGGTTTCTCGAAAAATCCGCCTGCCCGGGCAGGCGGAAAAACGCGGTGGACGCGGATTCAGCGGGCGATGCCGAGCTCACCGAGGAGCCCGAACAGCGCGCCCGCCGCGGCGTCGAACGCCGCGCGGTTGGTGGGATAGACGTAGTCCTCGGTGACCGAGAACACGCTGCCGCTGACGTTTTCGAGGGCCGAAAGCCCGTCGAACACCTTGAGGTGCGGCTCGAGGGTGAGGATTCGGGTCCCCTCTTTTTCGGCAAAGCGCCGGAGGATCTCTTTGACCTCGCCGTCGCCCCTGCCGGGCGGCACCACGCCGCCGGTGGCAAAGCGGGCGTCCTTGACGTGCATATACTCGATATACGGCGCGAGGACCTCGTACGCCTCAAGGGGTTTGACGCCGCACTGGATGAAGTTCGCGGGGTCGAACACGCCCTTGATTTTGCCCTCAAACGTGGTCAGGATATCGAGGCAGCGGGACGTGACGTCGCCGAAGATGCCCTTTTCGTTCTCGTGGCAGCACCACACGCCGTGTGCGCGGGCGTAGTCGGCGAAGCGGTCGAGCCGCTCGAAGACCTCGTCGCGGTAGGGGGCGGGATCCTCCCCCTCGGGCATATAGAACGAGAACATGCGGATCTTATCGGTGCCGAGGACGTTCGCGACCTCGACGGTCTGTTTGAACTTCTCGAAATGGGGGGCGAAATCGTCGGTGATGCAGATCTTGCCGTAGCCCGAGCCGACGGCGGACACGCCGATGCCGGCTTCGTCGAGCTGTTTGCGCACCTCGCGCGCCATGTCGGGGGTATAGTCCGAGATGTTGCCGAGATCGAGGTTTCTCGGCTCGATGAGCGTCATGCCGTCGGCGCCGAGCGCCTCAAGCTGTTCGGCGAGCGTTTTGCCCGCCTCGTCCGCGAACGCGGAATATACGAATTCAGCCATACTGACCTCCGAAAACCGGGTTTATTCTTTGATGAGCGAGCGGTAGAGCTTGATGTAGTCGCCCGCGCTCTTGGCCCAGGAGTTGTCGCACTCCATGGCGCGCTTTCTGAGGATCGCCCAGCCCTCGTGATCGGCGTAGCCGTGCACGGCGCGGCGGATCGCGTGCAGCATGTCGTGGGCGTTATAGTCCTGGAACACGAAGCCGTTGCCCGTGTTGAGGCCGGAATCCTGCACCGTATCCTTGAGGCCGCCCGTGGCGCGCACCACCGGGACCGAGCCGTAGCGCAGGGCGAACATCTGCGACAGGCCGCAGGGCTCACTTTTGCTCGGCATAAGGAAGATATCGCTGCCGCCGTAGATGCGCGACGCGAGCGCCGGGATGAAGCCGAGCTTCACGGCGATCTTATCGGGATATTTCGCCGCCATCTCGCTGAAGAAGGTCTCATACTGCCATTCGCCGGAGCCCAGCACGACCACCTGCACGTCTTCGGTGGTCAGAAGCTCCTCGAGAACGTGGCGCACGAGGTCGAAGCCCTTGTGCCCCACGAGGCGCGACACCATGCCGATGAGCGGCACGTCGGGGCGCTCGGGCAGGCCCATCTCCTTTTGCAGGGCGGCCTTGCACACGGCCTTGTTCGCGGGGTCGTCGGCGCTGAAATGCGCCGGCAGCGCCGGGTCGGTGGCGGGGTCGTTGGTGACCGTGTCGATGCCGTTGAGGATGCCGTGCAGCTTCCAGCGGCGCTCGTTGAGGATCGAATCGAGGCCGAAGGCATACCACGGGTCGAGGATCTCTTCGGCGTAGGTGGGCGAAACGGTGGTCACGGCGTTGGCGCACTCGATGCCGCCCTTCATGAAGTTGATGCAGCCGTCGTTTTCGAGCAGGCTGGCGTTTTCTTCGGAAAGGCCCACCACGTCGCCGAGCACCTCGTGGCCGTACTGCCCCTGATACTGGATGTTGTGGATCGTGAGCACCGTCTTGATGTTCTCGAAGCCCTCGCGCTGGGCGTAATACAGCGAATAATACACCGGCACGAGCGAGGTCTGCCAGTCGTTGCAGTTGATGACGTCGGGCTTGAAATCGATGTAGGGCAGAATTTCAAGCACGGCGCGGGAGAAGAACGCGAAGCGCTCGGCGTCGTCGTAATGCCCGTAGATGCCCTGACGCTTGAAATAATACTGGTTGTCGAGGAAGTAATAGATCACGCCGTCGCGCTTATACTCGAAGATGCCGCAATACTGCCGCCGCCACGAGACCGGCACGGTGATGTGGGTGATGAACTTCATCTCGTCCTTATATTTGCGGTCGATGCCTTCGTAAAGGGGCAGCACCACGCGGCAGCCGATGAGACGCCGCCTGAGCGCGCCGGGCAGACTGCCCGCCACGTCGCCGAGCCCGCCGCTCGCGATGAAGGGCTTGGCTTCGCTGACTGCGTAAAGAACTTTCATAGGAACCTCCTTATGGTTGGATAGAAAAAGTGCGGAGTGTGGAGTGCGGAGTGTGGAGTGAAGGACGGGGTTTCACCCCGTATCCCATTTATAAATGGGTAAGGGCGGAGCCCTTCCTCCATTTCACATTCCACATTTCACATCTCACATCATATCTGAATTTCCTTGCCGATATAGACCGGATATGTATCCGCCCCGGACAGGGTCTTGCCCGAGCGCACAGACACGGATTTATCCGCCAGCACGTAGTCGAGCATGGCGTTCTCGCCGACGAAGGCGCCCGGCATGAGGATCGAATTCTTCACCACGGCGCCCTTTTCGACGCGGCAGCCGCGGAACAGGATGCAGTTTTCGACCTCGCCGTCGATGATGCAGCCGTCCGCCACGAGGGACGAACGCACGTCGGAGCCGATGCCGTAGACGGCGGGCATGTCTTCATACACCTTCGTGAGCACGGGGCGCGCGGGGTCGAAGAGGCTCTCGTAATTTTCGCGGCACAACAGGTCGAAGTTGCCCTTGAAATAGCCTGCGAGCGAATCGACGTTCGCGACGTACCCCTTGTGCTCGAACGAGTGGATCTTCACCCTGCCGACCGCGCGGCGCAGCACGTCTTTGAACAGGCTGTATTCCCCGCGCGAGAAGGCCTCGCGCACGAGGCGCTCGACGAGGCTCTTTTTGACGAGGCAGTTCGTGAGCAGGTATTCCTCCTCGCCGTCCGTGGGCTCGCCGAGGCGGAGGGACGTGATCATGTCGCCGAATTTCGATTCCACGATCGGCTGGGTGGCAAAGCCGGGGGCCTTGCCCACGTGCGACACCATGGTGATGTCGGCGCCGCTCTCTTCGTGCTCTCTGAACATGGCCTCGAGGTCGATGTTCGCCACGTACGAGCACGAGGTCATGAACACGTATTCCTGCTCGCTGCGCTCGAGGAAGTTGAGAATGTTGTGCAGCGCGCCCACCTCGCCGAGGTTATAGTTGCGCACGGCTGTGGCGTTGAACGGCGGCAGGAAATAAAGGCCGTCGTTCTTTCTGGCAAGGTCCCAGGGCTTGCCGGAGCCGATATGGTCCATCAGGGACTGGTAGTTGTTGTTCGTGAGCACGCCCACCTTGGTGACGCCCGCGTTCACGAGGTTCGACAGCGCGAAGTCCACGAGGCGGTAGCCGCCGCCGAAGGGGATCGACGCCATGGAGCGGATGCCGGTGAGCTCCGGCACCTCTTCGTCGTGGACGTTCGCAAAGATCAGGCCGAGTACGTTGTTGGCTCTCATTTGACTTCCCCCTCTCCCACGTTTTCGGCAATCATGTTTTTGCCTTTGATGACGGCGTTTTTGCCGATGACCACGTTTTCACCGATCACGGCCACGCCCCAGTTCTCGAGGTTTTCGGTGTGCTGCGGGTCCTCGCCGACCACGGCGCCGGACTCGATGACCGCGTTCTCGGCCACCATGGCGTATTGCACCGTGGCGCCGGCCTTGACCGTGGCGCCGGGCATGACGATCGAATATTTGACGTTCGCGCCCTCTTCGACGGTCACGTTCGAGAACAAAACCGAATAGTCGATGTTGCCCGAGATCTTGCT
Source organism: Clostridia bacterium (assembly GCA_017550625.1). Lineage (GTDB taxonomy): Bacteria > Bacillota > Clostridia > Oscillospirales > Acutalibacteraceae > RUG806. Next base: position 13,601 of record JAFZOL010000044.1, on the reverse strand, counting down.
GCCGCCCGAGACCAGCGAATTTTCGACCTTCGCGGCGGGGCTGACGTAGTGCGGCGGAAGCGAGGCGTTTTTGCAGTAGATCGGCCACGACGTGTCGGTAAGGTCGATGTTGACCTTCGGGTTGAGCAGGTCGAGGTTGGCCTCCCACAGGCTGTCGATCGTGCCAACGTCCTTCCAGTAGCCGTCGAAGCGGTAGGCGAACATCCGCTCGCCCGCGCCGTGCATGGCGGGGATCACGTTTTTGCCGAAGTCGTTCGACGAGTTCGGGTCGGCCTCGTCCGCGATCAGGTATTCGCGCAGCTTCTTCCACGTGAACATGTAAACGCCCATGCTCGCCTTGTTGGACTTCGGGTTCTTGGGCTTTTCTTCGAACGCGGTGATCGCGCCGTCGTCGTCCACGAACATCAGGCCGAAGCGCGAGGCCTCTTCCCACGGGACCTCGAGCATGGCGATCGTGCAGGCGGCGTTCTTCTCTTTATGGTACTGCAGCATCTTGTTGTAGTCCATCTTGTAGATGTGGTCGCCCGAGAGCACCGCCACGTATTCGGGGTCGTAGCGGTCGATGAAGTTAATGTTCTGGTAGATCGCGTTCGCTGTGCCCTTATACCACTCGGTGCCCTTGATCTGCTGATACGGGGAGAGCACGTGCACGCCCCCGTTGTTGCGGTCGAGGTCCCACGCCGCGCCGTTGCCGATGTAGTCGTTGAGCTCCAGCGGCTGGTACTGCGTGAGCACGCCCACCGTGTAGATGCCGGAGTTCACGCAGTTCGACAGCGGAAAGTCGATGATGCGGTATTTGCCGCCGTAGGGCACGGCGGGCTTCGCGATGTTCTTCGTCAGAATGCCGAGTCTGCTTCCCTGCCCGCCGGCAAGGAGCATGGCAATCGTTTCGGTTTTTCTCGCCATTACGTTACATCCTTTCTTCTATGTTGGTTATTTTTTGTGACTGTGGTAGGGGGTGTAGTGGAAATACGCGCACGAGAAGCCCGGCAGGTCGACGGCGAAGGAGTGGTCCTTGCCGTGCATGGGGATCTTGTGGGTGTAAATGTGCGCCGGTTTTTCACGCGCGCCGCCGAAGGCCGAGGACTCGGAGTTGAGGATCTCGGTCAGCACGCCGCGCTCTTCGATGCCGATGCGGTAGCCGATCCTGTCCACCGGGGTGAAGTTGCACACGCACACGAGGGTGTTTTCGTCCTTGTCGGTGCGGGCGAACGCGATGACGGAGTTGTCGTTGTCGTCGGGCACGAGCCAGCGGAAGCCGTTCCACGAATAGTCGATCTCCCACAGCGGGCGGTTATGCCGGTAGACGCCGTTGAGCGCGCGCACGAATTCATGTAAGTTGTTGTGCGCGGGATAGTCGAGCAGGAACCAGTCAAGCTCGCGTTCTTCGTTCCACTCGATGAACTGCGCGATCTCCTGCCCCATGAACAGCAGCTTTTTGCCGGGATGGGCGTACATGTAGCCGAGAAACGCCTTGAGGCCCCTGAACTTTTCTTCGTAAGAGCCGGGCATCTTGTCGAGCAGGCTCTTTTTGCCGTGCACCACCTCGTCGTGCGAGATGGGCAGGATGAAGTTCTCGGAAAAGGCGTAGAAAAACGAGAACGTGATGAGGTCGTGGTTATATTTGCGTGACAGGCCGTCGAGCGAGCAATAGCGCAGGATGTCGTTCATCCAGCCCATGTTCCACTTGAAGTTGAAGCCGAGGCCGCCGTCGGACGCGGGGCGCGACACCATGGGCCATGCCGTGGATTCCTCGGCGATCATCATGGCGTGCGGATAGTCGCGGAACACGCTCTCGTTGAGGGTTCTGAGGAACGCGACCGCCTCGAGGTTCTCGCGCCCGCCGTAGATGTTGGGCCGCCACTCGCCGTCGCGCCGGCCGTAGTCGAGATACAGCATGCTGGCGACCGCGTCCACGCGGATGCCGTCGGCGTGGTATTTGTCGAACCAGAAGTGCGCCGACGAGGTGAGAAAGCTCACGACCTCGCCCCGGCCGTAGTCGAAGATGCGCGTGCCCCAGTCGGCGTGCTCACACTTGAGGTCGTCCGTATACTCGTAAAGGCGCGTGCCGTCGAACTCGTAAAGGCCGTGCTCGTCCTTCGGAAAATGGGCGGGCACCCAGTCGAGGATCACGCCGATGCCGCTCTGGTGGAGCTTGTCGATGAGATACATGAAGTCGTGCGGCGTGCCGTAGCGCGAGGTGGCGGCGAAATAGCCGGTCACCTGATAGCCCCACGAGCCGTCGAACGGGTGCTCCATCACGGGCAGGAACTCCACATGCGTATAGTGCATGTCGTTGAGATACCGCGGCAGCGTTTCGGCGAGGTCGCGGTAGGAATACGGCGCGCCGTTTTCGTGCCGCCGCCACGAGCCGAGGTGCATCTCGTAGATGTTCACGGGGCTCTCGTAGACGCTCTGCTTATACAGCTTCTTTAAGTAGTCGCCGTCGCCCCACTCGTAGCCCGAAAGGTCGAAGTATTTCGAGGCGTTCGACGGCCGCGTTTCGGCGTGGAACGCGAAGGGGTCGGCCTTGAGGCGCACCGAGCCGTCCGCCCCCACGATCCGGTATTTATAAGAGTCGAAGGCGTGGACGTTTTCGAGCTCGACCTCCCACGTGCCGTCGTCGAGGCGCGTCATGGGCGCGCCGGGGTCCCAGCCGCAGAAATCCCCCGCGACCGACACTTCGCGCGCGTTCGGCGCCCACACGCGGAACGTGACGCCGTTGGCGCCCGGATGCGCGCCGAAATACTCGTAGGCGCAGGCGTTGCTTCCCTGATGGAAGAGGTAAAGGGGTACCTCGGACGATTTCGAATTTTTCTTTTTCATATAGATATCCCTCCGTATTTTAGTTTATCAAATATCAGGCGGGTTTTCAAGTGTAATTTTGACTATTTTGTTAGAAGGCTCTTTGTGGCATTTTCACAATTTTTGTGCAATTTGACGATAAATCGGTCAAAAATGACGGAAAACGCCCCGCCCCCGCCGGGCAGAAAAAGCGCGCCGGAAGAAAGCTTCCGGCGCGGATGGTTTTATTCGGTTCGGGCGGTTTGCAGCTTATCAGAACAGGTTGCGGAAGAAGTAGACGATCCGGTGGAAGAAGCCCACGATGCCGCCGAAGAAGCCCGTGTGCACCTTGCCGCACAGCACGCAGCGGCTGCTGCCGGCGAGGTCGGCGCCGTCGCGGTCGCAATAGCCGTCGCCGTCGGCGTCCGTATGGCCGAGGGGCGCGAGCTGCTCTTCCTTCTCAGTACCGCATACCGTGCAGGTCATCACGAGCTTGCCGGCGGCGGTGCAGGTGGGCTCGGCCGCCACGGCCGGCTCGCCCCAGACGTGGGAGCCGTTGGGAGGCACAACGGCCGTTTCGGTCCTGCCGCAGCCGGAGCACACGCGCTTGGTCTCGCCCGAGGCCCCGCAGGTGGGCGCGGTGACAACGGTCCAGTCGCCGAAGGTATGCACGCCCGTGGCGGGCAGCGGTTCGGTTTCGGCTTTGCCGCAGCCGGAGCACACGCGCGCCTTCTCACCGGCGGCGATGCAGGTGGGCGCGAGGGTCTCGGCCCAGTCGCCGAAGGTGTGTTCGCCCGTGGCGGGGATCTTCTGGGTCTGGGTCTTGCCGCAGACGGTGCACGCGCGCTGCTTTTCGCCGGGCGCGCCGCAGGTGGGCGCGAGGGTCTCAGCCCAGTCGGTATAGGTGTGCTTGCCCGTGGGCGCGATGCGCAGGTTCTCGTCGGTGGCCGGCTGACGGCCCGCCGCGTCAAGGAAGCGCGCGCCGCACTCGCTGCACTCGTAATACGCCTTCACGCCGGGGTCCACGCAGGTGGCGGGCTCTTCGGGCACGTAAACGAGCGTGTGGACGTGGCCGCCGGAGGGATCGCCGATCGTGAACGTCATCTCGTCGGCGGAGTCGCTCGTGAACGTGAGATAAATGCCAGACAGCGTGCGCGAGGCGCGGTTGTTGGCGTTGTTGCCGGTGCCGTAGAGGGGCAGATCGAGGCTGTCGCCGAGCGAAACGCCCGCGCCGTTAATCCAGCTTGTCATGTCGTGGAAGGGCTTGTTCGTCAGTACCCTGTCGTTGCTGCCGATATAGCTGTAATTCGAGTTCTTCTTTTCGGGATACAGCGGCATGATCGCGGGGCGGTGGTCGCCGTTGTTGACGCCGTTGCTGCCGACATAGCGGTCGTAGACGTCCTCGTCGATATGCCAGATCACGAGGCCGCCGTCGGAGCCGCTGTATTCGTAGGCCATGCCGAGATCCCAGCCGGTGAAGCGGCGGTTCTCGACGAGATAATATTCGTTATCGCGCCCGGTTTCGATGAGCAGGATCTCGCCGCTCTCGGACACGTCGGCGAGGGTGTATTCCGTGTTGTTTTCGGCGGTGACCGGCTCCACCCAGCCGAGGGCGGTCTTGCTCCACGCGTCGAACGAATGGGGCACGTAGGAGTTGGCGCCGCCGACGGGGTCGTAGCCCCACGAGCCGGAGCACATGACGCTGAGGTAGTCCACGTCATAGCTCGCCCACGCGCCGGTCGCGGAGTTGCTTCTGGTGTCGTAGAGGTCCGGCAGGCCGAGGTAATGCCCGAGCTCGTGCGCGAGCACGCTGATGGGCTCCTGCTTCGTGTTCGTCAGGTATTCGGCGATGGAGATGTAGTCCGACACCTCGACGCCGTCGGGCGACGGGACCACGAGGTCGTCGCCGCCGTAATAATAGCAGGCGCTGCCGAGATCCCACGCATGGGACCAGATATAATAGTTTTCGCCCATGGAAAGGCTGCCGTCGTAGGCGGCCTCCCACCCGGCGACCACGAAGGCCAGCGCCATCTCGTCGGTGGTGATCGTGCCGTCGCCGTTGCGGTCGTAAGAAGCGAAATCGACGTAGTCGTCCGCCACGGTCACGGCGTCGACGAACGCCATGGTCATCGCGCGCATCTCGGCCATCTCGGTGTCGTCGTCGTAATAGTCGAGCACCCAGTTGCCGTGGGGCATATCGAGCGAAACGTGCACCACGCCGTCGTTCGCTTTGTCGGCGGCGTTTACGTTGCCGTCGACCCCGTAGGCCGAGGTCTCGGCGATCGGCGTGAACGTGAACTGCCCGCCCGACATATCGGTGTAATACGCCTGCAGCGAGCGCGTGCCCGAGAAGATCGTTTTGTTCCAGTCGAACGTTTCGTCATACGCCCTGTCGGAGAAGCCGATCACGATCGTGAGCAGCGGGATGGTCTTCTGCTCCTCCGCGCCGGGCGCGCAGCGCGGCTCGGTGACGGAGCGCGAGGCGGGCAGGCTGTCGAGCGTGACGAGGGTGCCCGAGGCGTGCGAGCGGCACGAGACGCCCTGCCCCCAGCCGGAGTTCGGGGCGGGCGGCACGGCCAACGCCGTGAGCGACATGCAGGTCAGAAGCAGCGCGAAAAGGGCGCAGGTGATAAGGATGTAGTGGATGCGTTTCATACAATCACCTTTCTTTATATCAGGTTATTTTGAGCCATTCTCTGCGGTCCTCGAGCCCCACGGCGGCGCGCAGGATCATCCGCGCGTCGGCCGCCGTGATCCTGCCGTCGCGGTCGGCGTCGGCAAGGTCGGTCTCGGCGGGGGTGAAGGTTTCGAGGCCGACGGCCGCCCGCAGCGCGAGGCGGGCGTCGGCGGCGGTCACGTTGCCGTCGCGGTCGATGTCGCCGATGTCCAGGGCGGGATCATCGGGATTGTCGGGGTTATCGGGGTTATCGGGGTTATCCGGATTGTCGGGGTTCTGCAGCTTCGGGATCACGCGCGTCTCGGTCGCCCCGCAAACCGGGCAGGTGCGGGTCTCTTCGCCCTCTTTCTCCGTCGTCGCCGGCGTCGTGACGGTCCACTCGCCGTAGGAATGAATCCCGGTCGCTTTGACCTCGCGGGTCTCGGCTGCGGTCTTGCAGACGGTGCAAGTGCGGGTCTCAACGCCCTTGTTCACGCAGGTGGGTTCGGTCGTCACGATCCAGTCGCCGAAGGTGTGCCTGCCGGTGGCCGGAATCTCAGCATACGTCGTATACTCGCAGCGCGAGCAGGTCTGATAGGCGTTCCAGCCCGGCTCGGTGCAGGTGGGTTCCTGCGCCGCGTGGTCGACATAGTCGTGACCGAGGGGCTTCACGATGTCGTCTGAATACCCGTATCTGCAGTATTTGCAGGCGTAGGAGGTGTAGCCTTCGTCGACGCAGGTGGGCTCGTAGACCGTGACGTTGAACACGTGGGCGTTCGGGTCGCGCGGGATCTCTTTATAGGTCGTGTAGTCACAGCGCGAGCAGGTCTGATAGGCTGCCCATCCAACCGCGGAACAGGTGGGAGCCTGCGCCGCGTGGTCGACATAGTCGTGCCCGAGCAAAGGTATTTCTTCGTAACTCGTGTAGTCGCAGCGGGAGCAGGTTTGATAAGCGTCCCAGCCGGGTTCGGTGCATGTGGGTCTCTGCGCGGCGTGGTCGATATAGTCGTGCCCGAGAGCGGGGATCGCCTCGTAGGTCGTGTAGTCGCAGCGCGAGCAGGTCCGGTAGGCGTAGGAGCCCGGGGCGGTGCAGGTCGGGGCCTCCGCTTCGTGGTCGACGTAATCGTGCCCGAGGGGCTCGGTCTCGCCGCCCGTGCAGCCGTATTTGCAGTATCGGCACAGGTATTCGGTATAGCCCCCTTCGGTGCAGGTGGGCGGAACGACGATCACATTGAGCACGTGGGCGTCCGGGTCGGGGGGAAGCTCTTTATAAGTCGTGTAGTCGCAGCGCGAACAGGTTTGGTACGCGTTCCAGCCGGGATACGTGCAGTTCGGCGTTTGTGCTTCGTGGTCGACATAATCGTGGTCGAGCGGATCGACGGCGCGGGCCGTTCCGGCGCCGCAGACGGCGCAGACCGACGTTTCGCTGCCCGCTTCGGTGCAGGTGGGCGCGGAGACCACGGTCCAGGTCTCGTAGGTATGCACGCCCGTGGGCGGGAGGACCAGATCTTCGTCGGACGCTTCGATCGTGCCGGCGGAATCGAGAAAGCGTTTGCCGCAGTCGGTGCAGACGTAATGCGCGCGCACGCCGGGGTCCACGCAGGTGGCGGGCACCTCGGGGACGGGCTCGAGCGTGTGCTCCTCCGCACCGGCGGGGTCGCCGATCATCAGCGTCATAACGTCGGCCGTGTCGCACGTGAACGTGAGCCTGACGCCGGACAACGTGCGCGAAGCGCGCTTGTCCGCGTTGGAACCGGCGCCGTAGAGCGGCAGATCGAGGCTTTTGCCGAGCGAAATGCCGGGGCCGCCCTGCCAGATCGCCCGGTCATAGAAGGGCCTGTTCAGCAGCACTTTGCCGGCGTCGCCGATATAGGTATAGGTCTTGCCGACCGTTTCGGGATACAGCGGCATCACGGCGGGGCGGTGGTTGGTGTTGTTGACCGTGTTGCCGCCGACGTAGTTCTGATAGACGCCGTTGTCGATATGCCAGATCACGAGGCCGTCCGAGGTCCCGTCATATTCAAGGGCCATGCCGGCGTCCCAGCCGGTGAAGCGGCGGTTTTCGACCAGATAGTATTCGTCCGCGCGCCCGGTGCCGATCTTCAGCGCCTCGCCCGCGGCGAGCGTATAGGACGCGTCGTTTTCGGCCGTGACGGGCGTGACCCAGCCGAGCATGACCTTGCTCCAGATATCAAAGGAGAAGGGCACGTAGATATAGTCGCCGTCGACCAGATCATAGCCCCACGAGCCGGAGCACATCACGCTGAGATAAGACACGTCGTAGTCGCTCCAGGCGCTGGAGGTGCTGTAGCCGGTATCGTAAAGGTCCGGCAGGCCGAGGTAATGCCCGAGCTCGTGCGCGAGCACGCAGATGGGCTCCTGTTCGTCCTCCTGAAGGCGTTCGGCGATCGCGATGTAATTCGATACCATGATCCCGTCGGGCTTCGGGACCTTCACCTCACTGCCGCCGTAAAAATAGCAGCCGCTGACAAGATCCCACGCGTGGGACCAGATATAATAGTTTGCGCCCATAGTGAGGGCATTGCCGTAGGCGGCCTCCCACCCGGCGACCACGAAGGCGAGCGCCATTTCGTCGGTGGTGATCACACCGTCGCCGCTACGGTCATAAGCGGCGAAATCCACATAGTCGTCCGCCGCCGTCACCGCGTCGGCAAACGCCTTGACCATCGCGTGATTCTCGGCGTACTCGGTAGCGCTGTCGGCATACTCGAGGGTCCAGTCGCCGTGCGGCATATCGAGCGAAACGTGCACCACGCCGTCGTTCGCGCGGTCGGCGGTATTGCCGTTGCCGCCGACGCCGTAAGCCGAGGTCTCGGCGATCGGCGTGAACGTGAACTGCCCGTCCGACATATCGGTATAATACGCCTCAAGCGAGCGGCTGCCCGAGAAGACCGAGGCGTTCCAGTCGAACCCCGTTTCGTAGGGCATATCGGAAAATCCGATCACGAGCGTGAGCAGCGGGATGGTCTTTTGTTCGTCCGCGGCGGGCGCGCAGCGCGGCTCCGAAGCGGACCGCGAGGCGGGCAGGCTGTCGAGCGTGACGAGGGTATCGGCGGCGCAGGAGCGGCAGGCGGTCCCCTTCTCCCAGCCGGAGCCGGGGGCGGGAGGCACCGCGACGGCCGTGAGCGACAGGCACCCGATGAGCAGCGCGAAGAGCGCCAAGGTGATGAGGATATGGGATATGCGTTTCATGCGATCACCTTTCGATTCCGTTGACGAAGCGGTTGAGCCGCTTTAAGCCGTCCTCCACGTTTTTGCGGGAGGTGGCGAGGTTCAGGCGGACGAAGGTCTCGCCCGTTTTGCCGTAGGCGTTCCCGGCGTTGAGGAAAAGCCCCGTCTGTTCCCGAAGCTCTTTGCAGAACGCGGCGGCGTCCGCCGTGACGGCGGCGCAGTCGATCCACATGAGATAGGTGGCCTCGGCGTGCGGGGCATTGAGCGACGGGATGTGTTCTTTGATATAATTCTCGGCGAAGCGGCGGTTTTCGGCCACGTAGGCGTTCATTTCGTCGAGCCACGCTTCGCTTTCGTTGAACGCGGCAAGGGTCGCCTCGACCGAAAAGGCGTTGGGCTCGGCCACCTCGTCGGTGTTGAGCGCGCGGCGCATGCGCCGGTACAGCAGATCGTTGTCGGCGTAGACGGCTGCGGTGCCGAGGCCCGCGAGGTTGAAGCACTTGGTGGGCGCGAGGCAGGTGACGGCGATATCCGCGTTCGTTTCGCTGACCGAGGCGAAGGGGACGTAAGCCTTGCCGGGCTCGGCGATATCGCAGTGGATCTCGTCCGAAACGACGGTCACGCCGTGTTTCCGGCAGAGTTCGCCGACCTTTTTGAGCTCTTCGGCCGTCCAGATGCGTCCCACGGGGTTCTGGGGGTTGCAGAAGATGAGCAGCGTGACGTTGGGGTCAGAGAGCGCCTTGTCGAGCGCCGGGAAATCGATATCCCAGCGGTCGCCGTCGAATATGAGCGGCACCTCGACGGGCACGCGCCCGTTGTTCAGGATACTGTTGAAGAAAATGTTGTAGACAGGCGTGAGCACCACGACCTTTTCGGCGGGCGTGGTGAGCTTGCGCACGGCCGTGGAGACGGCCGGGACGACGCCGGTGACGAAGACCAGCTTTTCGGGGGCCATCGTGAAGCCGTGGCGGCGGCGCCACCAGTTGACGTAGGCGGCGTTCCATTCCGGCGGGATATCGGAATAGCCGAACACGCCGTGCGCGACCCTGTTTTCAAGGGCTTTTTGCACGGCGGGCGGGGCCGGGAAATCCATGTCCGCCACCCACATGGGCAGCTCGTTTTCGCTGACGGCCCATTTCACCGCCCCGACGCGGCGGCGGTTTGGGAGGTTTTCAAACCATTCGATCATTTCGTGTACCTCAGTGTGAACACCGTCTTCGACGGGTCGATCTTGTCCTTTTCGAGAATGAGCTCGCCGATGTATTCGGCCGAGATGCGCCCCGAGCGGGGGTTGATGACCGAGTCGACGCCGGTAATGATGTCGGCGTCCACGTCGGAATATTCGAACGCGAGCGTCGTGTTCAGGAGCTTGCAGTTGACAAGGCGCAGCGCCTCGATGTAGCACAGCCCCTGCAGGCTCTCGATCGTGCAGTTGACGAACGTGAGGTTTTTCGCATTCCAGCCGAGGTATTCGCCGCAGAGATAGCTATTTTCGACCGTGACGTTTTCGGTGTTCCAGAACGCGTCCTTCGACAGGAACACGCTGTTTTTCACCGTGACGTTCTTCGCCCCGTCGAAGCAGTAGTTGCCGTCGAGCCGCAGGTTTTCGACCGTGACGTTTTCGCTGTTCATGCCGAAATACGCGCCGACGGCGCTCACGTTTTTGAGCGACACGTCTTTGCAGGTCCAAAGGGTCTCCTGCGCGTTCGTGATATCGACGTTTTCGAGCGTGACGCCCCGGCAGCGGCGAAAGTTCTTCGGCCCCTGGATCACGGCGTTTTTCACCGTGACGTTTTCGGTGTACCACACGCCCGCGCGCGCGATCTCGAACCAGTGGGTGCCGTCGCAGACAACGTTTTTGCAGTACCACAGCGGATACTTCCAGCGGAAGGCGCAGCCGGTGAGGACGAGGTCGCGGCTCTCTTTGAGCGGCGACTCGCCGTCTTCGAAGACGCAGTCGGTAAAATGCGCGCCGGCCGTGCCGAAGCACGCGCGCTCGCCCGTGAATTTGCGGTTGGAGATCTCGGTCATGGGGGATCCCCCTTTCGTTTCATTGATGCAGGTCATTTCGCAACGACCTGCGCGAGGAGTTTCAGGTAACTGACGAGCATCTTTACGATCGCGACGATGAAGTTCACGCCGGAGGAATAGACGCTCGAGAAGAAGGACTGGTCGCGGGTGCGCCCGCCGGGGGTTCCGGACGCCGTCTTTTTGATCGCGAAGCGGTCGATCTCGGTGATCTCCCGCGTGTCGTCGTCCACGAGATAGGCTTTGTATACGAGCCTGCCGCCCTCGATCTCGACGGTGGCAAAGCACCCGCCGCGGTCGCGCGTGGTTTCGGCGACCTCGGCCACCTCAAGGATGGGGGCGATCGCGTCCTCGTTCACGGCGTAGCGCTTCGTGCCCGCCGTGGAGGGCAGGGCATAAACGGTGCCGTCGGGGTCCACGGCGAACGTCGTCTCTTCGCCGCCGAAGGCCTCGGTGACGTAAGAAACGCCGACGCGGGCGTCGTCCTTGAGGAAATCGGTGCGCAGGTACATGTGGTCGTGGCCCGAGAGCACCACGTCGATCTTCAGCTCGTCGATGATCGGCAGCAGCACGTCGCGCATGACGATCGTGTCGGGCTTATTGATGTTCTTGCCGGCCGAGTAGAGCGAGCGGTGCATGAGCAGGATCTTCCACGTCGCGGCGGAGGCGTTCATGTCGTTTCTGAGCCAGTTCTTCTGCGCCTGGCTCATGGGGTACATGTCGTTGGTGTTGAGCACCGCGAAGTGGGCGTTGCCCCAGTCGAAGGAATAATACACGCCCTCGAGCGAGCGGTTGTCCGTCTTGTCGAGGCAAAAGGTGTTACGGAAGCAGAATGTATTCAGCTTGTTCGTGATGTTGCCGTCGTGGTTGCCCGCGACCGGCACGCCGGTGTAGGCGTCGTTATAGGCTTTGAACGCCTCGAAATACCAGTCCCACTCGTCGTTGGTGTTGTCGTTGACGTAGTCGCCGAGGTTCACGATGAACTCGGCTCCGGGCAGGGTTTCGACCGCGCCCGCGAGCGTTTCGGCGGCGTGGGTGAAATCTTCAAGGCTGCCGGCCTGCACGTCGGCGATCGTGATGAACGAAAGCGTATCGTCGCGGTCGTCGGTGACGAACGTGCACGCCTCGCTCCACACGCCGGCGGCGCGGTCGCCCACGCGGTAGGTGTAGGCGGTGCCGGGCTGCAGGTCGGTCACGGCGACCTGATGGGAATACTGACTGCGGTACCGGGTCGTTTCGCCCGCATAGGCCTTCGCCCCGTCGAAGGAGCCGGTAAAGCGCGCGGACTCGATGAGATCGAGGTCGGCGTTCGTTTTGCCCTCGGTGAACCAGCAAAAGCCCCTGCCGGTGGCCCCGTCGCCGTAGACGGAGCAGGACACGCGTTTGACTTCGTCCTTTTCATAGGCGAAGCCGACGGACGAAAACGCAAGCAGAAGAACAAGGGCAAGGGCGATCGCCCGAAGCAAGGTTCGTTTCATAGAGTTGCTCCTTTCAACCGGGAATGCAAAATGCAAAATACAAAATACAAAATAATGTGAGATGTGAGACGTCGGATGTAGGATGAAGGGGCCTGCGGCCGGCATTTAAAATGGGTAAGGGCGAAGCCCTTCCGACATTTCACATCCCACATTCCACATTTCACATCGCGGCGCAGCCGCTTAAACGCCCGCGTTCCTGAGCTTCACGAGGTCGCGGTACGAAATGAGATGCACGCCGTGGGTCTTGAAGGCGGCGATCACCTCGGGGTCCTTCAGGATCAGATATTCCCAGTAGCGGCGCTGCCAGGTGCCCGTGATGTTGCGGGTCTCGCCGAGGTCGAGGGCGGGATGGATATAGGTCTCGCTGATGCCGTAGGGGATGCGGATCAGGTATTCGATGAAGTTGCGTTTGAACTCCTCATAGGTCTCGCCGGTCTCGATCTGCTCGGGGAAGATGAGGTAATCGGGCATGGGGACCTTATACAGCTTGCTGAGTGCCCCCGACACGCGGCACATGAACTTAAAGAGCCCCATCGGCGCTTCGGGCGGGCACTGGGACGCGAGGGGCTTTGAGAACATCCGGAACGGATAGCCCTTCTGCCCGCAGAGCTTGATGGTCTTCGGCAGCAGCAGGTAGCGGCCGTTGAGGCCGTAGACCGCGCCCATGTGCGAATCGACGTGCGAGGGCTTCATGCCCCGGCTCTCGCAGAACTCGATCTGCGCCTTCGACTCCGCCATGGCCTCGTCCTCGTCGCAGTGCTTCTCGAAATCCTCGCTCTCGGGCCACATACGGCCCTCTTCGTTTTCGAGGGTCCTGCCGCCGGTCAGGCTGCCCCACGGCCACTTGTCGCGCCACTCGTTGGTGTGCGTGAGGTGCACGCCGAACGCGAATTCGGGATGCCGGGCGGCATACGCCACCGCCTCTTCGGCGCCGGGGCAGGGCGTCATGATTGTGGAGGATTTGAGATACCCTCCCTCGAACAGCTCGAACACGGCGGCGTTGGCCGAATGGCACATGCCGCAGTCGTCGGCGTTGATGATGAGATACTTTCGTTGGGCCTTGCTCACGGAAAAACCTCCTTTTGCCCGTTTTGGGCATATAGCTATGTTCAGTATAACATATTGCGCGCGCGTTTGCAACCGCTGAAACGTGACGAATGTGTGAATTTCAGAATAAAAAAAGACGCGGGATCAGGCGCCCTCACTTAGGGATTTACATGGTTCTTCGCCGCTCTTTTCCGCCCGAACTGCCTGTCCGGCAGGGGATATCCGCCAGGATTATCCCCTGCCGTTCAGATTGTTCGAACAAAAAAAGCCGGCGAAAAACTGCTTCGCACCGCAGCGGATGCAATTTTTGTGAAAGACAAGGCGCAGGGGTCGGAATATCCTCCGGATATCCGACCCCTGCAACACAGTATTTCGCAAATAAGTGCGCCGCTGCGGCATATAAATCCCTAAGTGAG
>JAFZOL010000043.1 GCA_017550625.1 Clostridia bacterium | reverse complement strand
GCAGTTTTGTCGCCAGCTATTTATCGTCCGAACAATCTGAACGGCAGGGGATAATCCTGACGGATATCCCCTGCCGGGCGGGAAGTTCGGGCGGGAAAGAGCGGCGAAAAACCTGTATTATCCCTTATCTGCACCGCCCAAGGCGCGTGTGTTTTTTATCCGATGTGGTCTTTCAGGAGCTGCACCTGCGAGGCGCCGCGCGTCATGGACACGTTGTTGCAGAACAGGACGTCGGTGATCCCCTTCTCCGCCGCGAGGCCAGCGACGGTGCCGTTATAATAGCGGTAGTCCATAATATAAACGTATTTATAATGCGCGCACAACAGTGGGGCGAGGGCGTTGCCGAAGCTCTCTTTGACGAGCAGGATGCTCTCGCCTTCTTCCATGTCGAGGTTCTCGATCACCGAAAGCGGGTTGTCGCCCCAGATGAAGGCGCCGTATTTGTAGGCGGCGGGGGCGTTCGTTTCGTCGAAGATCACGCTGCCGCTCGAGGCGTTGCCGTTTTTGTCGTAGATCGTGAGCCGGGCGTTGACCTTCGGCATGAAGGTCTCGACCACGTCGGGCTCCTCGGCGAGATCGGGATCTTTGCCGGAGTCGTTGTAGAACGAGCCGAGGAAGCCCCCGAACTCCTGCTTGTCGTAATCCGAAAGCTGCAGCGGGGCGACGCCCTTGATCTCGCAGAACTTGCGGTAGGCGTAGTAGGCGCCGAGGCCCGTCCAGTGGTGGTCGGTGCGGAAATAGATATACTCGTCGCGGTGGGCCTTGAGCAGGTCGAAGATCGGCACGACCAGCACGTCCTGAGTCATGGAATTCTCCATATACGAGATCGCCTTTTTCTGGTCGGACACGACGTCGTTCAGCTCGGCGCGGGCGTCGTCGGGCATCGTGATGTCGATGCTCGTGGGGATGATCATGCCGTAGACCGTCGCCACGCCCCTGAGGCGCGCGCCGGCGCGGCTGACCGCGGTGATATATTCGTCGGCGGTGGACTGGACGAAGTTGTAGTATTCGTAGCCGGCGCTGCCGTATTTCGCGATGGCGCCGAGCTTTTCGACGACGGGGGCGGGGCCGGTGGAGGGCTCGGAGGACGAGGGCTCGTCCTCCGACGAGGGCTCGTCGGTGACGGCGGGCTCTTCGGTCGTTGAAATATCCTCGGGCGGCAGCGTGGTGCCGGGCACAATGGGCGTGACGTCGTCGAGATCGGGACGGAAGGTGGCCTCCTCGTCGTCGAGGACGGCGTCGTCGCCTTTCTTGCCCTCCTGGAAGCCGAGGTTCACGCCGTTGGTGCCGAGAAGCGCCTGCACCTTCGCGTTGAGCGAAATGAGCTTGTCGCGGAAGGGCACGGTGTCGGAATACCATTTTGAAATGCCGTCGAAATAGTCGCCGCTGAAAAGGGCTTCGGCGGAGAAGGACGGAAATTCGGTCAGTTTGCGCTTTTCGGCCGCGCTTTCGGTGGGCCGGAGCGGCAGGATCATGGCGATCACGGCGGCGAGGGCGGCGGCGACCGCGATGACCGTCACGCCGAAGGCCTGCCAGAAGCGGACCTGCTTCGCGGCGGCCTCGGCCTTTTCGCGCGAGCTCTTGCGGTTGACGTTCACGTTCGGCAGCGACACGTCACCGAGCTCGTTTTCTTCGACCCGTTCGGTGAAGGATCCGTCGAACTGGATCTGATCGGGAGAGAGATTCTCGTTCATACGCGTCACCTCCTCAGAACTGGAAATACAGGAAGGGGTTGTAGGAGTCGCCGACGAGCGACAATACCGACAGCACCAGAAGCGCCGCGGGCACGGCGACGTTGAGCACGCCCCACACGAAGGCCGCGCCGCCCCGGGCGTTCGCCCGCGCTTTCAGCCTGTCGCCGACCGTCTTGAAGAGCGGCGTGGAGGCGACAACGCAAACAGCGAAGAACAGCAGGTATTTCGTGAGGAACGCTACGCTCACCGAAGTGCTCCACGGGTTGCCGTTGGCGGCGAACATCCCCTTGAACACGGTGAAAACCATCGAAAGGTCTGTGAACTTGAAGAAGACCCAGCCGAAATAGACGATCGCGAGCAGATAGACGCGGCGGAGCACCGGGATCTTTTCGAGCGTTTTGCCCCAGACGAACTTTTCGAGCACGAGGAAGACGAAGAAATAGAGGCCCCAGAGGATGAAGTTCCAGCTCGCGCCGTGCCAGAGTCCGGTGAGGAACCACACGACGAAGAGGTTGAGCACCTGCCGGGCTTTGCCCTTGCGGTTGCCGCCGAGCGGGATGTAGACGTAATCGCGGAAGAAGGTGCCGAGGCTCATGTGCCAGCGGCGCCAGAAATCCGTGACGGAGACAGAGACGTAGGGGTAGTTGAAGTTCTCTTTATAATGGAAGCCGCACATGCGCCCCATGCCGATCGCCATGTCGGAATAGGCGGAGAAATCGAGATAGATCTGCAGCATGAAGAACGCCATGCCCGCAAACAGCGTGAGGGCGCTGCGCCCCTCGAGCAGGGCGAGGTTGTCCCGCAAGAGAGCGGCGTCGCCGATCGCGGCGTCGGAAAGGAGAAGCGTGTCGACCACCGCCCCGCAGGCGTTCGCGAGCAGCGCCTTTTTGGCAAGGCCGAAGATGAAGCGCGTAAGGCCCCCCGACACGTCCTCGAGGGTTATTTTGCGGTCCTCGAGCTCCTTTGCGATGTCGCCGTAGCGCACGATGGGGCCCGCCACGCACTGGTGGAACAGGCCCGCGTAGAGCAGCACCCGGAAGAACGAGCGCTGGGCGGGCACCTCGCCGCGGTAGACGTCCACGACGTAGGTCAGGAGCTGGAAGGTATAGAACGAAATGCCGATGGGCAGGGCGATCTTCGGCACGGGCAATAACGCCGCGCGGGCAATAGCATTCACGTTTTCGGCGATGAAGCCGGCGTATTTGAAAAAGCCGATGCTGCCCACGCACACGGCGGCCGCGAGGAAGAGCCAGAGGCGTTTGACGGCAACGCCCTTCGAGCCTTCAATGAGGCGCGAGAAGATCCACGAGAACAGCGACATGCCGATGAGGATCAGCACGTAGACGGGCTCGCCCCACGCGTAGAACACGAGCGAGAAAACGAGCATGATCGCGTTGCGGACCTTGATCGAGCCCGCGAAATAATAGCATAACAGGTTTAGCGGCAGGAACGCCAGCAGGAACAGCAGACTTGAAAATACCATTTTGGTTCCCTTTTTCTTTTCTCTTACGGTATGATATAAAAAAGGCGGCGGATAAACATAATTATAAGTATTATCCACCGAAACGGATAAAAAAACAAGAGGGGCGCGGCAAAAAACAAAAATTTGTAAGACCCGCCAAAAATCGACGCGGTTTTTTGTCCGTCTTCGACGATTCCGGCAGGCGGGCGGACAAAGAAAGCGTTGCAATTCCGAGTATAATATGATAGAATAAAATTTATCTGTAAGAAAATCAGACGGAGGAATCGTCATGAAAAGAGTCCTGCGGCTCCTGAAGCCGCACGCCGGGTGGCTGATCGGGTCGATTCTGTTTTCGCTCATCAGTACGATCATGCAGATCCTGCTGCCCATCTATACCAAACAGGTGAACTCCGCGATCCTCAACGGCGACGAAGCGAGCCTGAAGCTGAACGCCCTGTACATGCTCGGCTTTTCGGTCGCGGGCGTGATCACGTCGATCCTCAACACGTTCTTCTCGACGAAGACGTCGGTGGGTTATTCGATCACCCTTCGCAACTACGTGTTCGACAAGGTGTCGCACCTGTCGCAGAGCAACATCGACCGCATCGGCGTGCCCTCGCTCGTGACGCGCACCACCAACGACGTGCGCCAGATCCACGACATCGTGCTGCAGACGCTCAAGAGCCTGCTGCCGATCCCGATCATGCTGGTGGCGGGGCTCGTGATGATCTTCAGTCTCTACGCGGACGTGGCGAAGAAGTCGCTGTGGATCATCCCGGTGATGGCGGTGCTGGCGATCATTCTCATCGCGATCATCGTGCCGATGTATACGAAGGTGCAAAAGCTGTTGGACAAGCTCAACGGCATGATGCGCGAGAAGATCGGCGGCATCCGCGTGATCCGCGCCTTCAACCGCACCGAATACGAGGACGAGCGCTTCGCCGAGACCAACACGCGCCTTACGCGCCTGTCGCTGATCGCGAGCCGCATCATCGCGGGCCTGCTGCCCGTGCTGACCCTCGCCCTTTACGGCTTCATCGTGATGCTGATGCTCACGCTCACGAAATCCGTCAACGCCCTCGACCCGAACACCCAGCGGCAGGAGATCATGGACACGATCCCGAACCTGACCGCGTTCGTGTCGTATTTCAGCCTGCTCATCGGCGCGATCGTGTCGGTGGTGGGCATCGTGGTCAACATCCCCCGCGCCTCGGTGTCGGGCAAGCGCGTGCGCGAGATCCTCGACGCCGAGCCCGACGTGCTCGAGCCCGAAACGCCCGTGCCCTCGGATCCCGCGCACATCGGCGAGGTGGAATTCAGAAACGTTTCGTTCCGCTATAAGCCCGCCCCCGAGGACGGCAAAAAGAAAAAGAAATTCGGCAAGAAGGAGGAAGCTCCCAAGGAGCCGCCGAAGCCCTTCTGCCTTGAAAACGTCAGCTTCGTTTCACGCCCCGGCGAGATGACCGCCATCATCGGCATCACCGGCTCGGGCAAAACGACGCTGTTGAACCTGATCCCGCGGCTCTACGACGTAGACGAGGGCGAGGTGCTCGTGAACGGCGTGAACGTGAAGGACCTCGCGGGCGAAGAGCTGCTCCGATCCATCGCGATCGTGCCGCAGCAGGCCTTTTTGTTCTCCGGCACGGTGGCGGACAACGTCCGTTTCGGCCAGCCGGACGCCACCGACAACGAGGTGTGGCGCGCGCTTGAGATCGCGCAGGCGAAGAGCTTTGTTTCGGCCATGCCCGAGGGCGCCGACAGCTTCGTGTCGCAGGCTGGCAAGAACTATTCGGGCGGGCAGAAGCAGCGCCTCGCGATCGCCCGCGCCGTGGTGAAGAACGCGCCGATCATGCTGTTCGACGACTCGTTCTCGGCCTTGGACCTCGCGACCGACGCGCGGCTCAGGGCGAGCCTCAGGGAGAGCCTGACGAATACGAATCTCATCATCGTCGCGCAGCGCGTGGGCACCGTGCTGAACGCCGACCGCATCATCGTGCTCGAAGACGGCAAGGTGGTCGGCATCGGCAAACATCAGGAGCTCATCAGAACGTGCGACGTTTACCGCGAGCTGGTCGTGACCCAGCTCAGCGAAGAGGCGCTGGAAGGAGGCGACGCGTATGTCGAAGGCTGAACGCACCGCGGCGCCCGAGGCGGAATACGTGAGCCGCTACGCCTCTTACCGCAAAAAACAAAAGGACGAACAGAAGCCCGAAAACGCCAAGGGGACCGTGCTGCGCTTCTTCTCGCTGATCAAGCCCCAGGCGTTCGCCATGTCGCTCGTGGTGCTCTCGGCCCTCGGCACCAGCGTGTGCGAGGTGTTCTCGCCCGAGCTCATGGGCAACGTGATGAACGAGATGCAGAAGATCATCGAACGCTTCGCGAACGGCGAGATCGCGGGCATTTCGTTCGAGCCGGCGATGGGTACGATTATCAGGCTCGCCGTCGTGTATTTCATGACGTCCGTGTTCTCGTTCACGCAGGAATTCTTCTCGGCAGGCGTGTCGCAGAAGCTCGTGTGCCGCCTCAGGGAGAACCTGAACGGCAAGCTCTCGCACCTGCCGCTGAGCTTTTTCGACCGGCAGACCAAGGGCGAGATCATCTCGAAGATGATCAACGACATCGAAAACGTGTCGTCCGCCCTGCAGGCGAGCATCCTCACCGTGGTGACCAGCGGCATCAAGGTCGTGGGCAGCCTCGTGATGATGCTGCGCACCGGCAACCTCATCATGACAGGCGCCGCGATCTGGTTCGTGCCGATCTCGGCCACGATCTCGTATATCGTTTCAAAGCGGAGCAAGATCTGGTTCCGCCGCTACTGGGACACCATGGGCGACCTCAACGGCCACATCGAAGAGATGTACGGCGGGCATACGATCGTGCGCATCTTCGGGCACGAGAAGCAGTCGGTGGAGGAGTTCCGCAGCATCACGCGGCGCCTCGGGCACAACTCGTTCGTGGCGAACATGATCGCGGGCGTGCTCAACCCCAGCCTGACGCTCATCAAGGACGTCAACTATATTCTGCTCTGCGTGCTCGGCGGCATGTTCATGCTGGGCAAGGGCTTTTTCGCGAACTACAATTTCGGCGGCATCGGCGACATCACGAAGTTTTTGCAGTATTCGTCGAGCTTCTCGAACCCGATCGTCAACCTGTCGAAGATCATCAACAACATCCAGTCGTCGCTCGCCTCGGCCGAGCGCGTGTTCTCGGTGATGGACGAGACCGAGGAGATCCCGGATCCCGACCCCGCCCTGCCGCCTGCTGAGGGCGGCGGCGAGATCGAGTTCAAAGACGTGTCGTTCCGCTACCGCGAGGACGTGCCGCTGATCGACCACCTTGATCTCACCGCGAAGGCGGGCTCCACCACGGCCATCGTGGGCCCCACGGGCGCCGGCAAGACGACGATCGTCAATCTGCTTTTACGCTTCTACGATATCCGCGAGGGCGAGATCCTGCTCGACGGGCGGGATATCCGCGACATGACGCGCGAGGACCTCAGGCACAACTTCGGCATGGTGCTGCAGGACACGTGGCTCTTTAAGGGCACGGTGCGCGAGAACATCCGCTACGGGCGCGCCGACGCCACCGACGAAGAGGTGGAAGCCGCCGCGAAAAACGCGTTCATCTATGATTTCATCATGAGCCTGCCCAAGGGCTTCGACACGGAGCTGACCGAAGACGGCGGCAACCTGTCGCAGGGGCAGAAGCAGCTGCTCACGATCGCCCGCGCGATCGTGTCGGACCCGCGCATCCTGATCCTCGACGAGGCGACGTCCTCGGTGGACACCAAGACCGAGCAGAAGATCCAGGTGGCGATGGACAACCTGATGAAGGGCCGCACCTCGTTCGTGATCGCGCACAGGCTGTCGACCATCAAAAACGCCGACAACATCCTCGTGATGAAGAAGGGCGCGATCGTGGAGCAGGGCACGCACAAAGAACTGCTCGCGATGGACGGCTTCTACGCCCTGCTCTATAACTCCCAGTATACCGACGGGATCCCGCCGGAGGATTAAGCCATGACCTACGACCTGACCGACGTCAACGTGCTCAAAAACCTGCTGTCGCGCCACGGGTTCACCTTTTCGAAGGCGCTGGGGCAGAATTTCATCACCGACCCAGCGGTGTGCCCGAAGATGGCCGAGCTTTCGGGGATCACGGGGGACGACTGCGCGATCGAGATCGGCCCGGGCGTGGGCGTGCTCACGACCGAGCTCGCCAAACGCGCCAAAAAGGTGGTCAGCATCGAGCTTGACCGCCGCCTGCTGCCCGTGCTCGCCCGCACGCTCGAAGAATACCGCAACGCCGAGGTCGTGTGCGCCGACGTGCTCAAGACCGACCTCAGGGAGCTTGTAAAAGAGCACTTCGCGCCCGGGGACAGGGTGTTCGTGTGCGCGAACCTCCCCTATTACGTGACGTCGCCGATCCTCATGCACCTGCTCGAGAGCGGCGTGCCCTTCGCGGGGCTCACGCTCATGGTGCAGAAGGAGGCCGGTCAGCGTCTGACCGCCCCCATCGGCAGCCGCGACGCCGGCGCCGTGACCTACGCCGTGCAGTATTACGCCGAAAGCCGGATGCTGTTCGAGGTCGGACGGAGTTCCTATACCCCCGCGCCGCAGGTGGATTCGTGCGTGGTGCAGCTGACCCCGCGCGACAAGCCGCCCGTGGAAGTCGCGGACGAGGCGTTTTTCTTCCGTACCGTGAAGGCGGCGTTCAGCCAGCGGCGCAAGACCGCCGCGAACGGCCTGTCGTCGGGCCTCGGCCTGCCGAAGGACAAGGTGGCCGAAGCGCTGGTCGCAGCAGGCCTGTCGCCGTCCGTAAGAGCGGAGGCGCTGACGATGGAAGAAATGGCCGGATTGGCGGATAAGCTGAGGGGAAAGGGGCCGGAGGCCAGAGGCCAGGGGCCAGGGAACGGTCCGGCAGATTAAAGCAGAACAATTAACCAAAGACCGGATGACAGGACTTTCGGTCGATATAATTAGAAATGTATGTATTACGCGCGGGCGCGAATCCCCTGGCCTCTGGCCTCTGGCCTCTGGCCTCTCCCCTCCCGCCGCAGACTTTTTGAAAAGGATACCCACACCATGAACGCATTCATCGTTCTCGAAGGCCTTGACGGGGCCGGAAAATCCACGCAGATCAGGCTGCTCGCGGACGCCCTGCGCGCCGAAGGCGAGCGGGTGTTCTGCGACGTTGAGCCCACCGGCGCCGAGACGGGGCGCCTGTTGAGGCGCATCTTGTCGGGCGAAGTCCCCTCTTCGCCGTGGGCGACAGCCGCCCTGTTTCTGTCGGACCGCATCAACCAGAACACGGACCCCGAAAACGGCATCCGCCGCCATCTTCTGGACGGCGAGACGGTGATTCTTGACCGCTATTATTTTTCGACCTTCGCCTATCAGGGGTACGAGACCTCGCTCGAGTGGACCACCGCGATCCACTACGGCTGCCCGGCGCTCGCACGCCCCGACCTTGTGATTTTTCTCACGATGGACCCCGAGGCCTGCATCGACCGCATCACGAAAAACCGCGGCGAGGGGGCCCTTGAGATCTACGAGACCGCCGAGCGCCTCACGCGCGTCAGACGGCAGTTTGAAGAGACGTTTGAATATCTCGGAAAACGCGAGAACGTGGCGATCGTGGACGCTTCGGGCAGCGTGGAAGAGGTGCACGCCCGCGTGATGGAGGCGGTGAAAACGCGCCTGAGGCCCAAGAAGAGGCTCGTGCTGTTCGACTTCGACGGCACCCTCGCCGACAACTCCGAGGGGATCTTCAATTCCATCCGCTACGCCCTCGGCAAAATGGACCTGCCCGTGCCGGACGGCAGGACGCTGCGCACGTTCATCGGGCCGTCGCTCTTCGATTCATATCGCCGCGTGTTCGGCGGCACCGACGAGGACGGGCAGCGCTTCGTGACCTTCTACCGCGAGTTCTTCGCCCCCACGGGCAAGGACCAGGCGAAGATCTATCCCGGCATCCCGCGGCTGCTGCGCTCGCTCTCCGCCGACGGCGTGCGCGTGGCGGTGTGCTCGTCGAAGCCCGGCGAGTTCGTTGCGTCGATCGCGAAAAAACACGGCATCTACGACCTGTTCGACGCCTTCTTTTGCCCCGGTTTCGCGATGTCCGCCTCGGACAAGACCGACCTCATCAGAGAGGGCGTAAAGCACTTCGGCCTCGCCCCCGGCGACGCCCTGATGGTGGGCGACACGAAATACGACGTCGAAGCGGCAAAAAACGCGGGGGTGCAGAGCCTCGGCGTGCGCTACGGCTTCGCCGCCGCCGGAGAACTCGAGGCGGCCGGCGCGGACCTGTTCGCGGACGACCCCGCGGGGATCTACGAAGCCGTGACGGGGAAAACGCTATGAAGCCCTGCCTCATTTTCGGCGCGGGCGACCCGCCGAAGCGCCCCGTGTACGCGCCCGGAAACGCCCTGCTGATCGCCGCGGACGGCGGGCTCGTCACGATGCAGAGTTTAGGGCTCACGCCCGACCTCTTCGTCGGCGACCGCGACTCGCTGACAACGGCCGTCCCCGAAGGCGTGGAACAGGTTTTATTGCCCGTGCGCAAGGACGTGACCGATACCGACGCCGCCGCCGCGATCGCGCTGGAACGCGGCTGCGACGATATTACAATTTACGGCGGCACGGGCGGGCGGCTCGACCACACGCTCGCGAACCTTTCGCTTTTGGCGCGTCTGTCGAAAAAGGGGTGCAGAGCGAAAATGACCGACGGCGTGACGACCCTTTACGCCGTGACGGACGGCGAGCTCCTCCTGCCCGCCGCCGAAAAGGGAAACGTGTCGGTGTTTTCGTTCACCGAAAAGTGCGAGGGCGTGACGATCGGGGGGCTGTCGTATCCGCTCGAAAACGGCGTGCTGACAAGCGATTTCGCCCTCGGCGTGAGCAATTCATTTATTGGAAAAGAAGCGCGGGTCGCGGTCAGGAAAGGCACTTTGATCGTGACGACCGAAGTTTTTGCTTGACTTTCGGCGTTTTCGTGCTACAATCAAATCAACAGAATAAAACGACCAGACGGGGGCGCTTTTCCAAAGCTGAGACGGCAAACGCCGGACCCCAGAACCTGATCCGGATCATACCGGCGTAGGAAGCATCTGTGAGCCCCCCTCGGGGGCGAAAACGCGAGCATCCGTGCGCCGAAGGCGCGCGGTTTTTTTGCGCGGAAAGGAAGAACAAAACATGAAAGACGCGAAGAAAAAGACGAACGGGATCTCGAAGACGCAGGCGCTGGTGGAGAGCGCGGTGCTCATCGCCATCGCGACGGTGCTGAGCATCATTCCCCTGCTCGACCTGCCCTACGGTGGCAGCGTGACCGTGGCTTCGATGCTGCCCGTGCTGATCGTGGCCTATCGCCACGGCCTCGGCACCGGGCTTGCCGCAGGCCTCGTTTACGGCCTGATCCAGCAGCTGCTGGGGCTCAAGACCCTGAGCTGGGTCACCGGCTGGCAGAGCGTGATCGCCGTGATCGTGCTCGACTACGCTCTGGCGTTCATGATGATCGGCTTCGGCGGCGTGTGGCGCAACACCTTCAAAAAGCAGGCGCCCGCTCTGACGCTCGGCGCGCTGACCGTGTGCGCGCTGCGCTACGCCTGCCACGTGGTGTCCGGCGCCACCGTGTGGGCGGGGCTTTCGATCCCGACCAAGGACGCGCTCATCTATTCGTTCGCCTATAACGCCACCTATATGATCCCCGAGACCATCGTGCTGGTCGTGGCGACGTTTTACGTGGGCAACACCCTCGATTTCCGCGCCAGTCAGCCCGTGCGCCTCGGCAAGGACATGCAGTCGCCCGAGACTCTGCCGCGGCTGCTGGCGGGGCTCATCGTGTCGGCGGCGATCGTTTTCGACGCCGTTGCCGTGTTCGGCAAGCTGCAGAACGCCGAGACCGGCGAATGGAACATGGCGGGCCTAAAGGACGTTTCGTGGCCGCTCATCGGCATCGTGACGGGCGCCGCCGTGCTGCTCGCAGCCGCCCTGCTCGCGGTTTCGCACGTCAGGCGGAAGAAAGCGTCCGCGTAAGCGCAAAGCGAACAAAAGACCCGGCACGCCGGGTCTTTTTTAGCGTGATTTAACCTTTCGCGGCTAAAATGATAAAATGGAAAATAAGGATTGCAACCGCGGCCGAAAAATGATAAAATAATTAGTCAGAACGTTTCCGGAGGGATCAGGATGGACGAGTTTGAGAAAAAGAATACGCCCGATGGCGCGGACGAGAAGCTCGAACGCGAGCTCGAGAGCCTGCGCGCCACCTTTCAGCGGCAGTGGGACATCGCCCGCGGCGAAACACCGGACGGGCCCGTGATCCAGAGCCTTGAGGAGATCCCGGAGGAGGACGACGAGGAAGAGGAAGAGCCCTCGCCCCGCGAGCCCGAAAAGGCCGCGGACGAAGCGCCCAAAAAGCAGAAAAAACCGCGCCGGCACGGCCGCACGGCGCTCAAAGCGATCGTCTGCCTGCTGCTGGCGGCGGCGTTCGCGTTTTTCGCGTTTTATTTCGTGACGTCGATGCGCCACCCGGATTTCAGCCTGTATCTCAAAACGCTGGTCGCCTCGCGCTCGGCAGCCGACGACGAGGAAAAGCTGGAGCTCTATGAAGAGGCGCTCGCCCTTGACGGCGACATCCGGCTGTTCCGCAAAAAAGTGACCGACGAGGCGGCGCTGCTCACCGCGAAGACCAAGGGCCTTGAGGCGGCGGGTGCGTTCATCACGGAGCACTACCCCGACGACGCGCTCGAAAAAGCCTCGAAAGAGGTGCGCGCGCTGAACGCCTATTACACCGGAAAGCCGTCCGGCGACGAAAAAATCGACCAACTCGCGGCGGAATGGAAGACGCAGAACGAAGCGGCGATCGACGCCGCGTTTGCCGCGTCGCTGAAGGCCTATCAGAACGCCGACCCCGCCGGGTCCGAGATCCTCGACGACCGCGACGAGCCGACGCAGTTGTCCGCCGGGGCGCAGAAGAGCCTGATGGAGGAGATCGGCGCGAACGACCTGTTCGCGAAGGACATGGGCGACGCCCTCGAATACATCCGGCAGGGGCTCGTTTCAGAAGAAGATAAGACCGAGACCGGCTACAAGGCCGCCGCGGCCGCCTATCTTTACGCCGACAACGTGTTCGACGCCACGTTCGGCCACCGCTGCCAGGGGCTGCTCGAGCGCCTGACCGTGCTGCTGTATAACAACGGCGACCTGTATAACACGATCGACCTCTTGAAAAACGACTTCACGGACGACCTGCGCACCCTGCCCGTGGGCGAGGAGTTCGCCGCGGTGAAAACGAGCGTGGACGCCCTGCTTGAGGCGAAGCTCGACCCGATGGCGCTCGCGCAAACGTACGTGGCGCAGGAGAGCTTCAGCGTGCCCGTGATCGAAAAGGCGCTGCCCGCCGCGGTGCCGGACTTCGCGCGCACCGAAACGGCGCAGATCGTGTACGACACGGCCTCCGCCCTGCGCGAGCGGGAGACGAAGAACCTGTCGCAGGCGATCCTGCAGGAGGTGACGGCCCTCTCGTCCGCCGACGCGCTCGGCTTCATGGACCTCAGGGCCCTCGCCGCCGACGTGTTCTCGCTGTCGGTGCAGCTCGGCTATTTCGATAACGCCGACTACGTGGTCGGGACCTATCTCAAGGACGAGGCCGAGAACCCCGCGGCGCACAGAAACGACGGCAAAGCCGTGGCGGCGTTCATTGAGGAATACGAGGCCTATCAGCAGCTCGAGGGGGCGCTCAAAACCTGCAACGACGCCTTCGCCGACTACGTGCTCGAGGACGGCACGGTGGACGCCGACGGCGCCTTCGCCGCCCTGGACGCCCTGACCGAAAACACGGAGGACGCCTATCTCATCGGCTTTTCGAACTACTATAAATGCGTGGCGCTGAACCACGACGCGAACAAAGAGGAAGACGCCGACCTCGACGCCGCGATGCTCGGGTACATGGAGACCTGGGCCGAGGCGATGCCCGACCACGTGCTGCTGTGGGGCAGGCAGCTCGCCGAGCTCTACCGCACCACCGGGCACATGGGAAGCACCCTGGAGGTCGCCGAAAAGATCCTCGCCCTGAACGTCGGCGACGACTACGCCAACGCCATGCTCTCGCTCAAAGAGCGCATACGCGGCAACCTTGAGAGCGCGAAGGCGCTGGCTCTTTCGGGCGCGGACCTTGCCGGGATCGACAACGAATGCGCGAAAGAGGCCGCGATCTGCGACATCCTCGCGGGCGACATGCCGTCGGCCGTCGAAACGCTGCAGAAAATCGTGTCGAACAACGTCACGCCCGAGATTCTGGGGCTCATCAAGGTGGCGGCCGGGCTTTACGACGGCGGGGACGAAGACTTTGCCGGAACCGCGAAGTCGCTCTTGAGCGAGTGCGACGCCGTGATGAACCAGTACGGCTACAACTACCCCGCAGACGTCGACGCCCTGCTGAGCGGCACGAAAAGACCGCGCGACGTGTTCCTGAAAGGCACGTATTACCTGCAATAATCGTCTTTTTCAGGTCAAATGTTACAAAATTGTTCAGGAAATGTTGCGGAAATTTGTTTTTCAATTAAATTTAAAAAACTATTGACTTATCGGCCGAAATGGTGTATAGTATGTGCGTATAAAAACAGATACGATTTTATACAAGAAAGGATTGATTTTTTATGAAAAAAATCATTGCCGTAGCGATCGCTCTCGTTATGTGCCTTTCCACCGTGATCTGCCTTTCCTTCGTCATGACGGATAAGGGCGTCGCCGCTAAGGGCGAGCTCGTGTATCTGTCCGGCGACGGCAGCGGCAGCGGCTCCGGTGAAGGCAGCGGCAGCGGCGACGGCAGCGGTAGCGGCCTCGGCGACATCGAGCTCCCCGATCTCGGCGGTCTCGATCTCGGCGGTCTCGATCTCGGCGGACTTGACCTCGGCGGTCTCGATCTCGGCGGCCTTGACATCGGCGGCATGCTCGGCGGTCTCGGCGGCGATTTCGATCTGAGCAGCATCACCGACCTGTTCGGCGGTCTGTTCGACGGCAGCGGCTCCGGCAGCGGCAGTGGTCCCGAAACCACCACCAAGGCTCCGGAAACCACTGTTCCCCCCACCACCCAGCCCCCCACCACGGAAGCTACTACGGCTCCCAACGGCAAGACCGGTGACGTTCGCTGATCATCTTTGATGAAATAAAAGGCCCATCAGACGATGGGCTTTTTATTTTATCTTTATACCATTTATAATGGCGCGGGCTCCCGGGGGATTCTTCGGGGGCTCACTTCCCTTTTACGGCGTCCCAGTAAGCCTTCGCGGCCTGCTCGGTCTTCGAGTCGCCGAAGGTGTAATACACCGTGTCTTTGAGGTTGTCGGGCAGATACTGCTGGGGCGTCCAGTGGCCCGGATAGTCGTGCGGGTAGAGGTAATGCTGGCCGCGCACGGCGGCGTCGGCGCCGTCGAAATGCTTGTTCTGCAGCTGCCGCGGCACGGGGCCGCCGCGCCCTTTCTCGACGTCCGCCATGGCGGCGTTGACGGCGTTATAGGCCGAATTGGACTTCGGGGACGTCGCCACGAGGATCACCGCGTCGGCGAGCGGGATGCGCGCCTCGGGGAGCCCAACCTGAAAGGCGATATCGACGGCGGCCTTGACGATCGGGATGATCATCGGGTAAGCAAGGCCCACGTCTTCGCAGGCGCATACCATGAGGCGCCTTGCCGCCGAGGGCAGGTCGCCCGCCTCGAGGATGCGCGAGAGATAATGCACCGCCGCGTCGGGGTCGGACCCGCGCATGCTCTTCTGGAAGGCGGACAGCAGGTCGTAGTATTCGTCGCCGCCCCGGTCGTAATGCGCGCCGGTGCGCCGGCAGACCTCGCCCGCGCGCTCGAGCGTGAGCGGGACCGTTTTGCCGTCACTCGCGCCCATGCCGGCGGCGAGGGCCGTCAGCTCGCAGATGCCCAGCGCCTTGCGCATGTCGCCGCCCGCGGCCTCGGAAATAAAGCGCACGAGGCCCTCTTCGGGGGCGTAGGTCACGCCGTTCTCTTCGCCGAGGAGTTTTATGGCGCGCCCGACGCCGACGGCGGCGTCCTCGGGTGACACGGCCTTGAACTCGAACACCGTGCAGCGGCTGAGCACCGCCGGGTAGATGTAGAAATAGGGGTTCTCGGTGGTGGAGGCGATCAGCGTGATGTCGCCGTTTTCGATATACTGCAACAGCGACTGCTGCTGCTTTTTGTTGAAATACTGGATCTCGTCGAGATACAGCAGCAGGCCGTTCGGCGCGGCGATCGTGTTGATCTCGGCGATCACGTCGCGCACGTCATTAAGAGACGCCGAGGTGCCGTTGAGCACGTGCAGGCGCTTGTTCGTGTTGGCGGCGATGATGCGCGCGACCGTCGTTTTGCCGGTGCCCGAAGGCCCGTAGAAAATGAGGTTCGGGATTTTGCCGGACTCGATGATATTGCGCAGCGCCGCGCCGGGAGAAAACAGGTGCCGCTGGCCCACGATCTCGTCGAGCGTCGTGGGGCGGATGCGGTCAGCGAGCGGGATAGACATAGGCGGTTCCTTTCGTTCGGAGGGATAAACGGGAGGCGGACCGCCCGGCGGGCGGTCCGTCGTGAATACTCGAAATCTTACTGCGCGGTCAGGTTCTGGCTGCCGTCGGCGACGGTGAACTGCGGGAATTCACTCCACGTGCGCACGGTGGGCTGGGTATCGAGCTCGAGCATGCGGAAGATGAGCTCGGTGTAGTCGGACCCGTAAAGGCAGCCGACGTGCGGCACGTCCCTGATGAACCACGTGTATTCCGGGAACGCGCAGGTGGAGGCGTTGACGCACTTGTCGGGCGACACGTATTTCGCTTCGCCCACGGCGAGGTCTTCGTCGGAAAGCGTTTTTTCGATCTCGCTCGTGAGCGCGCCGAGGCTCATGCAGGCGGTCTCGAGCGTGCCGTCGCCCTGATAGACGGCGCCGGGATAGGCGGGGGTGAGCGGGGTGTTATAGCCCGCGATGAAGGTGATCTTCACGCCCTCGTCCATAGCGCTCTGCAGGAGTTCGACGCGGCGAGAAACGACCTCGCGCTGGATGCGGTCGGTCTTCGCGAGAAGGCCGGCGTATTCATCCTCTCTGCCGCCGAACATGATCTCTTTGGCGGTCTCGTATTCGTCGGGCTGCACGAGCTCCCAGATCGCCGGCATGGAGCCGAAGGTGGGGGTGATCACCCGGTCGTAAACCTCGTCGATGTGGTTTTCGGCGAAGAAGTTGATGAATTTGCACACGCCCTTGACAAGGCCGGTCTTTTTGGCGAAGCTCCACAGGACGTTGTATTTCGGCAGCTTCGACTGCAGCCACCGGTAGGCCGCGCCGTCGTCGAAATACACCTTTTTCTGCATGAGCTCGGTGGTGACCACCGTGCCGCCCATCGTGGAGGAGTTCGCTACTACCGAATCGAGGCGCCCGCAGCCGTAGTCGTTCATATAGGCGAGGGTCACGATGCCGCCCATCGAGCAGCACACGAGATCCACCTTGTCCGCGCCGTGGTCCCGGCACGCCGTTTCGATCAGGTCGTTGAGGTACACGGCGTTCTCGCCGGCGTCAAGGCGCCAGTCGTATTTGAAGAAATACACGTTCTCGGCGCCGTAGCGCTCGATGGAGGACTGGAGCAAGCCCTCTTCGTTGGAGCCGCGCCACGTGAGGAACTCGGGATATTCGGCTGCGCTGGCGGTATAGTAGAAGCTCGACACCGCGGGATCGGCGGAGTCGCCGTCGGGCGTCATGCCGTAGACGTAGAGCGCCTCGGACGCGTAATCGAGGATCTCGTCGATCGCGGCGCTCTTGCCGCCCGTGACGAAGCGCCCGAACGCGGTGATGACCGTTTTGATCACGCCTTTAGCGTCGAGCTGCAGGGTGGCCTCACGCTGGTCGGGGGTGCCGGGGTCGTAAGACAGGCCGCCCGTGAAATCCATGCCGCGCACGATCACGAGGGGACGGCGCGGGGTCTCGGCAGCCGAGGCGGGCAGCACCAGCGCGGCGCACAGAAGGCTGAGGCACAGCAAAACAGCACAGAGCTTTTTCATCGAAAAAGACCTCCCGTCGGGTTCAGAATACTCTTTTTACAATTTTAACATATCCCGAAAGAAAAAGAAAGTCCTTTTTATGAATTATTGAAAAAGACGCGCGCGGGCGCGAAACGGGTCGGAAAAAGTGTGCAAAAAAATGCAAAAAAGCGCGCAAAAAGATATTGACAGAAAAAATATTCCGTTGTATAATGTCTTGGTAACAGACCGGGAACGGCTGTATGTGAAGTGTCAGATAATGACCCACCGAGTATACGGAGGGAGGGGAAACTAAGTGAGCCAGGTTAAAGTGAAGGAGAACGAATCTCTTGACAGCGCGCTGAGACGTTTTAAGCGCCAGACCAGCAGAGACGGCGTGATTCAGGAAGTCCGCAAAAGAGAGCATTATGAGAAGCCCTCTGTCAAGAGAAAGAAAAAGTCCGAAGCTGCCCGGAAGCGCAAGTTCAAATAAGCGCTGCGGTTTCAGCCCCTTCGTTGTCCGCCCGCGGGCGGTATGACGCAAGCACGAGGCGGGTCCAACAAAGACTCGCCTCTATTTTTATCCCGAAAGGAGGCGCGCGCATGCTCGACAAGAGCTTCGGCGACGATCTGATACCGGCGTATTTCTTCGACCGCCTGACCGCGATCACGGTCGACGATCTTCGGGCCATGGGCGCGAAGGGCGTGGCGCTGGACATCGACAACACCACGGCCGTGGATTCGCTTTACACCGTGTTCGACGGCGTAAGGGAATGGATCAGAACCGCGCAGGACGCGGGCTTTAAGGTGATGGTGCTCACGAACACGTGGGAAAAGCGCGCCGCGATCATCTCGGCAAAGCTCGGCGGCGTGCCCTATATCTCGAAGGCGCACAAGCCGTCGAAAGAGGGCTTTTTAAGGGCGGCCGAGTATCTCGGCGTCGAGCTGAGCGAGCTCGCGATGGTCGGCGACCAGCTGTTCACCGACATCCGCGGCGCCAACAACGCGGGGGCGATCAGCGTACGCGTGCGGCCGATGCACAAGGAGTATCTGCTGCCGGTGCATTACGTCCCCCTGAGGCACCGCGAG
This sequence comes from Clostridia bacterium, assembly GCA_017550625.1. Taxonomy (GTDB): domain Bacteria; phylum Bacillota; class Clostridia; order Oscillospirales; family Acutalibacteraceae; genus RUG806. The sequence goes on along the minus strand of JAFZOL010000043.1, from coordinate 10,986 downwards.
CACGTGTTCCTGCGGTCCAAGGGCTTCGGGGACAAGATATGAAAAAAACGCTTGCAAATCAAAAAATCTTATGATAAAATAGTAAGGCAATAAACTACCTATGAGAAAGGATGATTATTATGGTTTCTGCCGGCGATTTCAGAAACGGCGTCACCTTTGAAATGGACGGGCAGGTCTGGTCCATCATCGAATTCCAGCATGTGAAGCCCGGCAAGGGCGCGGCGTTCGTGCGCACCAAGCTCAGGAACGTGATCCAGGGCAGCGTGGTCGAAAAGACCTTCTCCCCCACCGACAAATACCCCACCGCTTATATCGAGCGCAAGGAAATGACCTATTCGTATAACGACGGCGATCTGTATTATTTCATGGATCCCGAGACCTACGAGCTCGAGCCCATCGGCAAGAGCGAGCTGGACGACAACTTCAAGTTCGTGAAGGAAGACATGGTCTGCCGCGTGCTCTCGTATAAAGGCAAGGTGTTCGGCGTGGAGCCCCCCACGTTCGTGAACCTCGAGGTCACCAAGACCGAACCCGGGTTCAAGGGCGACACCGCCACCAATACCCTCAAGCCCGCCACGCTCGAGACCGGCGCCGAAGTCCGCGTGCCCCTGTTCATCGACGAGGGCGAAGTGATCCAGATCGATACCCGCACCGGCGAGTATCTGGGCAGAGCCTGATAACGGAGGAAACCATTATGACGATCTCTGAAAGAGTTGCCTATCTCAAGGGGCTTGCCGAGGGCCTGAATCTCGGCAGCGACACCAAAGAAGCCAAGCTCTTCAACGCCATCATCGACGTGCTCGAGGATATCGCGCTGGAGCTTGAAGAGGACGCCGACCGCCTTGACGTGCTCGACGAGGATCTTGCCAACGTGGAAGATATCGTGTACGACCTCGAGGACGAGTGGGACGACGCGTGGGACGAAGAAGAGGACGAGGACGACGGCGTTTACGAGTTCGAGTGCCCCAACTGCCACGAGACCGTGTTCTTCGACGAGTCCATTTTCGAAGACGACGAGGATTTTGAGCTGGAATGCCCCGCCTGCGGCGCGAAGCTCGACCTTGACTCCCTGTTTGAGGAGGAAGAGGGCGAGGGCGACGACGAGCTCGAGTTCTGATCCAAACACAATCACGACGGGGCAGGCCTTGGGTCTGCCCTTTTAAGGAGAAAAACCGATGATCTACGTGCTTCTCGTGCTGACCGCCCTGTTTTCGTTCCTGTTTATGATCGGCATGTTCTATTCGATCAAATACCTGTTCTTCGACAAGGTGTTCAAGCAGAACTTCTTTATCGGCGTGGCGCTGTGCTTCGCCCTCGCGGTGCTCTGCGCCGTGTTCAGCATCGTGCTCGCCGCCGCCGCGGGCCGTGTGCCCGTCGCCGCGACAGCTGCCGTCATTTCGGCGATGTAAAACAAAACGAAACAAAAGACCCGCCGACGGCGGGTCTTGTTTTTTTGTGCGGGTTTACGCCCTGTGCCACTTGACGCCCTGCTTGGTATCCTCGAGCACGACGCCCATTTCGGTGAGCTTGTTGCGGATCTCGTCGGCGCGCGCCCAGTTCTTTTCGGCTCTGGCGGCGGTGCGCTCGGCGATGAGAGCCTCAATTTCGGCGTCTTCGTCGCCGTCGGCAGACTCGCCGGTGCCGTCGTCATAGACGAGGCCGAGGATGCCCGAAACGGTGTCGAACGCGGCGATCGCGCGTTCGACGTCCGCCTTTTTCGGCGCGTCGGTGAGCACCTCTTTGTTGATGAAGCGCGTCAGGTCGAACAGCACGCCGATCGCGTCGGCGGTGTTGAGGTCGTCGTCGAGCGCCTCGTTGAAGCGGCCGATAAAGCCTTCAAGCGATCCAAGCAGAGAGGCGGTCTCGCCTTCGCCGGCGTTCTTGAGCGCGAAATCGAGCGAATCGCGGCAGGTGTGCAGACGCGCGAGCGACTGCTTGCACTGCTGGATGGAGTCATAGGAGTAATTGATGGGGCTGCGGTACTGGCACGAGAGCATCAGCATGCGGATGGGCTCGTAGCCGAACTGCTTCGCGACGTCGCGCACCGTGAAGAAGTTGCCCTCGGATTTGCTCATTTTGACGTTGTCGACGGTGATGAAGCCGTTGTGCATCCAGTAGCGGGCGAAGGGCGCGCCGTTGCAGCACTCGGACTGGGCGATCTCGTTTTCGTGGTGGGGGAAGATGAGATCCTGCCCGCCGCAGTGGATATCGATCGTCGTTCCGAGATAGCGGCGGGACATGGCCGAGCACTCGATGTGCCAGCCGGGCCTGCCGAGGCCCCAGGGGCTCTGCCAGTAGGGCTCGCCGGGCTTCGAGGCCTTCCAGAGCGCGAAATCGGCGGCCTCTTTTTTGACGTCGCCCACCGAGATGCGCGCGCCCGACATGAGGTCCTCGAGCGGCTGGTGCGAGAGCTTGCCGTATTCGGCGAACTTCGAGGGGCTGAAATAGACGTCGCCCCCGGCCTCGTACGCGTAGCCCTTGTCGATGAGGGTTGAAATGATGTCGATGATCTCGTCGATGTTCTCGGTGGCTCTGGGATGGATCGTTGCCTCGCGCACGTTGAGGCCCTTTGCGTCGACCTTATACTCGGCGATATATTTCTCGCTGACGGTCTTGTAGTCGGTGCCCTCGGCCCCGGCGGCCTTGATGATCTTATCGTCGATATCTGTGAAGTTCTGCACGAACGTGACCTTGTAGCCGCGGTATTCGAGATAGCGGCGCAGCACGTCGAACACGCAGATGGGCCTCGCGTTGCCGATGTGGATGTAGTTATACACGGTGGGGCCGCAGGCGTAGATCCCGAACGCGCCGGGAGTGAGGGGCACGAGCTCCTCCTTTTCGCGCGTGAGGGTGTTATAGACTTTCATGCTGTTCTCCTTTCAAACGGCGGAGCTCTTCTTTTAATTCGTATATTTCTCTCTCGAGCCGTTCAAACTCTCTCTGCAGGGGGTCGGAGAGATGGGTGTGGTCAAAGTTGTCGAGCCTTACGCCGTCGCGCCGGACGATACGCGCTGGCACGCCGACGGCGGTGCAGTTCGCGGGCAGCTCGCTCAGAACGACGCTGCCGGCGGCGATCTTGGTGTTCTCGCCGATATTCATGGGGCCGAGCACCTTCGCGCCCGCGCCGATCATCACGTTGTTGCCGACGGTGGGATGGCGCTTGCCCACGTCCTTGCCGGTGCCGCCGAGCGTGGCGCCCTGATAGATGGTCACGTCGTCGCCGACCTCGGCCGTTTCGCCGATCACGACGCCGTTGCCGTGGTCGATGAACACGCGCTCACCGAGCTTTGCGCCCGGGTGGATGTCGATGCCGGTGTGCCGGTAGCTGGCGTTGGAGATGAGGCGCGCCAGAAAGTATTGACGGTTTTCGTAGAACCAGTGCGCGAGGCGGTGGTTGCGCACCGCGCGCACGCCGGGATAGAGCAGGAACACCTCGAGCGCCGAGGACGAGGCCGGGTCGCGCTCGCGCACGCAGGCCACGTCGTCGCATAAGGTGCGGATATAGTTTTTGAGCATGCGGGAAAGCTCCTTACGGAAGAATTACTGCGCCGGGGCCGCGGCAGTGGTATCGGGCACGGTGGTATCGGGCACCGTGAAGCCGGGCGCGGTTTCGCCGGGCACGGTGGTATCGGGCGAGACGGTGGGCATCGGGCCCCAGAACGAGACGATCACGGCGTCGCCCTGCGACACGGTAGCGCCTGCCGCGGGCAGCGTTTCGGCCACGGTGTCGGGCACGTGGGTGCCGTCGTTATATTTCGACTGCTTCGACATCACGAGGCCGTTCTGCGTACACAAGAGCGCGATGGCCTGCTCTTCGGTGTAGCCGATGACGTTGGGCATCTGGAACTGCTTCGGGCCGATGCTGACCGTGAGCGTGATCTTGGTGCCGCGCGTCACGGTGTTGCCGGCTGCGATCGACTGGTTGATCACAAGGCCGTTGGCGACGCTGGCTGAGTTTTCGTACACCGCGATGATGTCGAGCAGCTTCGAGTAGTAGTTATCGTTGGCGATCTGGTCGTAATAGTGGTTGCGGAACTCCGGGATCTGCACGGTCTCGGGCAGGTTGCCGCCCTGCTGCGAGGCCGACGAGGCGTTCGGCGCCGTGGTGGAGGTGGAGGGCAGTTCGCCGCTGCCGCCGAAAAGCACCTTGGCAAGATAGCCGAGGCCCACGAACATCAAGAGAACGAGCAGAACGAGCAGAACCGTGAGCCATTTGCGGCGCGACGCGAGCTTTTTCTGCTGCGCGAGCACCTCGACCGGGTCCACGTCCTTTTTGCGGTGCGACACCACGCCGGTTTTCGGCAGGACCTTGGTCCTCGCGCCGGGCTCTTCATCGTCGCTGATATCGTCGATCAGGCGCACGGGGCGGCGCGCGGCGGGCTTGCTTTCGCGCTCGATCGAGGTGCGCGAAACGTCGGTCTGATAAGAGATCACGGGCTTCGCGGAAGCGGAAGCGGCTGCTGCCGCGGCCGCGGCCGCGCCGGTGGGCGACACGCCGGAGGGCGCCTCACGCACGCCCTCGCCGATGGCGGCGCGGCGGTAGAGAGGCTTGACGGACGCGCTGACGGCGTGCGGAGACGCCGAAAGGTTGGCGCGGAGCTGCTCGACGTTGCGCGTGCGGTCGGCAACCTCGATCTGCATGCCGCTGATAAGGCTGTTGATGACGTAGGGGGGCAGCTTTTCGGCGTATTTCGCCGGGATCATCATCTGGTCGTTCTGCCGTCTGACCGGGGCGGAGATCGGCGTGGAGCCGACGAGCGCGCGGAAGAGCACGGCGCAGAACGAATACACGTCCGTCCACGGGCCGACGTCGCCGTCTTCCTCATAGATCTCGACGGGGGCGTAGCCGTCCTCGATATCCGACTCGAGGTCGGAGAACGCGAGGCGCGCCTGATGGATCGAGAAATCGGTGAGCTTTAACTTGCCGTCTTCGGTGAACAGAAACGCCGAGGGATTGATGCCCTTGTGGATCACGCCGGAGGTGTGCAGAGTGCCGAGGGTGGAGAGCACCGGCATGAACAGTACGCGCGCCTGGTCCCACTCGACGCTGCCTTCGGGCGTTTCGAGCAAATAGTCGCGAAGCGTGCGCTCTTCGGTTTCGGAGAACACGGCGTAGGCGGTGTTATCCGCCGTGAACACGTCGGTGACCTCGATGAGCGAAGTAAGTCCCCTGAGGCGCAGCAGCTTTTTCCACAGCTCGATGAAGGTGGCGCGGCACTCGAGATAGGCCTCTTCGCTGCCGGGCGCGGGCACTGCCGCGACGCCGTCCGCCGCGCGGGCGCACAGCGATTCCGGGAAGAACTCCCGCACGCTGCAGGGCTCGCCGGTTTTGGTGTCGTAGGCGATATAGGTGATGCCTTCGCTGTTTTTTCTGCCCGCCTTGCCGAGGACGTAGCGGGACGAGAGCGTGGTGCCGAGCTCAAGGAGCGGGGCCTTCTGCTCAGGCTTGCCCTCGCTGCCGCAGTGGGGGCATTTGCCGTCGCCTTCTTTCGGGCGCATACAGCAGAAACAAAGCTTGCTCGTGTCTTCCATCTTTTTTCAACTCCAAATGAAAACTGCAGACATATATATACAAAGTACATTATAGCATAAGAAAAACGAAATGTCTACTTCTTTTTTTATATTATTTTCATCACAATAAGGGGCACAATGACGTGTGCAGGCACAGGGCGCGCACTCGTAGCCGGAGAGTGCAAATATTTTAAAAAATCGTGTGAAAATCTCTTGACAAACGCATAGGAAAATGGTATAGTATAGTCAAGTTAGCACTCTAACCATTCGAGTGCTAATCACTGAAAAAACGAAAAGGAGGCGCGAAGATGGAGCTCTCGCAGCGGAAGGAATTCATCCTCTCCACGATCGTGGAGTTCTATATCTCCACCGGCCAGCCGGTGGGCTCGAAGCTCCTCGTGACCGCCCTCCCCTTCACGCTTTCGAGCGCCACGATCCGCAACGAGATGGCCGATCTCGTGCAGATGGGCTATCTTGAGCAGCCCCACACCTCCGCCGGGCGCATCCCGACCGACAAGGGCCTTAAGTATTACACCGAAAAGCTTTTGAGAACGTATTCGCCGTCCGAGGCCGAGGCCTTCCGCGTTGTGAGCGGCATCGACCACTTCGAGGGCGACGACGCCGTGATCTTAACGCAGGCCTGCGGCATTCTCGCGGAGCTCACGGGCACCTTGGCGTTCGCCACCCTGCCCGGCAGCGACGCGGCGGTCGTGACCGGCGTGCAGGTGCTGCCCATCGGCAAAAAGCAGGCGATGATCATCGTGTCCACGTCGGCGGGCAGCCCCGTGAGCCGGATCTCGCGCCTCACCGAAGAAGCCGATTTTTCGCTGTTCGAGCTGTTCTATAACGCGGCGGCGGCGAACTTCATCGGCCGCAACCGTGAAGAGATCGGGCGGGCGGACCTGCAGCGCATCACGTCGTCCCTCGGCGAGAACGCCCTGCCGGCAGCTCCCCTGCTGACAAGCTTTTTCGAAGCGCTCGAGATCAGCCGCTCCCCGCGCGTGGTGCTCGCGGGCGAATCGAATCTGATGCATTCGTCCCTTTACGCCGACGCGCCCGAGATCATCTCGCTCATCCGCGACCCCGAGGCGATCGGCGAAACGCTCGCCGGCGCGGGCGAAGACCTGAGTTTGAAGATCGGCGGCGAGAACGCCAGCGCCTGCATGTCGGGCGCCACGCTCGTGACCTGCCCCTATCGTGCGGGCGAGAACGCGGCCGGGCACATCGCGCTGGTCGGCCCCACGAAGATGGATTATTCGCACATCCTGCCCCTCGTGAAATACGTATCGGACGTGGTCACGAGGCTCATGTCGGCGGATGAGAACGAGAAAGAAAGGACCCAGCTATGAGCAAGAAACCGAAAACGGAACCCGAAGAGGCGAAGAAGCCGCTTGAAGAAGAGCCGGTAGAAGAGGCGCCGGAAGAGACCGCGGAAGAGAGCGAATCCCCCGCCCCGCAGGAAGACCCGACCGAGGCGCTCGGCAAAAAGCTTGCCGAGATGAACGACCGGTATCTGAGGACCCTCGCGGAGTACGACAATTTCCGCCGCCGCTCGCAGAAAGAGAAGGACGCGCTTTACGGCGACACCAAGGCCGAGACGATCGCGAAGTTTTTGCCGGTGATCGACAATTTCGAGCGCGCCGCGGCAGCCGAGGGCGACTTCGAATCCTATAAAAAGGGCGTCGAGATGACCGTGGGGCAGCTGAAAGACGTGCTGAAATCCCTCGGCGCGGAGGCCTTCGGCGAGAAGGGCGAGCCCTTCGACCCCAAGCTCCACAACGGCGTGATGCATGAGGAAAACGACGAGCTCGGCGAAAACACGGTGTCCGACGTCTTCCTCAAGGGCTATAAAATGGGCGACAAGATCATTCGCCACGCGACCGTGAAAGTCGCGAACTGAAACAATTTCGTCAAATATTCTTTGTGATAGAGAAAAGGAGAGATCGTTATGTCAAAAGTCATCGGTATCGATTTGGGAACCACCAATTCCTGTGTAGCAGTCATTGAGGGCGGCGAGCCCATCGTCATCGCGAACGCCGAGGGCGCCCGCACCACGCCGAGCGTTGTCGGCTTCGGCAAGAACGGCGAGCGCATGGTCGGCCAGGTCGCGAAGCGTCAGGCCATCACGAACCCCGACCGCACCGTTTCTTCGATCAAGCGCCAGATGGGCAGCGAATACCGCGTGCGCATCGACGGCAAGGCCTATACCCCGCAGGAGATCAGCGCCATGATCCTGACCAAGCTCAAGAACGACGCCGAGAGCTACCTCGGCGGCAAGGTCACCGAAGCCGTGATCACCGTGTCCGCCTACTTCACCGACGCGCAGCGCCAGGCGACCAAGGACGCGGGCAAGATCGCGGGCCTCGACGTCAAGCGCATCATCGAATGGATGGCCTCGGAGTTCAAGCGCGAGCAGGGCGTGGACCTGCACGGCGACAAGATGGCCATGCAGAGACTCAAGGAGGCCGCCGAAAAGGCGAAGATCGAGCTTTCGGGCGTGACCACCTCTTCGATCAACCTGCCCTATATCACCGCCGACGCCAACGGCCCGAAGCACCTTGAGATGACGCTGACCAGAGCGAAGTTCAACGAGCTGACGAGCGACCTCGTGGAAGCCACGATGGGCCCCGTGCGTCAGGCGATCCAGGATTCCGGCCTCAAGATCAGCGAGATCGACAAGGTCCTCATGGTGGGCGGCTCGTCCCGTATCCCCGCCGTGCAGGAGGCCGTGAAGAGCTTCACCGGCAAAGAGCCCTTCAAGGGCATCAACCCCGACGAGTGCGTGGCCATCGGCGCCGCGCTGCAGGCCGGCGTGCTAGGCGGCGAAGTGCAGGGCCTGTTGCTGCTCGACGTGACTCCCCTGTCGCTCGGCATCGAGACGCTGGGCGGCGTGTGCACCAAGATCATCGACAGAAACACCACCATCCCCACCAAGAAGAGCCAGATCTTCTCGACCGCCGCTGATAACCAGAGTTCCGTGCAGGTGCACGTGCTGCAGGGCGAGAGAGAGTTCGCCAAAGATAACAAGACCCTCGGCATGTTCATGCTCGACGGCATTCTGCCCGCACGCCGCGGCGTGCCGCAGATCGAGGTCACGTTCGACATCGACGCCAACGGCATCGTGCACGTGAGCGCCAAGGACCTCGGCACCGGCAAGGAGCAGGCCATCTCGATCACCGCCTCGTCCAACATGAGCAAGGAAGACATCGAAAAGGCCGTGAAGGACGCCGAACGCTTCGCCGAAGAGGACAAGAAGCGCAAGGAAGAGCTCGACGTGCGCAACAACGCCGACCAGATGGTGTATCAGACCGAAAAGCTCATGAGCGAGAGCGGCGACAAGCTGTCCGACGCGGACAAGGCCCGCATCAACAGCGCGGCCGAAGGCCTGAAGGATGCCCTCAAGGGAGAGGACATCAACCTCATCAAATCGCGCCAGGAAGAGCTGACCAAGATCTTCTATGAGATCAGCGAGCAGCTCTATAAAGCCGCCGGCCCGCAGGGCGGCCCCGCCGGCGACCCGAACGCGGGCGCGGGCTTCAACCCCGGCGAGGGCTTCGGCGGGAACCAGCAGGGCCCCGGCGAGGACGGCTATTACGACGCGCCTTACACCGACGTCAACGACTAAACACTACGGCTGAAAACGCCGCTTCCACGGGAACGGGAAATCGGATCGGTTTCCCGCTCCCTGTTTGAGAAATAAGGGATAGATATGGCAGACAAACGAGATTACTACGAAGTATTGGAGCTCCAGAAGGGCGCCTCCGACGACGAGATCAAAAAGGCGTACCGGAAGATGGCGAAAAAGTACCACCCCGATCTGAACCCCGGCGACAAAGAGGCCGAGGCGAAGTTCAAAGAGGTGGGCGAAGCCTATGAGGTATTGTCCGATCCCGAGAAAAAAGCGCGCTACGACCAGTACGGCTTCGCGGGCGTCGACCCCAACTTCGGCGCGGGCGCGGGCGGCGGCTTCGGCTTCGACGGCGGCTTCGACATGGGGGATATCTTTTCTTCCATTTTCGGCGGCATGGGCGGCTTCGGCGGCTTCGGCGGCCAGACGCGCAACCCCAACGCCCCGCGGCGCGGCAGCGACATCCAGGCGGGCCTGACGCTCACCTTTGAAGAGGCGGCGAAGGGCTGCAAAAAGACCGTGGACGTGCAGCGCATCGAGGTCTGCCCCGAATGCTCGGGCTCCGGCGCGGCGAAGGGCACCTCCACGCAGACGTGCCCCGACTGCGGCGGCAAGGGCAACATCACGACCACCCAGCGCACCATTCTCGGCACCATGCAGAGCCAGAAGCCCTGTCCGCGGTGCGGCGGCAAGGGCCAGATCATCCCGAACCCCTGCCCCAAGTGCAAGGGCACCGGGCGCATCCGCAGGCCCACCAAGGTGGACGTGGATATCCCGGCGGGCATCGACGACCGCCAGACGATCTCGGTGCGCGGCGAGGGCAACAAGGGCTCGAACGGCGGCGGCGCGGGCGACCTGCGCGTGAGCGTGAACGTGCGCAGCCATCCTTATTTCGAGCGCGACGGCTTCAACGTGTGGTATGAGATGAACATCAGCTACGCCGACGCCGCCCTCGGCGCGGAGGTCAAGGTGCCCACCCTCGACGGCAACGTGATGTATACGGTCCCGGCGGGCACGCAGCCCGGCACCGTGTTCAAGCTGCGCGACAGGGGCATTCCGATCCTCAACGGCCGCGGCAAGGGCGACCAGCTCGTGCGCGTGAACGTGGAAGTGCCAAAACGCCTCACCGAACGCCAGAAGGAGCTGCTGCGCGCCTTCGAGAACGAGCTGAACCCCGGCAAGGACCAGGGGCGCGGCGACGACAAGGCCGGCGGCATTTTCGGAAAAAAGAAAAAATAAAAATGGTATCAGGCGGGGGCGGAAATCGTCCCCGTTTTGCTTCGAAAAAAAGTTTTCAAAAAATAAAAAAAACTCTTGACAAACCGGAATCGCTGTGCTAATATGTACGAGCACTCAGGGAAAACCTTGTGTGTGAAGTCGGTGTCTATAGCATTGAGGTCCCACCCGTTCCCATCCCGAACACGGTAGTTAAGCTCAACTGCGCCGAAAATACTTGGCGGGCAGCTGCCCGGGAAGATAGGTCGTCGCCGACACAAAAGAGCATGCTTTATGGCATGCTCTGTTTTTTTACCTATTGCGAGGCAGCTGCCCGCGGAGGGCTTGTTCCGGGGCAGCTGCCCGGGAAAGATAAGAACCCGGTTCTGCAAAAGCCACGGCACGTGGCTTTTGGCCTGAAATCCCGCGCACGGGATTTCAGGCTTGCCCGTCTTCGACGGGCGAACCGGAACCTTGTTACTCGCTTCGCTCGTAATAAGAACCCACCTTGTTACTCGCTTCGCTCGTAATATGGTCGTCGCCGACACAAAAGAGCATGCTTTATGGCATGCTCTGTTTTTTTACCTATTGCGAGGCAGCTGCCCGCGGAGGGCTTGTTCCGGGGCAGCTGC
>JAFZOL010000042.1 GCA_017550625.1 Clostridia bacterium | reverse complement strand
CCTACTACATCAACAAGGCGGACTTCGTGGCGTGCCACAACCCCTCCTACGTTGAAAAAGGCTTCCGCATGGTCAACGACGTCAAGCCCGGCGGCGTGTTCCTGATCAACTGCCAGTGGGATGAAAAAGAGCTTGCCGAAAAGCTCAACGCCGAAGCCAAGCGCTATATCGCCAAGAACAACATCCAGCTCTACACGGTCAACGCCATCGACCTGGCCGCCAAGATCGGCCTCGGCAAGCGCACCAACACCGTGCTGCAGTCCGCGTTCTTCTCGCTGGCCAAGGTCCTTCCCGAAGAAGAGGCTATCGGCTACATGAAAGAGAAGGCCCAGAAGTTCATGAAGAAGGGCATCGAGATCGTCCAGATGAACGAGGCCGCCATCGACGCCGGCGCCACCGCTTACGTCAAGATCGACGTGCCCGCCGACTGGGCGAACGCCGAGGACGAAAAGCCCGCCGCCGCCGACCACGAGCTCACGAAGCTCGAGAAGATGGTCGAATCCATCATGAAGCCCGTCGGCAAGATGGACGGCGACCGCCTGCCCGTGTCCGCGTTCACCGCGCACGCCGACGGCACCTTCGAGCAGGGCGCCGCTGCGTTCGAGAAGCGCGGCGTGGCCGTCATGGTGCCCGAGTGGGATCCCGAAAAGTGCGTCTCCTGCAACCAGTGCGCGTTCGTTTGCCCGCACGCCACCATCCGTCCCTTCGCTCTCAATGAAGAGGAGCTTGTCGCCGCGCCCGCGGTGCTCAAGCACAAGGATATGAGAGGCAAGCCCTATCAGTTCACGATGGCCGTGTCGCCGTTCGACTGCATGGGCTGCGGCGTGTGCGTGGGCGTGTGCAAGCCCGGCGCCATCAAGATGGTCTCGCGCGAGAGCCAGGACTATCAGCAGGAAGCCTTCGACTACTGCGTGGCGAACGTCACCGAGAAGAAGGACCTCACCGAAAAGCTCACCACCATCTCCAGCCAGTACAAGCAGCCGCTGCTTGAGTTCTCCGGCTCCTGCGCGGGCTGCGCCGAGACTGCCTACGCCCGTCTCGTCACCCAGCTCTTCGGCGACAGAATGTATATCTCCAACGCCACCGGCTGCTCCTCCATCTGGGGCGGACCCGCCGCCACCTCGCCCTACACCGTCAACAAAGAGGGCCACGGTCCCGCGTGGGCGAACTCCCTGTTCGAGGATAACGCCGAACACGGCTTCGGCATGCTGCTCGGCCAGAGCGCCATCCGCAATTCGCTGATCGCCCGCGTCGAAGAGATCGCCGGCAAAGAAGGCGCGCCCGAAAACGTGAAGGCCGCCGCCGAAGCGTTCCTCGCCACGAAGAACGACGGCGAAAAGAATGGCGCCGCCGCCAAGGCGCTCATCGAAGCGCTCGAGGCGCTCGACTGCGACTGCGAGAACCGCACCGAGATCCTCAAGAACAAAGACTACCTTGCCAAGAAGAGCGTGTGGATCTTCGGCGGCGACGGCTGGGCCTACGACATCGGCTTCGGCGGCGTCGACCACGTGCTTGCCTCCGGCGAAGACGTCAACATCATGGTGTTCGACACCGAGGTCTATTCCAACACCGGCGGACAGGCCTCCAAGGCCTCGCAGATCGGTCAGGTCGCGCAGTTCGCGGCGGCCGGCAAGTCCATCGCCAAGAAGAGCCTTGCCGAGATCGCCATGAGCTACGGCTACGTTTACGTCGCGCAGATTGCCATGGGCGCCAACATGAACCAGACCCTTGCCGCCATCCGCGAGGCGGAGGCGTATCCGGGCCCGTCCATCGTCATCGCCTACGCGCCGTGCGAGATGCACTCCATCAAGGGCGGCATGACGCACTGCCAGGACGAGATGAAGAAGGCCGTCGAGTGCGGTTACTGGAACATGTTCCGCTACAATCCCGCGCTCAAGGCCGAGGGCAAGAATCCCTTCACCGTGGATTCCAAGCTCGGCGACAAGGAGGCGTTCAGAGGCTTCCTGATGAACGAGGCGCGTTATTCGCAGCTCACCCGCAAGTTCCCCGAAAGAGCCGAAAAGCTGTTCGCGGAAGCGGAAGAGAAGAGCGTCGAGCGGTATAACCACCTGCTCCGTCTCAAGGCGCTCTACGCGCCGGACGCCGAATAAGCGCTCCCGACACAACAACAAACCGGACTGTCCGCGGACAGTCCGGTTTTCTCATGTCGTAAATAAAGTATACTGGTTTTTCGCTTACCTTTTGACGGTCGCCGGACTCATTCGTCCTCGACCACGGGCGGGTCGACCGGGATGACCGGCGGCTCCCCGGGATCAGTCGGGTCGGTCGGTTCTTCCGGGATCTCCGGCTTTTCGGGAAGCTCGGGATCCTCGGGATTCTCGGGGTTCTCCGGGTTTTCCGGATTCTCGGGATTCTCGGGGTTATCCGGGTTCTCGGGGTTATCGGGATTCTCCGGGCTATCGGGATTCTCCGGGTTCTCTGGATTTTCGGGTTCCTCCGGTTCGTCCGGGACCTCTACCGTCTTCCCGCCGAGGTCCTCGAGCCCCACGGCCACGCGTAAGATCAGCCGCGCGTCGGCAGCGGTGAGCTCGCCGTCGCCGTCAACGTCCGCGAGCAGGAATTTTGCCGAGGCCGGGTCGTCCGCGAACGCCTCAAGCCCCACGGCGCCGCGCAGCGCGAGCCGCGCGTCCGCCGCGGTGATCTGCCCGTCGCGGTCCACGTCGCCGAGCAGGGAGGTCGTCGGCTCCACCGGAGGTTCTTCTCCCTTCCCCCAAATCGCGTACAGGGTCGTGGCCTCCTTATCCAGTTTGATCTTATCTCCGGGCTGATACATCGTCCCTTCGCCGTTTTTGTCGGTGTTCCATCCAAGCAGAACGAGATCCTCCGAAGGTGAGATGATCTTAATTAAGTTGCCTCTGTGTGCCCCGTGCACGGTCACCTCGTCACCCAGGGCAGTAATTGAGTTGTTTGTCATGAAACCGCTGCCACCGTTGACATCATAAAACAGAAACGCCCGATCAGTGGAAAAACCCCGGTTCAAAGCGACAGTTCTTGCGTTGGCAAAAGAATTAAAACTCATGAAATCTTTTTGATACTGTTCAACTGCGTTGGATGTCTTGAACCATCGGATTGAATTCATTTCCGCCGATGCGGTGATTCTGGTTTTCATCTCTTGCAAAAAGCCATTTATCGCCTCGGCAGTAAAAACCGCCGCCAAGTCTGCCCAAACGGCGCAAACGCGCTGTCTGAAAAACGCATGCCTGCAAAACAGCGTAAAAATCGAAGGCGTTGTGATCCAAGATTCTCCGTTTATGTTAATGTAATGCGTTGTTCCCGCGAACCAAACACTTGGATCACTTAGGTCAATGTCGTCAAAACTGACATTTCTTCCAAAAGCCACGTCGAAATCCCAAACGGGAGACGCAATGAACTTCTCAACTCCTTGCTCTTTATAAAAGTAGCAACTGCTTAGACCGGCATCGTAATCGTTGGAGAACTCCTCAAGGATATACATTCGCGCGAGCGAGTCCATATCAAAGTATTCCGAAATATGCTTTCCTTTCTCATTGAATCCGTCTTCCGACAGGAGAGCCCGTTCGGCCTCGTTATAAAGAGAACTGATATAGGCAACCTCTGCGGCAGAAGCATATTCGGGTTCTTTGATCACAACACATTGTCCGTTTGAGGAGACAAATCCGCTAACCTCCTCTGAGTATCTCGCACGGTAGTCTAATTCAAGAAGATATCCGCCGGTGATGTCTTCGGGCTCGTTTGGAATATCTACCCATTTGCTGCTGCCGAACACAAACCCGTTTTCCACGGTACCGTTTTCTCCGCTGCCAATCTGAGGCAGCATTTCAATATCGTCTGTTTCGGGATTTGCTTCTTCATTTGCGGCAGTCAGATCGCGGATCGCCACACGGGAACTTCCAACCTCAACGCTTTCAGTAAACTGATAGTTTCCTTGGTATTCTCCGTTGATATACAAGTCCGCGAAACGGCTGTCCGGTGTGAAATATAGCCCCATTGTTTCGCTAAGCGAAAACGCGAAAGCGTTGCGCAGTAAAGACCTGTCGGAATGGTTTGCGAGCAGGCTCCATTTTTTTGCTTTCTCCATTCCGAGCATGGATGTTTTTTTGTCAAATTTGATGTTATATGGTTTTTTCTCCAGACTCCATGTTACGTTCCCGCGACCCTTGATCTGTTTGAGCGCGGCGGCGCTCATCGTCACCGCACCGTCCTCGACCACGGTGATCGTGCCCTTTTCCTTGTTCTCTTTGCTCGCGTGGATGTATTCGAGCGAGCCCGATTCGGTCGCGATATACACGCTCGGCAGATTTTCCGAGCGTTTGACCGCCACCGTGAGCGTCTCTTCGCCGAGCGTCAACTCAAAGGACCCCTCGCCGCCGAATAAACCGGTCACGTCTCCGTCGCTGAGTATAACGCCGTTCAGCGTGACTTCGGGGGCGTTTGTTTTTACCTTCAGCGCGGCGAGGTCGGCGCCGGCGGGCAGAAACAGATACCAAACCCCGTCCGCCTCTTTCTCCCACAGACGGACGAGCGTGCTCTCGTCTTCGAAGGGGAGCACGCCGAAAAACAGCGCCTCTTCCTCCGGCTGCGGGTCTTCGCCGGGCTCTTCGGCGTACGCCGTCGCGAGCAAGCCGGTGAACATCAACAGGACTGACAAAAGCAGACATAATGTTTTTTTCATAGATCAACACCCCTGAAAAAGGTATAATTCTTTCTTTTATCATAACAGAACCGCGTGCAAAAGTCAATTTGCAATATTCGGATACGTGTCGGATTTTGCGCCGATCGCGTGGTTTGTGTACAAAAAAAAGCGTTCCGAAGAACGCCTTTCATCGTCTTTTCGTTCAGTCGAGCCCCAGCTTCGCCCGTGCAGCGGCGAGGGCGTCGCCGGTCAGCGTTTCGTATAACAGGGGCAGCTCGTAGACGTTATAATCCAAATGATACGTGCTCGTGTCCACCGCCCCGCAGGCCACGTTGACGCTCGAGACCCGCTCTCCGGTCGCGGACGTAAAGGAGGAGCTGCCGTCCGCATACACTCTGCCCGCGAACACACTGTCGCCTTTCACTTTGCCGCCGTCAAGAACGTACAGGGCCGCGTCGCCCCTGCCGGGAGTATAGAGCTTATCGAGCCCGGCGTAAAGGCCGTCGTAATCGTAATAGCTCGGATACTGCTTCCCGCCTGCTTCGCATGCTTCTCCCGTGCAGAAAAATCCCATGGCGTCAGGGCTGGTCTCCAGCACCGCGCCCTTGCCGATCACCATCGAAAAGCCCGGCAGCAGCTCCAGCGCCTTGTCGAGCGTGACGTTCCCGTCGAAGAACATGAGTCGGACGTTGCCGTTCAGCTTATACGGCATGTCGCCGAACAGGGCGAACAGCGCCATCCCGCTGTCGCCGAACACCACGTCGCCGGTGAAGCGGTATTCCGAAACGCCGCCGGACAAAGTGCGTACGCATGTCGCGCCGTCGCGCAACATCATCAGCGCGTCGTCGTCCGCGACCTGCCTGAAATGGCTGTACTGGTATTCGCCCGAGGCGAAGATCTTCGCGGTGCCGGTCAGAGCCGCGCCCGCGTGCAGCGTCAGGGGCGCGCGCATGCCGTTCATCTCGTATTCGTCGAGCGGAAAGATCGAAATAACGAACGCCGCGAGCGAATACGAGCCGCCGCGGAACTTCTTGATCGCAAAGGTCTCATACATCGTGCCGCCGCTCTCGATTTCAACGCTGCCGCCGAGGTCCTCGGTCACGCCGGAGCAGTCGAACGTGCCGCCGTTCTTCACAATGATTTTTCCGCCGAGGACCAGCCGCGCATAGCCGCCCGTCACGCCGTAGTCGTTCCCGCCGCCCACCGTCTGGCCGGTCACGGCGTTCACGAGCAGCGTGCCGCCGAAGCCTACGGTCAGGGTCTTTCCGGCAGGCACCGTCAGCGTGCGGTATACGGCGGGCGCGACCTCAGTGCCGGGGTTGTCGGGGCAGAACAGGGGATAGTCGTCGCCCGTGTCCTCCCGCCGCACGTAGCCCGGGTCCGCGTCAAAGCAGGGGAGCACCAGCGTCACGCCGCTGCCAACTGTCAGGTCTTTGTCCAGCACGGTATCGCGCAGCAGATAGACCGCTTCGCCCTTTTTCGCCGCCGCGAGGGCGCCCCTGAGCGTGTGATACACGCGTTCGTACCCGCCGACCGAACCTTCCGCTTCGATCGGTTCGTTATCCCGCGTTTCACCGCAGAAGCGGCAAACGAACGTCGCCGTGACGGTATTCGTCGCCGGATCGGTCGCAAGCGCCGTCACCGTGTCGCCGTCTGCAAAGTCGTGCCCGACCTGCGCCGTGACCTCCTGCGCTTTCAGCACGAGGCCGCAGGTCCCGCAATGGCTGCCCTCGGTCAGCCCCGTCGAATAGCAGGTCGCCTCCGCGGCGGGGTCCGTGACCGGCTTATGGCCGGTCGCGGGCACGAGCACGTCCGAAGCGAACTGCACGTCGCCGCATTTTGCGCAGCAAAGCGATGCCGCACCGTTATCGGTGCAGGTCGGCTCAAGGTCGTTTACGATGCGGTAAACGTGTTCGCCGCCGGGGGTTTTGTCCGCCAGCCGCCACACGATCTGCTTGACTCTGCACAAAAGGCAGTTGATCCTCCCGAACAGTGTGTCCGGGTGATTGTGCTCGTGGCAGCACGCGCAGTAATAGGCGCCGTCGTTTGCCACGATCACGCCGCCGTCCACGCGGTCGCCTACGCTGAACGTGTGCGTCGGGGCGGGCTGTCCGTCCGGCGAAGCGAAGGCCTCCGTGCGGCAGAATACGGTCAGCAGCAGGCAGAACGCGAAAACCGGCAGCGCGATCCATCTTTTTATCTTTCGGTCCATACTGGTCCTCTTTCCGTTTGATTTGACGGTTAAAAACGGCCGACAGTATCTGCAAGCAAATACTGCCGGCCGGAGCGATGCGGGATCGTTTAGTCGAACAGATGCAGGCGCACGGTCACGGTCTCATAGATCACACCGGAGGCGAGCGCTTCGTTCGCGGACAGGTCTACGGTCAGGTGCAGCGGGATCGTATACACGCCGCCAGCGTTCTCGAAGTCGCCCACGGTCAGCGCGCGCACGTCGTCGCTCGCCATGCTGACCGCAGCGGCCATCATGCCCTTATAATCCTCGGTCGCGGGCTTGAACGCTTTATCGTTGAGCAGCGCCACGCTCTCGCCGTTCGCGAGGCCCACCTTTACGTCGGTCTTGGTGAGCACCTTGTTGACGAAGGGGTTCATCTTGCAGACGAAGGCCGCAAGCTTGTTGACGGCGCTGGTCTGGCTGCCGAACACATTCTCAACGCCCAGCGTCGCGAGATACGCGAGGCCTGCGCCCACGTTCATGTCGTTGAAGTCGCGGCCGTTAAGCTTGTCGGTGAGATAGTTCCTCAGCTGGTCGGGCGCGATCACGTCGATGATCAGCTCGCCCTCTTCCGAGATCTCCGCCGAGATATGCTCCGCGATCGTGTTTGCAAACGAGCGGATCTTGGCAACGTTCTGCTCGCTGCCTTCCATGCGCACGGTCAGCTCGATCTCCTCGTCGTTGACCTTCACGGGATACACGCCGTAAACGCCGTCCTCGCCGAGGTTCGCGATCTTATAGAAGAAGCCCGCGCCCACAGAGAACAGCATCTTCTTCAGGGCGGTGTTCTGCACCCTGCCGTCTTTCAGCACCGTCTGACCGTCGAACACGACAACGTCGTCTCTGGTCAAAAAGTGCTTGGCGGCTTTTTTCAGCGAGCCGATGAAACCGTCGAAATAGCCCTCGGTCAGTTCGATATTCTCCCACAGGCCGTCCGCCAGGATCGTAACGGTCGCCTTGTCGGCGTCGGCCTCGGCCTTGATGAGCTTATCGATGCCGGCCTTCGCCGCCTCAGCGTTCGCGTCTTCCACGGTCAGATACAGCTTCGAAGAGTGTTCATGCTCTTTGCCCGCTTCCTCATAATCGCATCTCTGGCATTTCTTGCCCGGTTCCACATAGTTTTTGGTCCAGCTCGCCGGTTTTTCTTCGGTTTCAACAAGGTCGTGTCCCAGCGCCGGGATCGCTTCGCCGCCGCTGAGCGTACGCTTGCACACCTTGCAGGTCACGCCCGCGGTCACGCCGTCCTCGGTGCAGGTGGGCTCCTTCGCCTCGATCTCCACGGGGGTGTGGTCGGGCAGGGGATCGAGCTCCACTGCAAGGCGGAGGATCAGGCGCGCGTCGGCTGCGGTGACTTTTCCGTCTTTGTTCAGGTCGGCGCGAAGCGCTTCTTCTTCGTCAAGTTCCTCAAGGTCCACCGCGTTTCTCAGTGCGGTGCGGGCGTCGGCGGCTGACGTTTTGCCGTCGAGGTTGATGTCGCCCAGCAGATAGCAGCCGTCCTCCTCGGTCACATACGGATCTTCGGGGTCGGGCTCATCCGCCGCGAACACGATGCCGACCGCTCCGAAGAGCAGGCACAGCGCCGTAAGCAGACTGATGATCATGCGAAAATGTTTCATATGAACGCCTCCGGTATCAGATTCGATATATTATCAACCATATGATATCACAAATAAAACAAAAAAGCAAGAAACTGTCCCGTTATTTTGTGAATTTTATCAAAAAACGGCAAAAAGCGGCCCGCAAAAATTTTGATAAAATAAGAAAAAATCCTTGACAAACGCCGTCCTTTCCATTATAATAAGCAAGTGTTCGCAAGAAACGCCTATGGCGGGATAGCTCAGTTGGCTAGAGCATGCGGTTCATACCCGCAGTGTCGAGGGTTCAAATCCCCCTCCCGCTACCAGAATAACGGCCCGGTGGTCAAGCGGCTAAGACACCGCCCTTTCACGGCGGTAACACGAGTTCGATTCTCGTCCGGGTCACCAAATTCATTTGCTGTCGAACACTCTGCAGGTCAGAGCGGGAAACTACTTCCTGAGATTCTCTTGTCTTGTTCGACTGAGATGAAAAAAAGCAGGCGGTTCATTACGAACCGCCTGCTTTTTTACGTTATCGTCTGTTTTTCTGGCTTGACCGGTTTTGAATCTGGATTCAGTTTCTTTATACTGATGATCCGTACCTCATAATCAACCGGCTTTCTCGGAGGAAGATGCTCAAAATCGATCGTCCTGCTCAAGCGCGCATATTCCTGTTTCGTCCACTCTACTGCGTTCATACTCACAGCGAGTTGATTGTATTATTCAGCTGTTTGTCCATTCGCTTCCCTCCCTTCATTGTTTTTGTTGATCATTTTGTCAGCGTGCTCCTTTCTCGCGGTTTCGTCGGAGAACCTTTGCGTAATACTCGCAGGCCTTCTGAACGAAATCCTGCCATTCCTTCATCGTTCCGGCGGGGCGGAACCTCCGTACAAAATCGACCGGGATTTTGATCGTCTCCACCTGATTCGGCTTGGGCTGTTCAAGGAGCTGCGTCAGCGCGTCCGGCGTGAGCGTGCCCACCGCGGCGTGCTTTTTCATCTGATTCGCCTGCGAATACGAGGGCGTCACTTCGTTTTCGGCGTAGTAATCGAACACCGCCTTTTGCGCAGACTCAGGCAGATACGACAGCTCTACCGCGGGACTCAGCGCGATCCTGCCCTCATCGACGAGATCGAGCAGCGGTTTGATCAGATACGTCAGACGGATATAACGCTGGACCTGCGTCTCGCTCTCTCCGGCATTCTCCGCTACCAACCCGCGGGACGACTTCTGTCCGGGTTGGACAGAAGCTTTCCCCTGATGCGAGAGCGCCTCCACTTTCATCTTGTACGCGAACGCTTTTTCGGACGGCAAAAGGCATTCGCGCTGCAGATTGCTGTCTACCATTATGATCACCGCCTCGTCGCGGCTCATGGGACGGATAAAGGCGGGGATTTTGTCGATCCCCGCCTTTTCGCAGGCGTGCACGCGGCGGTGCCCGCTGACGATCTCATATTTGCCGCCGTCCAGCGACCTGACCATGATCGGGAACATGACGCCGTAATCCAGAACGCT
>JAFZOL010000041.1 GCA_017550625.1 Clostridia bacterium | reverse complement strand
ACATAGTCGCCTGCCTTCGCTTGGGGCGCTCGGCACGCTCCTTGTTTTCTTCAGACTGCGGTTCGCCTTCATCCCTAACCGGGCCGTCCCCCTCTGTCGGCTTCGCCGACATCTCCCCCGCACTGCGGGGGCGTCTTCCTCTGGCGGCGGCGAATCCTCGTCCCCTGTGTGCCCTGTGCGCCCTGTGCGCCCTTTCCCACGCACCTTTCCCATCCCGCCGCATACAATGCTCCGAACGGAGGTCATAGCATGCAACAAGTTTTAACGGACCGCGCGAGCTGGTTTCTCGGGGCGAACACGCCGGCGGGGTTTTATTCGCTGTTCGACGGGCTTTGCGACCCCGACGACGGTTGGACGCTGTATATCGTGAAGGGCGGGCCGGGCACCGGCAAGAGCACGCTGATGAAAAGAATCGCCGACGAGGCCGACCGGCGGGGGCTGTGGAACGAGCGGGTTTTCTGCTCGTCCGACCCCAAGTCCCTCGACTCGGTGATCGTGCCGTCGCTCAAAGTGAGCGTTGCCGACGGCACCGCGCCCCACGTGCTCGAGCCCGTTTTTCCGGGGGCGGTGGAGCGCACCGTCGACCTCGGCGCGTACCGGAACGACGGCTTGCTTGCCAAGCGCCGCGCCGAGGTGATCGCCCTGACGCGCGAAAACAAAAGCTATCACGCCTCGTGCGCGCGCTATCTCGCGGCTGCCGCGGCGGGGCTGAGGGAAGCGGGCGCGCTGACCCTCGCGGCGACGGACCTCGAGGCCCTCGACGCGTTTTCAGAGCGCTTCTGCCGCCGCGCGCTCGGCGGCACGAGCGGACGGGGCGAGGTGAAACGCCGCTTTTTGTCCGCCGTGACGCCCGAAGGCGTATTCACGCATCTAAACACTCTCGCGGGTTATGAGCGGGTCGTCCGCCTTGCCGACCGCACGGGGGCGCTTTCGGCGCGCGTGCTGACGAAGCTCGCCGGGGAGGCGCTCGCCGCCGGGTACCGCGTCACCCTGTGCCCGAACTGCCTGAACCCCGACGCGTGTCTCGACGCGGTGCTCATCGACGAATTATCGTTCGCCGCCGTCGCGTCCACCGACGCGTTCCCGGTGCCCGAAACCGTCGGGCGGACCGTGCGTCTCGGGCGCTTCACAGACAAAGAGCAGCTCTCGGCGGTCAGAAACCGCCTGTCCGTCGCGATGAAGGCGGCGAAAAGCTTTCTCGGCGAGGCCGCCGGCGCCTCGCGCGAAGCCAAACGCGTCCACGACCGGCTCGAGGAGATTTACATCGCCGCGATGGATTTTGAGGGCGTCGCAAAGAGGGCGGATACGTTGGTGCGGGAGATCTTTGGATAAAAGGGCTGAGGGCGCACAGGGCGCACAGGGCACACAGGGGACGAGGATTCGCCGCCGCCGGAGGAAGACGCCCCCGCAGTGCGGGGGAGATGTCGGCGAAGCCGACAGAGGGGGACGGCCCGGTTAGGGATGAAGGCGAACCGCAGTCTGAAGAAAACAAGGAGCGTGCCGAGCGCCCCAAGCGAAGGCAGGCGACTATGT
>JAFZOL010000040.1 GCA_017550625.1 Clostridia bacterium | reverse complement strand
GCGAAAGAGACGACGATCGGCGAACTGACCACCGACGACGTGTGCACCTACGTGAAGCTGAAAGGCCTCACGGTCACCGAGGTCTCCGGTACCACCGTCTCGGTGAAGGACGCTGAGGGAAAAACCATTCAGATCTATAAGGCCGTTCTGGGTGAAACCGTTCTCGCGGCGGATGACGTGATCAACTTCACCGGCGCGGTGGGCATATACAATACCACCCTTCAGCTCAGAAACACCCTCGCGACCGAGATCGAAGTGAATCCCGAAGAGGCCCCCACCGGCATCGTGACCGACATCGCCCAGCTCACCGACGGCGCGAAGGTCGTGATCTTCAACAAGGCCAACAAGATGGCGCTGAGCCAGAACTACTCCGGCAACTACAACGCCGGCGTGGCGGTGACCGTGAATGAAGACGGCACGGTGACCGGCTACGGCGAGACCGAGATCTGGACCGTGGGCGTCAACGAAGACGGCACCTATACCTTCTCCACCGCCTCCGGCAGCAAGCTGTCGATGGATACCGGCTACACCAGCATGCCCCTTGACAAGGCCAACGACACCTGGACCGTGACGGCTGTGGAAGGCAGCGAAGACACGTTCTATATCGGCAATATCGGCCGCTCGGGCTACGTGATCGAGTGGTACGCGAGCAAGGGCACGTGGAGCTGCTACAACAACGGCACCACCGGCGACCTGTTCCAGCAGTGCTTCTATCTCGCACCCGAGCTCACGCCCGCCGAGGGCAAGACCTACGGCCTTGTGACCACGCTCACAACCGGCGACAAGGTCATCATCTATAACGACGGCTACGACAGAGGCATCAGCTCCTCGGTAATCAGCAACTATTATCTTGCCGGCGTCGAGCTCGTGCCCGAAGCGGGCGTCATCACCACCGCCGATACGACCGTCGTGTGGGACGTGACCGTCAACGAGGACGGCACCTACACCTTCTCGCAGGGCGACAAGGTGTTCGGCGGCCTGCAAACCACGAACGAAAGTAACGGCAAGGTGTATAACAACATCTCGCTGACCGACACCGCCACCGCCACCAAGTGGACGCTCGAAGAGGCGACCGGCGGCAGCTACATGTATCTCGGCGACCTGCCGAGCAGCAAGGACGGCGGCCACGTCTATCTCGACTGGTACGCGAACTACAATGAGTTCTCGCTCAACGACTACGCGAACCCCGGCACGAACTCGGCTTACATCTTCACCTTCTATAAAGAGGGCGCGGAGCCCGAGGTGCCCGTCGTGACCGGCGACCTCGTGACGAGCCTCACCCAGCTCACCGACGGCGCCACCGTGGCGATCTACTCCCCCGGCCACGGCACCGCGATCTCCACGAAGCCCAACGGCGACTGGTATCTCAAGGCCAACACCGCCACGATCGAAGACGGCAAGGTGAAGAACTTCACCTCCGACTTCGTGTGGAAGGTCAAGGTCAACGAGGACGGCACCTATTCGTTCTATTCGAACGACGACGCCACCAAGTGCATCACCGTGTGGCCGAGCGGCGACTACGCCGAGGTGACGGTGAACTACGAGGCCTATACGGCGAACGGCGACAACAAGTGGCAGCTCTCGACCGCGAAGACCGCCAACTGCTATTATATCAAGAGCAAGACGATCACGCACGAGACGAAGGGCGACGCCTATATCGAGGCGTACGTGCGCAATGAGGCCGAGGTCTTCTCCGGCTACTTCACCAAAACCAATTCCTATAACTTCACCGACAACAACTTCGCCCTGCAGTTCTATCTCGTGAACCCCGACGACGCGATCTTGGCATACGACGACGGCGAGTGGGACGGCGTGCTGCAGAAGGGCTCCGCCTACGTTGCCTACAACGCCGCGGCCGAGTCTGCCATCGGCCTTTGGGACGAGGCGAACTACTCGATGAAGGCGATCCCGACCACGATCGGCGCAGATAACAAGGCCGAGGCCGGCAACGGCGCCTACGTGTTCAAGGTGGACACCATGGGCCGCTACTACAGCTTCGAGATCGACGGCAAGTTCCTTGCCACGAACGAGGCCGAGGAGCTGTTCTTCGCCGAGCCCCTTGAGGACGGCAAGGCCCCCGAGAACGCCAAGTGGTATCTCACCCCGAAGACCGGCGGCTATATCATCTACAACAAGGACGTGACCTACAACGGCACGCCCGTGTGCGTCGAATACTATTCATCCGTCTTCTCCGGCTGGACCTTCAGCACGAAGAACGACGTGAACATCTACCTGTTCAACTTCTACGAGGTCGCCGAGGGCACCGAGATCCACGGCGACGTGGTGCAGGCCCCGAGCGTGAAATACGACTGCGAGGATTACCGCTACTTCGAGCAGGACTATAAGGCTGCCTTCTCGCTGGATGACCTCGCGCCCGAGATCACGTCGATCAGCATCGTCGCGAAGCACGGCGGCGCGGAGCTTACGATCGAGGACTACGTCGTTTCGTCCGACGGCAGGGGCTATTCGTTCACCGTGCCCGCCGTGGAGCTTGACGGCGAGCGCACCGACGCGAGCTTCACGATCGAAGTGACCGTGACGAACTCCTACGGCATCACCTATCAGGGCGTGAAGACCGTTGAGAACCGCGACGAGCCGTTCTTCGACGAGCTGACGCCCGCGCCCAACGACCAGACCCGCGAAGAGAAGCGGCCCGCGATCGGCGCGAAGATCGGCAACGTCGGCGACGCGCCCACGTTCACGATGACCCTGACCTACGCCGAGGAAGCGCACACCGTTGAGGCGACGTTCGCGGACGGCAGACTCACTTGGACGCCCGACGCCGACCTGCCCGACGGCAGAGTCACCGTGAAGATCACCGTGACCCGCGCCGACGGCGTTTCGGCCGAAAAGGCGTGGAGCTTCACGATCGGCGAGGCCGGCTACAAGCTCTATTTCGGCCAGCTGCACTCGCACACCACCTATTCCGACGGCTCCGGTACTCTTGAGACCGCCCTCGACTACGTGGCGGCCCTGCCCGAATCCGCGAACGTGGATTTCGTGGCGTTTACCGACCACTCGAACTACTTCGACACCACCTCCGCCGCGAACCCGGCGGACGCCCTGAACGACAAGACCCTGATGACCGAGGCGTCGCTCGAGCGCTGGAACACCTACAAGAGCACGGCTGCCGCCTTTACCGCCGAGCACGATAATCTCATCGCCCTCGCGGGCTTCGAGATGACGTGGTCCGGCGGCCCCGGCCACATCAACACCTTCGATTCCGACGGTCTCGTCTCCCGCAACAACGCCTCGCTCAACAACAAGGCCGGCGACGCGGGCATGAAGCTCTATTACGAGACGGTCAACAAGGGCGACTCGATCAACCAGTTCAACCATCCCGGCACAACGTTCGGCAACTTCACCGACTTCTCTTACTGGGATGAAGAGACCGACGCGCACTTCTTCCTGGTCGAGGTCGGCAACGGCGAAGGCCAGATCGGCGCGGGCGGCTATTACCCGAGCTACGAGCAGTACGACCTCGCCCTGTCGAAGGGCTGGCACGTGGCGCCCACCAACAACCAGGATAACCACAAGGGCCGCTGGGGCAACGCCAACGACGCCCGCGACGTGGTGCTGGCCGAGACCTTCACCGAAGAGGGCATCTACGAAGCCATCCGCGCGCTGCGCGTGTACGCGACCGAAGACAAGAACCTTGAGATCGTTTACACCGTCAACGACATGCCGATGGGCACCGTGTTCGGCGAAGAAAAGCCCACAGAGCTCAACCTGGCCGTGACCCTGTACGATCCCGACGCGACCGACGCGATCGAAAAGGTCGAAGTCATCGCCGACGGCGGCAAGGTGGTGCACACCTGGAGCAGCGCCGTGGAGCTCGCCGAAGGCGCGCTGAGCGTGACGCTCGCCCCCGAAGAGACCTATTATTACATCCGCGTGACCGAGAGAGACGGCGATAAGGCCGTGACCGCCCCCGTGTGGGTCGGCAGCGGCGTTTCGGCCGGCATCTCCGATTTCGTGAGCGAGAAGGAGACGGCCGTCGTCAACGAAGCCGTCACCCTGACGACCACCGTTTACAACAACGAGGCCGCAGCCGCCACCGTGACCGCCGTGACCTACACCCTTGACGGCGAGACCGTGATCGGCACCGACAACACCTCGCGCACCGTGCCCGCGAACGGCACGCTCGACATCCCCTTCGCCTACACGCCCACCGTGGCGAAGCGCCAGACGATCACCGTGAGCGTTCAGATGACCGTGAACGGCAAACAATTCACCTACACCAAGGATCTGATCCTCTCCGTGCGGACGCACGAGGGCCCGCTCGACGTGGCCGACATCTCCACCGTGCGCGCGGTCACCGAAGAGGGCTACGAATTCGCGATCGAGGGCGTGGTGACCTCAAACGCCTCGGGCTACGACAAGGATACCGCGTTCTTCGACTGCATCTACGTGCAGGACGCCACCGGCGGCATCTGCTGCTTCCCGGTGTCCGGCGAATTCAAGATCGGCGATAAGGTCCACGTCGAGGGCTACACCGACTTCTATCAGGGCGAGCCCGAGCTGCAGGTCGTTTCGATCGAAGTGATCGGCGAAGGCAGCGTCGAGCCCACCGAGGTCGGCGCCGCCGACATCAACGGCCTGACGCATCTCGGCGACCTCGTCACCGTGAAGGGCGTGATCGACAGCATCGAGGTCGTGAACGGCCTGATCCAGACTATCATGGTCAAGGATGAAGCCGGCAACCTCTGCCGCGTGTTCATCGACGGTTACATCACCACCGGCGCCGAGGTCGAAAACGCCGCGGTCGGCTATCACGTGACCGCCACCGGCCTTTCGTCCTACGACGACACCTGGCCCGACACCAACTATTTCGCCCGCATCCGTATCCGCAGCCGCGCCGACATCGTGTGCACCGCCCCGACCTGGAGCGAGCCCGTGTGGACGTGGACGCAGACCGAGACCGGCTATTCCGCCGAAGTGAAGTTCACCTGCTCCAACGGCGAAGAGCAGACCCTGACCGCCGAAGTGACGAGCGTTGACGTGGCGGGCAGCTGCACCGAAGACGCCAAGACCGTTTACACCGCCACCGTGACGTTCAACGAAACCACTTACACCGATAAGAAGGAAGTCGTCACGAAGGCCGCGCCCGGCCATACCCCGGGCGAAGCCGTGAAGGAGAAGGTCGTGCCCGCGACCTGCGTGGTGGACGGCAGCTACGAGCTCGTCGTTTCCTGCACCGTGTGCGGCGCCGAACTCTCGAGAACGCCGGCTACCGAAGAAGCCACGGGCCACGCCTGGGGCGAGTGGACGCCGGACGGCGAAGCGCAGCACAAGCGTGTTTGCGCGAACGACCCGACCCACGTGGAGACCGAGGCGCACACCTTCGGCGAAGGCGTTGTGACCGTGGAGCCCACCGCGACGGCAGCCGGTGAAAAGACCTTCACCTGCACCGTGTGCGGCTACAAGAAGACCGAAGAGATCCCGAAGACGGAGCCCGAAGCCCTGCTCGGCGACGTGAACAACGACGGCAAAGTCACCGCCGCCGACGCCCGCCTTGCCCTGAGAGCCGCCGTTGGCCTCGAGACCTACGAGCCCGGCACCCGCGCTTTCAAGGCCGCCGACGTGGACCTCAACGAAACCCTCACCGCGGCCGACGCGAGACTTATCCTGCGCAAGGCCGTCGGCTACGACGACAAGGAGTTCGGCAAAAAAGGCTGATCTT
This sequence comes from Clostridia bacterium, assembly GCA_017550625.1. Classification (GTDB taxonomy): domain Bacteria; phylum Bacillota; class Clostridia; order Oscillospirales; family Acutalibacteraceae; genus RUG806. Next base: position 11,930 of record JAFZOL010000040.1, on the reverse strand, counting down.
CCGAACGCAAAACCTGAACCGACCCCGGTCCGCCCCGCGGACCGGGGTTTTCCCTTTTGTTTTATCGCATCGAAAACCGACAAGCGTCTGAAATCTGTCGCATATCTTGCTTTTTTCAACCGGACCTGCTATACTATGCGAAGCAAAAAAACATCGACCGGATCAGGAGACTTCCATATGAAACACACGCCCTTAAAAACCGCACTGAGCCTGCTGCTCGCGCTGCTGCTCGCCGCGACTTCCCTTTCCGTTTCGTTCGCCTCGAACGAGCAGCCCGAAGACCCCGTGCCCGTGATCTATGTGATCGGGCGCACCGCGATCTACGACGACCCCGCCTCCCCCGACCGCAGGACCCTCGCGAAGGCCGGCAGCGACGAGATCGAGGCCGCGGTGAAAGAAGCCCTGCCCTACGCCGCCAAAGCGGTGCTCTTTGGGCAGTGGGATGAATACGCCGACGAGACCTACGGCCTGCTGATGCAGTTTTTCGACGGCTACGCCCTCGACGAGAACGGCAACGTCGCCAACTCTTCGGGCAACGACTTTCATTGGAGCGAGGAGACCCTGCCGCGCGACTATCAGAGCGACAACCCCTACACCTACCGCTTCGAATACGACGCGCGCCTGTCGCCGCTTGAGGTCGCCGATCAGCTCAATGACTTCATCGAAGCCGTGAAGCGCGTGACCGGCAAAGACAAGGTGTCGATCATCGGGCGCTGCCTCGGCGCGTGCGTGATGATGGCGTACCTTTATAAATATCAGGAAGGCGTTGGTTTCACGGGCGTCGAGAACGTGTGCTTCTACGATTCCTCGTTCCACGGCATTGAAATGCTCGAGGCCGCGATGAGCGGCAGCGTGACGATCGAGGCGGACGCCGCGAGCGCGTTTCTGGACGGCTACGACCTTGAGACCGGCGAAGAAGCGCTCGACGTCATTCTGCCCCTGACGCTCACGATGCTTGAGGAGACCTACGGCATGGAGCTCACCGTGGAGTTCCTTGAGAAGTTCTACGAAAACATCAAATATTCGCTGTTCCGCCGCTTTCTGATGAGCTCGCTCGGCACCGCCCCCGGCTATTGGAGCATGGTGTACGAGGGCTACGACGACGCGAAGGCCTATCTCTTCTGCGACGAGGGCGACGACGTGAAATACGCCGGCCTCATCGCAAAGCTCGACGACTACCGCGAAAACGTGCAGCTGCGCGGCGACGAGATCCTCGCCGGAATGGAAGCCGCCGGCGTCGGCGTGGGCGTGGTGTGCAAATACGGCTTCCGCGGCTACCCCGTGTACGAAGGCGCGTCCGAGCTTTCCGACGGCGTGACGGGCCTTAAAAAACAGAGCTTCGGCGCGACGGTATCTACCATCGACGGCACGCTCGGCAAGAGCTATATCGCCGCGAAACAGGCCGAGGGCCTCGGCGACTATATCTCCCCCGACCGGCAGATCGACGCCTCCACCTGCCGCTTCGCGGACTCGACGTGGTTCATCAAGAACTACGAGCACAACCCCTTCTGGGACTGCGTCAATCCCCTGCTCGTGTCCATCTGCCGCAAGGAGGGCTTCAACGTCAAGGACGATCCGCGCTTCCCGCAGTTCATGTATCTTGAGTCGAGCAGCAGCGTGGTGCCGATGACCGAAGAGAACGCCGACCCCGACGGCCAGATCACGCACGAGGGCAGCGAGCCCGTGAAAAAGGACCCGCTGATGGCTTTCGTGGGCTTCCTCAAATACCTCGCCGAGCTGTTCAGGCTCTTCGCCGAGGCGTTCGCCTCCGGCCAGTTCGACCAGCTCATCCGCAGATAAGACGCATACATAGAATAACGACCCGCCTGACGACAGCGTCACGGCGGGTTTTTTCGTCCGGCGGGAACAGGTGAAATCGCGCGGCCGGACTCACGGTGAAAGGCCGCAAGGTATTGACAATACGAAAGACGTATTGTACAATGAAAAAGAAATAAATAAAAAGAACGGAGCATGACCATGAAAACGAAACGCCTTCTTATCAGCCTGCTTCTGACCCTCGTCCTTGTTTTCCCGCTCATCCCGTCCGTCGGGGCCGTCTATATCCTCGGCGACGTGGACGGCGACGGGCACGTGACCGCTGCGGACGCCCGCCTCGCGCTGCGCCGTGCCGTGCTGCTTGAAAACTACGCCGTCGGCAGCGACGCTTTCGGCGCCGCCGACGTGGATTTCGACGGCCAGGTGACCGCCTCGGATGCGCGCATGATCTTACGCGCCGCCGTGGGCCTCGAAGCGCTTGACGTGCCGCAGGGCCTCACGGACCCCGAGGACCCCGAGGGCGCCTACACCGTAGAGCGCACCGACGCCTACGCCGTGTTCCTCGACGGCTGGACCTGGAACAACGATAACCCCCACTTCGTCACCGTTGACTTCATCCTGATGAACTACACCGGCAAGACCATATATTTCAGTTTATACGGCTGGGGCGTGAACAGCGTAATGATCCCTGACAGCGGCGAGTCGTTCAAAGGCACGACCGTGGTGTCGCCGCACAGCCGCCAGAACTATACCGTTTACCTGGAGGACGTTCAGACGCCCTCCGACTTCTCGATCGCCCCGACCGGCGCGGTCTCGTTCACCGTGGGCGTGTACGACGGACCCGAGCGCAACCCGAACCTCAACTATTATTACGGCGGCAGCGAGCACCAGATCTATGATACCGGGCTCACGGAGTATATGTATTACGAGCCCTACGGCTTCGAATACGACAGCTCTGAAGAGGGCCTGTTCGACTTCGGCTTCTGGGGCTGGGAGCAGTCCGCTTCGGACACGACCTACGACACCAACGACTATTATTTCCTCTACCGCAACCGCTCTGAGGAAACGCAGCAAGTCATGTTAACCCTCAATAAGATCAACGACGTCGAGGTGCCCGCGGAGTATAATTTCGGCGATTATTTCATCGTGTACGCCAACCACTCCTGCCTGTTGGATCTGCGGCTCTTCACCGGCTCGGTTTCCGACCCCGGGGTGCTGCGCGCGATGGGCATCGCCCCCGGCGACGTGAAGACCGTGAATTACGACCTCGCGGTCTTCGATGCCGACTTTAACTATCTGCACGTATCCTCGTGGACGCTGAGCTGACACGCGCGACAGAATATGAAAAACCCCGGACCTCGGTCCGGGGTTTTCTTGTGTCAATCGGTTCAGCGTTCGATCACGGTCTCGCCCGACGCGAGCGGGAGCGTTTCGCCGAAGAGCTCGGCCTTCGCTTCCACGCCCTCGGGCACGGTGAACCTGAAGCGCCAGCCCGTTTCGGTCTTGTCGTATTCGATCCCCACCTTGCCGGGCAGGGCGTCGATGCACGCCGAAATGTGCGGCAGACGGGCGTCCGGGGCGGGGGCGAAGGTCACGGCGCGGTAGCCGGGGGCGGCAGGGCGGACGCCCGCGAGGCGGCGGAACATCCACGCGAACACGCTGCCGTAGGCGTAGTGGTTGAAGGAGTTCATGCCGGCGTCAGAGAACGTGCGGTCGGGGTTGATGCCGTTCCAGCGCTCCCAGATTGTGGTGGCGCCCATCGTGACGGGATAGAGCCACGACGGATAGTCGGTTTTCAGCAAGAGGTCCACGGCGAGCTCGTCGGCGCCGGCTGCTGTGAGGGCGTCGAGCAGATAGGTGGAGCCAATGAAGCCCGTGGTCAGGCGTCCGTGCGCCTTCACGTTCTCAATGAGCTGCTTGGCGGTCACGTCGGGCTTGTCGGTGAGGCCGAACGTCAGCGCGAGCACGGCGGCGGTCTGGGTCTGCTGCTTCATGCGCCCGCCGTCCATATACTCGCGGCGGAAGAAATCGACGGCAGAAAGGCGCGCGGCCTCGTAATACGAGGGGTCGAGGCCGAGCACGCGGTAAGCGTCGGCGAGGATCTCGAGATCCTTCGCGAGATACGCGGTGGCGATCAGGCCCTTGTCGGTCTTGCCCTGGGCGTCGTCCACGTTCTCTTTATCGAGGCTCAGCCAGTCGCCGAAGCCGTCGGCCGTCCACGGATGGCCGAACTCCTCGCCGGTCTTCTCGCCCTTCTTGCGGCACACGCCGAGCATATAGTCCACCCAGCCGCGCATCAGCGGCAGGTGGCGGCGCAAAAAGCACTTGTCGCCGTAGGCGAGATACGTCTCCCACGGCACGATGACGGCGGCGTCCGCCCACGCGGGCGAGCCGTAGGCCCCGTCCTTGCGCTCCCACGGCAGGGGGCACACGTGCGGGATCGCGCCGTCGGCGCGCTGGTCCGCGCGCAAGTCGTTCAGCCACTTGTTGAAGAAGGTGCGCACGTCGAACAAAATCGCGGCGGTGCGCGAGAAGACCTCGGCGTCGCCGGTCCAGCCGAGGCGCTCGTCGCGCTGCGGGCAGTCGGTGGGCACGTCGAGGAAGTTGCCCTTCTGTCCCCACACCACGTTATGCACGAACTGGTCGAGCAGGGCGTTGCCGCTCTCGAAAAAGCCCGTGCGGCGCATGTCGGAATGCACGGCGATGGCGGTGAAGGCGGCGGGATCCACCTCCTCGAGGCCCGTGACGTGGACATAGCGGAAGCCGTAGAACGTGTAGTGCGGCTTCACGGTGAAGGGCTTGTCGCCCGCGATCACGGTGAAGGCGGCCTCCGCCGAGCGCAGGTTCGCGGTATACACGTTGCCGTCGGCGTCGAGCACCTCGAAGTGCTTGAGCCTTATTTCGGTGCCGGCGGGGGCGGCGGCGGAGAACTGGACGTAGCCCGTGACCTCCTGCCCGAAGTCGATCACCTTTTCGCCCTTGGGCGTGACGATGAGCTCTTTGCCCACGAAGCGCTCGTGCTCGGTGATCTTTTCGCCCTCGGCGGGGATCAGGACGTTTTTCGGCGCGTTCACGGTCACGGCGGGGCTGAGCTCGCCTTTTTTGCGGCTCAGGTCCCGCGTTTCGCCGTTATACATGTCGTTATACACGGTGCGCGAGGGGCGCGTGAACCAGTCGCCGTCGGTGAGGACCGTCTGGGTGCTGCCGTCGGCAAACTCGACCGTGAGGGCGGCAATCAGCGCGGCCTCGTCGGGCTGCAGGGGGCCGAGCGCCCACTCTTTGGTCTTGTGGAAGAACCAGCCCCTGCCGACCGTGACCTCGATGAGGTTCTCGCCGGGCTTCACGAGGGGCGTGACGTCGTAGGTCATATACTGCAGGCGCTTGTCGTAAACGGTCCAGCCTGGGGCGAGCACGTCGTCGCCGACGGGGACGTTGCCGATCTTGGCGCGGAACACGCCGTGGGCGGTGATCGAGACCGAGGCCGCCTTCACGTCACCGCGTACCGTAAAGGTGCGCAAAAACGAAACGGCGTTGTTTTTCAGGTTTTTTCTGGCGCGGATCCAGTCCGCGCGGAAGATGTCGTTCATATTGCCCTCCCTCAGTGCAGGTCTTCGGCGAGCTTCACGCTCTCTTTGCCGTTATACGAATACAGGTCGCACAGTCTGACGGTCTCGCCGTCGATGGTGGTCTCGGATTTATACGTAAGGTACCAGAACGTGGAGCAGCGGATGTTCGCGGTCGAATTCTCGCCCCACTGCATCCGGTAGGTATACACGTCGTCGGCGATCTTCACGGCTTCCTTGCCCCAGGTGTAAACGTAGAGCGCGCCGTCGCTGTCGCCGCGGGCTTCTTCTTCGCCCGCCGCGTAGAGCACCGAGCTGCCGTCACCGTAAAGGCCGAGCACCGAGCTCGTCTCGTCGGCGACCTTCTGATACTCGCCCTTGGCGTTCGCCATGTAGAGCGCGCCCTCGCTGCGGAACAGGCAATAGTCGGCGCACGCGTACGACAGGGCCAGAGAGCTGACGTTCTCATACACCTTCTGCGCGTTGCCGAGGCCGTTTTTCTCGATCGGGGCGAAATAGAGCTCGTCGTCGCCGTTGGTATAAAATACGGCGTTCTTCGTCACCGTGTAGTCCTCGGCGCGGACCAGCAGGTCCTTCGCGCCGGTACTCAGGTCCACGAGCCAAAGCTCCAGCTGCGACGAATCCGAAACCACCGCGATCACGCGGTCGGTGGGCTTTTTGGAGGTGTCGAACTTCGAGCCGTCTTCACAGAACACGGTGCTGATCGAAGCGTCGCTGCCGAAGCTGACCTTCACGTCGGCGCTCACCAGATACAGGGTGTTCCCCTGCGTGACCAGCACGCCGCCCTGATAGACATAGCCGGTGATGGACTTCGTTTCGCCGCTGAGCTGCCGCTTCTCGCCGTTCTCCCACACGAAGAGGCCGTCGTCGGTCTTGTAAACGGCAAAGTTGCCGTCGTCGTTGACGAAGCAGGCGTCCGAGCTGCTCGAATAGGTGTCGATGCGCTTTGTCTGGTCCTCGCCCGCGGGGCGCACGAAGATGCCGCCGTTGGCGGCGAACAGCACGCTCAGCTTGTTTTCGGCGATCGTGCAGTCCGAATAATTGTCGCCGAGCTTGATGATCAGGCCGTCGGAATAGCGGTAGGTGAACAGCCTGCGGCCGTTGTCCGTTTCTTCCACGAACGCGGTGCCCTCGTTGTTGAACCAGCCGGTATAAAACGCGGTGGACACGCGCTCGGTCTTGCCGCTCTTGAGGTCGGCCACGCGCATCTCGTCATCGGCCAGAATGATGACGTGGGCGCGGTCCTTCGTGAGCACGGCGGTGTCGATCTCGCCGTCGGCGGTGAAGGAGGAGCCGTTTTCATAGGGAATGTAAACGCCGCCGTTTTTGTCGGAATAGGCTCTGATGGCAACGTTTTTGTTCGCGCCGCCCTTGATGCCGCCGCCGTGGAAGAACAGGAAGTAGACCGCGATGCCGGCGCCGATGAGCACCAAGATGGGGATGAGAATCGCGAGCAGCTTTTTCTTGCTCTTCTTTTTCTTTTTGCCCTCTTCGGGAGCTTCCGGCGCGGGCTGGCCGTAGGCGTAGCCTTCAACGGGCGCTGCGGGCGGATAGGGATAATACGCGCCGGGCTGCGGGGCTTCGGGCGCTTCGGTACGCACGGGCGCGCCCCAGGCGGGCGCCTGCGGAGCTTCGGGAGCCTCAGGCTGTGCGGGCGCCGTCCAGGCGGTCGGCTGCGGCTGGGCGGGAGCGCCCCACACGGGAGCGGCGGGAGCCGCCGGGGCTTCGGGCGCGGTCCAGACGGGAGCCGCGGGAGCATTCCATTCAGGTGCTTCGTTAGCCGCGGGAACCTCGGGGGCTTTCCACGCGGGGATTTCAACTTCGGGCGCTTCCGGCGCTTCGGGGATATTCAGTTCAGGCACTTCGGGGACTTCCGGCATTTCGGGGGCCTTAAACGCGGGCATCTCGGGAACTTCCGGCATCTCGGGGGCCTTGAACTCAGGCACTTCGGGGACCTCCGGCATCTCGGGAGCCTTAAACGCAGGCACTTCGGGGATCTCCGGCATCTCGGGAGCCTCAAACGCAGGCACTTCGGGGACTTCCGGCATCTCGGGGGCCTTAAACTCGGGCACCTCGGGGACTTCCGGCATCTCAGGGGCCTTAAACTCGGGCATCTCGGGAACTTCCGGCATCTCGGGGGCCTTAAACGCGGGCACCTCGGGAACTTCCGGCATCTCGGGAGCCTTAAATTCAGGCACTTCGGGTACCTCCGGCATTTCGGGAGCACTAAACGCTGGCACTTCGGGAACCTCCGGCATCTCGGGGGCCTTAAATTCAGGCACTTCGGGGACCTCCGGCATCTCGGGAGCCTTAAATTCAGGCACTTCGGGGACCTCCGGCATCTCGGGAGCTTTCCATTCGGGCACTTCGGGAACTTCCGGCATTTCGGGGGCCTTCCACTCAGGCACTTCGGGGACTTCGGGCATTTCGGGGGCCTTAAACGCTGGCACCTCGGGAACTTCCGGCATCTCGGGGGCCTCAAATGCGGGCACCTCGGGAACTTCCGGCATCTCAGGCGCGGCGGGCGCGTTCCACGCGGGGGCCGCGGGCGCGCCCCAAACGGGAGGCTGCGGGGCCGCGGGCGCGTTCACATTCGCGGGCTGCGCCGGGGGCGCCCACGGCGGAGCCTGCGGGGGCTGTTGCGGCTGCTGCGGCTGCGGGGCGTAGGGCTGCCGCTGGTAGCCGTAGCCCTGCCCGTACGGCGCGCCCTGCTGCGGCTGCTGCCCATAGGGCATGCCCTGCGGACGCTGCACGGGCTGCTGCGGGTAGGGCGTGCCCTGCGGACGCTGAACCTGCTGCTGCGGGTAGGGCGTACCCTGCGGCTGCCTGCCGTAAGGCGCCTGCGGCTGCTGCTGAGAATATCCCTGCTGCTGAGGAACTCCCTGCGGGGGCTGCTGAGGATACCGCTGCTGCCCATAGGGGGGCTGCGGGTAGGGCTGCTGAGCGTAAGGCTGCTGCGGGTAGGGCTGCTGCGGCGGATAAGGCGGATAGGGCGGATTCTGTCCGTTTGTCTGCTGCGGCGCGTTCGGCGCGCCGGGCGCGGGATTGCCGTTGGTCGGATAACCGTTATTGTCGTTCATAAGGGACCTCCTTCAGTTTTGTTCCGCGAAACGCCCTGCGCCCGCGGGTGGGGGGATTTATTTGCTGAGCCCGAAGGCTCTTGTGTCACGTTTTGATTTGTGCGGTCATTTGACCAGCCGCTCGAGGCCCTCTGTCGTATAGGGCTCGCCCGCGCGTTTGCGGCGGAGCTGCTCGGTCAGGCGCTCGTAGTTTTTGCGGGTAAAGGGATAAAGGAGCAGGAACACCAGCGCCACTGCCATGATGGCCGCCGGGATCACGGTGGACACGTTCGTCATGCCGCCGATCACATGCGGGTCGGTGATCTCCTTGAACAGGGCCGCGTCCGCGCCGGTATCCTGCGCGGTGTCGTAGCCGTAGGCGCCGAGGATGAGCCCCTGCATCAGAATGCCCGTGGCGGAGCCGGATTTCTGCAACAGCTGCGGCAGCGACGTGATCACGCTCTCGCGGCGCTCGCCGTTTTTGCCGTTGACGAACTCGTCGAGCTCCACGATGTCGTAGCTCATCGAATAGAAGAACGTCCAGAAGGTCGAGAGCCCGAGCCCGAGCAGGAACGGGATCACCACGAGCATGACCTTGAACGAGCCCACCGTCACGTCCATGCCCACGAGCTTCGGGACCACGAGGCCCAAAGCGGCGACCGTGATGAAGATGAGGCAGGTAAGGCGCCGGTCGGTCTTTTCGGCGATCTTGGTCACGAGCGGCACCGTGGCGGCAAGGGTAATAACGAGCACGCCGATCACGATCGCGATGCCGTCGTTATAGTCCGCGCCGATGCTGTAAACCACCATGTAAGAGAGGTTCGACTGCAGCATGGAGTTGCCCACGAGAAAGAAGAACACGAAGAACAGGAAATACTTCACGGGCTTGAGCTTCGCCACCTCCGCGAAGGCCATGAAATCGGCCTTCACGCCGAGCCCCTTGCCGGGGCGCTCGCCGGGCTTGAGGTCCCGCACGTGATACACGCCCTTGAGCGAAACGCAGCACACGAGGCCGGACGCGAGCGCCAGCACCGCGAGGATGACGGCGATGTGCAGGAACGTGAGGCCCCCTTCACCCTTGACGTCCACGAGGGCGGGCAGGATGTTGCCGAGGCCGATGCAGAACGCGTTGATGAACGACGACATGCTGCGGATCTTGGTGCGCTCGTCATAGTCTTCGGTGAGCTCCGCGATCACCGAGTAATACGGGATCGTGTAGATCGTGTAGAACAGCCACACGCCGAGCGAGATCACGGTGTAGAGGATGATCTTCGGCAGCTGGGCGTCACCGAACATAGTATTGCCGAGGGTGGACCACGCCAGCACGAACAGCACGCACAGGGGCAGCACGCTTTTGAGCATGAGCTTTTGCTTGTTCATGCCCGGGCGGTCCGAAATGCTGCCGAGGATGGGGTCGGTGATCGCGTCCCATCCGATCGAGATGAAGATGATCACGCCGGCATACTGCGGACGGATGTGCGCCACCTGCACGAGGAAGGTGAGAAAATAGGTGTAATACATGTTGTAGAGCATGCTTTCGGCGGCGATGCCGAAGGCGTAGCCCAGCTTTTTGCGTCTCGTGAACGCGGATTTGGGTTCCATCACAGTCTCCTTTTATGCGCCGAGAAGCGTCTGATCGTAAGAGAAGAGCGCCTCGTTGATGTCAAAGATATTATAGTTGCCGCGGGTGATGAAATATTCGATGATGATGTCGAACAAAAACGCGTGCGACAGGGCGTAGCCCGCTTTCATTAACAGCTCGCGCGTTTCGTCGGGACTCAGTTCCAGCGCCACCGCGAACGCCACGGCCGTGGGCTTCGAGGGGCGGTAGAGGGGGTCGGACCGGATCTTTGAAAAGAGGCGCCGATCCACGTTCGCCTTTTTGTATACGGCCGCGTCCGTCAGGCCGCGCTCGTCGATGAGGCGCAGAAGCATCTCGGCGAAGCTCTCGTCGCGCGGGGGCAGAGGGATACGGTCCTCCTCCGTCGCCATTGCCATTTCCGCAAACGCGGCGGCGGGGGCTTGCTGCGCCTTCTTTTTGCGTGAGAAAACGTTCTTTTGCCCGCGCTTCTTCGCGGGGGCGGAGGCTTTGGCGCCGGCGGGCGGGGGCGAAGATTCAAACGCCGCGTACCCACAGGGCTCCGGCGGGCGCTGCATGTACGCCGGGACCGTGTTGAGCGAAGCGGAGTGCCGCCGGTCGCCGTAAAGGGCGTCGCGCGAAGCGACGTAGTTGTCGTCGATATAGGATCTGAGGTCCGGGAAGCGCGCGGCCGCAGCCTCGGCGCCCGGACGGCCGTATACCACGAGCCAGATCGTCAGGTCGCTGTGGGAAAGAAAGCGCTCGGCTTCTTCAAGGGCGACCGAAAACGCCGCGTCGGCGGGATAGCCGAAGCTGCCCGCGCTCACGAGCGGGCAGGCCACGCTTTCGCAGCCGAGCTCCTCGGCAAGCAGAAAAACGCTGCGGTAGCAGGCGCGCAGCGTTTTTTCTTCGTCCTTGCTGCCGCCGTGCCAGACGGGCCCGACGGTGTGGATCACATATTTTGCCGGCAGCGAAAAGCCGCCGGTCGCGACCGCCGCGCCCGGTTCGCAGCCGGGCAGGGCGGCGCAGGCTTCGGCATAGCCCTCGCCGGCCGCGTCGCGAATCACAGCGGAAACGCCGCCCGACCCGGACAGCGTCTCCTCGGTCGCGCTGACGATCGCGTCAACGCGCATGCGTGTGATATCGTTTCTTACGATCTGTAAGGGCATCGGCGTTCATCCTTCCGAAATTACGCCCAGGGGCGGGGGTCTCCTCCCCCGATCAGTAAGCGCCGCCGGGATAGCCGTTGTAGCCGGGATCGCCCATGGGGGCGGGGCCGGGATAGGCGTTATACTGGGGCTCCGCTACGGGCGCGCCCTGCATGGCGGAAAGCTGGCGCTGCAGCACGTCGAGGTTGCCGCGCAGCACGGCGGTGTCGTTCGCCGCGGCTTCGGCCTTCTCGGCCGCTTCGCCTGTCGCGTATATCACAAGCACGCTCAGCCACGCGAACAGAATGCCGAGGCCGATGTAGAAAATGCCGCCCACGATGCCGCCGATGATGATGAGCACCGAATACTCGGAATACCGCGCGATGGCGGAGCCGTAGATGATGCCGCCCACGATCAGGGCAAGGCCGCCGAGGCTGTAAAACACGACCTGCAGCACGAACAGGACCTTCGCGAGGGTCTTGACTTTGGAACCGACTCGTTTGAACATAAACAGACTCTCCTCTTTTTTATTATAGTAAATTTATACTATGTTTACACTATATCACACCGAAAACGAAAAATGCAAGAGAAAAAGCCCAAATGCGCCCCAAAATGTCTGTTTTTTTTGAAGGACCCGCGCCTTTTGGGCGGTGCAGATAAGGGATAATACAGGTTTTTCGCCGCTCTTTCCCGCCCGAACTGCCCGCCCGGCAGGGGATATCCGCCAGGATTATCCCCTGCCGTTCAGATTGTTCGGACGATAAATAGCTGGCGACAAAACTGC
>JAFZOL010000039.1 GCA_017550625.1 Clostridia bacterium | reverse complement strand
GCAGTTTTGTCGCCAGCTATTTATCGTCCGAACAATCTGAACGGCAGGGGATAATCCTGGCGGATATCCCCTGCCGGGCGGGCAGTTCGGGCGGGAAAGAGCGGCGAAAAACCTGTATTATCCCTTATCTGCACCGCCCAACTCTCTTTGACTATATAAAACGAAACGGACCGGGTCCACCCGGTCCGTTTTTGCGTTTCATTCCTCACTTTGCCACTTCGCTCAGAGCGGAGCCGTTGAGCGTGAACAACAGGTCCACGAGCTCCGGCACGGCGGCGGCGTAGTCCGAGCGGATCCACTGCGTGATCACGCCGAAGCTGCCGTTCAGAAGATACGAGTAGATATACTGCTGCTTTTCTTCCTCCATCGTCAGCTGCATGTGCTCGAAGAGGCTCAAAAGCGAGATCTGGATGAACCTGCTCTTGAACGCGGGGTCGGCGGCCGTGACGAGCAGCACGCGGAACACCTTGTCGTTCTCGCGGATATACCTTAAAAACGACGACACGAACTCCTTTCCGCCGCCCTTTTTCTGCGCGCCGATCTTTTTGATATGCTCGGCGGTCTCGGCGAGCACGTCCTCCTCCGCTTCGGCCAGCACCTCGCGCGGCTCGGCGTAGTGGGCGTAGAACGTCGAGCGGTTGAGCTCGGCCCGTTCGCACAGCTCCCGCACGCTGATCTTCTCAACGCCGCCCTTTTCCTCCATGAGCTCCAGAATCGCGTTTTGGAACATCTTTTTCGAGAGCCTCGTTCTCTGGTTGTCTTTTACGTTCATTTCATTATCCCGTCACTTTCTTCGCCTTTTGTCGGGTTCGTCGCCAAATTTACAGGAACTGATGATTGCAAACCCGACATTTTGTCTGTATAATGATATTGTAAACCATACTTCTGCGTTTGTCAAGCGAAAAGGAGCGAATGTGATGAAGATCATGAACAGCCCGCTGCTCAAAAGCCGCGTACAGAGCGAAACCGTCACGAAAAGCGAAAAATGGCTCGGCTACCTGCTGGGCCCCGCCGGGGCGCTGCTTCTGAATGCGGTGCTCGCCACCTACCTCAACGTCTACTATACGGACGTTCTGAATCTCACGCCCCTGTGGAACGGCGTGTTCCTCACCGTGTTCCCGATCGTGTCGAAGATCATCGACGCCGTCACGAACGTGATCATGGGGCAGATCATCGACCACACGAAAACCAAAGAGGGCAAGGCGCGCCCGTGGCTCCTGCTGTCGGCAATCCTGGTGCCCATCACCGGCGTGCTGCTCTTCACCGTACCCGAGTCGAGCGACACGGTCAAGGCGATCTGGGTCATGGTCAGCTATAACCTTTTCTATTCGTTCGCCTACACGATCTTCAACATGAGCCACAACCTGATGGTGCCGCTCTCCACGCGCGACGGCACGGCCCGCGGCGGCCTTTCGGTGTTCAACCAGATCACCACCATCATGATGAGCGGCATCCTCGTGGCGCTTATCTTCCCGATGGTGATCATGCCGATGATCGGCGTGGATAAATCGAAGTGGATCACGCTCATGACCATCCTTTCAATCGTCGCCCTGCCGCTCACGCTCCTCGAATATTTCTTCACCAAAGAGCGCGTCACCGAAGAGGCCGGAAAGGACGAAACGAAGGTCCCGTTCCTCAAGCAGATGAAGATCCTGTTCACGGACAAATACATGCTCCTCATGTACGCCTATTTCCTCATCTACACCGTCGGCGTGACGCTCAAGAACCTCGGCCTCGTCTACTACTGCAACTACGTGCTCGGCACCTATAACGACGGCATCACGCAGATGCTCGTGTCCGTGATCGGCGGCATCCCGATGGGTATCGGCATCTTCGCCGTGTGGCCGCTCGCCAAAAAGTTCGGCAAGCGCAACGTCACCATGGTCGGCTTCGTCCTCTACTCCGTCGGTTCGCTCATCTGCTGGGTCTTCCCGCACAATCTCGTGATCGTCCTCATCGGGCAGTTCATCAAAAACATCGGCGGCCTTCCGTGCGCCTACGTGTTCATGGCGCTCTTCGCCGACTGCCTCGACCACCTCGAATGGAAAAAGAACCTGCGCATGGACGGCGCCGCGATGTCGATCTACAACATCATCGCGGTGGCGATGGTCGGCATCATGACCGGCGTGTTCAACTGGATGCTGTCGAAAGCCGCGTATATCGCGCCGATCACGGCAAACAGCATAGAGGAAGCTTCCGCCGCGCTCGCGCAAAACGGCTGGACGGCGCAGGTCGCGCTCGAAAACCTCAAGCCCGCGGCGGACGGCGTGCTCACCGTCGCCATGCAGCAGCCCGGCAGCGTCAACTGGGTCATCACCTTCGCTTTCGTGGGGCTCGAGGTCTTCACGGGCGCGGCGCTCGTGGCGATATTGTTCTTCCTGAACGTCGAAAAGAAGCTCCCCGAAGAGCAGGCCGAGATCAAAGCGAGAAAAAACGCGGAGGCTGAATGATATGAAAGCGACCGAGCTGAGAACCGAATATCTCGTGAATCCTGTCGGCATCGATATTCCCAACCCCCGCGTGTTCTGGAACTGCGAGGGCGGCGTCAAACAGACCGCCTACCGCGTCGTCAGTGAAAAATGGGATACCGGCAAAGTGGAATCCGATTCCATGCACGCCCGGTATCCGCTCACCCTCGTCTCCGGCGAACGCGTCAATTACAAGATCAAGCTCTGGGACGAAAACGGGAACGAGGGCGAATGGAGCGAGCCCGCTTTCTTCGAGATGGGCCTGCTGCGCTCTTCGCACTGGCGCGCGAAATGGATCGCGGGGGACTACACGGTCGACAAAAAACGGCGTTATCCCGTCGATTGCTTCCGCAAAACGTTTTCCCTGTCCGGCGGCGTTAAAAAAGCGCGGCTCTATATCACCGCCTGCGGGCTTTACAGCGCCGAACTGAACGGCGTCGGCGTGTCTACGCCCCTCGCGCCAGGTCTCACCGATTACAGAAAACGCGTCCAATATCAAGCATACGACGTGACTTCCTTGTTACAGGACGGCGAAAACGCCCTGACCGCCGAGCTCGCCGACGGCTGGTACCGCGGCTCGGTCGGCGCGTGGGGGCTCCGGAACCAATACGGCGCCGAAACCAAACTCCTCGCGCAGCTCGAGATCGTTTACAGCGACGGGCATAAAGAGACCGTCGTCACGGACGAAAGCTGGTCCTGGTCCGGCGACGGCCCCGTCCGCTTTGCCGACAACAAGGACGGCGAGGTGTTCGACGCGCGTATGGCTCCCTCTTACAGCGGCCGCGCGAAAGTCGCGTTCCACCCGGTCGTCCCGACCGCCTCCAACAACGTCCCCGTCGCCGAAAAAGAGACGTTCACGGGCACGTTGTCCGTCACCCCCGGCGGCAAAAAGCTCATCAATTTCGGGCAGAACATCGCGGGGTACGTCTCGTTTATGGTGAACGCGAAAGCGGGGCAAAGAATCGTTCTCCGCTTCGGCGAAATGGTCAAAGACGGTGAACTGTATCAGAAGAACATCCAGCTCTCGCGCGGAAAGAAAACCACGCCCCTGCAGAAAATCGAATACGTCTGCAAGGACGGGCCGAACGTCTATAAAACGAAGTTTGCGGTCTTCGGCTTCCAATACGCCGAGATCGACACCGACGTCGATCTTGCCGCGTCCGACGTCACGGCGATCGCCGTGTATTCCGATCTCGAGCAAACCGGCTATTTTAACAGTTCCAACGACCTGCTCAACAGATTCTTCCGCGCCACGGTCTGGTCGGCCAAGGGCAACCACCTCGACGTCCCCACCGACTGCCCCACGCGCGAGCGCCACGGCTGGCTCGGCGACGCCGAGATTTTTGTCGGCACGGCGGGCTATCTGTTCAACTACCTGCCCTTCGCGCGCAAATTCGAAAACGACGCCTGCGACGCGCAGCACGAAAACGGCTGCTTCACGCAGATCGCGCCCGTCGGCGGTGTGGACTTCTATATGAAATACATGGACGGCTCCGCCGGCTGGTCGGACGCGGGCGTGCTGATCCCGTACCGCCTCTGGAAGCAATACGGCGATACGTCCGTGCTTTCGGACTATTACGAACAAATGCGTCGCTACGCCGACTATAAGTTCAAGACCCTCGGCAAATGGTACCCCACGGCACTTCCCACCGGGGTCGGTCTCAAAAACCTGCGTTGCGTTTCCAACTACGGCCAGTCCTACGGCGAGTGGGCGGAGCCCGCCGACGTCAGGGCCTTCGCCGTGTCCGATTTCGTCTCCCCCCACCCCGAAGAGACCACTGCGTATATCGTGGTTTTGGCGGACGTCATGGCCGAGATCGCCGACGCCCTCGGCATGCTCGCCGACGGCGAACGGTACCGCCGTGTCGCCGAAAAGGCGCGGCGCGGCTATCGGGCGCTCACGAAAACGAAAAAGTTCTCGCTCGATACCGACCGGCAGGCAAAGCTCGTCCGCCCGCTTTATTTCGGTTTGCTGGACGAAAAGGGCACCGCCTACGCGAAAAAAAGGCTTATCGAGGCGCTCGATCACTACGGCTGGCGGCTCGGCACGGGCTTTCTGTCCACGCCCCTCATCCTCAGCGTGCTCGCCGATATGGACGTCGACTACGCCTACCGTCTGCTCGAAAACGAAGAGCGCCCCGGCTGGCTCTCCATGCCGAAGGCTGGCGCCAACACGGTGTGGGAGGCGTGGGAAGGCCCGAATTCCGTCTCCGGCGGCATCGGCAGCCTGAACCACTATTCCAAGGGCGCCGTGGTCGAGTGGCTGTTCAAGGAGATGTGCGGCGTTCGCGTGGACGGCGAGAACCGCTTCATCATCGCCCCGAAGCCCGGCGGCAGCTTCACGTTCGCCGAGGTTTCTTATAAAAGCGTCTACGGCGTCGTGAAAAGCGGGTGGAAGAAGACCGAAACCGGTTACCGGTTCGAGATCGAAGTCCCCGCCAACTGCGTCGCCGAGATCCGTCTGCCCTCCGGCGAAACGAAAACCGTGCCCGCCGGCAGCTATCAGTTCTGAAAAGTCTTTGCAAAGGAGCTCCCCATGAAGAAGAAAGCAATCGTCATCATCGCGTCCGTCTGTGCCGCCGTCCTCGTCGGCATGATCGTCTTCTATTCCGTCGCGCCGATCAAGGTCGTCGTCACGGTCCCCGATTCCGTTTTCGCCGACCGCACCGCCCCCACCGGGAGCAGTGCGGACACGCTTCCCGCCGCGTCCGAACCCGCCCCCGCCTCGACCGAGCCCGCCTCTTCCGCTCCCGCCGCCGAACCGACTTCGGCGCCCGCCGAGCCGACCTCCGTCCCCGCCGAACAGCCGACCGAACAGCCCGCTTCTCAGGCGGAGCAGCCGTCGGAGCAGCCCGCCACGCAGGCCGCGCCCGCCGGCGCCATGACCAAAGAGCAGATCGTTGAGCTCTATAACACAGCGGTCAACAAGGTGAAAAAAGAGGCGTCCTCGCTGACGCGCAACTATAAGCACGTCTCCGCGCCCGAAGATCAGCTCGAGCTGCCTTCCGCGATCCAAAGCCTCGGCAAGACCGCGATCGGCACCTTCGTCAAGGGGACCGACACCCCCGAGACCTGGACGAGCCGCGACGATATGCAGATCGTCTTCCCGGTCGGCAACGCCGACTATTCCTCGCACCTCACCGCCGACATGGTCGGATCCGCCGTCTGCGAAGATACCGGCAGCGCCTACAAGATCACGCTGAAGCTCTACGACGACGCGATCACGAGCCCCGAAAAGGGGCAGGGCTACGCCGGCGTGTTCAACACCGTCACCGCCTCCACCTTCTCCGACATCAACATCCCCACGGTCACGTTCACGCGCGTCGACATCAAGGGCGTCGGCGGCGCGATCTCCTGCACGGTCGATAAGGCCTCGTCCCGCGTCACCGAGATCACCTTCACCGAGACCGATATCCTCGACCTCGACGTCAAGGTGCTCGTGAGCAGCCTGCACGTGAAGCTCGCCCTCGCTACCGAAGAGAACTACACCGTCGCTTATTAAGCCGACATAATAAAAATCCCGCCGGGATCCGTTCCCGGCGGGATCTTTCTGTTTTCCGTCATTTTGCCCGGCGCTGTTTTTTCACAATGTACCCGAGCGCCCGCGCGCCCCTGAAAGCGTATTTCACGGGATTGCCCTTTACGCCGCCGAACAGGGGAGAGCGGACTCTCACCTTACCGGTCTGCTTTTCGGCGCTCTGCACCCACACGTTTTCGCCGTTGTACGGCGCAAGCAGCGTGTCCGTCCCCGTCGCGAACGCGCCGTCGGCAAAGGCGAGAAGCTCCCGCATCCGTTCTTCGTCCGGAAGCTCGCCCTCAAAGGGCGTCAGGCACATCAGCGCCCGCTCGCGGCTGCCGTTATACGACGGCGCAAGGCTCTTGCCCTGCGGCGCGATCAGCGTATAGGTGCGCGGCACGACGTCCCCCGAGCGGTTCGGGTGATGGCGCTGGCGGCCGTCGAAGGTGCCGAAGGGGTTCATCTTCACGCGCCCGCCTTCGGTGAGGCGCATCGGGCAGCACGCCATCGACGATAAGACGCTGCGCGAAAAACCGAGCAGCAGGCCCTTTCTGCCGTCCGTCAGGCCAATGAGCCCCGCCGTCAACTGGTTATTGAACGAATCGAGCGTGCGGTTTTTCGGGTCTGCCTCTGCGTAGGAATCCACGCGGAACGCCGATATATCCCCCTCAAAATTGCGTTTAATTACACTGACAGGCCTCTCGTTCTCAAACGACAGGCAAAACGGCGCGGCCTCCTGCCAGCGCATGTCCGTATACCGCCCGAGCGACGAGTTTTCGGTCGAGATCGCGTCGCGCTCCGGCGTGTAGGGGTAGCTGACGTCCGCGAGCACGAAGATCCCCTTTACCGCGTCGGACGTGAAAAACGTGAAGGCGTAAGCGCCCTGCCGTTTTGCTTTCGGCAGCCCGACGCCGCCGAAGAGCTTAATGTATCTGCCCCCGGTCAGCCACCCGATCTCCATCCCGTCCGGCGAAAAGTCGTACCGCTTGCCACCGTAGGTGAGATAGGAGCTCAGAAACTCCTCCCCGCCGACCGTCTGCCCGTTTATTGAAAACCGCCGGATACGCTTGTCCGCGCCGAACTCCAGCTTCGTCCCCGCGCTCTCGAGCGTGAAAAACGCCTCGTCCCCGCAGGGCGCGTTCTCCGTCTCTTCGGCCGTGATGACGTATTCTTTTTTGACCTCCGAAAACCGCAGCAGCAGAAACACGCTGTCATCGCCCATCGGCAGCACCGTGTACGCTTCGAGCCCCTCGCCCTTCACCGCGAGGGCTTTTGCCGTCTTGCACCTCAGCTGCACGCATTGCAGGACCGTGCCCGACGCGTTGTACAGCGTCAGCGGGCCCTCGGGCAAGAAAGCGGCGTCCATCAGTTTTTCGGCCAGTTCGTTCGCGGTCTGCTCCCTTTGGATGTTGAGCACCGGCGTCGCCAGCCCGAAATGCGTGGTGGAGAGGAGCTTCAGCCGGTTCAGAAAGTCCTCTTCGTTCTCCCTCGCCTTCGCCGCCCGGCGGCTCTTTTCGATCGCGGTCCAGATCCTGCGGTTATACGGCTTCTCCGCCCACGAGGCGTAGCCCGTGAAGTTGCCGTCGGCGGTGTCCTGCGTGAAACGTATCGTCCCCACGGGCGCGTGGGTCCTGAGATAGCCGCCCGGCGTGTCGAACACGACGTATTCGAGATCCGCCACCTCCTTCACGAGCCCGCGGATGCCGTCGGTGTTCGCGATGCGGTTCTTCACGACGGGCAGGTTCAGGCTCTCCCAGAAGATCGCGTCCGCGTCCATGTTGATGAAGAGAAACAGGTCGTTTTTGACCGTCCCGTCGAGCTGCTTTTTTCTCAGCTCCTTCACCCACGCCCTGAGGCACCCCGCGTCGCACACGTCGGCGTTTGAGTAGGTCGGGATCACGATAAGGCCCTCGCCCCGGTATTCGAACGTCAGCGGGTTATACGCCTTTTCGTCGTCGAGCGGCGGGATAAGCGTCTTGAACGCGTCGAACGGCACGCAGGAATAGTATAAACACAGCGCCTTCACGCCGAGCTTGTTGTAGGTCTTTACCTGCGAGGGCGTGAACATCACCTCCTGCGGGCGCACGATCATCTCGCACGCGCCGAACAGGTCTTTGAGCCCCGAGCCCTGCGGGTTCGTCACCGCGAGCGCAACGGAAGAAACGAGCTCGTCCTCCTGCATCGCGCCGAGCGCGCCGTTGGAATAGCCCATAATGATGTTCTCGTCGCCGCGCTCCTTCACGCGCCGGCGCATCCCGTCGAGGACGTCTGGCGCGTATGCGGGCAATATCTTTTCGAGCGAAAAAAAGTTCTCGCTGTCCCACGTGCCCTTCACCGGGATTCCCGCGGCGTTGAGCTCGTCGAGCGTTTTGATGATGCCGCGGATGATCCGGATGTCCGACCCGAAGCCCGCAGCGTCGTTCGTGTCGCCGCGATACGAGTGGTAGCAGTTGACGTGGAACCCGTACGCGACGTGGATCTTATAGCCGTTATTCTCCATATCCGAACGCCTCCGCCGCTCGCTTCATCCTGTCCGCCGCGTAGCCGAAAAAGCCCCGGTACGCCGCGCAGTATCTGTTTTTTGTCAGGCCGTCCGTCCTGTCCCGCCTGCACCCGCCGCGGCACAGTGCGTAGTATTCGCAGCTCTTGCACGTTTCGCGGATCGTCAGGGAGTCCTCGATGAACCGCCGCTGCTTTTCGTTTTGCGTGAACGGCTCGTCGTCGAACACGCTGCCGATCTTATATTCCTCTTTGCAATAGAAATCGCAGGGATAGATATCGCCGTTTGCTTCCATCGTGAAATAGCCCCCGCACAGGCCCCGCATCGCGCAGCTCTCGGGCTGCCGCCCCATCAGAATGCCGACGTAGTTGTCGATGTGCCGCACCGAGATGTATTCGCCGCGCGTGAGGTCTTCGTACCACAGGTCGAACGAGCGCTTGAGAAACGTTTCATACGCTTCGGGCGTCAGCTTCGGCCCGCCGCCCTCGTCGACGTAGGGGATGAACTGCAAGAATCCGAAACCGTGCTTCTTGAAATACTTCCACGTCGCGTCGATATCCTTCGCGTTTTCGTCGTCGATCACCGAAAGAACGTTGAAGTCCACGCCGTGCTTCTTGAGCGCCGACACAGCCTCCAGCACGCGCGGCAGCACGCTTTCGCCGTGATTGTCGACGCGGTAGCGGTCGTTGGTGCGTCGGTCGCCGTCGAGCGACACGCCCACCAAAAATGCGTTCTCTTTCAGAAACGCCGCCCACGCGCCGTCGATCAAAAGGCCGTTGGTCTGCAGCGAATACCCGACGGGGCAGGGGACCGCCTCTTTCATTTTTCTCACGAAGTCTTTGAAAAAATCAAGCCCCGCCAGCGTCGGCTCGCCGCCCTGAAACGCGACCGACAAGGCCGATGGCCGGGCCGCCGCGATCTTGCTTATCAGCTCGTCGGCGGTCTCCGGGGCCATGATCCGGTTGTCTCTGAGTTCGCTCGCGGCGCGGTAAAAGCAGTAGCCGCAGCGCATGTTGCACAGCCCGGCGGCGGGCTTTACGAGCAAAGAAAGGGTCTTCATCTCCGTTTTCTCCTTGACACGGTCTCTGTTTCCAGTATAATAAAAGCGGAACCGAAATTCAACCGTCCGGATGTGAATAATTATGAAAAAACCGAACGTCATCATCATCCTCACCGACGACCAGGGCTACGGCGACCTCGGCTGCATGGGCGCGAAGGACCTCAAGACCCCGAACCTCGACCGCCTCGCCGAAGAGGGCGTGCGCTTTACCTCCATGTATTCCGCGTCGCCCGTCTGTTCGCCGTCGCGCGCTTCTCTCCTCACGGGCCGCTACCCCGGCAACGCGGGCGTGCGTGCGATCTTAGCCGGCCACCGTAAGGCCAGCGGCCTTACGCCCAAGGTCCCCACCCTCGCCGCCGCCTTGAAAAAAGAGGGCTACGCCACCGGCGTCTGCGGCAAGTGGCACCTCGGGCTCAAACCCGAATGCCGCCCGAACGCCAACGGCTTCGACGCCTTCAGCGGTTTTCTCGCGGGCTGCCTCGACTACTATTCGCACATCTTTTATTACGGCATGTCCGACGGCGGTTTCAACCCCACGCACGACCTGTGGGAGAACGATACCGAGGTCTGGGCCAACGGCGAATATCTCACCGAGCGCATCACGAGAAAGAGCGTGGATTTCATCCGCGCCCACGCCGACGCCCCGTTCTTCCTCTACGTCGCCTATAACGCCCCGCATTACCCGATGCACGCCCCCGCGCGTTATCTCGACCGCTTCCCGGAGCTTCCCCCGGACCGCCGCATCTACGCCGCCATGCTCGCGGCTGTGGACGACGGCGTGGGCGAGATCGTGAAGGCGCTCGGCGACCTCGGGCTGTCCGACGACACGATCCTTTATTTCCAGAGCGACAACGGCCCCTCGCGCGAGAGCCGCAACTGGCTCGACGGCACGCCCGACCCCTATTACGGCGGCAGCGCGGGCGGCTTCGCGGGGCACAAGTTCAGCCTGTTCGAGGGCGGCGTCCGCGTGCCCGCGATCATCAAGTGGGGCGATAAGCTCCCGCCCCGCGTTGTCGGCGAGCCCCTCATCGCGACCGATGTTTTCCCCACAGTGCTCGAGGCCTGCGGCGGCGACGCGTCCCAATATACACTTGACGGCAAAAGCATCCTCTCCCTTCTGCGGCACGGCGGCGCTTCGCCGCACGACTGCCTGTTCTGGGAGATGGAGGGCCAGACCGCCGTGCGCCGCGGCGACTATAAGCTCGTGCTGAACGGCAGGCTCGAGGAATCCGAGCCCCCGCGCGCGCCCGTCTTCCTTGCCGACCTGAAAACGGACCCCGGCGAAATGCGCAATCTCGCCGAAGAGATGCCCGACCTCTGCAAAGAGCTTACCGATCTCGCGCTCTCCTGGCGTGCCGGGATCGAAGAGACCTGGGCGCGCGAATTCGCGGATAACTACTCCGTCACCTGACGCCCCGAAAAGGAGACCGCATGGACAAAAGCAAAACCGTGTACTGCGCCGACCGCGCCGCGTGGCGCGCGTGGCTGACGGAGCACTTCGAGACCGAAACCGAGGTGTGGTTCGTGTTCCCGTCCAAAGATTCCGGCGAAACGGGCGTCACGTATAACGACGCCGTCGAAGAGGCGCTGTGCTTCGGCTGGATCGACGGGCAGGCCGGCACGCTGGACGAAACGCATCAGCTGCGCCGCTTCACCCCGCGCCGCGCGGGCAGCCCCTATTCGCGCCCGAATATCGAGCGCCTCATCCGGCTCGACGCCGAGGGCCTCATCCACCCGAAGATCTGCCCCTCGGTCGAGGACGTCATTTCTTCTCCCTACGTCTTTCCCGAAGATATCCTGCTCGCCATCCGGCGGGACGAGACCGCGTGGCAAAACTATCAGGCGTTTTCCGAGCCCTACCGGCGCATCCGCGTCGCCTATATCGACGCTTCTCGCGCCCGCCCCGCCGAGTTCGAAAAGCGGCTCTCGAATTTCATCAAAAAGACCCGCGAAAACAAGCTGATCGTCGGCTACGGCGGCGTGGACAAATACTATAAGTGAGGTGCCGTTATGACGAATGAAGAGCTGCGCGCCGCGTGGAAGGCCGAAGAAGCCTGCGCCCGAATCAAGGGGTGGGATTTTTCGCATATCCGCGGCCGCTATGACGAAGAAGACGACCTGCCGTGGGATTACGAGGCCGCCGTGCGAAGCGTTTTGCGCCCCGAAATGAAGCTGCTCGATTACGACACGGGCGGCGGCGAATTCCTGCTCTCGCTCGGCCACCCATACGAAAACACGGCCGCCACCGAGGGCTACCCGCCGAACGTGGAGCTGTGCAAAGAGCGTCTTTCGCCCCTCGGCGTCGATATCCGCGCCTGCGACGACCCCTCAAACGTGCCGTTCCCGGACGAAAGCTTCGACCTCATCATCAACCGCCACGGCAGCTTCGACCCGCGCGAGATCAAGCGTCTGTTAAAGCCCGGCGGGCTCTTCGTCACCCAGCAGGTGGGCAGCGAGAACGACAGGGAGCTCGTGCTGGCCGTCCTGCCCGGCGCCGAACGCCCCTTCCCGCACGAAAACCTGACCGAGCAGAAACAGGCCTTCGAAAACGAGGGCTTCGAGATCCTCCGCTCCGGCGAGCATTTTGGCAAGATCGCGTTTTACGACGTCGGCGCCTTCGTGTGGTTCGCCCGCATCATCGAGTGGGAGTTCCCCGGCTTCTCGGTCGACGCCTGCTTCGACCGCCTGCTCTCCTTGCAGCAAACGGTCGAACGCGACGGCCAAATCTCCGGCGCCACCCACCGCTGGTTCCTCGTCGCGAAAAAAACGGACTGATCCCGCGCATATGCAAAAAAGAAAACCCCGCGCCTGCGGGGTTTCTTTGTTGTTCATATTCCGGAAAACCCGCGGGCTCACGCCTCCGCGTCTTCCTTCGGGCTCACGCCCTCGTCGTATTCCCGGTGCTCGCGCAAAAAGCGCTTTTCTTCAGGCTTCAGGTCGAGGCCGATCGTGCCGCCCGGATTCATGAGGTAATCGGGGTCGAAATAGTCCTTGAGCGCGCGCACCGCCCCGTATTCCTTCTCGCCGAGATACCCCTCGAGCCACGGCGCGAACATCTTGCCGATGCCGTGGTGATGGCTGATCGCCGCGCCCGACTTCTGGATCGCGTCGAGAATCGTGGCGTGATAGCGGCGGAACTCCTCCTCGTCCTTCATATAGGTCATGAAGATGAAATACAGGTTCGCGCCCTGCGGATAGCAGTGCGACATGTGCGTGGTCACGATCGTGTTCGGCAGGGCGTGGCAGACCTTGCGCACCTCCTCGTGCACCCGCGCCATATTCGACCAGTTCACGGTGCATTCGAGCGTGTCGATCATAAAGCCGAAGTCCATCAGCGTGTCGCGCAGATAGGGGTCGTTGAAGCGCCCCTTCTCCCAGCTTTTGCACACGTACCCCGTGAGCGGGATCGCGCCGAACTTGCGCGCGATCTTCGAGATGTTGTGCGCCACGTTCTTCGAATAGCCCTTTTCGCCGTCGGTAAAGCCGAGAAACAGGCAGCGCTCGTTATCCTTATACCCGAGCTTGTCGAGCACGGGGCCGAGCGGCGTGTCGTCCACGTTGTAAAGGTGCATCATCACCGAGGTCTCTTCCGCGTCCGACAGGCGGAATACCGACGAATACCCGCATTCGCGCTGCATCATCTCGCGCGCGGCCTTCATGGCCGTGGGCCAGTCCTTGAACATGTACGAAAACCGCTTGCGGTTCTCGGGCATCCAGCGGAACACCCTGAGCGTCACCTCGGTCAGCACGCCGAACGCGCCCTCGCCGCCCATCATGAGCTGGTTGAGGTTCGGCCCGGTGGCCTCGCGGGCGTAGTGCGGGGTCTCGATCACGCCGATGGGCGTGGCGTAGCGCTGCGAGAGCACGATATCGGCGATCGTGCCGTAATAGGTGCTGTTCTGGCCCGCGCCGCGCGTCACGGTCCAGCCGCCGACGGACGAGTATTCAAACGACTGCGGAAAATGCCCGCAGGTGTAGGGCCGTTTCGCGCCGAACAGCTTTTCGGCGTTGTGCAGGGTCTCCTCAAGCTTCGGGCCCGACATGCCCGCCTGCACGGTGATGGTCTGGTCTACTTCGTTGAACCGGAGCACCTTGTTGAAGCTGCGGCGCATGTCGAGCGACACGCCGCCCTTGATCGGCTCCACGCCGCGCGTGACGGACGAGCCGCCGCCGTAGACGTAGAGCGGGATCTTGTGCTCGGACACGTATGCCACGATCGCTTCGATCTGCGCCGTCGTCTCCGGGAACACCACAACGTCCGGCAGCGAGTCGAAGCGGCGGTGGCGCATGCGCAAGAGATCGTACATCGTCTGCCCGTAGGCCACGGCGAGGCGGTCGTAGTCGGTCTGCGACACGTTCTTGTCCCCGGCGATCTTTTTGAGCGCCTCTACGTGTGCGGGGTCGATCTTCGGGGCGTGCTCTTCGCCGAGATGCACCTCATCCATGCCGATGTCGTCGTTATACTGCTTAAAATCCTCGTCCTTCAGGGCGCACCTGTCCTTGACGTAATTGTACAGGCTCTCTTTCGGATACTTGTAGAAATCCGGGTCGCCCCACCTGAAAATGGAGCGGTAGCTGTTTTCGGGCGCGCGCGTGAGCACCCATTTCGGCTCGAATCCTTTATAAGGCTTGCTCATGGTCGTCATCTCCTTTTATAGATCGTCATGATGTTCTTTTCGGTCTTTTTGAGCGCGGGATAGATCCCGCTGTAAACCTGCTCATAGAGCGTCTCGTACACGGCGTGGTTCTTTGCGTCCGGCTCGAAGCGGTCCTTCACCCGCACCATGCGGGCGATCGCCTCGTCGTAATCTTTGAATACTCCAAGCCGGATAAACGCCGGCATCGCCGCGCCCACGGAGCAGGCTTCGTAGGTCTGCGTGCGCATCACGGGCAGGCCGAACAGGTCCGCCATCAGTTGGCACACGGCGTCGCTGCGCGCGCCGCCGCCCGCCGCGTAGAGCTCTCGCACCCTCTTGCCGGAGCGCTTCTCCATCGTCCTGAGCCCGTGATACAGCTCGAAGCCGATGCCCTCGATGATCGCGCGGTAAACGTGCGCGCGGGTGTGGAAATCGGCGAAGCCCACCATCGAGCCGAGGGCGTTCGGGTTCACGATGCCCGCGGTCCAGAACGGCTGTAAAACGAGGCCGTCGCAGCCCGGCGGCACGCTTTCGAGCGACTCGTCCAGCACCTTTTCGGGGCTCACGCCACGCTCCTTCGCCGTGATACGCTCCTCGGCGGCGAACTCCTTGATGAACCACGACACGAGCCAGAACCCGCGGTAGACCTCGAACTCTGGGTTATAGATGTCGTTCGGCACGCCGGGGTAGGCGGGCAAAAACTTCTGCGGCTCGAAATAGTCCTTCGTCGCCATCTGCAGCGTCGCCGTGGTGCCGAGCGAAACGGACGCGCGGTCGTCATGCACCACCGACAGCCCCAGCGTCTCGCAGCCCTTATCGGAGCCCGAGGCCACCAGCGGCAGCCCGGCGGGGATGCCCGTTTTTTCGCTCGCCTCCTCGGTGATAAGCCCGATCACTTCGCCGGACGGCACAAGCTCGCACAGCTTTTCGGCGGGCACGTCGCTCACGCAGCGCGTCAGGTCCTTTTCGCCCATCCAGCGGCGGTTCTTATAGTCGAACGGCACGTGGCCGATCATGTTCGAGGCGGAATCCTTCAACTCTCCCGTGAGCAGATAGTTGAGATAGGTCGGCAGCATCACGTATTTGTCGGTCTTTTCCCAGATCTCCGGCTCGTTCTGCATGAGCCAGTTCGCCGCCGTGGCCTTATAGATCTTCTTGATCGAGTCGCCCATGCCGATGAGGGCGAACAGCGCCCGTTTGCCTGCGCCGAAGGGGCGGTCGAACTTCGCCTTGCGGCTGTCGAGCCACAAGATCACGTCGCGCAGCGGCTCGCGGTTTTGATCGAGGCACAGCACGGTATCGCGGATGCAGGTCACCGACACGGCCTTGATCCGCCCGACGGTCTCGGCGTTTCTCTCAAGCAGCTTCTTCGAGACCTCTGCCATCTTTTCGAAATAGAATCCGGGGCGCTGCTCCGCCCAACCGGGCTCGCGTGAGAAATAGGGCGTCTCGTAGCCGAGCTGCTCCTTGTCGGCGAACTCGCCGTCCGGCGTCACGATGCCGCAGCGCACGCTCTGCGTGCCAACGTCAAAGGTCAAAACGAGGGGATCGTTCATCTGCTGTCTTCTCCTTTCTGCGGTTCCTCTTTAATGAGATCGCTCGTCGCGATCACGTCCACGCCGAGCCCGAGGGCGTTTTCGATCACCGTGTCGCCGTGCGAGACTCGTCTGTCGAGCGTAACCGCGTTCACGAGCGCCATCAGGTCGAAGATTTTGTCCTTCGGGATCTCGGCTGCCGTTTTCACCGGCAGCACCGGCGCTTCGGGAAAGGCCGTTCTCACCGTGGTGCACACCGTGCGCATCGGCCGCGTCAGCTCGTCCAGCGCGAACTTGTAACCCCGTTGGCACGAGTTGCCCGCGATTACGGGCGGGTCGCCGGGCTCAGCCGTGATGCGGCAGCTCTTCGGGCATACGATACAAACGATATCCATGTCTCTCACCCCCGCTTCGGTTCGATCCGGAATTCCACGGCGCTATGTTCGGTCAGCCCGACCCCGTCGAAGTTCAGCGTCAGCGTCTCCATCTCCGGCGGACGGAGAAAGGCGTATTTCTTACTGAACGCCTCTTTCCCGTCGATATACAGCTTCAGGCTCGCGCCGTCGAGCGGCTCTCTCGAACGGAAATACACCGTCGTTTTGCCGTTGTCCTTGTTGAGTTCGAGCGTCTGCGGCACGAGGTACAGAAGCGACGCGTCCGCCCCGATTTCGATCGTTTTCCGCGCCGCCTTCACATACCGAGCGGCGTTCCTTCCGGCGATCGCGCCGTTTTCGGACACGTGGTCCACAAGGTCGTTCACGTGCAGGGCGTTGCCGCAGCAGAACACGCCGTCCACGTTCGTCATGAACTGCCCGTCCACCACGGGGCCCTTCGTGCGTTTATCGAGCTGCACGCCCAGCGTCTCGGCGATCTCGTTTTCCGGGATGAGCCCCACCGAGAGGATCAGCGTATCGCATTCGACGTACTGTTCCGTCCCCGGAACCGGCGCCATCTTCTCGTCCACGTCCGAGATCTCAACGCCCGTCACGCGGTCGTCGCCGTACACGCGCGTCACGGTCTTCGAAAGGTATAACGGGATATTATAATCGTAAAGGCACTGGTGCAGGTTGCGCGTCAGCCCCGAGGGCGTGGGCTTCGCCTCATACACGCCGAGCACCTTCGCGCCCTCGAGCGTGAGCCTGCGCGCCATGATGAGGCCGATGTCGCCCGACCCCAGAATCACGCATTTTTTCGCCGGCATCAGCCCCATCAGGTTCGTGAGGTTCTGTGCCGTGCCCGCGGTGAACACGCCCGCCGGGCGCGTACCGTGGATGAATACCTGCTTTGCCGTGCGCTCGCGGCAGCCGGTGGCGAGCACCAGCGTCTTCGTGCCGATTTTCGTCACGCCGCCGGCGTTCACCGCGTGTACGGTGAACCCGCCGTTCTCTTTCTCCGTTTTCGTCACGAAGGTCCGCGTTAGCACGTCGATGTTTCTCGTCTTCACTTCGTCGATATCCCGCTCGGCGTATTCGGGGCCCGAAAGCCGCTCGCCGAAGCGCATCAAACCGAAGCCGTCGTGGATGCACTGCTTGAGGATCCCGCCGAGCCGCTGTTCTCTCTCAATGAGGCACACGCTCGCGCCCTCGTCGCAGGCGCTTATCGCCGCCGCGAGGCCCGCGGGCCCGCCGCCGATCACGGTCACGTCGTACTGTTTCATCCCGCGCACCTCATTTCGTCTTGCCGAACGCGATCACGGCGGCGTCGGAAGACTTCTTCACGTCTTCCGGCTCCGTGCCGAGAAAGTCGGCAATGATCCTGATCACGAGCGGCGAGCAGAAGCCGCCCTGGCAGCGCCCCATGCCGGGGCGCACGCGTTTTTTCACGCCGTCGAGAGTGGGCACGCAGACAGGGGAGCGAAGCGCGTCGAGGATCTCGCCCTTGCTCACTTCCTCGCAGCGGCACACGATCACGCCGTAGTCGGGGTTTTCGCGGATCAGGGCGTCCCGCTCCTCGTCGCTCATATTACTTAGCACCGGCGGACCTTTTCTTATTGGGTCGAACGCCCCGTTCTTTTCCACCGGTTTCTCTTTTGACAGCATCTCCACCGCCATCTTTTCGATATCGAGCGCCACGGCGGGCGCGGTGGTGAGCCCCGGCGACTGGATGCCCGCGCAGTGGATCAGGTTTTTCGTCCTGCGCCCCTTTTCGATCACATAGTCCTCTTCAAAGGTCGGCGCGCGCACGCCCGTAAAATAGGTGATGATGTCGCCCTTCGAAAGCCCGGGCATCGTGAGCTCCTGTTTGTCGAACACCGTTTTGATGCTCTCGGGATCCGTGGCGACGTTCTCTTTTTCACAGGTCTCCACGGCGTCCGGCCCCACGAGCAGGTTGCCGTGCACCGTGTGCAATATCCCGCCGCCCTTCGAGTGCGTTTTGCCGTGCACGCTCAGGTCCTTCACCGAGGCAACACTGTGCATATACGCCCCCGCCTTCTTGTCGAGGATCGAGTTCGTGCCGCGCCGCGGATGGATCGAATAAAAGCGGTCGCCGGCCATCTTCGCGATCTCCTCGGCGAACACGCCCGCCGCGTTGATCACGAGGCGCGGATACACCGTCCCGCGGTTCGTCTTCACGCTCACGATCCCGCCGTCTTTGACCTCCATGCCGAGCGCCGCCGTGTTCAACGCGACGCGCGCGCCGTTCTTCACGGCGTTTTCGGCATAGGCGATCGTGAGCCCGTAGGGGCACACGCAGCCCGTCGAGGGGTTCGAGATCGCGAACTTGAAGTCGTGGTTCAGATTCGGTTCGCGGCGGCTGAGCTCTTTTCCCGAGATGATCTCGGTGTCCTCGATGCCGTCGCGGTGCTTTCTTAAAAAGCAGTAAGCGCCGATCAGCGGACGCAGATACCCCTTCGTGAAGCCCACATACTGCCCCACGCGCTCGAACGGCACGTCGAGCTCGCGGCACACGTCGGCGTACATCCGGTTGCCTTGCCGCACGTATTTGTGCTTGAGCGACCCCTTGCCGAGGTCGATGCCGGGGTGCACCTCGCCGTCGTTGCGTCCCGAGGCGCCGAGCGCGAGGTCGGCTTCCTTTTCGATCAGCAGCACGTCGAGCTTCCATTTTGTGAGCTCTCTGGCGATCGACGCGCCCGAGATCCCGCCGCCAATCACGAGCACGTCGGGCTTCAGGCCCTCCAGCGCCCGGTCGCTGAGCGCCGGCGTCCTCATCGGCACGGCGGGCGCGGCGGGGCACACGATGTCGTTGACGACGTGTACGTCGGCGTTTTTCTCGGCGACCGTCTGGCAGGCCTCGATCACGTCGTCCCACGTGTCGAGTTGGCCCCTGAGCACGATCGCGCCGTCCTCGAGCGATGCCTCCACCCGCGGCCCGAACCGCGCGGCAAGCTTTTTTCTGCGTTTTTCAATATCCATGCGTTCGCCTCCGATCGGCTGTGACCCGGTTGACGGATATCTTTCTTCTTATTCTTATCATAGACTATATTTATCCATTAGTCAATAACAGAAACCGTAAACAAACAGAAAAACCGCCCGAAGGCGGTTTTATCGTTTATGCTCGGTTATCTCTTGAGCCTGCCCATCGCCTGGTCATAAGCGGCGCGCACGGCGTGGTAGAAGGCGAAGAGCCTGCCCACGATATTGTTGCCGTGGTCGATGCCGCAGTATTCGCAGATGCGGCCCGAAACCTCGGTCACGCCCACGGGCGGATCGGTGATCTCGTCGTCCGGGAACGAGGCGGGGATCAGCGAAACCACGACTCTGCCGCTGTTCGCCGGGATCAGGTAGCTGCCGTCCTCCTGGGGGGCGACGGGCTCGCCGTTCATATACACGACGTAGGTCTGGAACTTATAGCCGTGGCGGAGCTCCACCGTGAAGCGAAGCGAAGCCTCGGAATACCAGCGCAGGGCCTTGCCGTCTTTTCTCACGATCTGCACGGTATTGCCGGTATATACGCGGTAATAGGTCTCGTTCGTCATCGTGAACTGGATCTCGCGAAGCCTGTTCGCGTTGATCTCATAATCTTCATCCTCGGTCTCGCCGCAGACCTCGCAGGTCCTGTGGTGATGCCCCGTCACGCGGTAATCGGCGGCGCTGTCGACCACCCATTCGCCCCAAACGTGCTCGCACGTTTCCGCGGGTTCATCCTCGGCGAAAGCGAACGTGAACAGGCCCATGACCAGAAGCAGGGAAAGCATGATGCTCAGAACTTTTTTCATAAGATCATTCCTTTTCAAAAATTGATGGGAACACAAAATACTCATAGGTATTATAATGTATTTTTATACCGCATTTCAAGTGTTTTTCAAGATTTTCTTTCTGACAAATTGACTGAATTTGCAGTACTGTTTTTGTGTGATTTTACCAAAACACCCCGGCGGCGGGCGTCCCGCGGCCGGACGGTCCTCTTTATTCATACAACCCTATGACATCCGTTCCCCGAAAAGCACATTTCCCGTTTTTTCTTATTGACTCACGTGTGCCGAAAAACTATAATAGAAACAGAAAAAACGCATACCGGGGTGATCGCCGTGACGTTTCAGGCACGTTTATCCGCATTTCTTCTCAAATACCCCTGCCTTGCCGGGGCGGGGGAGGGGCTCTCTGCCGCCTTCGCCGTGCTCGAAGGGGCGTATCTCGGCGGCGGCAAGGCGCTGCTTTGCGGCAACGGCGGCTCCGCCGCGGACTGCGAGCATATCGTCGGCGAGCTCATGAAGGGCTTCACGCAAAAGCGCCCCCTGCCCGAAGATGATCGCGCCTCTTTCGCCGGTTTCCCGCACGGGGACCTGCTCGCCGGCAAGCTGCAGGGCGCGCTGCCCGCGATCTCTCTCGTGAGCCAGACGTCGCTGATCTCCGCGTTCGTCAACGACGTTTCCCCCGCCCTCGTATTCGCCCAGCAGGTTTACGGCTACGGCAGGCCCGGCGACGTGCTGCTGGCGCTCACCACCTCCGGCAATTCCGAAAACGTGGTGCTCGCCGCCGAGGCCGCGAAGGCGCGCGGGCTCAGGGTGATCGCGATCACGGGCGAGGCTCCCGGCGCGGTCGACCCCTTCTGCGACGTCACTATCAAGCTCCCCGCCCGCGAAACGAAGGACGTGCAGGAGTTCACGCTCCCCGTTTATCACTTTTTGTGCCAAGCGCTCGAAGACCGGTTCTTCGGCGCATGAAAAGGAGCCGCCTTATGCTGATCCCGCCCGAGATCGACCTTACGAAAAACAAAACCTTTTCCGCCCGCGGCCGGCACAATCTGGTCACGGTGGAGAATCTGCGCACCCCCGACGCGGCGAACGACGACCTCTTTCACAGCGAAGAGATGGATATCCTGATCCGCAATATCAAAGCCGCCCGCGAAGCGGGCTGCGGCGTGACGCTGTTCTACGGCGCGCACGTTATAAAATGCGGCCTGTCGCGCTATCTCATCCGCCTGATCGAAGACGGCTTCGTCACGCATCTGGCGTCGAACGGCGCGGGCTCGATCCATGACTTTGAGCTGGCGTACCTCGGCGGCACGAGCGAGCACGTGCCCACCGCGATCGAGGACGGCTCCTTCGGCATGTGGGAAGAGACCGGCGCGTGGATGAACGAGGCGATCGCCGAGGGCTATGCCCGCGGCCTCGGCTACGGCGCGAGCCTCGTCGACTACGTGGACCGCCGCCCCGACCGCTTCCCCTACCGCGACGACTGCGTATTCTACCGCGCCTACAAACTCGGCGTGCCGGCGACCTATCACGTCACGATCGGCACCGACATCATCCACCAGCACCCGAAGGCGGATTTCGCCGCGATCGGCGGCGCGAGCGGCAGGGATTTCAAAGCCTTCTGCCATGCGATCACCACCCTCGATCCCAGGGGCGTGCACATGAACGTCGGCTCGGCGGTCACGGGGGCCGAGGTCTTCCTCAAAGCCCTCTCGATCGCGCGCAACCAGGGCCGTATGCTCAAAAACATCACCACCGCGAACTTCGATATCATCCCCCTCGGGGACTATAGATCGGACGTCGGCAAGGATACCTACGAATACTACTACCGCCCGCGCAAAAACGTCATCAACCGCCCGGCGTCGCTCGGCGGCACGGGGCTTTATATCTGCGGCAACCATCTCGAAACGCTGCCGTCGCTCCTGCGCGGACTTACCGAGGAGGCGTAAACGCATGGACAGAAACGAACTCACCGATATCCTCAACAGAATCGGCTCCGTCACGGTCTGCGTGGTCGGCGACGTGTGCCTCGACGCCTATTGGCACGCCGACATGCGCTTTAGCCGCCTGTCGAACGAGACGCCGCATTACCCGTATCCCGTGCGCAAAGAGACCTATTCGCTCGGCGGCGGCGGAAACGTGCTGGCGAACCTCGCCGCTCTGAAAGTCGGCGCGGTCCTGCCCGTGACCGTCCTCGGCAGCGACTGGCGCGGTGCGATCACGAAAAACCTGCTCTCCGAGCTCGGTCTGGATCTCTCGGGCGTGGTCACGGACGAAAACCGCGTCACGCCCTGCTACTGCAAGCCCATGCTGCACGGGCACTCCGACGTGGTCTACGAGGCCCCGCGTCTCGATTTCGAGAATACCTCTTTCCCGGATGAGACCGCCGAACGCCGCATCCTGTCCGCGCTCCGGTCGGCCGCCGGACGCGCCGACGTCGTAGCGGTCTGCGACCAGACATCGTTCGGCGCGGTGTCGCCCGCCGTCATTGATGCGCTCGCCGAAATCGGCAAAACGAAGCCCGTTGTCGTCGACAGCCACGACCATATTTCCCTGTTCCGGCACGTGATCGTCAAGCCGAACGAGGGCGAGGCAGCCGCCGCGCTGCCCGGGTTCTCCGGTTCGCCCGAAGACGTGGCCAAGGCCCTCTCCGCCCGCAGCGGCGCGCCCGCCGTTGTCACCCTCGGCGAACGCGGGGCGGTGTGGTGCGAAAACGGCAAAGCCGTGCGCGTGCCCGCCGTTAAAACCGCCCCGCCCGTCGATATCGTCGGCGCGGGCGACACGTTCCTGTCCGCCTTCGCGGCAGCCTACGCCGCCGGCGTGCCGGGCGAAACGGCGCTCGCGTTCGCGAACCTCGCTTCTTCCGTCACAATCAAAAAGATCGGCGCCACCGGCACGGCGTCGCCGGACGAGATCCTGCGCGCGTTCGACCGGAGCTTCGGGGAGGGGGAACAATGACCTGCCCCGCCTTCGAGATCCTGAACCCGGATCGCGTCCCGCGCGGCACGGTGCGCGCCGCCGTGTTCGATTTCGACGGCACGGTTTCCACCCTGCGCTGCGGCTGGGAGGGCGTGATGGGCCCCATGATGCTCGAATTTCTCTCCCCGGGCAAAGCGCCGGACGCCGCGCTCGCCGAAGAGGTGCGCCGCTATATCGACGAATCCACCGGCATCCAGACCGTCTACCAGATGCAGTGGCTCGCTGCCCGCGTTGAGGAGCTGACCGGCGTTTCCCGCGACCCGTGGTTTTATAAGGACGAATATAACCGCCGCCTGATGCTCAGTGTCGACGCCAAAAAGCGCGCCCTCGAAGAGGGGAGCGCCGACCCCGAGGATTACCTCGTCGCGGGCTCTCTGGCGTTCCTTGCCGCGCTTAAAGATCGCGGGATCGATCTGTATCTCGCCAGCGGCACCGACCACGCGGACGTCCTGCGCGAGGCCGAGGTCCTCGGCGCGGCGCCCTATTTCACCGAGATCCGCGGCGCGCCCGCGCGTAAGGCTTCCTGCTCGAAAGAGGCGGTGCTGAAAGCCCTGTTCTCCGAAAAGAATTTCACCGGCAGCGAGCTGCTTGTGGCGGGCGACGGCAAGGTCGAGATCGGCCTCGGGCGGCAGTGCGGCGCCTACACCCTCGGCGCCGCCACGGACGAAGAAACGCGCCGCGGCGTAAACCCCGTCAAGCGCGCCCGGCTCGTCAAAGCCGGGGCCGACGCCCTCACCGGCGACTTCACGAACGCCCCCGCCATCCTTCGCTGGCTCGACGGCGAACTATAACCGACCTTCTCCGATAAAAAAACGGACGACCCTTGTTCAATTAGGATCGTCCGTATTTTTCTTTCTTCACCCGCCGCAGGCGGATTTCACCCCTCGGGGATTTCACCGCCGCAGGCGATTTCACCCGTCCGAAGGACGGATCTCACTTTTCTCCGAGCCTTGCCATCAGTGTCTCGCCGTTCTCTTTGAGCCATTTGTTTCGCGCGTCGTAGTCCGGCAGTACCCGCCGCACCTCGGCGTAGAACCGCGCCGAGTGGTTCATTTCCTTCCGGTGGCACAGCTCGTGCACGATCACGCCGTCGAGCACCTCCGGGGGCGCGAGCATGAGCAGGCAGTTGAAATTGAGGTTGCCCTTTGCGCTGCAGCTGCCCCAGCGCGATCTCTGTTTGCGGATCGTGATCCTGCCGTAGGTCACGCCCACCTTCGCCGCGTAAAACGCCACCCGCTGCGGGATCGTCTCGGCGGCTTTCTTCGCGAGTGCGGCGATCTCGTCGGGCGTCAGCTTCGGCACGTTTTCGGCGGCCTTCGCCCGTGCCGCGGCCTTTTCGAGGTGCGTTTCGATCCAGCGCCGGTTATTCTCCACGAAGCGCTGTATTTGGGCGTCGCTCGCCCTGAACGGTGCGCGCACGATGAGCTTTCCGTCTTTGATCTGCAGCGCCGTCGTCTTCCGATTGCTCCTGATCACTTCATACTCCAACCGTCTTTCCTCCTTCCGCCGCTTTTTCTCCAATTCTACCACGTCCCCCGCGGGAAAGCAAGCGACCGCTTCAGATAAATACAACTTGACAAAATTACACGCTTTCTATATAATAAGACTGGTAAAATGCACCAAAAAACCGGAGGAATCCCTATGAAACGCCGCAAGCTTTTCAGCATGATCCTTTCCCTGCTGCTTCTCGTCGGAGTCATGTCGCCGGGCGCCGAAGCCGTCGCCGGGCGTGCGAAGGCGCAGCCTGAAGACGGGCTTTCACTCATGTCGTTCGCATCGCTCGTCTATGATATGCAAAAGACCTACGACGGCGAGCTCGAACCCGACCGCGTCGTCACGTATGAGGAGCTCAACGGCTCTCACTCGATCGGCTCGGTGAATGCCGCCGTCGGGACCGTCGACCGGGCGGCGCTCAGCGCGTTTGAGGACGAGGGCTACACGGTCACCGAAGGGCGCGAGGGCGTGGTGCTCTCGAGGCCTTATCAGACGCGCCGCCTCATCGTCAAGGGCGAAGTGACCGACGATCACGGCGCTATTGCGCGCGTTTCGGGCTATCACGGTCTTACGCTCCTTCAATATGCGACCGAAAACGCCGCCCGCGCCGCCGAAGAGGCGCTTGAAACACAGCCCGGCGTCGTATACGTCGCGCCCGACCGCGTTGTGAGCACGTGTGAAGCCGCACAAACAACATCCCACCTTTCGTGGGGCTACGGTGAGAGCTACGTCGGGATCGACTCGTTCCTCGGCTATCTCGGCGACCTGCCGCTTCACGACGTCACGGTCGCGGTGATCGACACCGGCGTGCTTCTCACGCATCCTTTCCTCGCGTCGCGCGTGCTGACGGATGACGATTACGACTTTGCCAATAACGACGACGACGCCACCGACGACCACTATCACGGCACGCACGTGGCGGGCACCGTGGTCGACGGCACGCCCGACACCGTGAAAATCCTGCCCGTGAAGGTGCTGACCCAAAGCGGCTTCGGCACGGATTCCACGGTCTTCCTCGGCATCCGCTACGCCATCGAACAGGGCGCGGACGTTATGAACCTCTCGCTCGGCGGCGAGGGCGTCAACCCGATTTATGAGGAAGCGATCAACGATGCGACGGCCGCCGGGGTCGTGGTGTGCGTGGCCGCGGGCAACAACCAGAGAGACGCCGGCAGCTTTTCGCCGGCGAACGTGGCGTCCGCCATCACGGTGGGCGCGACGGACAATCAGAACAAGCGCGCGAGCTTCTCGAACTTCGGCGACGCGGTGGATATCGCCGCGCCCGGCGTCGGTATCCTGTCCGCTGTGCCCGCTTCTGCGGCGGACGGCCAGGATTACAAGCAGCTCAACGGCACCTCGATGGCTTCTCCGCACGTAGCGGCCGTGGCGGCTTGCCTGAAATCGCTGTACCCGGGCTATACCTGCGACGCGGTGCTGCGCATTTTGCAGGCTGCGGCGAAGCCACTCTCCACGCCGCGCTATATCGGCAACCTGCTGTGCGCCTCCAATATCCCGGCCACGGGACTGACGGAGCTCGCTCTCGGCGAAACGGAGCTCGAGATGTATCCCGGGCAGACATACCTCCTGACCGCGGCGTCCGCGGCGGCGGTGACGTTCACGTCCTCCGCGCCCGGCGTCGTTTCGGTCGCTGCCGACGGCACGCTCACGGCGCACACGTCCGGCACGGCCGTGATCACGGCGGCGGCAGGCGGCTTTACCGACACGTGCGAGGTGCGCGTTTCGCCCGTCACCGTCACGGCGCTCTATCCCGAGGTGGACGCTTATCTCGGCGTGCGTCTCCTGATCCCCCACCGAGTCAGCCACGGCTTCACCGTTTCTTATTCATCCGATAACGAGACCGTCGCGCGCGTCGGCACGGACGGCGTTCTCGAGCCTATTGCGCTCGGCACGGCGACTATAACGCTCAAGGCTGCCGAGGGCACGCCGAACGAGGCGACCGCCGAGGTGCACGTCACGGTGCGCGAGATCGGCGACTGGTATTCGCCCGACGCGACGGATCTCACGATCACGAACGCCCGCGAGCTTTATGAATTCTCGATCGTGAGCAACTATTATCTCGAAAGCTTCGAGGGCAAAACGATCACGATCCCCGAAGGCACGCCCGCCATCGATCTCTCCGGCTACAGCTGGATCCCCATCGGGCTTGCGCTCGCCGATCCGGGCAGGATCTTCCGGGGCAGCTTCAACGCCAACCGCGTGCCGATCGTGGGCCTGACAACGCGCTATGAAGAGCTTTATCACGGCGACGGCCGGTATTACGGCCTGTTCGCCTCCGCCTACCGCTCCGAGATCCGCGGCGTTCGCCTCGTGGACGCGGACATCTCCGGCATGTCGGTCATTTCCGGCATCTGCGCCCTCGCGCAGGAGACCGTGATCGACGACTGCCGTGTGAGCGGCACGGTCGAGTGCCGTCTGAACGACGTCGGCGGCATTGCGGCCAGCGCCTACACCTGCACGGTCTCGAACTGCGTCAACGCCGCCCACGTCACCGGCAGCGGCGTCTTCGCGGGCGGTATTGCCGCGTTGAGCGTTTACGGCTCGCAGTTCATCAACTGCGTGAACCTCGGCGACGTTGACAGCGTGGTGTCGGCAGGTCTCGTGTGCCTCATCTCCAACTGGGATGTCGACATGGTGACCTACACGGCCGAGGCGGCGGACGACGACGGCGGCGACGGCGACGGCGAGGACGAGCCGGAGCAGGAGCATCCCCTTGATATCGACAACATCTCCGCCATGATCAACTGCGTCAGCTACGGGCGCGCGCGCTATTCCATGGCGCACACCTCGGGCTATACGCTCTATGAAAACTGCTGGGACAGGACCGGCGCCTACAGCCTCCGCTTTGCAAGTCAGGCAATTCAGGGCGACGCTCCGCAGAAGGCGAACAATCCCGAGGTCACGAACTTCGACGACGCATTGCTCACCGCAGAGGGCGAGCTGCTTACGGACAAACTGAACGCTTACGCGTTCCGGTATAACGGCCTGAAGGGTGACGTCTGCTACCTCTGGGGCGTCGAAAACGACATGCCCATCCCGCTCGAGGGGGTCTTCGAGTCGGACGACTTCTTCCTCTGGTTCGAAACGGAAGCCGTCGGCGCCATCGTGGGCGAGAGCCTTTCGCTGCCGCTGAACATGAACGGGAACGCGGACGTGACGTGGACCTCCTCCGACCCGACGGTGGCAACGGTCGGCCCCGACGGCGTGCTCACGGCGCTTAACGAGGGCGACACGGTCGTGACCGCCGCGGCGGGCGGTAAGACCGCCGAACTCACGGTCCACGTGCTCGCGGCCGGGGCCTGGTATTCGAAAACGGGCTCCCCGCTGCGCATCCGCACGCCCGAAGAGCTGCACGAGCTCGCGCGCCTCGTCAACCGCGGCATC
Organism: Clostridia bacterium; assembly: GCA_017550625.1. Classification (GTDB taxonomy): domain Bacteria; phylum Bacillota; class Clostridia; order Oscillospirales; family Acutalibacteraceae; genus RUG806. The sequence goes on along the minus strand of JAFZOL010000039.1, from coordinate 79,165 downwards.
GACGACTTCGCGGGGCGCACGGTGCTGCTCGAAAACGATATCGATATTTCGGGCTTCTCCACGTGGGAGCCGATTTCCGCCTCCACTGCGCCTCAGTTTTTCCGCGGCGTTTTCGACGGACAGAACCACACCGTCAGCGGCCTTACGGCGACCGATTACTCGAACGCGAACCAAAGCGTGTTCGGTCTCTTCGGCGTCTTGGCGGGCGGCGGCGTGATCCAGAACACGGTGCTCGATAACGTCAATCTTTCGCTCAACTCCGACTATGAGGCAGCGGCGCTGTGCGCGCGGCTGCTCGTGGGCGGCACCGTGCAGGACTGTGAGATCGCGGGCGGCACGCTCAGACAGCTGTCTCGATCCGGCAGCTCGCAAAAATACTACGCCGGGGTCGTAGCGCGCAGCGACGGCAAGGTGCTGCGCTGTGTGAACCGGATGGCGATCGATTCGAAATACGCCTGCGCGGCCGGCGTGGTCGGCGGCAACACGGGCGTTGTGAACCTCTGCGTGAACTACGGCACGATCGAAGGCGTGTGGTACCTCGCGGGCGTGTGCGTCGGCAACCGGAACGAGGACGGCGTGATCGCGAACTGCATCAACTACGGCCGCGTTGCGGAGAAGCCATCCTATGTTTACAGCAGCACGATGGTCGTCTCCCTCGCCGGCGTCGTCACATCCTGCGAAGGCAGGGTATATAACTGCCTGAATGCGGGTGAGATCACGGCGGGCGGTTCGGGCTCCGTTAACGCGTGCGCTTCCGGCATCGCTGCCGTCAACAGTTTTCACAACGCAAACACCTTCGCGCTTTACAGGTGCGTCAGCTACGGCAGCGTCTCCGCCACGCAAACAGCCTGCGCGATCGGCAGGTTCCGGCAGGCGACGTGCCAGGACGTGTTCTGGCTCGACACCTCCTGTTCGCAGGGGATCATAACCGAGGGCTATTGCCAGCTCAGCAGCGTGAGCAGCTTCGATACGACCCTGACGACCTCGTCCGGCTGGACCGTTCTGGAGTATCTGAACGGCATCTATCTTAAGAACTTCAACAAGTTTTATTCCGTTCCCGACGCCCCGGCTCTTTCGTGGACGACAGATGAAAACGGCATGCCCGCGTTCGGCGAGCCCTGCGCGCATCCGTCTTCGGAGACCTATACCGTCAGAGGTGCCACCTGCAATAACGAGGGCAGAAAGGTGCAGATCTGCTCCGTTTGCGGCGCGCGGCTCGGGCCCGAAGAGATCATTCCGATAAAGGAACACTCTCTGTATGAGAATAACCGGTTCGAACCGACCTGCGTGGATGACGGCAGCTACGATATCCGCTGTAGATATTGCAGCTATTACCGTCACGTGATCCTGCCGGCGACCGGCGAGCACGAGTTCGAGACCCGCACCGTACAGGAGCCTTCCTGCACCGCGACGGGCCTTGAGGGTGACTTCTGCAAATACTGCGATCAGCGCTTCACGGAGCTGCGCACGGTGCCGAAAACAGCGCACCGGTACGTAGTGACCGACCACAACGATCCGACCTGCACCACGAACGGCTGGACGGTCAGGACCTGTGAAACTTGCGGCGACACTGATATGACGTTCACCGAGCCGCTCGGCCACGCCGACAATAACGGCGACGGCTATTGCGACAGATGCAGCGCCGACCTCAGGGGCCCGGACCGCTGCAAGCTCTGCGGCGAGGTGCACACCGGCTTCTTCGGGGCGATCATCGGCTTCTTCCACCGCATCATCTATTTCTTCCAACACCTGTTCGGCTGATCGGGCCGGACTCCATACGCGCCGGACGGATCTCCCGTCCGGCTTTTTCATTGGCGCGGGGAGGGGAGCGTCTGTAGTTCTTCACAGATTCCGGCACTCTTTTTTGTGCGAAATGACAGTCTTCCGCCCGATGCGCTCTGCCTCTTGCGCGGGGCTGTGCGTTCTGCTATAATCAATTATGGATTTTTATTACCGAAAGGAGGCGCTCTCGTGGACGAACTCAATCATATCGCGTCCGAGGGCTCCGAACAGGAAGATCTCAGCGCGAAGCTCGCCAAACTTGCGGGTGAGGACCGCCGCGTGCTCAGCGGCAAGCAGACGGTCGGCTATATGTTCTTCGACGGCAGCCGCAATTTCAATATCGACGGGCATAAGGAGCTGTTCAACGACAGCATCCTGAAGATCAGCCTGCCGCTCCAGTCCCGCTATAATTTCTTCGCCGGCATCTGGGATATCGTGGACGATTTCCTCGTGGGCGGCATCATCGAAAAAACGCGTACGCGCTGGGGCAAGTTCGTGCCGCACCTGCTCGGCGGCGGGCTCGCGTTCTCGCTGCTGTCCACGCTCTACTGGCTGCTGCCGCTGTTCTTCTCGCAGGCGCACGTGGACGACAAATCCTATCTGCCCAAGTTCTTTGCGTTCGCCCTCATCGACATGTCGCTTGAGTTCTTCGGCAATATCCGCAACGTGGCGATCGACGGCTATCTCTCCACGATCACGCCCTATCCGTCCGACCGACGGCGCCTGCTCGCGATGTCGAGCTATTTCAGCATCATCTATTCCCGTCTGCCCGACATCCTCGTGGAGTTTTTGCTCGACTTCATCAAAAACGGCATCGTCAAGACCGCCGAAAAGGGCACGCACGTGATGATCCGCCGCTCGCTGATGGTCGTAGGCCCGGTCACGGCGCTCACGTCGGGCCTCGTGTTCGTGTGGTATTCCACCATCGCGAAAGAGCGCGTGCAGCAGAAGATCGAGCGCCCGCGCCTTCGTGACAGCATGCGCATCGTGCTCACGAACCGCCCGGTGCTCATCTACATGCTCTCGAACGCCCTCGGCTCGTTCGGCACGGGCCTTACCACGAACGACTATTACCGCCAGGTGCTCAACTGGACCACGTTTGAGACGATCGCGGGCATCCCGTCGTTCTTCTTCCAGCCCATCGGCTTCGCGAATTACAACAAACTCGCCGCGCGCTTCTCCACGCGCACGCTCTATATGGTCAGCCAGGTCTTCGCCAAGAGCTTCTACATCCCGCTGTTCTTCTACGGCATGTTCCTGAAAAACAAAAAGGGCGAGCGCCTGTTCAAGGACCGTTGGGCCATGCTGCCCGTCACCGCGGTGTGGGAGATCATCTACGCCACCTTCTGGGGCGTGAAGAGCGTTTCGAACAACGAGATCCGCAACGAGTGCAACGACTATCTCGAATGGAAGTGCGGCTGCCGCAACGAAGCTACGCTTTCCGCCGCCAGCGCCTTCATCACCAAGATCCCGTCGCGCATCAACGGCGTCTTGCAGCCGCGGTATAAAGATTGGGTCGGCTACGACCAGACCGCCTACACCGAGGGGCGTCAGCAGCCCGAGCGCGCGCAGCGTTGGATCTTCGCCATGGCCACGATCATCCCGGCCTTCCTCGTGCTTTCGAGCATGGTCCCGATGTTCTGGTTCAAGATCGACAAGGACGAGCGCGACCGGATGTACAAAGAGCTCAACGAGCGCCGCGCCGCGGCCGCCGTTGAGATCACGCGCAAAGCGGACGAAGAAAGAGCAGGGGAGTGACGCCGTTGAAAAACCCCAATGAGATGCGCTTCCGCCCCGACGGCACGTTCCGCGTCCTGCAGGTCAGCGACCCGCAGGACCTTGTGCATCCGCGCCGCTCGATGCTCCGCATGCTCGCCGCGGCCTACGATACGCTCGATCCCGATCTCATCCTGTTTACCGGCGACAGCACGCTCGGCAACCACCTGCTCGACGTCGGCCCCATGCGGATCACCGACATCGGCCGCCCCGCGTTCACGCTGCGGCAGATGCGCCGCTCGCTCGCGCACATCCTGCGGCAGGCGGACGAACGGCATATCCCGTTCGCGATGATCTACGGCAACCACGACGACATGAACGACGTCCCGCGCGAAGAGCAGTTCGCCCTGTACCGCGCCTACGCCTCCTGCCTGCCGATGAACGAAACCGATCCGTCCGTCGACGAAGATACGTATAACATCCCGCTCGTCACCGCCGACGGCAGAACGGCGTGGAACCTCTGGCTGCTCGACAGCGCGTGGAACGACGAAACGGGCCAGCATTGGGAGATAAAACAGGCGACCGTCGACTGGTATGCCCGCGTGACCGGCGAACTAAAAGCCGCGAACGGCGGCGAGAACGTGCCTTCGCTCATGTTCCTGCACGTCCCGCTGCCCGCCATGCGGGGCCTCACCGTGCCCTGCGAAGAGACCGACCCCGGCGCGATCAAAGACGGCGGCGGCTTCGTCCGGCTGGACGAAAGCAAGGCCACGGGCACGCTCGGCGAGGCGATCTCTCCCTGCACCGACGACCACGGCCTGTTCGATATGATCCGCGCGAAAAACGACGTGCGCGCCGTCGTGTCGGGCCACGACCATCGCAACTGCTTCGACGGCGAGTATGAGGGCGTGCGCTTCATCCAAAGCGCCGCCGCCTCCTTCCGCTGCTACGGCAGCCGCCTCAGGGGCGTGCGACTTTTCACCCTGCGGCAGGATGCCGACGCCTTCGACACGGCGTGGTATACCTACGACGACCTCTGCGGAAAAAGCCCCCTCGCCCGCGCCCGGTACCTGTGGGACGCGGACGAGTGCGCCAAACCGAAATACATGACCCTCAGCTCTCTCGCGATCGCCGGCGCCCTCGGTGGCGCGGCGGCGCTTATAAAGGCGGCGAAACGCCGCTGATCCCCCGCGAATAACCCGAAAGGAAACACCCTTATGGCTGACACGACCGGATCCCCGCGCCCCGCCGACGCGCGCAATCACGCGTTCACCGAGGATACCCCGAGCCTCATCGTCTTCGTCACCGGCATCGGGCAGTCCTTTTCCTATCTGTTCCCGAAAAAGCTCCTGCGCCCCGGCGCGTTCAAACGCGGGGCTCTCGGCGATTACGAGAACTACGCCCCCCTCGTGGAAGAAGAAAAAGAGCTCTCGTCGTGGAACCTCTTCGCCTTCAACGCGAAAGAGGGCCTTCGCACGCACGCCGGCCGCCGCGCCCTCGCCGGGGCGGCGGTCTCGCTCGTCGGGAGCGCGCTGACGAAGAAAAACCGCCTCTCCGACAAAACCGCTGGCGGGCTCGTGCGCGCGTTCTTCGCGCTCAACCGCATCGACGCCAACGGCGACGCCGACCCGCGCGTGATCACGCCGCGCTATCCCGTGCCGTTCTCGCGCTATCCCGCGGCAAAACGCGCCGACGGGCAGGTTTTCAGCCGCGCCAAATGGCGCTTCTACCGCTCCGTCCCCTGCGAGGACGCCGCCGAAGAGGCCCTCGGCAAAGCCTACGAAGACTATCTCTACTGCTTCAATTACCGCCCCTGCACCTTCACTTCGCGCAACGTCGAAGAGCTGCACGCCTTCATCGAGACCGCGCTCAAAGAGAACACCGTGGGCGCGGACAAGGTCGTGCTCGTGCCGATGAGCATGGGCGCCAGCGTCGTGAGCGCGTATCTCGCGCGGTATCCCGATCCCGCCGACCACCACGTGCGGCGTGTGGTCAGCATCGTGGGCTGCTGGCGCGGCACGGGGGTGATGGCGTCGCTCGTCGACCGCGCGTTCATCGCCGAACCGGGCGACCTGATCGAGCACGGGCTTATCGGCCAGATGTTCGGCAAAAACGCCGAAGAGCGCGCGCGCCCGCTTCTGAAAATCTTCTCCGCCGACGCCCTCTCGGGTATGCTCGGCGCGGTGCTTCACGCCTTCGTGCGCGAGATCATTTTCCCCGCCCCGTCGCTCCTGGCGCTCCTGCCGCCCGAAAAATACCGGGCGATCCGCGAGCGGATCGAAATCGCCAACGCGCGCGCCGAGGCCGACGCCTACGCCGCCGCCGAGGAGAGCGTGATCGCCCGTCTCGAGGCGCAGCAGGCCTCCGGCGTGGGGCTCAGCTTCATCTCCGGCTACGGCCTTCGTTACGGCGAGGCGTCGCCGAACCGCGGCATTCTGGGGCTCCTGCGCGGGGCCGATACCGCCAACAGCGACGAGCTCATCGAGATCTCGTCCACCTCCCCGGGCGTGACGGCCGTCCCACCCGGGCAGCGCCACGAACCAGCCCCCGGCAGGGTCCTCTCGCCGGATGGCTCCCTCGACCTCACCGACGCCCCCTTCGCCGACCGCTCGTGGTTCTTCCTGCGGCAGAAGCACGAGCTCGAATATAACAACACCGTGCTGCGCCTCGCGCTGCGCCTCGCGCTCGGGCAGATCGAAACGGTATCCGACTGCGCCGACCCCGCGAAAACGCCCTATTTCCCGCAGTTCAACGGCGCCAGGAACCTCAAGGACCTGCTGCGCCGCGACCTGCCGAAGGTGCGCGCGTATCTCCTCGACGGGCACACGCTCACGCCCGGGCAGGAAACCCTGTATCACGAGGCCGAGGCGCTGGTCGACGTGACCGAAAACGACGAACCGCGCGAAAAAGAGCTTTTGGCGCGCTTCGCCGACATGGCCGCGTCGCTCGGCTGAACTCTCTGAAACGGAGGATATATGATGGAACGAACGAAGCTGACGAAACGCGTCTGGTTCAACCTGATTCTGTTCGGGTTCATGGGCCAGCTCGCGTGGAACGTGGAGAACATGTATTTCAACACGTTCCTCTACAATTACATCGGCGGCACCCCGAACGACATCAACGCGATGGTCGCGGCGAGCGCCGTCACCGCCGTGCTCACCACCTTCGTGATGGGCGCGCTCAGCGACCGCCTCGGGCGGCGCAAGCCCCTGATCAGCATCGGCTACATCCTGTGGGGCGTCACGGTCACAGCCTTCGCGTTCATCTCGCGTGAAAACGTGATGAAAATTTTGCCGTCGCTCGGCGCCGCAGGCGTGGCGGCGGTCACGGTGACCCTCGTGATCGTGATGGACTGCGTGATGACCTTCATGGGCTCCACCTGCAACGACGCCGCGTTCAACGCGTGGCTGACCGACTCCACGGACGAAACGAACCGCGGCTCGGTCGAGAGCGTCAACTCCATGCTGCCGCTCGCCGCCACGCTTCTCGTCACGGTGGGCTTCGGTGCGGGCGTCACGGCGCTCGGGTATCCCGCCTGCTTCATCGGCCTCGGCGCGCTCGTGGTCGTGAGCGGCGTCGTCGGCCTCTTTACGCTCAAAGAGCCCGCGAACCTCGAACCGACCAAGGGCGGCTACTTCAAAAACCTCGTCTACGGCTTCCGTCCCTCGGTCGTGAAAGAGAACAAGCGCCTTTACGTCCTGCTTGCCGCCCAGTGCATCGCCGGCGTCGCCCAGCAGGTCGTCATGCCCTATCTCTTCATCTACATCCAGCACTGCCTCAATTTCGATTTCAATAACGCGATTTCCGTGCTTACGGGCAAGCCGCTGCTGCTCGCCGCCCTCGTCGCCGGGCTCATCCTCTTCGTGCTCGCGGTGATCGCCTTCGGCAGGCTGACCGACAAACTGGGGCGCGACCCGTTCCTGATTCCGGCCGTCGTGCTCGAGATCGCGGGCTTCGCCATCGCTTACCCGATGAAAACCATCTTCTCGTTCGCTTTGGGCCTCGCTGTCTACGGCCTCGGCATGCTGATGTTCGGCATCATCATCAGCGCCGCGGTGCGCGACAACACGCCGCCCGACCGCGTTGGCGCGTTTCAGGGCGTCCGGATGATCTTCTTCGTCCTGCTGCCCATGGTCATCGGCCCGTGGATCGGCGCCAGGGTCATCGAGCATTATTCCAGGCTGCACGAGCTCGGCATGTACGTCAACGACTACGGCGAAACGGTCGCGAAGCCCGTGCCCGAGATCTTCCTTTACGCGGCGATCGTCAGCGTGCTGCTGATCGTGCCCGCCCTCATCCTGCGCAAATGGCGCATGAAGCGTCAGAACGATACGAACTGATCATAATAACAGGAGGCTGATTAAATGAACGCGATCCTTGAAGCCCTTCGCAGCACCGGCGTGTTTTACGTCGCCACGGTCGACGACGCCGGCTGCCCGCGCGTGCGCCCCTTCGGCGCGGCGGCGGAATATGAGGGCAAGGTCTATCTCTGCACCAACAACACCAAACCCTGCTTCAAACAGATGCTCGCGCACCCGGAGGTCGAGATCTGCGGCATGGAAAACGAGACCACGTGGATCCGCCTGTCGGCGAAGCTCCGGCGCGACGACCGCCCCAAGGCGCGCGAGGCGATGCTCGAACAGAACGAGGGTCTGAGGCGCATGTACGCGGCGAACGACGGCCTCTTTGAAGTGCTGTACCTCGAGGACCCGGTCTGTACGCGCTATTCCTTCACCGCCCCGCCCGAAACGGTGGAATGACGAAAAGAGGCGAAAAACATGTTCGAACGGCTGATCGCAGTCATCAAGGCGTTTTACGTCCTGCTCCTCAACTGGCTGCCCGTCATGGCGCAGCAATAACAAAAAAAGCCGTTCGGAAGAACGGCTTTTTTCATCTTTTCTCTTGCAAACCGGCGCGTTTTTTACTATGATAAAAGAAGAAAGAAGCAAGAGGTGGATCCCATGTATTATATCGGCATCGATCTCGGCACCTCCGCCGTGAAGCTCACGCTGACGGACGCCTCCGGCGCCGTCGTCAAAAGCGTGTCCGAAGCCTATCCGATCTCTTACCCGCACCCGCACTGGAGCGAGCAGAACCCCGAAGACTGGTGGCAGGGCGTCTGCCGCGGCATGGAAAAGCTGCTCTGCGGCGTCGACCGCACGGATGTAAAGGGGATCGGCGTCGGCGGTCAGATGCACGGCCTCGTGATGCTCGACGCGCAGGGCGAGGTCCTGCGTCCCGCGATTTTGTGGAACGACACGCGCACCGAGGCCGAAACGCGTTACCTCAACGAAGAGATCGGCAAGGATTTTTTGCAGCGCGAGACCGGCAACATCGCCTTCGCGGGCTTCACCGCCCCGAAGATTTTGTGGGTCAAAAAGCACGAGCCCGACGTTTTCGCCCGCTGCGAAAAGATCTGCCTGCCCAAAGATTATATCAATTATAAGCTGACCGGTGCGTTCGCCACCGACGTGAGCGACGCCTCGGGCACGCTGTATTTCGACGTGGCGCACCGCCGCTGGTCCGCCCCGATGCTCCAAGTCCTCGGCATCGACGAATCGATGCTCCCGCGCGTATACGAGAGCGCCGACGCGATCGGCGTAACCCGGCTTTTCGGCCTCAGTGCCGTCGTGGCGGCGGGCGCGGGCGACAACGCCGCGGCAGCGGTCGGCACCGGCACCGTGCGGGCGGGGCAGTGCAACGTCTCGCTCGGCACCAGCGGCACCGTCTTTTTGCCGACCGACGAATACGTCTTCACCGCCAACCCCGCCCTCCACTCGTTCTGCCACGCCAACGGCCGCTGGCACCTGATGGGCTGCATCCTCACCGCGGCGTCCGCGAACAAATGGCTCACCGAAGATATTCTCTGCGCGGACTACGGCGAATGGGAGCAGCCGCCCCGCCCCGAAAACGGCGTGTTTTTCATGCCTTATCTCTCGGGCGAGCGCTGCCCGCATAACGACGGCGACGTGCGCGGCGCGTTCCTGGGGCTCACCCACGCCGCTACGCGCCTCGATCTCGCCCACGCGGTGTTCGAGGGCGTGTCGTTCGCGATCCGCGACTGCCTCGCGCTCTGCCCCGGCAAGGTGACCGAGGCCACGGTCTGCGGCGGCGGCGCGAAGAGCCGCACGTGGATGGAAATCTTATCAAATGTGCTGAACGTGAAGCTCAGCGTGATCGACGCCGAAGGCCCCGCCCTCGGCGCGGCGGCGCTGGCCGCGGCGGCGGCGGGGGCTCCCTTCGCCGTCACGCCGTCGGTCCGTTCCACGATAACCCCCGACCCCGATTTCGCCGCGCAATACGCCGCGAAATACGAGAAATACAAAACCCTGTATCCGATGCTCAAAGCGTTCTATAAGGAGGAAACCGTATGAAAAACATCCCCGAAGTCCGGCTCGGCCTCATCGCCGTCAGCCGCGACTGCTTTCCCATCGAGCTGTCCGTGAAGCGCCGCGCCGCGATCGCCTCGCTGTGCGAAAACGGGCTCTACGAATGCCCCGTCACCGTGGAGAACGAGGCGGATATGCTCAAGGCCGTGGCTGACGTCAAGGCCGCCGGCTGCAACGCCCTCGTGGTGTTCCTCGGCAACTTCGGCCCCGAAACGCCCGAGACGCTGATCGCGAAGAACTTCGACGGCCCGACCATGTTCGTGGCTGCCGCCGAGGGCGACGGCGACCTCATCAACGGCCGCGGCGACGCCTATTGCGGCATGCTCAACTGCTCGTATAACCTCGCCATGCGCAAGATCGCCGCCTATATCCCGGCTTATCCGGTCGGCACGGCGGCCGACATCGCGGCCATGATCGCCGACTTCGTGCCCGTGGCGCGCGCCGTGATCGGCGTCAAAAACCTCAAGATCATCACCTTCGGCCCGCGCCCGCAGGATTTCTTTGCCTGCAACGCCCCGATCAAGGGCCTTTACGAGCTCGGCGTCGAGATCGAAGAGAACAGCGAGCTCGACCTTCTCGTAGCGTATAAGGCCCACGCGAACGACCCCCGCATCCCCGCGGTGTGCGAGGATATGGCCGCCGAGCTCGGCGCGTCGGGCAACTCCTATCCCGCCATGCTGCCCCGCATGGCGCAGTTCGAGCTCACCCTCCTCGACTGGGCGGAACAGCACAAAGGCGCGCGGGAATACGTCGCCTTTGCCGACAAATGCTGGCCCGCGTTCCCCGAGCAGTTCGGCTTCGAGCCCTGCTACGTCAACTCCCGTCTTGCGTCCCGCGGCATCCCGGTCGCGTGCGAGGTGGATATCTACGGCGCTTTGAGCGAATATATCGGCGCGTGCGTGTCCGGCGACGCCGTGACGCTGCTCGACATCAACAACTCGGTGCCCGCGTCGCTCTATGACGAAAAGATCAGGGGCGCCGCTCCCTACGCCCTTACCGATACGTTCATGGGCTTCCACTGCGGCAACACGCCCGCGTGCAAGATGTGCTCCGACCGCGCGGTCAAATACCAGCTCATCCAGCACCGCCTGCTCGAGCCCGCCGGCAGCGAGCCCGACTTCACCCGCGGCACGCTCGAGGGCGACATCGCGGCGGGCGATATCACGTTCTTCCGTCTGCAGTGCGACAGCGAGGGCGTGCTTCGCAGCTACATCGCCCAGGGCGAGGTGCTCGACGTGCCCACGGGCTCGTTCGGCGGCATCGGCGTGTTCGCGATCCCCGAAATGGGCCGCTTCTACCGCCACGTGCTGATCGAAAAGCACTTCCCGCACCACGGCGCGGTCGCGTTCGGCCATTACGGCAAGGCGCTGTTCGAGGTCTTCCGCTTCCTCGGCGTCGGCGATATCGCCTATAACCGCCCGAAAACGCTGCCGTATCCCACCGAGAACCCCTTCTGCTGAGGCTATATAAAACAACAGCCGGTCCCCAATCGGGAACCGGCTGTATCTTTTTTTGCTTATTTGATCTCCAGCAGCTTTTTCGCGAATTCCTCCATCTCCGGCACGTCGGCGAGCTCCAGCATGCCCTTGTCCGCCGCGGCGGCGAACTTCGGGTTGACGGGCAGGCGGGCGGTCAGGCCGATGCCGAACTCCTTCGCGATCTCGTCGAGGTGCGACGGCCCGTAGATCTCGTGGCGCTTGCCGCAGTCGGGGCACTCGAAGTACGAGAAGTTCTCCACCACGCCGAGCACCGGGATGTCCATCAGGTTCGCCATGCGGATGGCCTTGCTCACGATCATGCCCACGAGCTCCTGCGGGGAGGTCACGATCACGATGCCCTTCACGGGCAGGCTCTGGAACACGGTCAGCGGCACGTCGCCGGTGCCGGGCGGCATGTCCACGAACATATAGTCCACGTCGTTCCACACCACGTCGGTCCAGAACTGCTTCACCGCGCCCGCGATCACGGGTCCGCGCCACACCACGGGCGCGCCCTCGTCCTCGAGCAGGAGGTTGAGGCTCATCAGCTTGATGCCGGTGGCGGTGAAGGCGGGCATGATGCCGAGGTCGTTCCCTTCGGCCTTCGCGCGGATGCCGAAAGCCTTCGGGATCGACGGCCCCGTGATATCGGCGTCGATCACGGCGGTCTCAAAGCCCTCGCGCCGCGCGTACACAGCGAGAAGGGAAGTCACGAGGCTCTTGCCCACGCCCCCCTTGCCGGATACCACGGCGATCACGTTCTTGATATCGGACATCGCGTTCTGGGGCTCGCGGAAATCGGCCTTGTCGCATTTCGAGGCGCAGTTCGCGCAGTCGTTGTTGCAGCTCATATTATTCACTCCGTCTTTTTGATTTCCTTCCTATTATAACCCAATCGCGGCAAAAGTCAAGCGAACGTCGCCCTCACTTGGGGATTAATATGCCGCAGCGGCGCACTTATTTGCAAAAAACCATGTAAATCCCTAAGTGAGGACACCTAAAACGCGCGCGCCTCTTGCAACGCGCCGGGCGGCGTGGTATACTGGGACTAACAACAAAAGGAGGACGTCTTATGTATCCGAAAAAACCGCCCATGGGCTTCAACACGTGGAACACCTTCGGCGAGAACATCTCGGCCGACATGATCAAACAGACCGCCGACGCGATGGTCGAAAAGGGCCTTCGCGACGCGGGCTACGAATACCTCGTCATCGACGACTGCTGGTCCGAGCGGCAGCGCGACCCCGAGACGGACCGCATCGTGCCCGATCCCGTCAAATTCCCGCAGGGGATGAAGGCCGTGAGCGACTACGTCCACGAAAAGGGACTCAAATTCGGCATGTATTCCTGCGCGGGCGTGCGTACCTGTGCCGACTATCCCGGCTCGTTCGACCACGAATACCTCGACGCAAAGACCTTTGCCGACTACGGCGCGGACTTCCTCAAATACGACTACTGCTACAAGCCCAGGCACGAATACGGGCCGCTGCTTTACCGCAAGATGAGCATGGCGCTCAGAAGCAGCGGCAGGGATATCCTGCTCTCCGCCTGCAACTGGGGCTGCGACGACGTGCACAAATGGATCCGCTCCACGGGCGCGGGCATGTACCGCTCCACCGGCGACATCTGCGACAACTTCGTGTCGTTCCGCGATATCTTTCTGAGCCAGCTCGACAACTTCGTCTATTCCGCACCCGGCTGCTTCAACGATATCGACATGCTCACGGTCGGCATGTATTCCAGGGGCAACGTCGGCTCCACCGGCTGCACCGACACGGAATATAAGCTCCAGTTCTCGCTCTGGTGCATGTTCGCCGCGCCGCTCATGCTCGGCTGCGACGTGCGAAATATCAACGACGTAACGCTGAAGCTCGTTACGAACAAGCATCTTCTGCGCATCAATCAGGACGAAGAGGGCCGCCCGCCCTTCATCGCCCAGTACGAGAGCGACAACTACCGCAACGTCTACGCCAGAGTGCTCAGCGACAACCGGCTCGCCCTTCTGTTCACGAACTTCCGCGACGAGCCCTGCCGCACGTGGATGCCGCTCGAAAACCTCGGCATCCCGGTGAACGTGGGCAAGGGCCTCAGGCTCTTCAACGCCCTCGCGGGCGAAGACGAGGGCGTGCGCAAAGAGAGCGTCTACGTCGATCTTGACGCGCACGACTGCGCGGTCTACCTCGCCGAGATCGTCGACGCATGACAACGTGTGAAGTCTGCGGCAAAGAGCTGGACGTCTGGGACGCGGGCTTTTACAAAAAGCTCGTCAACCGCGGCGCCGAGCCGAAGCGCTGCCTCGCCTGTACGGCAAATTACTTCCGGATGTCCCGCGAAACGGCGCTCGGCATGATCCGCAGCTTCCAGCGGGCGGGCTGCACGCTGTTCCCGGCGGAAGGGGAGCCGCCTTTGCCCGAAGACACCGATCGGCGTGAATAAAAGAAGAAAAGGACCGGAGTTCACACTTCGGTCCTTTTTATGTTCTCCCGGGGGCGAAACGGGGCCCGGCGGAGCAAAAAACCTTTACAAAGCAAACGCGCCGGGGAGCACCCGGCGCGTCTGCTTTGAGGAGATAATTTATGAAGAAAAACGAGGTAGCGTTCGATCTCAGGGACGGCTTCCCGCCGTCTACGCTTCACAGTATATAGGGCGTTGCTTAAAATAGTCTTAATTCAAAAAAACAGCGAAAAATTTTCTGTTTTTTTTGAAAAAAGCTATTGATTTTTTCGTTTCCATGTTTTATAATAAGGTTCACAACGGAGAGAAATGCCGAGAAAATCCATGAAACTGCACGAAAATGTAGCAAAACGGAGAGCAAAAGCGGAAAGGAGCGGAGCAAAATGGCGTACTTCGGTGAATATGACTATACCCTTGACGCGTCGAACCGCGTGATCCTGCCGTCCCGCTTCCGCGAGCCGCTCGGCAGCGAGATCATCCTGTATAAGGCGAACGAAGGGTGCCTGTTCATTTACGACCAGTCCACCTTCGAGCAGATCACCCAGCCTCTGGCGGCGCTCACGAAAACGGATGAGGGCAGGCTTCTTGTCCGCCGCTTCTATTCCGACGCCACGCCCGCCTCGCTCGACCGCAGCGGCCGTCTGGTCGTGCCCGCTGAGTGCATCGAGCACGCGGGGCTCAAAGAAGAGGTCGTGGTGCTCGGCGCGGGCAACCGCATCGAACTGTGGGATAAGGCGGCCTACCGCAAAAACGTCGGCGAAAAGGCGGAGCTCGCGGTCGGCGACTATCCCGAGATCGCGTTCTGAGAAAGGCGGCTTTCATGGAATTCAGCCACGTGCCCGTCCTGTTCCGTGAAACGATCGATTCGCTCGAGATCGTGCCCGACGGCGTCTATGCCGACTGCACGGCGGGCGGCGGCGGCCACAGCGCCGCGATCGCCGAAAAGCTGACAACTGGCAGGCTTTATTCGATCGACCGCGATCCCGACGCGATCGAGGCGCTCACCGAACGGTTCCGGGACAAGCCCAACGTCACGGTGGTGCACGAAAACTTTCTGAAGATCGCCGAGATCCGCGAACAGTATGCGCCCGAGGGCTTCAACGGCGTGCTCGCCGACCTCGGGGTCAGCTCCCATCAGCTCGATACACCCGAAAGGGGATTTTCTTTTCACACCGACGCGCCCCTCGACATGCGCATGAGCCGCGAGGGCAAAAGCGCCTACGACGTGGTGAATACCTATTCCGAGGCCGATCTCAGGCGCATCCTTTACGCCTACGGCGAAGAAAAATGCGCGCCCTCGGTCGCGCGGCGCATCGCGGCGGAGCGCTCGAAGCGCCCGATCGGAACCACGCTCGAGCTTGCCGAGATCGTCAAGTCCGCGATCCCCGCGAAAATGCGGCGCGACGGCCATCCGGCACGGCGCACGTTCCAGGCGATCCGCATCGAGGTGAACGGCGAACTCGATTACCTTGACGAAGCAGTCAACGCGATGTTCCGCTCGCTCAAGGTCGGCGGCGTGCTCAGCGTCATCACCTTCCACTCGCTTGAAGACAGGATCGTGAAAAACGCGTTCCGCGCGCTCACGCAGGGCTGCACGTGCCCGCCGTACTTCCCGGTGTGCACCTGCGGCAAGACCCCGGCGGGGGAGCTTACGAACAGGGGCGTCGCCCCGGGCGAAGCGGAGCTCGCCGAGAATCCCAGAAGCCGTTCCGCACGGCTTCGCAGCATCAGAAAACTGAAAGAACCGGATAACGCCTCCGTTTAACAGGCGTTCACGAAAGGAAAGACAGGGGGATAAAGATGGCGGCTGCAAGCTACGGCGTCGGTTACGCCTTTGATATGTTTGAAGAACGCCCGGTGCTGCGCTCCAACGCGGCGCCGAAAAGGGAAGAAAAGAAAGAACAGCCGCTCGTCAAGGTATTGCCGAATCCCCGGCGCCGGGCGCAGCAGGAGACCCGCAGAAACGCGGGCAAGAGCGTAAAGATCTTCGTCGTCGCCGCCGTGCTGCTCGCCGTGCTCTGCGCGCAGATCAGCGTCGGCGCCCGCAAATACGAGATCAACCGGCAGATCAACGAGATCGAAAATGAGATCAATGTCGCCAAAAGCGAAAACGTGCGCCTGAGCTCGGTGCTGAGCAATTACATCAGCATCAGCGAGGTCGAAGAATACGCCACCAAGATCCTCGGCATGAAAAAGCTCGAGAGCTATCAGATCGAATACATCGATCTGTCGGGCGAAGAGGGCGTGATCTACTCCGAAGAGAGCGGCAGCTTCTGGGATATTTTCGGGTGACCTTCGGGCCGCCCGATTTTTGCTGCGGCATTTTTGCGTGCGCCGCGGCATAGAATGGACTGAAATGACAGGGCGAATCGTTTTCGCCCTTTCCTTTATAAATATAAAATAAACTATAACTTGAAATTTAAAGGAGGAATCGGGTTGAAGAAGGACGAAATGCGCAGCACCGGGCTTGCGGCGCGCCGCGGTGTGATCGTGATGATCCTCATCGCCGTGATCGCTTTTCTGGCCTGTTTTCTGCGTATCGCATATATCGCCGTCGTCAAGGGAGATGAATACCGCGAAAAGGCCGAGGCGCAGCAGCTGAGCGACACCACGATCACGGCGTCGCGCGGCACGATCTACGACGCGAACATGAACGTGCTCGCGCAGAGCGCGTCGGTGTGGCTGTGCTACATCAACCCCGCCCGCGTCACCGAGGCCAACCGCACGAAGGTGCTGTCGGTGCTCAGCGACACCCTCGGGCTCGACGTGGTGGACCTCGCGCGGCGCATCGACAAAAACGCCAACTACGGCTACCTCAAGATCAAGGGCGAGATCGAATATCGGGAAAAAACCGCCCTGCTCGAACAGGTGCGCGAGAACAAGCTCACCGAGGTCATCTTCGTCGACCCCGACACCAAGCGCTATTATCCCGGCAGCAGCCTTGCCTCCACCGTAATCGGCTTCACGGGCACCGACGGCAACGGCCTCTACGGGCTCGAATATCTCTACGACGCCACGCTCACCGGCACCAACGGGCGCATCATCACGGCGAAGGACTCCTATCAGCTCGAGCTCGACAACGCCTATGAGGTGACCTACGAGGCGCGGCAGGGCAGCTCCCTCGTGCTCACGATCGACAACGAGATCCAGACCATCCTCGAAAACGCCCTCGCCACGGCGCTCGACGATACCGGCGCGCGCAACGTCTACGGCATCGTGATGGATACCCAGACCGGCGCGATCCTCGCGATGGCGAACCTGCCGGATTACGATCCCAATTCGCCCTTCGACGTCCTCTATCCGCAGCTCACGAACTATTTCGAGGTCAACGGCACTGACAGCGAGAAAGAGGATCCCGTCGCCGCGGCGCGCATGGAACAGTGGAAAAACAAGAGCATCGCCGACTTCTATTACCCCGGCTCCGTTTACAAGGTCTTCCTCGTCTCGGGCGCCTACGAAGAGGGCGTGATCGACGAGAACACCGAATACTATTGCGTGGGCACGATCAACATCGCAAACCGCAGCATCAAGGACTTCAATCCCACCGGCCACGGCTATGAAACGCCGCGCACGCTGCTCGTCAATTCCTGCAACACCTTCGCCGTCACCGTCGGCCAGATGATGGGGCAGGAGCTCTATTTCAAATACTTCCAGGCCTTCGGCTTCACCGAAAAAACGGGCGTGGACCTCCCGGGCGAGGGCTCCCCGGCCGTGGGCGTGACCTATCACGACCCCGCCGTGTCCTTCACGCTGTCCGACCTTGCGTCCTCCTCGTTCGGCCAGTCGATCAACATTACGCCCCTTCAAACCGTCACGGCGGTCTCGGCGATCGGCAACGGCGGCAGGCTCATGCAGCCCTACGTGGTCGCCAAGATCCTCGACGGCGACGGCAATCCGATTTCCGTGACCCAGCCCACGGTCAAGCGGCAGGTCATCTCGCCCAGCACCGCGGCAACCGTGGCTTCTTGGATGGAAGACGTCGTGAAGGACGGCACCGGCAAAAACGCCTACGTGGCGGGCTATCACGTGGCGGGCAAGACCGGTACCTCCGAAAAGATCGGCGCCAAGGACGACACCTATATCGGCTCCTTCGCCGGCTTTGCGCCGGTCAACAATCCGCGCGTGAGCGTGGTCATCGTCATCGACGAACCGCAGGGCGCGAACTACTCCGGCGGCGTCATCGCGGCGCCCGTGGCGGGCGAGGTCATCGAAAAGACCCTCACCTATCTCGGCGTCGAGCCGTCCTACGGCGACGGCGAGTTCGCCGTCAAGACCGCCCCGCTGCCCTCCGTCGTCGGCATGCCGGTCGAAGAGGCGAAAGAGGAGCTCGCGAAAGAGGGCTACGAATACACCGTGCGCGTGATCGGCGAGGGCCAGACCGTTGTCGCCCAGGTGCCGAACGCCCGCATCATCACCCCGGTCAACGGCGTCGTGGTGCTCTACACGCAGAACAATCTCGAGAAAGAGATGAGCGTCGTGCCCGACTTCTCGGGCATGACGGTGTCGCAGGCGAACCGCATCGCGGTCGGCGCGGGCCTCAACATCCGCATCTCCGGCTCCGCCTCGGGCGAGAGCACGGTCATCGCGTACAAACAGGACGTCCCCGAGGGCGAAACGCGCGAGAGCGGCAGCGTGATCACGGTGTCGTTCCGCACCACCAGCGGCGTCCACGATTAAAGCAATGAAGGTGTGAGAGAGAAAGAAATCCAAATCCGGAGGTTGCTTTCTTGGATCTGCGTTTCTTGCTCCACGAGGCCGGTATCCCCTCGAACGAAACCGATACCGAAACCGAGATCACAGCGGTCACCGACCGCCTCGAACGGGTCGTCCCGGGCGCTCTGTTCGTGTGTATCGACGGCGCGAACGCGCGCGGCACGTCGCTCGCAAACGAAGCGAAACGGCTGGGCGCGGCGGCCTTTCTCTCCGAAAGCCCGCTCGGGCTCCCCGAAACGGTCGTCACCGAAAACGTCCGTCTCTCGTATTCAAAGCTCGCCTGCGTGATAAACGGCAGGCCCGACCGACGCCTAAAGCTCATCGGCGTCACCGGCACCAACGGCAAGACCACCACGGCGTGGTACATCCGCAGTCTCCTGAACGCCTGCGGCGAAAGGTGCGCCTACGTCGGCACCGAGGGCGTCGACGTCGGCGAAGGGCTTTCGCCCACGGGTTTCACCACGCCCGGCGCGGACCTCTTTTTCGGAGCGCTCAAAAAGGCGGCGGACAGAGGCCATACGGCCTGCGCGGCCGAGGTGTCCTCGATGGCGCTCGACCAATACCGGGTCCACGGCGCGCGCTTTTCGGTCGGTGTGTTCACGAACGTCGGCGGCGACCATCTCGATTACCACCGCACGCCGGCGCGCCTCGCCGAAGCGAAGAGCCGCCTTACGGCGCTGAGCGATACGATGCTCGTCAACGCCGACGACGCCTACGCCCCGCTGTTCCGGGCGGACGGCACGAAAACGTATCTCTATTCCGCACGCGCCGTGCTCAGCGATTTCTCGGCGCGAAACGTCCGCTTCGAGGGCTTCGGTTCCGGTTTTCTCTATTTCAACGGCAAAAAGGCCTATAAAGCGAGGCTCAACGCTCCGGGCATGTTCTCGGTCTATAACGCCCTGGCTGCGCTCGCGGCCTGCGAGCTCGCGGGGGCGGACCCCGACCGGCTGGTCCAGCTGACCGAAACCCTGCCGGCCCCGCCGGGACGCGCCGAGCTTCTCCGCAAAAACGGCGTCACCGTTTGCGTCGACTTCGCCCACACGCCCGAGGCGCTCTCGGCGATCTTACAGGCGCTCCGGCCCTCGTGCACCGGCAGGCTCATCGCCGTATTCGGCGCGGGAGGGGACAGGGACCCCTCGAAACGCCCGGTCATGGGCAGGGTCGCGGCGCTTTACGCCGACGCGGTGATCCTCACGTCCGACAATCCGCGGCACGAAGATCCCGACGCGATCATCGCGGACATCCTCAAAGGCATCCGCAGTAAGAAAAACGTCTTCCGCGAGCCGGACCGCAGGCGCGCCATCGCGCTGTCGCTTAACAAGGCAAACCCCGGCGACACGGTGCTGATCGCGGGCAAGGGGAGCGAAAAAACGCAGGTCGTCGGCGACGAAGAGATCCCCTTTTCCGACGCCGATACCGTGCGCTCGCTCTGACAGGCTCGTTTCATATATTAATGGTATAAAAATATTAGACTGACACGCGGCGCGCCGCGTTTTCCGCCCCTTAGCGGGCATATGAGAAAGGATTTGATGGCATGAAACTCTGGGTGGCAATCGTGATGAGCGTTTCGATCGGCTTCGCGGTCTCTTACCTGCTTGGCTTCGTCGTGATCCCGTGGCTGAGAAAGCTCCATTTCGGGCAGACGATCCTCGATATCGGCCCCTCGTGGCATAAAAAGAAGCAGGGCACGCCCACCATGGGCGGCGTGCTGATCATCACGGGCTTCGCGGTCGCGCTCGCGGCAACGCTCCTCACGGCGCATTTCAGAGGCGCCGACCTCATCGCCGAAGCGGACGACATAAAGCGCAACGCGAGATACGTGAAGATCTTCGCGGGCCTTCTCATGAGCCTCGGCTTCGCCCTCATCGGTTTCATCGACGACTACATCAAGGTCGTCAAAAAGCGCAACCTCGGCCTCACCGAGCTCCAGAAGACCGTGCTGCAGCTGCTTTGCATCGCCGGCTTTCTCACCTCGGTGTCGTTTCAGGATACTTCCATGTTCATCCCGTATTATAACGGCGTGTTCAACAGCCGCATCGTCTTCTGGGTCGTCGGCGTGATCGCGATCTACTGCACGGTCAACGCCGCGAACTTCCTCGACGGGGCCGACGGCCTTTGCGCCAGCGTCACAAGCGTCATCTGCGTCGGCTTCGCGGTGTCCGCCGCGATCTATAAGTTCACGGGCGTCAGCATCGTTGCCGCCGCTCAATTCGGCGCGCTGGCGGGCTACCTCATGTGGAACTGGAACCCCGCCAAGGTCATGATGGGGGACGTCGGCTCCCTCTTCCTCGGCGGCATGGTATGCACCATGGCCTACGCCCTCGACGCCCCCTGGGCGATCTTGCTGATCGGCGTGATCTACGTGGCGGAGTTCGGCTCCGACGTGCTGCAGATTATCTATATCAAGACCCATCACGGCAAAAAACTGTTCCGCATGGCGCCCATCCACCACCATTACGAGCTCGGCGGCTGGAGCGAAAAGAAGCTCTGCGTCGTGTTTTCGCTCGTCACCCTGCTCGGCGCAGCCGCCGCCGTCGCCCTGTTTTATTTCGGGCAGCCGCATTTAACGTAAAGCCGTTCCCTTTACACATCTGACCCTCGGAGGAAGCACCCATGGCACAAAAAAAAGGCATCGCGAAACAGATCCGCAAAGTATTCAACGTGGACGGCGGCATCGACATCCTCTTTTTCGCGTTTCTGATGGCGATCCTCGTGATCGGTCTCATCATGCTCTATTCCGCGAGCTACGTTTACGCCTATCAGTATACGAAGAACCACGACTCGGCGTTTTATTTCAAACGCCAGTTTATCTGGGTTTTGCTCGGCATCGCGGTCATGTACGTGATCTCGCGCATCAATTACAAGACGTTCGAGGTGCTCTTCGCCCTCGGCGGCACGGCGGTGTCGTGGCTGCTGCTCGGCGTGGCGCTCATCATGCCGGCGCACAACGGCACGCACCGGCACATCTATATCGGCAGTTTCCAGTTCCAGCCGTCGGACCTCGCGAAGTTCGCGCTGATCCTCACGCTCGCCTGTATGCTCGATAAATACCACGAAGCGATTGTAAACAAAAAACCTTTACAGAGCAACATCGCGCGTAAAGTCAACGAGACCTTCAACAAACCCGTTCTTAACTACTCCGTGCGCGCGATCCTGCTCATGGGAATGGTGATCGTCATCTACGCGGGCCTCGTGATCGCAGGCAGCCATCTGTCCGGCACGATCCTGATCGTTTGCATCGGCGTCGTGATGCTCTATCTCGGCGAGGTGCGCGGCAAATGGTTCGTCGCCGGCATCCTCGCGGCGGCGCTCGTGATCTTCATCGTGTTCAACACCGACCTGCTCAAGGGCTACATGCAGGACCGCATCTACGCGTGGCAGAACAAAGATTACGATCCGCTCGGCGCGCGCTGGCAGGTCAACCAGGCGCTCTACGCCATCGGCTCCGGCGGGCTCTTCGGCAAGGGCATCGGCCAGTCCACGCTCAAGCACCTTTACGTGTCCGAGCCGCAGAACGACATGATCTTCTCGATCGTGGTCGAAGAGATCGGCGTCGTTGGCGCGGGCATCATCCTCATCCTGTTCGGCCTGCTCATCTGGCGCGGCGTCGTGATCGGCATCAACTGCCCCGACCGCTACGGAGCTTTGGTCGCCATGGGCGTGGTGTTCCAGGTCGGCATCCAGGTCGTATTGAACATCCTGGTCGCCACCGACTCGATCCCGAACACGGGCATCCCGTTCCCGTTCTTCTCTTACGGCGGCACGGCCATGCTCGTGAACCTCGCGGAAATGGGCTTCGTGCTCAGCATTTCAAGACGGTCAAAAATCAGGAGGTAACGATTATGCGCGTCGTATTCGCGGCGGGCGGCACCGGCGGGCACATCAACCCCGCGCTGTCGGTGGCGGGCCTGCTCAAAAGCCGGTATCCGGACGCTTCGATCCTGTTCATCGGTACGAAGGACAAAATGGAATCCACTTTGGTGCCGAAGGCGGGCTTTGATTTCGCCTCCATCGAGATCAGCGGCTTCCAGCGCTCGTTCACGCCCCGCAACGTCATTTATAACCTCGGCACGCTCAAAAAGCTGCTGTTCGTCACGGGCCAGTGCAAGAAGATCCTGAAGGAATTCAAGCCCGACGTCGTGGTCGGCTTCGGCGGCTACGTCAGCGGCCCCGTGGTGCGTACCGCGCACAAGATGGGCATCAAGACCGCGATCCACGAGCAGAACGCCTTCCCGGGCAAAACGAACATCGCCCTGTCGAAATACGCCGACGCCGTGATGCTCACCTCGATGAACGCCGCCCCGCGCCTGAAAGCCAAACGCGAGCCCGTGCTCACCGGCCTGCCGGTGCGCGCCGAGCTGATGGCTGCGGACAGGGAAGAGGCGCGTCAAAAGCTCGGCATCCCCGCCGGCATGCCCGTGGTGCTCGCCACCGGCGGGTCGCTCGGCGCCGAGAGCATCAACCGCGCCATGTGCGAGCTGATGCCCGCGTTCGAAACCGAAAACGTTTATTTCATCCACGGCTACGGGCAGCTCGGCACCTTTGTGCCCGACCTCCTCAAAGAAAAAGGCCTCGCGCTCGTGACGGAGAAACGCCGCGTGAGCGAATATATCTACGACATGGCGGAATGCATGGCCGCCGCCGACCTCGTGATCAGCCGCGCGGGCGCGTCGTCGCTCGCCGAGATCCAGGCGCTCGGCAAGGCAAGCGTGCTGATCCCGTCGCCCTACGTGTCCGAAAACCACCAATACCACAACGCCATGGCGCTCGCGGAGCAGAACGCCGCGATCGTGATCGAGCAGAAGGACCTGAAGCCCGACACCCTGATCGGCATCGTGCGGGACCTCCTGAACGACCCCGCCCGCTTCAGAACGATCGGACTGAACGCGCGCAACATGGCGGTCACCGACGCCAAAGAGCGTATCCTCGAACAAATCCTCGCGCTGATCTGACTTTCACCCGGCCTTGCCCCCTTTCATAGAATACACCGAACGCTATGAAAGGGCTGATCGAATGAACACGTTGCTCATCCGCGGCGGCAGGCCGCTTTACGGGGAGCTCAGATGTCCCGGCGCGAAAAACAGCGCCCTGCCGGTGCTGGCCGCGAGCCTGCTCGTGCCCGGCGAAACGGTGATCGAAGGCGTGCCCGCGATCGCGGACGTCGAAAGCAGCGTCCGGATCCTCAGGCACCTCGGCGCAATTTGCACCCTGCGCGGAAACGAACTGAGCGTCGACGCCGGCGGCGAAATTGCAGGCGCCGTGCCAGAAGAATTGATGCGCGAGATGCGCTCGTCCTTCATCTTCCTCGGTGCGCTGCTGTCGCGCACCGGCCGTGCCGAGATCTCGGCGCCCGGTGGGTGCGAGATCGGGCAAAGGCCCGTCGATCTGCATCTCTACGCCATCGAACGCCTCGGAGCCAAAATCACGCACGAGGCGGGCGTCATCCGCTGCGAAGCCCCGTCGGGGCTTACGGGCGCCACGCTCCACCTCTCGTTCCCGAGCGTCGGCGCGACCGAAAACGCCATGCTCGCGGCCGTGCTCGCCAAGGGCGAAACGAACATCGAAAACGCGGCGCGCGAACCCGAGATCAGCGATCTCGCCGATTTTCTCAACGCCATGGGCGCCGACGTGCGCGGCGCGGGCGGCTCCTCGGTCCGTATCCGCGGCGTTACGCGTCTGCGGCCGACCCGCCATAAGATCATCCCCGACCGCATCGCCGCCGCCACTTTCTTGCTCGCGGGCGCGATCACGGGCGGGAGCGTGCGGGTCACCGACCTCATCCCGGGGCACCTCGGTCCCGTGCCGGAGCTGCTTGAGCGCACCGGCTGCAGGATACTGACCGACGAAACGAGCGTCGCCGTCACCGCGGCGAAACGCCCGACTTCCGTCGGAACCGTGCGCACGATGCCTTACCCCGGCTTTCCCACCGATATCCAGGCGCCGTTCACGGCGATGCTGGGCCTCAGCAAAGGCACGTCCGTGATGATCGAAACGATCTTCGAAAGCCGCTATAAATACGTCGCGGAGCTCACGCGCTTCGGCGCGAAGATCCGCACCGACGCGCGCACCGCCGTGATCGAAGGGGTGGATCGGTATCATCCCGCGTGCGCCGAATCGCCCGACCTCAGGGGCGGGGCGGCCCTCGTGCTCGCCGCGCTTGCGGCGGCAGGGGAGAGCCGCGTTTCCGGCGCGCGCCTCATCGACAGAGGCTATGAACACATTGAAACAACGCTCGGCGCCCTCGGGGCCGATATCAGAAGGATGGACTGAATGAAACGGGAAAAGAAAAACGATAATAACGTCGAGCGCACGAAAACCGAACGCATGAAAAGCGGCGCCGACCGCCGCAAGCAGAAAAAACGCCGTGCCGAGATCCGGCTCGGCCTGCTGCTCATGCTCCTCATCCTGATCATCGGGGCGGTGTTTTCCATTTTCTTCTTCAAGGCGAAAAAGGTC
Source organism: Clostridia bacterium (assembly GCA_017550625.1). Lineage (GTDB taxonomy): Bacteria > Bacillota > Clostridia > Oscillospirales > Acutalibacteraceae > RUG806. The sequence goes on along the minus strand of JAFZOL010000039.1, from coordinate 54,177 downwards.
ACCGTCGTGAACGAGGCGATCCGCTATTCGAACGCCGAGATCGAGGCCGCCGCCGGGATCAAGGAGGACGAAAGCCTGCTGCTCCTCAACGGCGACGCTGTCGCGGCTCGCATCAAAAAGGCGCTGCCCTATATCGGCAAGGTGACCGTCAAACGCCACATCCCCGACGAAGTCGTCATCACGGTGGAATACACGAAGGCCACCCTCGCGGTCGAGACCGGCGGCGGCTACGTGCTGCTCAATTCCGAGGGCAAGGTGCTGCAGACGGGCGTTTCGCGCATCGCGGACTACACGGCCGTCGTCTACGGCTCCAACGTCACCGAGGCCGTACCCGGCCAGACTGTAAGCTTCGAGGACGACGAGTTCCTCGGCCACCTCACCGATCTCGTGTCGGCGTTCGAGGCGCACGGCTTCACGAACGTCACGGCCTACGACCTCAACGACCTGACCGACGTTGTGGTGGAGGTGAACTTCTTCATCAACGTCCGCTTCGGCAGCCTTTCGAAGATCAAAGATAAGCTCGATTTCGGCAGGGCCACGATCGAAGACGTGCTCAAAAAGAACGGCGCCAACGCCCCCAAGCAGGTCGTGGACCTCACCTACGGCAACAAGGCCATCGTGCGCAGCCAGAACGCGATCGAAGCCTCGAAAGAGGCCGCGCGAAGGGCGAAATTCCTCGAGTCGCTCACGCCTGAGGAGCGCGCCTCCTACGAGGCGGCCGAAAACGGCGAACAGACCGGCGAAGACGGCGCGGACGACGATTACGATGACGACTACGATTATGACTACGACTACGACGATGACGATTACGATTACGATTATGATGACGACTACGATTACGACTATGACGACGAAGACGAGGACGAGGACTGGTAAAGAAAACCGCCGGGCGCCGCTCCCGCGCTGAAAAAGAAAAATAAATATCTATTTTATACTTGAAATTTCGTATAATGTGTGATAAACTAAACGGGACAATCAAATAAAATACGTAAAATATCGGTTCGGAGGATAAAAATATGGGATTTGAAATGTCTACTGAATATGATCTTGTGACCCAGATCAAAGTCGTCGGCGTGGGCGGCGGCGGCGGAAACGCCGTCAACCGCATGGTCGATTCGGGCGTGCAGGGCGTTGAGTTCATCGCCGTGAACACCGATAAGCAGATCCTGATCGGGTCCAAGGCCCCCACCAAGATCCAGATCGGCGAAAAGGCCACCTTCGGGCAGGGCGCCGGCGGCGATCCCGCCATCGGCAAGCGCGCCGCCGAAGAGAGCCTCGAGGTCATCAACGAAGTGCTGCAGGGCACCGACATGGTGTTCATCACCGCCGGCATGGGCGGCGGCACCGGCACGGGCGCGGCTCCCGTGATCGCGCAGCTCGCCAAAGATAAGGGCATCCTTACCGTGGGCATCGTGTCCAAGCCCTTCGAGTTCGAGGGCAAGCGCCGCATGCAGCAGGCCGAGGCCGGCATCGCCGAGCTCGCCCAGCACGTCGACAGCCTCATCGTGATCCCGAACGAGCGTCTGAAGCTCGTCTCCGATCAAAAGATCACCCTGCTCAACGCTTTCTCGGTCGCCGACGACGTGCTCCGTCAGGGCGTCAAGTCGATCGCCGAGCTCATCAAGATCCCCGGCATCATCAACCTCGACTTCGCCGACGTCACCTCCGTCATGAAGGACGCGGGCCACGCGCATATGGGCGTGGGCAGAGCGCAGGGCAAAGAAAAGGCCGAGGCTGCCGCCAACGCCGCGATCTCCAGCCCGCTGCTTGAGACCACCATCCAGGGCGCCAAGGGCGTGATCATCCTGATCGCCGGCTCCGCCGACATCACGCTGGACGACGTCGACACCGCCGCCACGATCGTGAAGAACGCCGCGTCCGACGACGCGAACATCATCTTCGGCGTCACCACCGATCCGCAGCTCGACGACGAGATCGTCGTCACCGTCATCGCCACGGGCTTCGGCACCAGCAACAACCCCCGCCCGCAGGAGAAGAAGGAAGAGCCGGTCATCGTCCAGATGCCTCAGGCCAAGCCCCAGAAAGAAGAAAATTCGCTCGACGACGATATCTCCGATATCTTCAATATGTTCAAGAACAAATAAGCAAAAACCAATATCACGGGGATTTAGGCGCCCTCACTTAGGGATTTACATGGTTTTTCGCCGCTCTTTTCCGCCCGAACTGCCTGCCCGGCAGGGGATATCCGCCAGGATTATCCCCTGCCGTTCAGATTGTTCGAACAAAAAATAGCCGGCGAGAAAACTGCATCGCACCGCAGCGGATGCAGTTTTTGCGAAAGACAAGGCGCAGGGGTCGGATGATCCTGACGGATATCCGACCCCTGCAACGAAGTATTTCACAAATAAGTGCGCCGCTGCGGCATATAAATCCCTAAGTGAGGGCGCCTTGTATCCCCGTTTTTGGTTTATAGAGAGGTTTTTCCTATGGCTGACAATAACAAAAAAATGGTGGACGCCATCACCTCGATGGAAGAGGATTTCGCCAAGTGGTATACCGACGTCGTCATCAAGGCCGACCTCGTGGACTACTCCGGCGTCAAGGGCTGCATGGTCATCAAGCCCTACGGCTACGCGATCTGGGAGCTCATCCAGAAGCAGCTCGACGAGCGCTTCAAAGAGCTCGGCCACGAGAACGTCTACATGCCGATGTTCATCCCCGAATCCCTTCTGCAGAAAGAAAAGGACCACGTCGAGGGCTTCGCGCCCGAGGTGGCGTGGGTCACCCACGGCGGCAGCGAGCCGCTGCAGGAGAGGCTGTGCGTGCGCCCCACCAGCGAAACGCTGTTCTGCGAGCACTATGCCAACGCCGTACACTCCTGGCGCGACCTGCCCAAGCTCTATAACCAGTGGTGCTCGGTCGTGCGGTGGGAGAAGACCACGCGTCCCTTCCTTCGCACCCGCGAGTTCCTGTGGCAGGAGGGGCACACGATCCACGAGACCGCCGAAGAGGCCGTCAAAGAGACCGAGCAGATGCTCGAGGTCTACGCCGATTTCTGCGAAAACGTGCTCAACATGCCCGTCGTCAAGGGCAGAAAGACCGAAAGCGACAAGTTCGCCGGCGCCGAGGCCACCTATGCCATCGAGGCGCTGATGCACGACGGCAAGGCCCTGCAGGCGGGCACCTCCCACTATTTCGGCGATGGGTTCGCCCGCGCGTTCGGCATCCAGTTCGCCGACCGCGAGAATAAGCTCCAATACGTCCACCAGACCTCCTGGGGCGTCACCACGCGCCTCATCGGCGCAATCATCATGTCGCACGGCGACAACAACGGCCTCGTGCTCCCGCCGAAGGTCGCGCCGACGCAGGTCGTCGTGATCCCCATCGCCATGCATAAGCCCGGCGTGCGCGAAAAGGCCGAAGAGCTTGTTTCTCGCCTTAAAAAGTGCTTCCGCGTGAAGGCCGATTACTCCGATAACTCCCCGGGCTGGAAGTTCTCCGAATACGAGATGAAGGGCGTGCCGCTCCGTCTCGAGATCGGCCCCAAGGATATCGAAAACAACCAGTGCGTGCTCGTGCGCCGCGACAACCGCGAAAAGACTTTCGTGTCGCTCGACGACCTCGAAAACGAAGTCGCGCGTCTGCTCGACGCCGTCGGTCAGGGCCTTTACGACAAGGCAAAGGCCAACATGGAGAACCGCACCTACCGCTGCACGTCGATCGACGAGATCAAAGAAAACCTTTCCGCGCACGGCGACGGCTTCGTCGAGGCCATGTGGTGCGGCGAAGAGGCATGCGAAGACAAGGTCAAGGAGCTCACGGGCGTCGGCTCGCGCTGCATCCCCTTCGCGCAGGAGCAGCTTTCCGACGTCTGCGTGTGCTGCGGCAAACCCGCGAAGCACATGGTGATGTGGGGCGTCGCGTATTAACAAACAAACCCTTGCGATTAAAAAAGAAGGAGAGAAAAGAGTATGAAGATTTTGCTGGTCGGCGCCGGTTCCATCGGCGGCACCACCGCCGTGATGCTCAAAGAGCACGGCGTTGACATCGAGATCGCCGAGGCGAACAAAGAACGCGCCGAAAAGATCCGCACCGAGGGCCTCAAGCTTACGGGCGCGCTCGGCGACCACTGCCAGAAGCTGACGGTGTATACCGACGTTTCCGAGATCGACACGCTTTACGACGTGTGCATCATCGCCACCAAGTTTTTCGCCCTGCAGGCCGTGGCGAGAGCCTACCTGCCCGTGGTGAAGGAGAACGGCCTGTTCGTGTCGATGCAGAACGGCATCTGCACCGGCCGCCTTGCCGAGGTCGTGGGCAAGAACCGCACGGTCGGCTGCATGATCGGCTTCGGCGCCACCCTGCAGCCCGACGGCGTGATCAACGTCACGTCCTCCGGCGAGCTCAAGATCGGCCGCCTCAACGGCCGCATGGACCAGCAGATCGCCGAGCTCGCTTCGATCTACAACAATCTGCTGCCCACCAAGGCCGTCAAGAACATCGACGAATACCTCTATTCGAAGCTGATCGTCAACTCCTGCATCAACTCCATCGCGCCGCTCACCGGCCAGACCGTGGGCGTGATGATGAAGTCCGACAAGGCCAAAGCGATCTTCCTCGAGATCGCGCGCGAGGGCACGTTCGTGGCCAAAAAGCTCGGCATGCACGTCCCGCCCTACGCCAAGGTCCTCAACTATAACCTTCTGATCCTGAGCGAAGCCAAGTGGTTCAAAAAGGTCTGCGCCGCCGTCACCGGCGTGGTCGGCAAGCGCTTCGGCGACGTGCGCCCCTCCACGTTGCAGGCGCTCGACCGCGGCGAGAAGACCGAGATCGACATCTTCAACGGCTACATCATCGAGCAGGGCAAAAAGGCCGGCGTGCCCACGCCCGTCAACCAGCAGATCTACGATTTCATCAAGGCTATCGAGGCCGGCGAAGAGAAATCCTGCATGGAAAACCTCGACCGCATCAAGATCTGAAAACCCGCATACGCAAAAAGCTGCCGCAGGGGTGTCCCTGCGGCAGCTCTTTTTTTGTTTATGTTATTCTTCCGGCACGTCCCTGAGGTCCGTCTCGGTCACGCGCCCGGTGGCGGTGTCCACGCTGAACACCTTCATTTCATACGGCGCAAACAGGGCCCTGAACGCGAAATCCTGCGCTTCGCAAATTACGTCGCATTCGGTCTCTTTTCCCTCGGTCTCAATGAGGATCAGCAGCGTCCTGCCCTCCGAGAGCTGCACCTTTGACAGTATGGACGGGCGCACGTTCGGCGCGCTGACGGTATAGGGGAGATACGGCCCGTACATGATGTTCTCGGCAGGCAGAAACGTCGTCGGCCCCTCGTCGTCGAGGCGGATCGCGTCCGGCGCCGAAGCAGGCACGGCGTATTTTTTCTTCGGGTCGAGCCGCACGAGCGGCAGGTCGGGCATGATCTCCGTCAGCTCCCTGAAATACCCGTCCGGGTCCGAGAAGCGCACGTCCGCGTCGCCGTCCGCCACGCCGCGCAGAAACGGCATACCGCCGTCGTCCTCCAGCAGCGCCTCGGCATAGAAAAGGATCACGGGATATTCCGCGTCCTCGGCTTCTTCGCGCGCGCGGCGGATGAGCGGCAGGGCGTCGAACCGGCTGCGGATCACGGGCAGGGAACTGCGGTAGGCGAGCACCTTCGAGCAGTCGATGTCCTCAAGGATGCAAAGCCGCGGCAGGTCCTCGCCGGGGTCGGCGAGCGGGTCGGTGAACAGCACGCCCGTTTTTCCGAGTTTGCGCAGCACCTGGATAAAACGCGGATACACGCAGTCCGCGAACGCGAAATCCGTGCGCGGCGCGTCGGGCATGCAGTCGGCCACGCGGTTCACGTCGATCAGTCGAATGCCTTTCATGCTTCTCCCTCCCCGTCGGCGATCAGGCCGAAATATTTGCCGAGCCAGTAGGCGCAGGTATACACGTAGCAGCTCTCCACGAGATACTCGCCCCGGTCGTTATGCGTATTGAGATAAGCGAAGGGATTGCGGTCGTATTTGCTCACGGCACGCTCGTCGGGCATCAGAAGGCAGCTCGTCTCCTCCTCGCCACTCATGCGGATGCGTTTGGGCACGTCCTTGCGCTCGCTCACGCTCACGCTGCACGCAAGGCGCGTCACGTCGGTGCGGCGGAACCAGTCTGTGAGCTTGTCTCTGTCGAGTTCCGCGTCCGGGAAGCACAATGCGTACGGGAAATCGTAAAACGGGTTGTGCTCGCGCCGGAACGTGAGGTCCCAGCCTCGGTAGCCGTTTTTATAGATCGCCTTCAGGTTCTCGTCGTCCTCGAGCGTCACGAGCAGCCAGTAGGCGCAGGTCGCGAGGGCGTTGTCGCCGTACATCAGCTCTTCCACCTCTTCGCGCCCCGAAGTCAGCGACGAGAGGAAAAACCTTGCCTCATGCTTCGCGGTCAGGGCGGCGTAGCCGTCGTCGATCGCGAGCTTCCAATATGAATCCGCGTACTTTTCGGTCTTGCCGGTCACGAACATCGCGACCTTGTGATACATCAGAAGCTCCGCGGAGTTGAGGCACGCGTCGGACCAGCCGATCGGCGTGTGGAAATAGGGGATATCCCATCTCGCCCACGTGGTGGGGCGGCCGTCGCACTCGCACATCGTGCAGCCGTGCGACAGAATGTGATCGAGGATCGCCTCGGCGCGGTCCTTCACCAACGCATCGAGCTCGGGCTCCTCGTCCCCGAGGATCTTATGCGCGAAATAGAACAGCAGAAAATGGTGCGTGATCTCGTCCGAGCTCGTGTCGCCTTTATAAACGAGGCCGTCGAGCGTGTGCCCCTCGTCCGTGAACAGCTTCGTCAGCCGCTCCGGGATGGGGGCGGAGGCGTCGACCGTCTTGCCCGCGATCCCGCGTTCTCTGGCGAACGGCAGGTCCACGCAGGTGGCCTTGCCGTTTTCGATGCGGTAAAACAGCCCGTCCTCCGGAATCGGCTCGTGCGGCGCGAGATACGTGCGCGCCACAAAGCCGTCGCCTCGGCAGGGGATATAGCATAAGAGCAGGCACGCCTCGAGGCTTCTCACGGCGCTCTTTTTCGCGGCGACGGTCTTTTCGTTGTCCGCGCCGAGCGTGCGCTTGTACCACGCGTATTTACAGAGTTCCCCCACCGCGAAGGCCGCGGTGAAGGTGCCGGAGTTGTCCGAGTGCCCGTAGTTGACGGCGCTTGCCGGGTCGCGGGCGGCGGTCAGCTCGCGCTGGCTCACCATGCCGCGCCGCGAAACGTATGAAAGCGTCTCGCGCGTCAGCTCTTCCGCCTTCTGCTCGGCGGTGACGTATTCCGTCCGGATGCGGGTTGCGCCCGTTTCGGTCAGCACCCACACCGCGTCGTCTGCCGTTTCATCCGCAATGAGATTCAGCACGCGGTTGTCCGGCAGCTCCCGCAGGGCGGAGAAATACGTTACCCGGTCAACTTCGCGGGCGGGCGTCTCCTCATAGCGGGTCACGCCGTTGTCCGCACCGAGCCAGACGGCGCGGCCGGTCTTCGCCATGCAGGTATAGTCCCGCCGCCGCGCGGGCAGCGGGCAGGCGATCCCGGCAAGATCCGGCGGGGTCGGCGCGCCGGACAGGGCTTCGGGCACCGCGGGGTCGTTTTTGTCGTAAAAGCGGACCCGCCGCGCGAAGCAGCGGTCGATCTGAAGGGCTTTCATCGCTTCGCCTCCTTTATATCGGCGCGGGAATCTAACGCGCCGTACGGAAAATGAAAAGGGCCTCTGATCATCAGGTGCCCCATTTCATTCATTTCATTTATTCAAATGAATGACCGAATGCTCTCAGTCGACGACCTCGGCGGAAAACTCTTCCTTTGCCTCTTCCACGTTTTCGGAAAGGAGCTCTTCCTCTTCGGGGTGCTCGGCAAGCGCTTCCTGCTTCTTCGCGGCGAGCTTTTTCACCAGAACGCAAATACCGGCGATCGCAGCGGCAACGGCAATGATGATTCCAACGATCTTCAGGATCTTGGTGATTTTCGAAATATTCATGCGGGTATACCGTCCTTTCAAAAAATGCGGGTGAACGGTTGAACACGGTCCGTTCATCCGTGCGTTTCGGTTTTTTGGGCGCCGTTCGGGTCATAACGGCGCTGTTCGTTCGAAAAGAAGTTACGCGTTGTCGGATTTGTTGAGCTTCAGGGCGAGAGCGCTCTTCTTGTGCGCGGCGTTATTCTTGTGAATAAGGCCCTTCGCGACGGCGCGGTCGATCTTGGCCTGGGCGGCCTTCACGGCGGCTTCTTTATCTGCATCGCCGTTTTCCACGGCGGCGTTCGCCTTTTTGATCGCGGTCTTCAGCGCGGAATTCTGAGACTTGTTTCTGTCGTGCTTCGTCTTGTTCACGAGAACGCGCTTCTTCGCGGATTTGATATTGGGCATGGGGTCCACCTCCTTTTATTACTCATATTCTCTGTTATCATATCATCAATCGGTTTAAATTGCAAGCCCTTTTGAAACAATATTTCGTTTCTTTTTCGATTATTTTCCGCTTTTAAGCGCACAATAAGGCGAAAGGAGTGACTGAGTATGCGCACGGATATGGCGATCGAACGCTACGCTTCTCTCGGGCAGGCCGAACGCGCGGGCGTCGACGTTTGTGAAGAGGCGGGCGACGGCTGCAAAACCACGAAGATCACGGTCAGAACGCCTGCCGCCGGCAGGGCGCTCGGCAAGCCCGAGGGCGTCTATTATACCTTCGAAACGGACGCCTTCCCGGACGTATCGTCCCTCACCGGCGAAAAGACGCGGCGTCTTGCAGACCTATTGACTTCTCTTCTGCCCGACAGGGGACGCGTGCTCGTGGTGGGGCTCGGCAACCTCGCCGTCACGCCCGACGCCCTCGGTCCCAAGACCGCCGCCGGGGTGCTCGCCACCGCCCACCTGCCGCCGGACGCCCTCGAAAAGCTGCCCTCGCTTCGTTCTGTCGCGGCGCTCACGCCCGGGGTGAGCGGCAAAACGGGGCTCGAGGCGTCCGAGATCGTCAAGGGCGTGGTGCGCTCGTTCGCTCCCGCCGCCGTGATCGCCGTCGACGCCCTCGCGGCGGGGAGTGTCACGCGCCTCGGCAACAACGTGCAGCTGAGCTCCGCCGGCGTCGAGCCCGGGGCGGGCGTGGGCAACGCGCGAAAGGCGCTGAGTGAAAAGACCCTCGGCGTGCCGGTCATCGCCGTGGGCGTGCCCACGGTCGTGGACGCCCTCACCCTCGCCGGGGACGTCGGCACGGCCCCCGCCGGCACGGACAGCCCCTTCGCCTCGATGATGGTCACCCCGCGCGATATCGACGCCGTGATCGACTCTGCGGCGCGCTTTCTCTCGCTCGCGGTCAATCTCGCGCTGCAGCCGTCGCTCACGCCCGAAGAGCTGCTGTCCCTCGCATGACCGCCAGCATACCCAGCCGCCGCGGCGCATAGAATAACGCGGTGATGCTATGAAACGCTTTTGCTCCGCCCGCGAGCTTCTGCTCTCGGCGCTGATGCTGCTCGCGACGCTCGTTTTTCTTTTCACGGCGGACAAGGCCCGCTCTTCCGGCGAGCCGACGACCGTCCCGTCCGCCCCGGCGGCAACGGACGCCCCCGCGCCGTCTGCCGCGCCCTCGTCCGCGCCCGCCTCCGCCTTTGTTCCGTCGCCGGACAGCCTCTTTGATACGCCCGCCGACGTGCTCGAAAAGGAGCGCGAAGCGAAGGCGGCCTACGCCTCGGCCGAACCCGTCGGCACGGTGCAGGAGATCTTCTACCGCGACCAGGGCGCCACCGACGCCGTGGGCGCGGTGCGCGTCAAAAACGCCACGTACGAGCAGGACCCCGATTTCGCCGCGCTCATCGAAGAGGGCCCCGCCCTCGAGGTCGAAAACAAAAGCGCCCCCACGGTGCTCATCTTCCACACGCACACGAGCGAGGCGTATCTCGGCGCGGCCACCGGCTATTTCTACGGCAATGAGGCGTCGCGTTCGCTCTCGCCGGACGAAAGCGTGGTGCGCGTCGGCAGCGAGCTTGCCGCCGTGCTCGAACAAAACGGGATCGGCGTGATCCACGATACGGCGGTTTACGACGACGTCTACACCGGCGCCTACGCCCGCTCGCGCGAGGCGGTGGAAGCGTATCTCCGCGAATACCCGACTATCCTCATCACGCTCGACGTCCACCGCGACGCCACTTACAACAATTCTTCCTCCGCCATCAAGCCTACCGCCGTGATCGACGGCGCAAAGGCCGCGCAGGTCATGATCATCACGGGCGCCGAAGAGGGCGATGTGACGTCCTTCCCGAATTGGCAGGAGAATCTGCGCTTCGCGCTCGCCCTGCAAAACGCGGCCGAAGCGCGCTACCCGGGGCTCATGCGGCCGGTGTTTTTCTGCCGGCGCCGCTACAATATGGATCTCACGCCGAACTCCCTGCTGCTCGAATTCGGCAGCGACACCAACACGCTCGCCGAGGCGGTGCTCGCGGGGCGGATGATCGGGCAGGCGCTGTCGGACGTGATCTCTTCCGCCGAAACCTAAGTGAAAGGGGAGCGCGCGTGAAACGCTTTCTGACCTTCTATCTCATTTTGCAGATCCTGCTCACGGCGGGCTTTTTTCTCTGGCTCGGCCTCGGTCTTGCCTCGTCCGGCACCGAGCGCGTGTGGCACGGCGAGCCGGAGTCTCTCGTCTATGCCGACGACCTGCCCGCTTTCTTCGGCGCGCTGTTCGGGGGCTGACCGCGCCCCCGTTTTTTACAATAAGTTACAGTTTCGTTCCTTTTCTTGCAAACGCGCTTTCCGCGTGCTATCCTTTAAGGCAGAAGCCGCGGCTCACCGCCCGGCAACAAGAGAAAGGATGAGCCTCATGAAGAATTGCGCAACCTGCGGCGCGCCCAACGCCGATTCCGCCCCCTATTGCCAGAGCTGCGGCAGCAGCTTCAACAACGCCGGCGCTTATTACCAGTCCCAGCCCGCGCCTTACGCGCAGGCCGGCCAATACCGGGCCGCGCCCAGTGTGAGCGTCTACACCACGCCGACCCAGATCCCGTATGAATACCGTCCGCTCTCTCCGTGGGCGTATCTCGGCTACACGCTGCTCTATTCGATCCCGCTGATCGGCTTCATTTTCCTCATCGTGTTCGCGCTCAGCGACGGCAACATCAACCGCCGCAACCACGCGCGGGGCTATTTCTGCGCCCTGCTGGTCTCCGTCATCCTCGGCGTGATCGTCTGGCTCGTTTTCGGCGCGGCGCTCGGTTCTCTTGCCAGCTATATGTGACCTTGAGAGAGGCTTCGCAACAAAAAACGCCTTATAAACATAAAAAACGCCTTCTCGCGAAGGCGTTTTTTTGTTGCAGAATTATTATTTCTTGCCGAGCAGGCCGCCGAGGGCGTCGCCGGCTTTGCCGAGCAGACCCGAGGCGTTGTCGAGGTTGATCTTTGCCTTCACGCCTTCCACGATGGCCGAAAGCTGATCGCCCGAGAACTTGTCGCCCACAAGCCCCTTGATCGTGGCAAGCGGGTCCTTCTTGAACTTCTCCAGCAGCTTGCCGTCGCCGGTGATCTTCTGCACGAGCGAAGTGATCATTTCTTTAATATCCATATTCGTCATCCTTTCTTTTGATTTCGTTTTCATTATACCGCACCGGAAACGCTTTTGCAAGAAAAAAAAGCCCTTGCCGCAAATTTCGCCGGATTTTTGTGAAGCGCATTATTTATGAACTCGAAAAACCTTGGTAAACGCGTGGCATATTCCACTCTTATGTTTTCTGAAAAACGAAAAGCAGCTCGCGATGAACTGCTTCTCTTTTTTTGATGCCCTTTTTACCACTGTCCTGCTGAAACAGTAGAGAATTAAGCTAAAAGAATAGGTTTACTGCTTTCTCTGCGCGTAACTCGACAGATTATTCCTTCAGCTTTTCTTGAATTCATTACAGAACGAATTCAGAAATCATTCTTCCGATTTGACCAATATCAACATTTCCCTTGAATTCGAAAGAGGCTGTGGCACCGTTGCTGAACATAATATACAGTTCAGAATCGGGGAAAATCTCTGCGAATCCGGCAGTCTGAATTGAAAAATACTGGATCTTGGAGTATGGCATAGATGCAAAGGATTTCCTTTTGCCTGTGATTCCCTGAACGTCAATGGAAATAATACGTTTGTTCGTAAAAACCAACTGATCCCGCATAGTTTGGAAAGCCATAACGCACTGTTCATCACGGATTAACAAACCATTTAATTCCCCTCTGACACTATCGAGAGGAATCTGTTTGAGGTTAAAAGCAGAGTCTTTATTAAAATTGAGTGCCATTTGACTTACCTCCCTTTTTTATTTTCCGAAATATCTGTCAAGCAGGCCCTTGAATGCCTTGCCGTGTCTCGCTTCATCGCGGGCCATCTCGTGCACGGTGTCGTGGATGGCGTCAAGGTTCAGGGCCTTCGCCTTCTTGGCGAGCTCGAACTTGCCGGCGGTGGCGCCGTTCTCGGCGGCGACGCGCATCTCAAGGTTTTTCTTGGTGGAATCGGTCAGCACCTCGCCCAAAAGCTCCGCGAATTTCGCGGCGTGCTCGGCCTCTTCAAGCGCGGCCTTCTCCCAATAGGCGCCGATCTCGGCATAGCCCTCGCGATAGGCCACTCTCGTCATGGCGAGATACATGCCCACCTCGGTGCATTCGCCCTGGAAGTTGGAGCGAAGGCCCTCGATGATGTCTTCGGGCGCGTCCTTGCCGACGCCCAGCACGTGCTCGGCGGCCCAGGTCAGCTCTTCGGTCTCAACGAGCTCCACGAACTTCTCGCCGGGCGCTTTGCAAAGCGGGCACTGCTCGGGGCGGGTATCGCTCTCCACGATCTCGCCGCAGATAAGGCATTTCCATTTTTTCATAACGTATGTCTCCCTTCGAAAATTGATGATTCTCATCTTTTTCATTATACAATGCCGAAAGGGAAAAGTAAAGACTTTTTTCGCCCGCCCCGCCGCTTGACAGCCTGCGCATTTCGTGCTACACTGAAACCAACAAAAAACGGGAGGAACGTATTATGAAAAAACGGATCTTTGCGCTGCTTTTGGCGGCGCTCATGTGCCTGAGTCTCACGTCCGCCGCTCTGGCGGCGCTTGCCGGCGATATCGACGGCGACGGCAAGGTGACCGCCTCCGACGCGCGCCTTGCGCTTCGCGCCGCCGTGGACCTTGAAACGCTCACCGCGGAGCAGACAAAGCTTGCCGACGCGGACCGCGACGACAAGATCACCGCCTCCGACGCGCGCCTGATCCTCAGGGCCGCCGTGGGCCTCGAGGAGCTGCCCCCTGCCGAGGAAGAACCCGAGCCCTACGACGAAGGGTTCGACTACGACGCCATTCCCGACGAACCGGCGTCCGAAACCGGCGTCTACGAGATCGCCTACGTCTCCGATTCCGCTGAGGTGAAGGATCACGGCTTCAACGAAGACGCGTGGAACGGCGTCAAGCGCTTTTCTTCCGAAAACGGAAAAACCTACAAATACTATATCCCGCAGAACGCGGAGGAGGCTTACGACGCGGACTATATCGCCGCGCTGAACGCCGCAATCGAAAACGGCGCGAAGATCGTGGTCGTCGCGGGCTTTATGTTCGACGTCGCCCTGAACGAGGTCGCCCCCGCGCACCCGGACGTGCAGTTCATCTTCATGGACGGCTACACCCTCGCGGACGGTGACGGCTCGCTGATCGAAAACGTGCTGCCCGTGACCTTCAAAGAGGACCACGCGGGCTTCCTCGCGGGCTACGCAGCCGTGAAAGAAGGCCTCACGAAGCTCGGCTTTTACGGCGGCGGCGGCGGAATGTCCCCGGGCGTCAACCGCTACGGCTTCGGCTACCTGCAGGGCATCAACGCCGCGGCGAAGGAGCTCGGCGTCACCGTTGAACTCAAATACACCACGAAATACGCCTTTTTCAGCGCATCCCCCGAGATCGAGGCGCTCGCCGGCGAATTGTATGCGGGCGGCACCGAGGCGATCATGAGCTGCGGCGGCGGCATCGTGGAGTCCATCCGCGCGGCGGCCGAAGCGGCGGATAAGCTCGTGATCGGCTGCGACTCCGCCGATTTCGTGAATAACTACGAGTGTTTCATGACTGCTGCCTGCAAGGATTTCTGCGGCGCGGTCCAGAGCGCCCTCAAGCTCTGCTATGAGGGCAAGGCCGCCGACTACGCGGAGAGCGGCATGGTCGTCGGCGTTGAAGAGGGCGGCGTCTGCCTGCCGACGAAGGTCTGGCGCATGAACACCTTCACCCGCGCGCAGTACGAGGCGTTCCTCGCCGACTGCCGCGACGGCAAATATGAGATCTCGTCCGATTACGAGGCGGATTTCGAGGCGGCAGCGTACCGCACGAACGTGACCGTCACGGTCATCGACTGACCGCCGATCTGTCAAATATAACACACCGGCAGCCACATCTCGTGGCTGCCGGTTTTTCACAGCCCGAAGCTGACTTCGATCGCGTCGTTCACGCGCTGCATGTCCGTCTTCGAAAGCGCGCCCATGTGCTCGCGGAGCCTGCGCTTGTCGATGGTGCGGATCTGCTCCAACAGCACCACCGAATCCTGCGTCAGCCCCGACGACAGGGAGCTTACCCTGATATGCGTCGGCAGGTCGGCCTTGTCCGTCTTGCTCGTGATCGCCGCCGCGATCACGGTGGGGGAGTAGCGGTTGCCCATGTCGTTCTGGATGATAAGTACGGGCCGCACGCCGCCCTGCTCGCTGCCCACCACGGGGCTCAGGTCCGCGAAATAGATGTCGCCGCGTCTCACGGTCATCTCAGATCCCTCCTCGGTCGTTCTGCCGATAGTATTTGCCGCTTTCGCCGGTTTAGTCGTCCGGCGGCAATTTTTCTTTTCCTCTTGTAAAAGGCGAACCGATATGCTACAATCTTTTCCGTCAGGAGAGATGCCTATGGCAAACAGGGTCGTCGTGATCGGCGCGGGCCCCGCAGGCATGATGGCCGCGGGCGCGGCCGCCGCGAAGGGATGCGCCGTCACGCTGCTTGAAAAGAATCAAAAGGTCGGGCGCAAGCTCATGATCACGGGCAAGGGGCGCTGCAACGTCACGAACGCCCTGTCGAGCCTCAACGAGCTGCTCGACAACGTGCCCGGCAACGCGCGCTTTCTCTACGGCGCGTTCTCGCGCTTCATGCCCGCCGACACGATCGATTTCTTCGAGAACCTCGGCGTGCCGCTCAAGATCGAGCGCGGCAACCGCGTGTTCCCGGTGTCCGACAATGCGTCCGATATCGTGGACGCCATGGCCCGCTATCTCAAAAAGACCGGCGTTACCTGCGTCTTCGGCGCCGAGGTGCAATCGATCGCGACCGAAAACGGCGCCGTCACGGGCGTCACGACCGCCGACGGCACGTTTTATGCCGCCGACGCCGTCATCGTCGCCACCGGGGGCGTCAGCTACCCGCTCACCGGCTCCACCGGCGACGGCTACCGCTTCGCGGCGGACGCGGGCCACGCCGTCGTGCCGCCGCACCCCTCCCTCGTCCCGCTCGAGCTCACCGAAACGCTCTGGCGCAAGGCGCAGGGCCTCAGCCTCAAAAATATCGCGATCACGGTCACCGACGCAAACACCCGCCGCGAGGTCTATTCCGACTTCGGCGAGCTTCTGTTCACGCATTTCGGCGTGTCCGGCCCCGTGATCCTCTCCGCCTCCGCCCACGTGCGGGATATGAACGAAAAAAAGTATATCCTCTCGATCGACTTAAAGCCCGCCCTCGACGAGAAAAAGCTCGACGCGCGTTTGCTGCGCGAGTTCGCCGCCGCGCCCAACAAAACGCTGCCGAACCTCCTGCGCGCCCTTCTGCCCGCGTCCCTCGTGCCGGTCATCGTCACCCTGTCCGGTGTCGATCCCGCGGTGCAGGTCAACAAGATCACGCGCGAGCAGCGCCTCGACCTCGGGTATCTGTTGAAGCACCTCGAAAGCCCGATCTCCGGCACCCGCCCGGTCGAAGAGGGCGTCGTCACCGCGGGCGGCGTGAGCGTGCGCGAGGTGGACCCGAAAACCATGCAGAGCAAACTGGTGCGCGGCCTGTATTTCGCGGGCGAGGTCCTCGACGTGGACGCCTACACCGGCGGCTTCAACCTGCAGATCGCCTTTGCCACGGGGCGCGCCGCCGGGCTCGCCGCCGCGGACGAATAAAAACCGTATCTGATTTCCGAAAGGAGTTTTATTATGCTTGATATTGCGATCGACGGCCCCTCCGGCGCCGGCAAAAGCACCGTTTCGCGCGCGGCCGCGGCCGAGCTCGGCGTCATTTACGTCGATACCGGCGCGCTCTACCGCGCGGTCGGCGTCGCGGCGCTCCGCCGCGGGCTCGACACGAAAGACCGTGAGGGCGTCGCCGCCATTTTGCCCGAGATCACCATCACCCTCGGCTTCGTCGAGGGCGAGCAGCACGTCTATCTCGACGGCGAGGACGTTTCGAAGGCCATCCGCCTGCCCGAGGCCAGCATGGCAGCGTCCGACGTGTCCGCCGTGCCCGCCGTGCGCGCCTTTTTGTTCGACCTGCAGCGCACCCTCGCGAAAGAGAACGACTGCATCATGGACGGCCGCGACATCGGCACTGTGGTGCTGCCCGACGCCGGGCTCAAGATCTTTCTCACCGCCTCGGCCGAAGAGCGCGCCCGCCGCCGCTTTTTAGAGCTCGAGCAGCGCGGCACCCCCGTGGATTTCGATACCCTCCTGCAGGAGATCATCCAGCGGGACTATCAGGATTCCCACCGCGAGATCGCGCCCCTGAGGCCCGCCGACGACGCCGTGATCGTCGACACCACCGGCGTGCCGTTCGACGAGGTGGTCGCCCGCGTCGTCGCCCTCGCACACGAGGCGATGGCAAAGCTCAGAGCCGCCGAGATCCTTGAAGAGAACGAAGCCTACGGAGAAGATACCGATGCCTGAGGTCCGCGTCACCCTCGCGTCCACCGCCGGCTTCTGCTTCGGCGTGGACCGCGCGGTCAATCTGCTCGGGGCGCACCTCGCCGCGGGCAAAGCGGCCTGCACGCTCGGGCCGCTCATCCATAACCCCGGTTTTATCCGCTCGCTTGAGGACCGGGGCGTTTCGGTCGTGTCTTCGCCCGCCGACTGCCCCGCCGGGCGCACCCTGTTCATCCGCACCCACGGCGTCACGCGGGATGAGAGCGACGAGATCGAACAAAGCGGGATCGCCTTTGCCGACGTCACCTGCCCCTTCGTCAAAAAGATCCACGCGATCGTGAAAAAAGCGTCGGACGCGGGCGACCTCATCCTCATCGCGGGCGACGCTTCCCACCCCGAGGTGCGGGGCATCCGGAGCTATGTTTCCACGCGCGATTTTGTCGTCGCGTCGGCCGAAGAGCTCCAAACCCTGCTCGAAAGCGGCGCCCTGCCGTCCAATGCCCCCGTCACGATGGTCAGCCAGACGACTTTCGACGCAAAAGAATTTAAAAAATGCGAAAAAATTGCGAAAAAATACTGTACAAACCTGAAATTATTTGATACAATATGTAACGCTACCGCTCTCAGACAAGCCGAGGCAGAAAAGCTCTCGGGAGAGAATGATATGATGATCGTCATCGGCGGGCGCAACAGCTCCAACACCCAAAAGCTGTATCACCTGTGCCTTATGAAGACGAAAACGTATCTTATCGAGAACGCCGAAGAACTAAAAAATATTGATTTTACTGGCGTCCGTTCGATCGGAGTTACTGCCGGAGCGTCCACTCCGGATAGTACAATTAAGGAGGTAAACAAAACAATGTCCGAGATTCTTGAAAACATCTCAGAAGCCGCCGAGACCATGGAACCGGTCGAGGTCGCTGCAGAACCCGAAGAACTGTCCTTCGAGCAGGCTCTTGAGGAATCCCTCAGCAGCATGAACAACGATCAGAAAGTCGTTGGTACCGTTATGCATATCGCACCGAACGAGATCCAGGTTGACATCGGCAGAAAGCAGACCGGTTACGTACCGCTTGACGAGTATTCCGACGATCCCACGGCGGATCCCATGAAAGAGCTGAAGGTCGGCGATGAGCTCAATCTCATCATCATGAAGACCAACGACGTCGAAGGTACGGTCATGCTCTCCAAAAAGCGTTACGACGCGGTGAAGTATTGGGACGGTATTGTTGAAGCGAACAAGGAAGGGACGATTCTTGAGGGAACTGTTGTTGAGGTGATCAGCAAGGGTCTCATCGTCTTCTCCAACGGCATCCGCATTTTCGTGCCCGCTTCGCTTTCCACCGTGCCGAGAGACGGCAGACTTGAAGACATGCTCAACAAAGAGGTCAAGTTCACCGTCATCGACATCGACAAGCGCCGCCGCAGGGCCGTGGGCTCCATCCGTGACGCAGCCCGCTCCGCGCGCAAAGAAGCCAAAGAAAAGTTCTGGGCCGAGGCCGCCGAAGGCCAGAAGTATACCGGCACCGTCAAGTCCCTCACCGATTACGGCGCGTTCGTCGAGCTCGCCCCCGGTGTTGACGGCATGATCCACCGCACCGAGCTCTCCTGGAAGCGCATCAAGCATCCGAGCGAGGTCGTGAACGTGGGCGACACCGTTGAGGTCTACATCAAGGGTCTCGACACCGAGAAGAAGAAGATCTCTCTCGGCTACAAGAAGATCGAGGATAACCCGTGGGAGATCCTGCGCCGCGACTATCCCGTCGGCAGCGAGATCACCGTGCGCATCGTGCGCATGACCACCTTCGGCGCGTTCGCCGAGATCTTCCCGAGAATGGAAGGCCTGATCCACATCTCCCAGATCGCCAACGAGCGCATCGAGAAGCCGCAGGACGTGCTGTCCATCGGCGACGAGGTGAAGGTCAAGATCACCGATATCGACTTTGAGAAGAAGAGGATCTCCCTCTCCATCAAGGCCCTTCTTCCCCCGCCCGAGAGAAAGCCCAGAGAAGAGCGTCCCCGCGTGGAAGAAGGTCCCGCCGTCCTTTCGATCGACGAAATGATCGCGAAGGCCAAGGCCGCCGAAGCGAAGGCTGAAGAGACCGTCGAAGAGGCGCCCGCCGCCGTCGAAGAGGCCGTTGCCGCCGTCGAAGAGGCGCCCGCCGCCGTCGAAGAGGCGCCCGCCGCTGTCGAAAAGGCTGCCGAGGCTGTGGAAGCTGCCGTTGAGGAAGCGCCCGCCGCCGTCGAAGAGGCCGTCGAAGCCGTCGCCGAAGAGGCTGCCGAGAAGGTCGAAGAGGCCGTCGAAGCTGTCGCCGAAGCGCCCGCCGCGGAATAATCTCCGAACAAACGAAACGCCCGTGGAATCCACGGGCGTTTTTTTGCGTCTTTTTTATTTTTCCGCGCTGACGCGGAACACTAATACGTCCCTGCCGGGGACCGTGCGTTCGATCCGGCCGCCGTCGCTCACGAACGCCGTCTTGTCCCAAAGGTCCGTCAGCCGGTAGCTCCCCGCTTTCGGCAGCCCGGAATAGGGGAGCGCGGCGATCTCGCTGAGCGAAAAGCCGCCCTTGGCGGGCTTTTTCCCCTTGTTGAACACGCAGACGGCGACGTCGCCGCCCGCAAGGGGCTTCACGAGCACGTCAACGAGCCCGGGCTTCGAGATCCGTCTGCACGGCGCGCAGAGCGTATCCCGGTCGAGGGCGATCACGTCGCGGTTCGTGATGATCCGGTAAACCGGGTCATCGGCCTTCACGCGTCCCTCGCCGTCCAATAGCTTCCTCAGGTCGTTGCCGAGGATCAGGGGGCTCGCCATCATGCACCACAGCGTAAAGTGGGCGCGGTTCTCGTTTTCGGTGAGGTCGCCGTTGCCCACCTCGAGCATATCGGGGTCGTTATAATGCCCCACGCCCGCGTATTTCCAAAGCCGGACGTTCCACTCGTAGATGCCCACGATGCTGCTCCACGTCGGGCGGATGTCGGGTGTCGTGCGCCACAGATTCCCGGCGGAGGCGCCCCATTTCCACGGGCGGTTGAGGCCCCACTCGCAGATCGAAAAGCAGATGGGCTTCACGTCCCGCCCCTCTTTTTCCGCCTGAAGCTCTGCGGCGCGCCGGAGTTCCTTTCCCATGTCGCGGTACTGCCGCGCCGCGGAATCCATGCGCGAGCCGATCGGATTCCTGATCAGCAGGCTGTTATTGCCCTTTTTGAGCGTCACGGCCGTCTGCAGCCTGCCGTCGTGCGGCTTGCCGCGCGTGGGCGGAAAACGAAGTGAGACCGTGTTCTCGCCGTTTACCGTGATCTCGCCGTACTTTTCGTAATTCCCCGCCTTGCGCAATAGGAGCGTCAGCACGTAGTCGCCGTCCTCAGGTGCGTTTATCCCGTAAAACGCGATCTGTCCGTTCCCGGTGTCGAGCCCCGAGATATAGCGCCTGTCGCCCGAAAGCGTCGAATCCGTCAGAATCTCGGCGCTCCCTCTGAGCTCCGCGTCGCCGACGCCGCGCGTGAGAAACGCCGGTTCGCCGGCGCGCCCGACCCAAATGCCCCTGAGCTCCGGCGCGCGCGTTGGGATCGGCACGTTGTGGCAGAAGTCGTATTTGAAATACTCGATCCCCCATTCGGCAAAGGTCTCGGCGTCCGTGCGCTCGTGATAGAGCGACGACGGCAGGTCCTCGCACGTAAAGGTCCCGTTCGACGTATAGAGCCCCATTTTGAGCCCGCGTTCGTTCACG
The DNA here is from genome assembly GCA_017550625.1 of Clostridia bacterium. Lineage (GTDB taxonomy): Bacteria > Bacillota > Clostridia > Oscillospirales > Acutalibacteraceae > RUG806. The sequence goes on along the minus strand of JAFZOL010000039.1, from coordinate 33,608 downwards.
GCCTTCACGAGCGCCCCGATGCCGGACGGAAAGGCGTTCAGGTCGCCCTGCAATCGGCCGTTTCCGTCGCGCATCGAGCTCATCCAGCAGTCGTCCACGTTGAGATACTTGTAGCCGAAATCCGAAAGCCCCAGCGCCTTCATCGCGTCGGCGGTCTCTATGATGATTTCCTCCGTCACGTTGCGCCCGAACAGGTTCCAGCTCGCCCAGCCCATCGGCGGCGTGGGGCTCGCGTCGGCGGGGCAGGGGGCGTTTTCCCTGTCGTTGAGCTTCACCCCGCGCATAAGCCGTTTCGCGGTGCACACGGGGCACAGCCCCTTCTTTTTAAGCGTATTCCCGATCTTCATGAAACCGCCTCCTTTTCTTCATTTTACCATCCCCGGCGCGTCAAGTAAAGGCTTCCTTTCTTCCTTTTTCTTCCTTATGTTATTTGTTCCATCTTGACGAACGCGCCGTTTTATATTAAAATAAAAATCGAAATCTGCTTTTTTACGCGCCGTTTTCCGGCGCGGGGAGGGACCCATGCTCAACACGGCTGTGGATATGCTCGCCGCGGCGCTCGCGTCTGGCGAACCGACCGAGATCCCCTACGATCTCAGAAAAGAAAAAAAGCTGCGTGAAGCCGCGGCCTTCATCGGGGCGCTCTCCGGCGGGGCTGAGTTCCGTCCGGATGAAGGCGTCGTGCGCGTCACGCCCATCGCCCGCGTGCCGTGGCACGGCCATATCGCGGTCACCGTGTCGGACGAAAAGCTTTTGTGGCTCTTCGTCGGCGTGGCGGTCAAGATGAACCTCTCGGCGCGCGTGTCGCCGCGCTGCTTCGTTGCGCCCGAAGACCTCGCCGCCGTCGCTTCGTGCTTCCCGGGCAAGGCGGAGCTCTTCTGGCACCGGGGGGATCTCTGCGTGCTCTCTTACGTCGGGCCTGAAGAGTTCGACCGCAAAGAGGGCGTGCCCGTGCCCTTCGTCTGCGGCCTGCTGCTCGGCAGCGTTTTGGGGCTCGGGCGCACCGTTTTCCACCTGCACGCCTATTATTTCAAAAAGACCGCCGTGTGCCGCACGCTCGACGACCTCAAATCCGAGCTGCCCCGCGACGTGCTCACGCCCATCGGCACCTACGCCCTCGTAACGCCGCATTTAAGGCGCGAATTCGGCTTTTTCAGCGGCGAGCGGCTTGTGACGCCCGAAGACCGGCTCGAAAACTATCACGTCTACGCCGCCTATTCGGCAGCGGTCCGCAGCGGCTACCAAAGCCGCCTTAATCGTTTCAAGGCCGCGCGCAAACGCGCCCACGACGAAAAGATCCTCTACAACCGCGCCGAAAAAAAGCGCGTCGCGCGCGAAAGGTACCTCGCCGAGCTCAGACGCGAGGCCGAGGCCGAGGCGAAAGCGGGTGAGAACGCATGACGGTCATCATCGCCGAAAAACCGAGCCTCGCGCGCAATATCGCGGGCGCGATCGGGCAGATGACGAAACGCTCCGGCTATTTCGAGGGCAGGGGCTGCTTCGTCACGTGGGCGTTCGGCCACCTGTTTTCGCTGTGCGACATCGAGGATTACACGGGCTCCGCCGAAAAGAAATGGACGCTCGAGGGCCTGCCGTATTATCCCGAAACCTTCCGTTATCGCCTGAAAAGGGACGACAACAAGCAGACCGACGCGGGCGCGAAGCGGCAGTTCGAGGTCATCAAGGCCCTCATCTCCCGCGACGACGTGGACAAGATCGTCAACGCGGGCGACGCCGACCGCGAGGGCGAGATCATCGTGCGCCAATGCATCGCCGAGGCGGGCGTCGACAAGCCCGTCAAACGCCTCTGGCTGCCGGACCAGACGGACGAGACCATCCGCGCCGCCCTGTCCGACATGCAGCCCGATTCCGCCTACGACCCGCTTGCGAACGAGGGCTTCGCCCGCACCTACATCGACTGGCTCTACGGCGTGAACCTCACGCGCTTTTCCACGCTCAAAACCGGGGCGCTGCTGCGCGTCGGCAGGGTGATCGTGCCCATCGTGAAGGCGATCTACGACCGCGACCTTGAGATCGAGCGCTTCACGCCCGAGAAATATCTCGCGCTGGTCTCTTCCGCCGAGACCGACGGCGTCGAGGTGACGCTCACGTCGAAATATAAGTTCAGCCCCGACAATCCCGCACGCGCCGAAAAGGCCGCCGCTCTTATGAACGCCGCCGGCGCCGTGGTAGTTGACAAAAAGTCGAAAAAAGAAACGCTCAACCCCGGCAAGCTCTATTCGCTCTCGAAGCTCCAGAACTTTCTCGGCAAGAAATATAAGATGTCGATGGACGAATCCCTCGCGATCGTCCAGAAGCTCTACGAGGCGGGGTACCTCACCTATCCCCGCACGAACTCCGAATATCTCGCTACCGCCGAGAAGGACAAGGTGAAAAAGATCCTCGAAAACGTGAAGGGGCTCGGCTATCCCGTCGTGTTCAAGGATAAAAAAACGATCTTCGACGACTCGAAGATCGAATCCCACTCCGCCCTCACGCCGACCTACAAGCTCCCTTCTCCCGATAAGCTGACCGATCGCGAAAAGCTCGTCTATTCGGCAGTTCTCCGGCGCTTCGTGATGGTGTTCTGCGCCGAGGATTGCGTCGCGCAGAAAACCGAAATGACCGTGCGCGTCGGCAAATACGAGGATTTCACCGTCAAGGGCACCGTGATCCTCACCCCCGGCTGGACGAAATTCGACGACTCGCCGCGCTCCGACAAGCTGCTGCCGAACGTGAACGTCGGCGATCAGATCAATATCGACTTTCAGCCGAAGGAAAAAGAGACCTCGCCGCCGAAGCACTACACGATCGAAACGCTCAACAACTATCTCAAAAACCCGTTCCGCGACGAGAAAAAGGCCGCCGAGACCGACGACGACCGCGAAGAATACCGCGCGATCTTCGAGGGCCTTGAGCTCGGCACCGAGGCCACGCGCACCGGCATCATCGACAACGCGATCAAAAGCAAGTATATCGAGCTCAAAAAGGACGTCTACCGCATCCTGCCCGGCGGCAGGTTCCTCATTGAGTCGCTCGTCGACATGCAGATCTCGATGGATAAATATAAGACCTCGTCGCTCGGCAAGGCGCTCAAGCGCGTCTACCGGGGCGAGATGACCGTGAACGAGGCGGTAAAGCTCGCCGAGGCCGAGATCACCGAGGTGTTCACGCGCGAGGTCAACGACGCTGCAAGCCCCGCCTACACCGGTTTTTACGGCGAGAGCGTCAGCGTCTGCCCCCTGTGCGGCGGCAAGGTGACGCGCGGGCGCTACCGCTTTGAGTGCGAGCACAAAGAGTCAGGCTGCCCCCTGTCGGTGCCCATTGTCCTCTGCGGCCGCCCCTTCACCTTCGCCGAGGTGCGCGCCCTTCTGTTGTCCGGCGCGACCGAAAAGCTCTCGGGCTTCGTGTCGAAAACGGGCAAGCCGTTTTCGGCCGTGATACGCCTCAGCGACGGGCAGGCGGCATTTGATTTCGGTTCATAGAATATCTGATTTTTATTCATAGTTTGCTCATAGCTTTACAGTTGACACGTCCCATTGTTTGTGCTTTAATTATACTGTAAATCTATATATTGAGAGGAGATCGTTTTATGCAGCTGCCCCTTTGGCTTTCGAAATCTCTGGGTCTTCTGCTCGCGCTGATCACGCCCTGGCTTTCGGGCATGCTCGGCATGTTCACGAACCCCGTCGACCAGACCCCCAAAAAGGTCAAAGAGCAGGTCGGCGGCTTCATCGCCGGCGTCTGTCATCCCGAAGAGGACTACGATATGATCCTCGACGCGAACATCGGCTGGATCCGCGAGGACATCCCGTTCCCCTATGACCTGAACGGCAACATCTCGCAGCACTATAAGGATTGGAAGGCCGAGATGAAGCGCTACGTCAGACACGGCATCAAGGTGTTCGCGATCACGCCCTATCCCAATAAATACCTCGGCTACGGCCTCGACTGCCGCACCGAAGAGGGCCTCAAGGGCATTCAGGAGATCGCCGTTTTCCTGATGAACGACCTCCGCGATATCGCGAGCGGCTTCCAGATCACCAACGAAATGGGCGTCGACCGCTTCACCGAGCCCTTCACGCTTGAAGAGGCCGCGCGCTTCATCGGCGTGCAGCTCGAAGCCATGTATCCGATCCGCGGCGACGTCATCATCGGCTACAACCTCGGCGGTCCCGACGGTGTGCTCAAGCTCCCGCCGCTCATGAAAGAATACCACAAATACTGCGACTACGTGGGCGTGGACCTCTATTTCGGCTCGTTCGAGAACATCGTCAAGAACATCAACGTCCATCTCGCGGCCCTCAAGCTCATCCGCATCGAGACCAAAAAGCCCGTCCTCATGACCGAGTTCGGCTATATCGGCTACGGCGAGCCCAAGACCGCCGCCGAGAAGAAAGAGATCCTGCAGAGCTACGGCTTCGATTCCGAAGAGGACGTGCGTAACGACGTGGATACCTTCATCTCCCGTCTTCCCCCCGACCTCAAAGAGGAGTTCGACGAGTATTACGCGAACCTCTCCGACGATGAAAAGTGGAACCTGCTCTTCAAGGGCGAATACGCCAACCACATCTACCGGGAACTCAGCGAAGGCACCGGCATCTACGGCGTCCCGCACACGCCCGAGGGCCAGGCCACCTATTTCTCCTATCTCATCAAAGAGATGAAGAGCCTGTCGTGGTGCATCGGCGCGTTCATCTATATGTGGAACGACTCCGACCACTGCTACGTCTGCGGCCAGAAGGATTGCCCGGTCGAGACCGGCTGGGGCATCGTGGACGGCGAGGGCAATCCCAAGCCCGCCTATTACGCGGTGCAGGAAGCCTTCGGCGCCGACTGATCCGAATCCCTGACATAACAAAACCGCCTGTCATCCGACGGGCGGTCATTTTTATGTCTTTCCGTTTACGGCGTCAGCGCCGGGATCTCGCGCTGGTCGAGCACGTCGCCGCAGCGGCGGCAGAGATAGATCTCAAGGCCGGGCTCGGTCTCGGTCGGCTGATACAGCGTCGCCCAATAGGGGTCGTGCCCGAGGGCGTTGATCACGCGCGACACGTTCTCGTTCTTGCGCTTGCCGCACACGGCGCAGGCCTCGTATTCCTTGCCGTCGACGGTGCAGGTGGGTTCGATCTCGACGATCCATTTCCAATCATGGGCTTCCTTCGGCTCCCAGTCGACCTCCACGGTCTCGCCGCAGCGCAGGCACACGCATTCCACCTTCTGGGCGACGGTGCAGTCGGGGTTTTCGTCAAGGAAGCGCATATGCTCCCAGTCGGGGTCGTGGCCGAGCGGCGGCAGCACGCGGGTCAGGTTCGAGGCGCTCATCTTGCCGCACACGAGGCATTCGCGGTGCGCCCTGCCCTCTTCTGTGCAGGTGGGCTCGATGTGTGCCACCCAGTCGAACTGATGGTCGTCCAGCGGCTCCCAATCCTCCAGCACCGTCGCGCCGCAGTTGAGGCACGCATACTCCACCTTCTGGCGCTTGGTGCAGTCGGGCTCTTCGTCCACGAAGCGCGGATGCTCGCGGTCATACGCGTGCGCGGTCTTCGGCAGACGCTTGGTGCCGATCAGCTCGCCGCACACGGCGCAGTATTCCTCCTGCAATCCTTCGCTCGAGCAGGTCGCCTCGGCCACCAGCGTCCAGCCGGCGGATTCGTGCGGCAGCTTTTCGAGCGTCTCGTTGGGCTTGCCCGAGAGCTGCTCGCAGCGCGCGCAGCGCTCTTCCTGCTCGCCGGTCTTGGTGCAGGTGGGCTCGTCGATCACAAACCACGTATAGTTATGGGATGCCGACGGCAGGCGCAGCGACACGCGCTTTTCGCCGCAGTCAAGGCAGGTGTATTCCACTTCCTGCAGCTCGGTGCAGTCGGGGTTCTCGTCAAGGAACACCGGGTGCTGCATGTCGAAGCGGTGAGGTCCGGGCTTATACAGGATATCCTCTTCCTCGATCACCTCGCGGCATTTCGTGCAGCGATAAATGCGGTGGCCGGGCAGGTTTTCGTTGGGCTCGGTTTCCGTCACCCACACGGGGGAATGCCCGCCGAGGCTGGGCTCGGCCTGCAGCTCGCCCGACGCCTTATCGCAGCGCTTGCACCGCTGCTCTAAAAGCCCCTGCGTGGTGCAGGTGGGGGCGAGGGCCTCGATCCAGATATAATCGTGATATTTCGAGGGCGAGCGAAGCGTGTGCTTCTTCGCGCCGCAGTTCATACAAACGTAATCCACATACTGCAGCTTCGTGCAGTCGGGGTTATCCTCCGTGAAAACGGGGTGGTCGGCGTCGTAGGCATGCTCAAGCATCGGCACGGTGCGCGACGAGATCTCCTCACCGCAATACACGCATTCCTGCACCATATAGCCCTCGGACGAGCACGTGGCCTGCACGATCAGGATCCAGCCGCCGGACTTGTGGTCCACGCGGGGCAGGGTGCCCACGTCATAATAGCAGCCGCACACGGCGCAGTGCTTGCCCGCGGTGCCGATGGTCATACAGGTCGCCTCGGTGATCGTCTCACGCCCGGTGCTGATATGCCCCGGCTTCGGATCGAGCCCCACGGCCACGCGCAGCACGAAGCGCGCGTCCCCGGCGCTGAGGTTCCCGTTCATGTCGTAATCGGCGGCCACGGCGGTGTAGTCGTCGCTCTCGTCAAGCTCCACGGCGAGGCGCAGCACAGCGCGCGCGTCCGAAGCCGTGATCTTTCCGTCCCTGTCAACGTCGCCGCGCACGTGGCACACCGAATCGCTCGGGGCGATTTCGGCCGTCTCTTCCTGCGCCGCCGGTTCGGCGGGCGTTTCCTCGGCAAAAGCGAGGGCAGGGAAGAGACAAACGACGGCGATGACTGCCAGAATGACGATAAGACTGCGAAGTTTCATATCTCTTCTCCTTTCGGGGATCACCGCGCGGCGTCGGCCGCTCCGGATTCCGTGCTTTGTTCTTCGGCGTTCACTTTCATGCCGTCTTCCATCGCTTCGAAGTCGCCCTCGCACACGATGGGCGTTCCGGCGGACACGCCTTTCGTGACGACCACGTTGCCGTCCTTCGAGCGGGAGCCGAGCTCCACGGGCGTTTTCACGAGCTTCTTGCCGAAGCTCTTATACACCCAGAGATACGGCTCGCCGTCGGGGTCCTGCACGAGGCTGAGGGGCACGATCACCACGTTATCCTGTTCGTTGGTTTTGATGAACACCTTCACGGTCGCGTTTTCGGGCGCGGAGTCCGCGTCGTCGAGATACACCATGATCACGGTGTTGTTCGAGGGCTCGTAGTCGGTGTCGGGCAGTAAGCTCACGAGCAGCGACACGATCGGCGAGGTCGTCTCCTCGTTCGGTCGGATATACACCAGCCGCCCGGTCACCGTCACCTCGTCCGAGATGCGGATCTCTGCGGCAAGGCCGGTCTTGAGCGCCGAGGTCTCGCGGTCGTAGCGGTTGTCCACGAACACCGCGTAGGTGCGGCTCTCGCCGACGTCGGTCACCTCGGTATAGATAATGGCGTTGGCTTCATAGGTATCCGAAAAACTGCCTCTCTGAACGGGCGTGATCACCACGTGCGGACGGTTCTTTATTGACACCCACACCGCGATCGCGATCACGAGCGCCGCCACCAGCGCCACCGCCGCGCCGAACAGGATGAGCCTGCGGCGGAACAGCTTTTTCTGCTGCTCCTTGCGTTTCGACACGGTGCGCCTGTGCGCCTCGGAGCTGATGCCCTGATAGGCGCGCTGCTCTTCCTTCGCCGTCTGCTGCTGCAAAAGGATCGGCTCGGGCCTCTGGCCTTTTCTGCGGCTGTTCGCGGGCGCGGTGCCCGTGCCGCTCACGGGCTTTCTCTGAACGGGCTTCTCGATGATCTTCGAGGGGATCATATCGTCGTCTATATTGAAAATCCCTGAAATGTCAGGCAGGTCGTCGTTTCGTTCGTATGCCATACGGTGCGCCTCCTTCTCATGGGTATAGTGTTCTATTTTTCATTATACTACATATATTATAAAAGGGAAAGAGAAAAATCGAAAAAAATGAAAAAAAGTTGTGATGAAATGAGATCCTGCCGAACCGCCGCCCTTTTTGTCCTCTGCCTGCTTCTGGGCGCGTGCGCGCGCAACGCGCGTATGGACTATTCGGAACTCAGCCTCCGCCTCGGCGAAACGGATTCGCGCTTTGCCTTTTCGGAGGAAAACCTCTTCCGCGTGGACGGCACGTGGTATGTCTACTACGGCTTCACGCGTGAAAATGATATGCTTCTCACCTTTAAAGAGGATGAAACCGGCCTTCTGACAAGCGTCACGCTGGCGCTCGACGGCGACTCGGTTTCGTCCGCCGACGATTTCCGCGCCTTCTCGCTCGCCCTTGCCGCCGTCTTCATCCCGGACGTCGATCTCGACGCCCTCGCCGCCGGCACGGGGCTCGGCGGCGCCGATCTCTTTTCGCTGCACTGCGCTACCTGGCCCTGCGGCTTTTACCGTGCGGCCTTGTTTTGCAGCGAGGGCGGCCCGGTGTTTTCGCTCGAATACGGCGAATTGTACGAAAAAAGCACTTGACTTTTGTGAAAAAGCGCATATAATAGGAGTATAAAATCGATGACGGAGAAGGCAACGGCCGAAAAATCGTCCCCAGAGAGGGCCGCAAACGCTGCGAGCGGCCCGGCGGTGCGCCGATTGCTACCACTCCCGAGAGCCCCCGAAAGCTTTAAGCCCAAGGGCGGACGTGCGGCCGCGTTAAGGCCATAATGAGCGGCAAACTCTGTTTGCAACTTGGGTGGAACCGTGGAGAGTCATCTTCATCCCAATACGTTTGGGGTGAAGTTCTTTTTTTACCCCGCAAAGAAAGGAAGGTTTGCTATGGTAAACGTAAAACTCAGAGACGACGTCCGGCAGTATGAGAGCGGCGTCTCCGCCCTCGAGATCGCAAAAAGTCTCGGCGCGGGGCTCTTCAAGGCCGTGTGCGTGTGCAAAATCGACGGCGAAGTGAAGGATCTTCGCACCCCGATCGAAAAGGACTGCGCGGTCGAATTTCTCACCTTTGACGACGACGAGGGCAAAAAGGCGTTCCGCCACACGGCTTCCCACGTGCTCGCGCAGGCGGTCAAGCGCCTGTATCCGAACGCGAAGCTTGCCATCGGCCCCGCCATCGACAACGGCTTCTACTATGATTTCGACATAGAGCCCGCCTTCTCGCCAGAAGACCTTGAAAAGATCGAGGCCGAGATGAAAAAGATCGTGAAAGAAGATCTGAAGCTCGAGCGCTTCGAGCTTTCACCCGAAGAGGCGATCAAGCTCTACGAAGAGAAAAACGAGCCCTATAAGATCGAGCTCATCTCCGCCCACGCCGACAAGGGCGAGCCCATCAGCTTTTATAAGCAGGGCGAGTTCGTCGAGCTCTGCGCCGGCCCGCACATCCCGTCCACGGGCGTGATCAAGGCCTTCAAGCTCACCTCGGCCACGGGCGCCTACTGGCACGGCGACTCCAAAAACAAGATGCTCTGCCGCGTCTACGGCACCGCCTTCCCGAAGGCGAGCGAGCTCGAGGCGCACCTCACGATGCTCGAGGAGGCCAAAAAACGCGACCATAACAAGCTCGGCCGCGAGCTCGAATACTTCACCACGGTCGACTACATCGGCCAGGGCCTGCCGATCCTGTTGCCGAAAGGCGCGAAAGTCATCCAGACCCTTTCCCGCTTCGTCGAGGACGAAGAGGCCAAGCGCGGCTGGCAGCTCACGAAAACGCCCTATATGGCCAAGCGCGAGCTCTATAAGATCTCCGGCCACTGGGACCATTATCTCGACGGCATGTTCGTTCTCGGCGATCCCTACGACGAGTCGAAGGAATGCTTCGCCCTGCGTCCCATGACCTGCCCGTTCCAGTATCAGGCGTACCTCAACCGCGCGCGCTCCTACCGCGACCTGCCGCTCAGGTATGACGAGACCTCCACGCTCTTCCGGAATGAAGACTCCGGCGAAATGCACGGCCTCATCCGTGTCAGGCAGTTCACGATCAGCGAGGGCCACCTCATGTGCACGCCCGAGCAGCTCGAGGACGAGTTCAAGTCCTGCCTCGAGCTCGCGATCTTTATGCTCAAGGCCGTGGGCCTGTATGACGACGTATCCTACCGCTTCTCGCAGTGGGACCCGAACGACCGCGAAAAGTATATCGGCACCGAAGAGGACTGGGACAAGGTCCAGGGCATGATGGGCCGCATCCTCGATCACCTCGGCATCAATTACAAGATCGGCATCGGCGAGGCCGCCTTCTACGGCCCGAAGCTCGACATCCAGATCAAGAACGTCTTCGGCAAAGAGGATACGCTCATCACGATCCAGATCGACCCGATGATCGCCGAGAAATTCGGCATGGAGTATACCGACCGCGACGGCTCCAAGAAGAACCCCTATATCATCCACCGCACGTCCATCGGCTGCTACGAGCGCACGCTCGCTCTTCTGATCGAGAAGTACGCCGGCGCCCTGCCGCTGTGGATCGCGCCCACGCAGGCCATCCTGCTGCCGATCGCGGACCGCCATTTCAACGCGTGCGACGCCGCCAAAGAGAAGCTCGCCGCCGCGGGCATCCGCGTCGAGGTGGACTACCGCAACGAAAAGCTCGGCTACAAGCTGCGCGAAGCCCAGCTCCAGAAGATCCCCTACATGCTCGTCGTCGGCGACAAAGAGGCCGACGAGGGCACGCTGTCCGTGCGCAAGCGCGGCGTCGGCGATATCGGCTCCATGTCCGTCGACGACTTCGTCGCCTCCTGCGTCAGGGACGTCAAAGACCTCGCGATCTGGTAACCGTTCAACAAAAAAAAGAGACCCGCCCGGGTCTCTTTTTTCTTCCGAAAACCACTTTTTTCCGCAAACGGCTTGACTTTATACGAGTATGTTATGTAGAATAAAAAAAGAATTGTAAGAAGCACAAGATCCGCTGAACGAGAACGAATTGAGAGAGGGCATTTCTAATGGAACAAATCAGTAAGAAAATCAGAGTAATCGGTTTCATTATGACATGCTTTATGGTCTTCTATCATTGCGGAGACTACGATAATTCATTGGCGGTCAACAGTATTGATTCTTGGTTCAACACCGGATTTAATCACGTCTTTTCCATCATGGGCAGAATCATTATGGCGTGGTTTTTCACCGTAACCGGTTTCCTGCTTATGCACGGCTTATCATTCGCAAACTACCCGAAAAAAATGAAGCGCCGTTGCTTTTCACTTTTGATCCCGTACGTTTTATGGCAGGTCATTATTACGATAAAACAGATTATCGTGAACCATGCTGCTTTCTCCCTGAAGGGGTTTCTTTATCAGAATTTCGCGTTGGTCAAATGGCCGAGTGACGGAGCGCTTTGGTACGTATATGCCGTTTTTATACTGGCGGTTTTTGCTCCGATCCTGTTGGTGTTGTTCAAGAACAGAAACGTCGGTTTTATTCTTCTGATCTGCATCGTAGCTGCCATTCAGTTTCGGGGAAGCATCACGAACGCCACGTTTCAGGCAATCATAAATTACGGTTTGCTTCCGAACATATTGTCTTATCTGCCTGCATATCTGATAGGCGCGTTTTACGGAAAATTCTATGATGAGCTTAAGGCCGCAGATTCCTTAAAATACGTTCTGCTCTTGTTGTTTGTATCACGCTTGCTGTTCTTTGCGGACTTTAGCCTCATCGCCGTACTTATTATGCCGATACTCGGTATTTACCTGTTCCCGAACATTAATAGATTTGCCGACCTGAAAATCTATAAACTCACGTTTTTAATGTACGCGCTGCATCAACCGATCATTGTTGATTTCAGGCCGCATATCCTGAATGTCATGGGCTTGATCATACGCCCTGCAGTCTGTATGAATCTATTCAACCGCATAGCGATACTGATGATCGACATTATGTTCGCTGCAGTCATTTATATCGTCTTTAAAAAGGTGTGTCCTTTTATCCTTAAGCTGCTTACAGGCGGCCGTATATAATAAGACGTGCTCCTCATTTACCGCTGCGCGGGCCTGATTCGGTTCCGATCCAAAAGACCCTGGGCCCGAGGACCGCAAAGACCGGTTCAAAACGTAAAACACCCATCAAAACAAATACAGGGAAGCGGCTTCAACCGTTTCCCTGTTGTTTTTTTGTTATCTTCCCCGTGCACCCGTGCACCCGTGGACCGTGCACCCGCCGCCGCAGGCGGCCTACCTTCCCCGTGCACCCGCCCCCGCGGACGGTTCTTTGTCCCCGGTAGCGCGGCAGACCTCTGCCGCTGCGCAGAAAGGTCTTCGTCTTCATTTTTCGGTTGGACGGCGGGCCCACCAGCCGTACTACCGGCAAGCGCCACGTCACCCGGCCGCTTCGTCGACCGATCATCTTATCGTCGGGCGGCAGGGGTCTGCCGCGTTCCCGTGCACCCGTGCACCCGTGGACCGTGCACCCGCCGCCGAATGCGGCCTTTAATGCCTGTCCAGCGTTTTCAAAAAACTCATCCTGTGCACGGGCGAGGGGCCGAACTCTTTGATCATCTCGTAATGCAGGGCGGTCGGGTAGCCCTTGTGCTTGGCGAACTGATACTGTGGATACGTTTTATCAAGCTCCAGCATATACCGGTCCCGGCTGACCTTTGCCAGAATCGACGCCGCGGCGATCGACACGCTTTTGGCGTCGCCCTTCACGATCGTGAGCTCTTCGATCCCGGTGTTCGGCTTGCGGTTGCCGTCCACGAGCAGCAGGTCGGGGCGCACCGCGAGCCCTTCGGCGGCGCGCTTCATCGCCAAAAACGTCGCGTTCAATATGTTGATCGCGTCGATCTCTGTTTCGCTTGCCGAGGCCACCGCCCACGCGACCGCTTTTTCTTTGATCACGTCGAACAGGGCGTCGCGCTTTTTTTCGCTGAGCTTTTTCGAGTCGTTGAGCCCCAGGTTCTCGAGCCCTTCGGGCAGGATGACGGCGGCGGCGAACACCGGACCCGCCAGCGGGCCGCGCCCCGCCTCGTCCACACCCGCCACGAGGGCAAAGCCCTTTTCGCGGCACAGCGTTTCATACGCGTAATCAGCCATTTCCGTTCTCCTTCGGCGGACGCTCGAACGAGAGCCTGCCGAGCTTGCCGGCCCTCAATTCGTCGAACAGCATCGTGGCGGCGCGCAGGGTATCCACCTCGCCGCCCGACACCAGCATGCCGCGCTTTCTGCCGATCTGCTCCAACAGCTCATACGGCGGCAGCGCCGTCATCTCATCGGTGACCTTATACCGCTCTTTGAGCCGCTCCGGGTAGTCGCGCGCCAGAATTTCGAGCAGCTTTACCGCCAGCTCTTCCAGATCGAGGATCTGGTCCTTGATGCCGCCCGTGAACGCGAGCTTATAGCCCACCTCGGGGTCCTCGAACTTCGGCCACAGCACGCCGGGGGTATCCAATAGTTCCAGACCGTTGCCGATCACGTACCACTTGTTGTGGCGCGTCACGCCGGCGCGGTCCTCGACCTGCGCCTTCGACGAGCCCGACAGGCGGTTGATGAACGAGCTCTTGCCCGTGTTCGGGATGCCCACCACCATCAGCCTGAGCGGCCGTCCGGCCATGCCCCTTTCGGCGTTGCGGCGGATCGTATCCGTGAGCACGGTCTCAACGGTCTTTTTGAGGTTCTGCAGGCCCTTGCCGGAGCGCGAATCCGCGGCCAGCGCCGCGAAGCCCTGCTTTTCGAAATAAAAAAGCCAGTCCCGCGTCGCCTGTTCGTCCGCGAGATCGGCTTTGTTGAGCAATATGATGCGCTTCTTTCCCTCGATCAGGTCCCCGAGCTCGGGGTTCGTGCTCGAAAGGGGAATGCGCGCGTCCTTGAGTTCCACCACGGCGTCCACAAGGCGCAGATCCTCTTTGATCCGCCGCCGCGTCTTCGCCATGTGGCCCGGGAACCACTGCACGGCCTTGCCGCCGGTCTCCGGGGTGAGGGGAGCGTCAGTCTTCATCGGGCAGGTTGTAATAGACGTCGGAGTTTTGCCCCACGCGCATCTGCACCTTGCCGAGCAGGTGACCCGTCTCGATGTCGCCCACGCCCACAAATCGCGAGTCCATCGAATTGCCGCGGTTGTCGCCCATGAGGAACACGCAGCCCTCGGGCACCGTAAAGGGCGCGCCGGTGAGGCCCCGGGTCCCGTAGTACGACCCCTGCTGGGCATAGGGCTCGTTTTGCAGAACGCCGTTGACGTAAACCTGGTCGTCGTAGGTGATGAGCACCTCGTCGCCGCCCAGCGCCACCACGCGCTTCACAATGGCGCCCTGCGCGGCGGTGTCCTTCGTGCAGATCACGATGTCGCCGCGTTCGGGCTCGGTGTAATAGGGCGTAACGAGCAGCCAGTCGCCGTCGAACAGCGTGTTCTCCATCGATTCGCCTTTCACGCCGACCATGCGCACGCAGAACGAAAACGCGATGGCGAGCAGCGTGATCGACGACACGATCACCGACACCGCGTCGAACACGACGCCTTTCACGCCGTAGCCGCGTTTCATATCCTTTTCACGCTTTTCTTCTTTCATACGTAACACCCGATTCCGTGTGGATTTCGTAAAAGCAAAAGCGGGGACACCGCGTGCCCCCGTCAGCCTCTTATTTAAGCGCTTCCTTAACTTTTGCGGCCTTACCGACTCTGCCTCTGAGGTAATAAAGCTTGGCCCTGCGGACCTTACCTTTTCTGATGACCTTCACGTCGGCAACGTTCGGGGAATGCACCGGGAAAACTCTTTCCACGCCCACGCCGTAAGAGAGCCTGCGCACGGTAAAGGTCTCGGCCACGCCGGAACCGCGCTTCGCGATCACGGTGCCTTCAAAGGCCTGGATTCTTTCTTTGTCGCCTTCACGGATCTTGACGTCCACTCTCACAGTGTCGCCGATCTCGAACTGAGGGACATTCTCTTTGATGCAGTCTTCTGCAATGAATTTGATAGCGTCCATTCTTAAAAACCTCCGTTTTGTTTTTCAGACGTTCGTTCGCTGTCATTCTTCTCCAGCCAGAGGACCGCCCGCTTTAGTTGTGACACTAATCGCAGTGAGGGGAGTTCCGCACTCACATAAGCCTAATCATATTAGCACACCGGTTCCGGTTTGTCAAGCATTTTTTTGTCAGATCGTCACTTTTTCGACCTTGCCGGTGATCTCGCGCCCGATGAACATCCCGCCGTTTTCGGCGAAGCGCTCCGGCGCGTCGGACACGTAAAAGCTGATGGACCCGGGCTTCTTCGAGGGGTTGCGAAGGTCCAGCCGGTCGAGCGTCTTCACGAGCGTTTCGGTCGAGGCGAAGCCGGAGCTGATGAGCCGCACGCCCGGCAGCAGCTTTTCGATCACGTCGTAAAGCAGCGGATAATGCGTGCAGCCTAAGATCAGCGTATCCGCCCCCGCGGCCTTGATCGGCGCGAGGTAGTCGCGCAGCACGCTTTCCACCACCTCGTCGCCGGGCAGAAAGCGCCCCTCCTCCACCAGCGGGCAGAGCAGCGGGCAGGGCACCGACGTGACCTCGGCCTCGGGCGCGAGCGCGCGGATGACGCGGGCGTAGGCCCCGCTTTTGACCGTGGCCTTGGTGCCGATCACGCCGATCTTCCGGTTTTCCGAAAGCCCGGCCGCCATGCGCGCCGCGGGCTCCACCACGCCGATGATGGGCACGTCGAAGCGTTTTTCCATCTCGGTGCGGGCCATCGAGTCGGCGGTGTTGCACGCGATGCACACAGCCTTCACGCCGTGGCCCAGCAGAAAGCGGATGTCGCCGTCGGCGTAGCGCACGATCGTCTCGCGTGAGCGGTCGCCGTAGGGCACGCGCGCGGTGTCGCCGAAGTAGATGATGTTTTCGTTCGGCAGGTGCTCGAGCAGCTTCTTGACGACCGTCAGGCCCCCGAGCCCCGAATCGAACACCCCGATGGGGCGGCTTTTGTTATCCATACCGTTATCCTTATAACGCGTTCACGAGCGTTTTGAAATGCTCGCCGCGCTCTTCAAAGCAGGTGTATTGGTCGTAAGAGCTCGTGGTGGGGGAGAGCAGCACCACGTCGCCCGGTTCTGCGACGGCGTTCGCCCGTTCGAGCGCCTCGGGCAGGTCTTTGCACAGCGTGCCTTTCCCGTCGGTCAGCTCGTCGATGAGGCGCTTGCCGCATTCCCCGTAGCCGATCACTTCCTTCACGCCCGAAAGCAGGGGTTTCAGCGGT
Organism: Clostridia bacterium; assembly: GCA_017550625.1. Taxonomy (GTDB): domain Bacteria; phylum Bacillota; class Clostridia; order Oscillospirales; family Acutalibacteraceae; genus RUG806. The sequence continues at coordinate 17,459 of JAFZOL010000039.1, read as the reverse complement.
TCGAACGAGAGCCCTTTCTCGTGCCCGCCCGCGAGCAGGATCACGGGAGACGAAAACGCTCTGAGCGCGGTCACGGTGGCGTCCACGTTCGTGCCCTTGGAGTCGTTATAATATTTGACGCCGTCCTTCTCGCGCACGAACTCGATGCGGTGCTCCACGCCCTTGAAATCGGCGACCGCCCGCGCGAGAACGGTTTCATCCACGCCGAGCGCGAGCGCCGCGCCCACGGCGGCCAGCACGTTCTGCACGTTGTGTCTGCCCACGATCTTCAGCGCCGAAAGCTCGAACAGCGGCTTTCCGTTCGCGTACACGAACCGGTCGTCCGCCCGGATGTCCGCGGGCTTCACGGTGCTGAACGTTACGGTTTTCGCCCGCACGGGCAGCTTCTCGGTATACTCGGCGAGCAGGGCGTCGTCCGCGTTGAGCAAAAACGTGTCGTCTTCGGTCATGTTCTCATACACGCGGCATTTCGAGCGGTAATAGGCGTCCTCGCTGCCCATAAAATCGAGGTGGTCCGGCGCGAGGTTCAAAATCACGGCGATCTCGGGGCGGAACTTCACGATATCCACGAGCTGGAAGTTCGAGATCTCGAGCACGATATAATGCCCGCCCTCGTTTAGCAGGTCGTTTTCGAGCACCGTCTCGCACAGCGCGGTGCCGATGTTGCCGGTCACGTGCGTTTTATCGGGATAGGCCGCCTTCAGGATCTCATAGAGCAGCGTCGCGGTGGTGGTCTTGCCGTTCGTGCCGGTCACGGCCACATAGTGCTGGGGCGCCGTCACCGAAAACGCGAGCTCGATCTCGGTGATCACCGGGATGCCCCGCTCCCTCAGGCGCTTTACGAACCACAGGCTGCCGTTGATGCCGGGGTTCTTGACCGCCAGGTCGAAGGGCTCCTCAAACACCTCGGGCGTCTGGGGGCATAAGCGCACGTTTGATGCGGTCAGTTCGTCTTTTTCTTTGATCTGTCCGATCGGGCGCGATTCGCTCACCGTCACCTCGGCGCCGAGCTTCGTCAAAAGACGCGCCGCCGCCAGGCCGCTGCGCGCCAGCCCCATGATCAGAACCTTTTTTCCCTGAAAATTCTCCATTGGTTTCCTCCGCGAGAAACGTATATATAGGTTATTATATACTTACTTTTCTTTAAATATAATAATACAAACGCGGCAAAAGTCAAGGCTTATTTTTCGCGCACACGCCCCGAAAGCCGACGATCGGTTTTTTGCCTGTGTGAAGCTCTGTTTATTTATTGAATAACGATAAAAAACGTCCGAAAAACTGTAATAATTTGTAATTTTTTCAGGACAGGCCGTCAATTTTATGAAATCTCCACAAAAAGCGACTTTTGGACTATGGCAGAAAATGGCATAAAACGGAGAAAAAAGAACCGCCCGGAACCAATTGTTACATCCGTTTTACGCCCCCTTGTGCAAAACCTACAATTTTACGAAAAATGGGGATTTGACAATTGACCTTTGAATGCATATAATGTCCGTGCTTAACCTAAGATTCTATTGGCAGGCCTTCAAGGCGCGGTTTTTATGCGCCGCCTGACCGGTAAATTAAAGGATCGGAGTTTATTTTATGTTCACCAAAAACAGAAAGGACCGATGCGGGCAGGTCGAGACGACCGGCAGGATCATTCAGGAATCCGCATTTGAGGGCAGAGGCTTTTTCCGGCGCGCGTGCGCGTTCTGCGCGGCAGGCGTGGCGGCGGCGGCCGTGCTCTCGTCCATCCCGTACGCTGAAGAGCACGTGCTCAGCGCGGATCTCGACGACGTTCGCGGACCCGCCTATCTTTCCGAATACGTCGGCAGCCCCTCTGCCGCCCCGGAAGAACCTGTTTCCCACGTGCGCGTGAGAGAAGTGGAGGCCGTCGACCGGGCGGTCAAGGCGCTCGCCGAGCTCGACGCCGAGCAGGCGCTGAGTGAACGCAGCCCCGTCATCCGCAGCCTTTCGTCCTACGCCTCGAACCTGACCGACGAAGAGGCAGGCGCGATCTTCGCCGAGCGCGAGGCCGAAGCGGAGCGCAAACGCCTTGAAGAAGAAGCCGCCGCGCGCAAAGCGGCGCTGCGCAGCTATACCACGTCGTATAATTACGTCGGGCTCAATTCCTCGGGCCTGCCGATGTCGCAAAAGGTGCCGTCGGTGCCCATCGAGCTGGACGAAAACGGCGCGCCCCTGCATTATTCCTACTGCATCACGGCGATCGCCACTGCCTACACCGACGATCCCATCACCTCCACGGGCACGGTTCCCGTGCAGGGCACGGTGGCGGTCGATCCCCGCAAGATCCCCTACGGCACGCGGATGTACATCACCTCGGCCGACGGGCGCTATGTCTACGGCTACTGCGTGGCGGAAGACACGGGCGGGTTCATCTATCTCGCAAATCCTCCCGCGGCGGACCTGTACATGTATTCGCTGTCGGACTGCGACGAATGGGGCTGGCGCATGGCGAACATCTACATCCTCGCCTGACATCTGAACATATAATTGAACGCGGAGAGAGCGCCTGCTTTCTCCGCGTTGTTTTTTATCCCGTGAGCCAGTCCCAGAACCTGCCGAGCGCCTCGGCGAACCGGAACCGGATCTCGTATCCGTCCTCCCGGCGCAATATCTTTTGCTCCTCGCGGTCGAAATAGGCGTCCGTTTCCTTTTCGGTCGCCGCGGGCAGGCACAGGGGCGGAAACATCACACAGAACCAGTTCTGTCCCGCGCCCTCGCCGAGCACGATCTTGATCGCCTCGTATCTGCCCGCGGGGAGAGTATATTCCCCGTAGGCGCGGGCAGGGAAGTATTCGGTCACGAGCCGCGTCTTTACGCCGTAATCCATCCCGTTCCCGCGCAAAACCGCTTCGGCTGCGGCGTTGACGTCGTCAACGTGCGCCGCGAGCAGGGCTTCGGCGTTTTCCGCGGTCACGTCGCCGCCGAACAGCTCGTTCCCGGCCTCCAGCACCGCGTCGCGCACGAGGAGCTTGACCGCCTGATCCTCCTCGCTGTCAGAATTCGCGACCACGTGCAGGCGCAGGATGCGCTTCTGCAGGTTCCGTTCGCGCGCGAGCGCGTCCAGCGTGCCCGCGAGCAGGAGGCTCAGCGCAAGTATCATGGCGCAGAGGATATAGGCGTGCTTTGCCGCCCGTTCTTTGAATCTCTTCAACATAAAAAAGGTCCTTTCTCCGTTTACCGGGAGTCTGGGCCTTTTTCTGCGTTTTATGCGGATCAAACCGTTTTTTTACAGGATCTCGATCCCCGTCGGCATCGTTTTGCCGAGATAGACGAACGGGACCTTCTTTTCCGCGGCCGCCGCCGCGGCTTCGGCGTCCTCTTTCTTGTCGAAAAGGCCGAACACGGCCGAGCCGGAGCCCGAAACGCCGCTCCAGAACGCCCCGCAGCCGTCGAGCTTCGCGCGCAGACCCACGTATTCCGGCAGGGGCACGAGCTCCGAAAACACGTTCGCGGCAAACTGCGCCGCCGCGCGCGGGTCGCCGTTCGCGAGGTGGAAAAGCAGAGCGTCGTTGTCCGGGCGGCGCAGGGGCTGGCCCGCGTCGAACCGCCGGAAGGCGTCCATCGTGGCGACCCCGGCCTGCGGTTTCGCGATCACGACGTATGCCTCGGTGTGCGGCAGGGGAGATAGCACCTCGCCGATGTTCTGGCACAGGCACGTGCCGCCCTTCAGGCAGAAGGGCACGTCCGCGCCCACCTTCGCCCCGATCGCGATCAGTTTTTCGTCCGTCAGCGGGTTTCCGTGGATGGCGTTGAGGAGCCTGAGCGCCGCCGCGGCGTCTGCCGACCCGCCCCCGAGGCCGGCCTGGCTCGGGATGGTCTTTTCAATATGGATCTTCGCCGCTTTTTTGAGCCCCGCGGCCTCGAAAAACATCGCCGCCGCCTTGAACGCCGTGTTGCCGTCGCCCGACGGCACGTCCGCGCGGTCGCAAGTGAGGGCAAGATTCTCCGCGTCCGTATCCACGGTCACGGTATCGTAAAGCGACACGCTCTGCATCACGGTGTTGAGGGCGTGATAGCCGTTCGGCAGCACCGACGTGATATCGAGCGAAAGATTGATCTTGGCGTAAGCTTTTGCGGTAAGCCTCATAAAAATCACCGACATTATTATAGCACGCTTCTCTTTTTTTGTATAGCCCCTTTTCAAATTTCATTTTCAGGTGTATAATAAGAACGAACACAAAAAGGGGGCGGATACAATGGGCAGCCTGATCGATCTGCACGTATACACGAACAATTCGCAGGGCGCGAAGGACAAGATAAGCCTGATGTGCGAGACCGCGGTGGATAAAGACCTCGCCGCGGTGGCGTTCACCGACATCATCGAGCTCGACCGCTATGAAGAAACGGAGTGCCGCCGGCGGCTCAGACACGCCTATTTCGATATGTCGAAGGCGCGCGCCCTGTTCAAAGAGAGCCTCAGCGTCCTGTTCGGCATCGAACTGAGGCAGTCTTATCTCGCCGGGGACCGCGCCCGGCAGATCGTCTCGGCGCACGACTACGATATCGTGCTCACGCGCGTCACGCGCCTGCCCGACGAGATGGAAGTCCGCTTCCGTCCGGAGCTCACGCAATCGGCGTTCAACGAGCTTGCCGACGCCTACGCCGACGCCCTCATGCGCACGGTCGAAGAAACGCCCTTCGACGTCCTGTGCGGGCTCTACGCCCCGCTCAGGAACTCCCACCTCGATTTCACCTATTTCGGCGAACGCGTCAAGCCCGTGCTCGCCGCCGTGGCGGCGAAAAACAAGGCGATCGAGCTGAACACAAAGGACGTGCTCGGCAGCGAACGCCTCCGGGATCTCGGGTTTTCGTTGCTGTCGGAGTTCCGCCGGGCGGGCGGAAAGTACGTCACCATCGGCACCGGCAGCCGCTTCCACGACGAGATCGGCAACGGCGTCGAGCAGGTGCTCCCGGCGCTTAAAAGAGCCGGTTTTTCGGGCGCGGCCGTGTTCGAAAAGCGAGATCCGCGCATCGCCGAAATGTAAAGCGATTTGCTTCCGGGGAAGCCGTTTTTCTTGACAAAACACGGAATAGAATCCCAAAACCGGCCGAATAAGTTCAAAACACCGTTCAAAATGTTCAAAACTGCGAGTTTCGTGACCTTTTAACAAAAACCGAAAGAAAGCAAATCCCTTTACAGTGTTCAAAACCCCGTGTTTTTGAACGCACGAAAAACGCCCCGAAAAGGCGACGGGATCGACCCGAAAAAGATCAAAAAAAGCACCTCTCGCGAGGTGCTTTTCTTATGCTTTTTTGCGAGACCCGCCGGATCAGTCGTTGCGTCTGCCGCCGCGGTTGCCGCCGCGCCTGTCGCGGTCGCGGTCACGGTCACGGCCGCCTTCGCGTCTGGGCTTTCTGGGCGTGTCGTCCACGTCGTTCTCGGGCTTCAGGCCTTCGACTTTGATGAGCGCGTTGCGTCTCGAAAGGTTCAGTCTGCCCTGATCGTCGATGGGCAGCACTTCCACGATGATCTCGTCGCCGACGTTCACCACGTCTTCCACCTTCTCGGTGCGCTTGACGTCGAGCTGGCTGATGTGCACCATGCCCTCCTTGCCGGGGGCGATCTCCACGAACGCGCCGAAGCTCATGAGCCTCGTCACAACGCCCTTGTAGATCGCGCCGACCTCGGGGTCGTTCACGATGGTCTCGATGATATTGAGCGCCTGCTTGCAGCCCTCGAGGTCGGTGGAGGTGATGAACACGCTGCCGTCGTCCTCCACGTCGATTTTCACGTTGCACTCGGCGCAGATCTTCTGGATCACCTTGCCCTGCTTGCCGATCACGTCGCCGATCTTGTCGGGATCGATCTTGGTGGTGAGCATCTTGGGCGCGTAGGGCGAGAGTTCCTTTCTGGGCTCGGGGATCACGGGCAGCATCACTTCGTCCAAAATCTTGCAGCGGGCCTTATAGGTCTTCTCGAACGCTTCCTTCACGATCTCGGGGGTCAGGCCGTGCACCTTGGTATCCATCTGGATCGCGGTGATGCCCTTCTTCGTGCCGCCGACCTTGAAGTCCATGTCGCCGAAGAAATCCTCAAGCCCCTGAATGTCCACCATGGTGATGAAGCGGTCGCCCTCGGTCACGAGGCCGCAGGAGATACCGGCCACCGGCGCCTTGATCGGCACGCCCGCCGCCATGAGCGAAAGCGTGGAGCCGCAGATCGAAGCCTGCGAGGTGGAGCCGTTGGACGAGAGCACTTCGCTCACGAGGCGGATGGTGTAGGGGAACTCCTCCATCGAGGGGATCACGGGCAGCAGCGCGCGCTCCGCGAGGGCGCCGTGGCCGATCTCGCGTCTGCCGGGGCCGCGGCTGGGCTTGGTCTCGCCGACGGAATACGAGGGGAAGTTGTAGTGATGGATATAGCGCTTCTCGGTCTGCTCGTCGATGCCGTCGAGCTCCTGCGCGTCGCCCACGGTGCCGAGGGTGGTCACGGTGAGCACCTGGGTCTGGCCTCTGGTGAACATGCCGGAGCCGTGCACGCGCGAGAGCACGTCCACTTCGGCGGCGAGGGGACGCATATCGTCCAGACCTCTGCCGTCCACGCGCTTGCCTTCGTCGAGCAGCCAGCGGCGGACGATGTATTTCTGCAGCTTATACAGGCAGTCGTCGAGCTTCGCGGTCTCTTCGGGGTAAACCTCGTCGAAACGCTCGTGCACGGCGGTGTAGATGGGCGCGAGGCGCTCGTCGCGGACGCGCTTGTCGTCGGTGTCGAGGGCGAGCTTCACGTCCTCGATCGCGAAGGCCTTCACGGCCTCATACATCTCGGGATCGGGATCGTTCGACACGAAGGGGATCTTCTCCTTGCCGATCTCTTTCTGGATGCCCTTGATGAACTCCACGAGCTTCTGGTTCTCTCTGTGGCCGAACATGATCGCGTCGAACATCGTGTCGTTGTCGATCTCGTTCGCGCCGGCCTCGATCATGGCGATCAGCTCGTCCGTAGAGGCCACGGTCAGGGCCATCTCGCTCTTCTGGCGCTGTTCAAGGGTGGGGTTGATCACGAACTGGCCGTCCACGAGACCCACCGAGCAGCCGGCCACGGGGCCCGCCCACGGGATCTTCGAGATCGACAGCGCGATCGACACGCCGATCATGGCGGTGATGTCGGGCTGGCAGTCGGGGTCCACGCTCATCACGGTGGCAACGATGCCCACGTCGTTGCGCATATCCTTCGGGAACAGCGGACGAAGCGGACGGTCGATGACTCTGGCGGCGAGGATGGCCTTTTCACTGGGTCTCGACTCTCTTCTCTGGAACGAGCCCGGGATCCTGCCCACGGAATACAGCTTTTCTTCAAAGTCGATGGACATCGGGAAGAAGTCCACGCCTTCTCTCGGCTTGTCGCTCATGGTGGCGGTGCACATGATCTCGGTCTGGCCGTAGCGGATGAGGCACGAGCCGGAGGCGAGCTGCGCCATCTTGCCGGTCTCCACCACAAGGGGACGGCCCGCAAGCGTCGTTTCGAATTTTCTGAATTCTTCGAACATTCTTGTTTCTCCTTTTTCTTTTTATCACAAAAGCCCGTTCGTAAATCCGTCAATGTACAATCCGCGGCCCGCGGCGCCCGTGGGCTCCGAATTGTACATTTTACACTGACTACGAAAGGGCGCTTTGCCCGAATAATTGAAATGCGGGCGACAAGTTCCCTTGCCGCCCTGACACTTTTTACTTACGAAGCCCGAGTCTTGCCACGATCGAACGGTATCTTTCGATGTCGTTCTTCTGCAGATAAGCAAGAAGGTTTCTTCTGTGACCGACCATCTTCAGAAGGCCGCGTCTGGAATGATGATCCTTCTTGTGGATCTTCAGATGCTCGTTGAGATCGTTGATGCGCTTCGTGAGGACCGCGATCTGCACTTCGGGGGAACCGGTGTCGCCCTCGTGGGTCGCGTACTCGGCCATAATGGCCTGCTTTTCAGCCTGTGTCATGTTGTTTTCACCTCTTTTTATCGTATCCGAACCACCCAGCGCCGGACAGGTGAACGCCGCGATTCGCGGAAGTAACCCGCCGCCGAGAAGCCGGACCGAAAGACATTATATCATAAGGATATTCTCTTGTAAAGAGTTATTTATAGAAAATCATAAAAGTTTTTACATAAAATCAGAACAACGATGAAAGAAACGACTTGTTTTTCTGGTCTTCAGATGATAGAATAAAAATGCTGAAAAACTCTTTACAGGATATCCTTTTTGTTTTTTTCTTTTTTTCATTCATTCATTTTGGGAGGTCTTTACGATGCGTGGATCTAAAAAACTATTGTCTGTCATTTTGAGTGTTCTACTGCTTGCGGCGCTTCTGCCACTGCAGGCGATCTCCTCTTCTGCCGTGACGATTGTTGCTTCCGGCTATTGCGGTGCAGAGGGAGACGGTACGAATCTGTCGTGGTCGCTTAACTCTGAAGGCGTTTTATCTATCAGTGGAACAGGCGCAATGCAGGGTTACGACATTGCCGGGTCAAATTCCACCGGAGGGTATTACACAACTGCACCATGGGGAGGTTCTGCTGCAAATGTGAACCGCATAAAAACCATTGTGATTGAATACGGCGTAGCGTATATTGGAGATCATGCTTTTTCTTATTGCAAGAATCTGGCCTATGTTAACATCCCGGAAAGTGTCAAAACTATTGGCGATGCCGCGTTTTGTTGGTGTGAGTCTCTTCCCTCGATAGTGATTCCGAATAGTGTGATAAACATCGGCGTATCTATTTGTTCTTGTTGTTCTTCTTTGAATTCTGTTACACTCGGAAAGGGTTTAACGCAAATAACAGATGACGCATTTAATCATTGTTCAGAATTAAGGACGCTTAACATTCCCGATAACGTGACAAGAATTGGAAACCATGCGTTTCATGGTTGCTCCAAACTTGGTGCTATTGGGATTCCGAATAGCGTATCGAGTATCGGGTATCATGCTCTTGATGACACTTCATGGTACGAAAGCCAGCCGGATGGGGTTGTATATGCAGGAAAAGTTGCTTATAAATATAAAGGTGAGATGCCGGAAAACACTTCCCTAACTATTAAGAATGGCACGATTGGAATCGCGGGAAATGGTTTTTGGGGATGTTCGGAATTAACATCTGTTATTATTCCCGATGGAGTAACGAATATCGGGGTGGGGGCGTTTGCGGTATGCTATAACCTGAATTCGATAACAATTCCCGACAGTGTTACAAGCATAGGAGAACACGCATTTAATTATTCAGCTTGGGATGAATCACAGCCGGATGGTCTTGTATATGCGGGAAAAGTCGCGTATAAATATAAGGGTGATATGCCAGAAAACACGTCAATCATCATTAAAGATGGCACACGCGGAATCGGTAACCTTGCCTTTTCTGGTTGTACGGGGTTATGTTCGATTGAAATCCCCGTCAGCGTGGAGAATATTGGGGCTGGTACTTTTGAGGACTGCACGGGATTGACACAAATTGAGATCCATAATGGTATTACCAAACTCGAGGAAGGCGTATTCCGTCGTTGCACGGGGATAACCTCAATGATGATTCCCGAGGGGATAACGAGCATAGAAAACAGTGCGTTTGAGGGCTGCTCGGAGCTGGCTTTGATTTCGATTCCTGAGAGTGTTACTTATATCGGGAAAAACACTTTTTCCGGATGTGAGAAACTGAAAGATGTTATATATGCTGGCACAGAAGAAGATTGGTCGGAGGTCTATAACCGCTCCGGTGTTTCTCCGAGCTTTTTTGACTGTATAATTGAAAACGATGTCGTTTATAATAAAGCAAAAACGACCTTGTATATGGTGGTAGATCCCGCTCTCCTGACTTCTGTTGAAATCCCGGATAGCGTGACGAATATTGAACCTTCTGCGTTTTACGGTTGTACGGCGTTGACCTTTGTTACCATCCCCGATGGTGTAACTTGCATAAAGGAATCAACATTTGCCGGTTGTACTTCTCTTGCCATTGTAACGATTCCGGAATCGGTGACGGTGATTAAAGAAAACGCATTTAAGAACGACTCTAAGCTGAAAACCATTTTCTTCGGAGGCACAAAAGAACAGTGGCAGGATATCGAGATCGAAGACGGCAATATTGCATTGCTGCGGGCGGATTTGATTTGTGCGAAGCATGAAGGAAACCACATTTGGGATGAAGGAACGGAAATCGTTATCGCTACTTGTGCAGATCCGGGGATGAAGCGCTATGCCTGCACTATCAGAGGGTGCTCGGCAACAGAAGAGCGTGAGGTTCCTGCCACCGGAGCCCATATCTTTGGTGATTGGACCGTAACGAGCGCCCCCACGTGTGCTGAAAAAGGTGAAGAAACCAGGACTTGCACAATTTGCAAAAAAACAAAAGAAACGAGGGAGATTGCCGCGACTGGAAACCATTCCTATGGTGATTGGACCGTGACGACGTTCCCGACCTGTGCGAATAAGGGCGAGGAAACCCGAATCTGTATCATATGTAAAACGGCAAAAGAGACAAGAGAGATTCCTGAAACCGGTGCGCATAGTTTTGGGAACTGGATTGTAACGATGCCGGCAACGACCGAGAAAGAGGGAATCGAAGCTCGCGTTTGTAGTGTTTGCGGTAAACCAGAGACTCGTACGATTCCGAAACTTGCTCCATCGGCAATCGATACGGACACATTCAAAGAAGAAGATGGAGTGATTTACGCAGCACCCGAGCAAACTGCCGAGGATTTGCTGAACGCGGCAGGGGAGGGCTCGGCGCTTCTGAACGCCGACGAAACGCCCGCAGCGCCCGACGCGCCGCTCGCTTCCGGCATGGTGCTCGTCAAGCCCGACGGCACGAAAGAGACCGTGATCGTCAAGGGCGATAACGACGGCGACGGCAAGATCACCGCGGCCGACGCCCGGTTCGCCCTGCGCGTGGCTGTGGAGCTCGAAACGCCGAACGAATGGCAACTGAAAGCCTGCCTTGTTTCGGGCGGCGACGCCGTCACAGCCGCCGACGCGCGCCTGATTTTGCGCGCCGCCGTCGGCCTTGAAACGCTGAAGATCTATTGATTCGATTCGTTTTTTCGTTTCGCGGTCCGTCTGTCTTTCCGGGCAGACGGACCGTTTTCTTTTTTTGCGCAACACAGAATAAAAAGTTTGCAATCCCGGGGGCGCCTATGGTATAATATCTGCGTATCCAAGCCCTTCGTCTTTTCGGAAATACAAGACTGTTTTCTTTTTAATTCATTGGAGCAGAAAGGCGGCTGAAGACCGTGAAGCATAAAAAAGTCCTTGCGATACTGCTTGTTTTTGTGTTGTCCTTGTCATTTGCGATCCTGTCATTTGCAGCTTCGACGCAGAACGGAGAATTGCCCGTTTGCCTTGTTCTTGTGGAGCATGGCTATGAAACGGAAAACCATTGTTATTCGGCCGCGTTCTTTTACATCGGGGAATACGTAACGGAGACAGGGGACTTGCAGGCGGGACGCGCTTGCTTCGAAGGGGAGCAGTACGATTTTGTCGGTTTCCATCCGCTTTCCGCGGATGCGCTCATGCAGATAAAAGCCGTGCTGAAAACGGATCCCGCCGTAAAACAGGTGATTTATGAATTGCCGTCGTCGGGTGGGACGGACGCCCTGCCCGGGGATGTCGACGGCGACTTTACCGTGACCGCCGCCGACGCGCGTCTTGCGCTCCGTGCCGCGGTTGCGCTTGAAACTCTAACGCCCGAACAAACCGCCGTCGCCGACGCCGATTTCGACGGCAGCATCACCGCCGCCGACGCGCGCCTGATCCTGCGTGCCGCGGTCGGGCTTGAAACGCTGAAGCTCTATTGATCGCGTACTCTGTTAACCGATATAATGAACAAGACTCCGACCTTCTCAGGCCGGAGCCTTTTTTATTATTATGATTTATAAATATCTTTTCATTTCCCTGATTTTTTCAGCATTTTCATATTTACTTTCCGCGCATTTGGTGCTACAATATAATTTGGTTTTTACCGAGTCTTTATAATCAATTTAGGAGGATATGCTTATGGTAAGACAGAAAAAGACCATGGACGGCAACAACGCGGCGGCGTGGGTATCGTACGCGTTTACCGAGGTCGCGGGGATCTATCCGATCACGCCCTCTTCGCCCATGGCGGACTACGTCGACCAGTGGTCGGCGGACGGGCTCAAGAACATTTTCGGCACCAGAGTCAAGGTTGCCGAGATGCAGAGCGAGGCGGGCGCCGCCGGTACGGTGCACGGCTCTCTCGCGGCCGGCGCGCTGACCACCACCTACACCGCGTCGCAGGGCCTGCTGCTCATGATCCCCAATATGTATAAGATCGCGGGCGAATTGCTGCCCTGCGTGTTCCACGTGTCCGCGCGCTGCGTCGCGTCTCACGCGCTGAACATTTTCGGCGATCATTCCGACGTTTACGCCTGCCGTCAGACCGGCTTTGCCATGCTGGCCGAGACCAACCCGCAGGAGGTCATGGACCTCGGCGCGGTCGCGCACCTCGCGTCCATCAAGGGCAGAGTGCCGTTCATCAACTTCTTCGACGGCTTCCGCACCTCGCACGAGATCCAGAAGATCGAGGTCTGGGATTTCGCCGACCTCAAAGAGATGGTCGATATGGACGCTGTCGACGCCTTCCGCCGCCGCGCCCTCAATCCCGAGCATCCCGTCATGCGCGGCTCGCACGAGAACGGCGATATCTTCTTCCAGCACAGAGAGGCCTGCAACGAGTATTACGACAAGCTGCCCGCCGTTGTGGAAGAGTATATGGACAAGGTCAACGCCAAGCTCGGCACCGACTATAAGCTGTTCAACTACTACGGCGCGCCCGACGCCGAAAACGTGATCGTGGCGATGGGCTCCATCTGCGACGTGGCCGAAGAAGTCATCGACTATCTGCTCGCCCAGGGCGAAAAGGTCGGTCTCGTCAAGGTCCGCCTGTACCGTCCCTTCTCGGTCGAGAAGCTCTGCGAAGCCATTCCTGCCACCTGCAGGAAGATCGCGGTGCTCGACCGCACCAAGGAGCCCGGCTCCATCGGCGAGCCCCTGTTCCTCGACGTGGTCGCCGCCCTTGCCGCGACCGGCAGAAACGATATCCGCGTCACCGGCGGCCGCTACGGCCTCGGCTCCAAGGATACCCCGCCCGCCAGCATCTTTGCGGTTTACGAAGAGCTTGCGAAGGACGCCCCGAAGGCGCACTTCACGCTTGGCATCAACGACGACGTCACCTATCTCTCGCTCGAAGAAAAGCCCGCGCCCGCCACGGCGGCCGAAGGCACCATCGAGTGCAAGTTCTGGGGTCTCGGCGGCGACGGCACCGTCGGCGCGAACAAAGACTCCATCAAGATCATCGGCGACCATACCGATAAATTCGTGCAGGCCTATTTCCAGTATGACTCCAAGAAGACGGGCGGCATCACGATCTCCCATCTGCGTTTCGGCGACAAGCCCATCAAGTCCCCCTACTACATCAACAAGGCGGACTTCGTGGCGTGCCACAACCCTCCTACGTTGAAAAAGGCTTCCGCATGGTCAACGACGTCAAGCCCGGCGGCGTGTTCCTCATCAACTGCCAGTGGGATTTTGACGCGCTGGAACGCAATCTCTCCGGCGAGGCGAAGCGCTATATCGCGAAGAACAACATCCGCCTTTACACGATCAACGCCATTGATCTGGCGCTGAAGATCGGCATGGGCAAGCGCACGAACACCATCCTGCAGAGCGCTTTCTTCGCGCTGGCGGATGTGCTGCCGCGCGCCGAGGCCATTCAGTATATGAAGGACGCCGCGACGGCCAGCTATCTGAAGAAGGGCGCCGACATCGTCCAGATGAACCACGCGGCTATCGACGCCGGCGCGGAGGCGCTGGTGGAGATCGCGGTGCCCGCCCGCTGGGCAGACGCGACCGACGCGCCGGAAACCGCGATGCCCGAGGCCGCCAACCCGCTGCTTGCCGAGATGGTGAAGAAGATCACCGAGCCTGTGGAGCGCATGGACGGCCAGCGCCTGCCGGTCAGCGCCTTCCTTAAGCACGCAGACGGCACATTCGAGATCGGCGCCAGCGTCTACTCCAAGCCGGGCGTTTCCGCTCTGGTCCCCACCTGGGATCCCGAGAAATGCGTGCAGTGCAACCGCTGCGCCTATGTCTGCTCGCACGCCGCGATCCGTCCCTACGCGCTCACGGAGGCCGAGGCCGCCGGCGCGCCGGAGGCGGCGAAGATCGTTCCGGTCAAGGCCGGAAAGGGCAAGGGCATCTATTCCTATATGATCGGCATCTCTCCGCTGGACTGCCTCGGCTGCGGCGTCTGCACCGACGTCTGCCCGACAGCGTCCCTGAAGATGGTCCCCGCCGAGTCCCAGAGCGCGCAGCAGCCGGTTTGGACCTACGTCAACCGCGAGGTTGCCGAGAAGCCCGATCTGCAGGACAACACGGTCAAGGGCAGCCAGTTCCGCCGCCCGCTGCTGCAGTTCTCCGGCTCGTGCGCCGGCTGCGCGGAGACCGCCTACGCCCGCCTCATCACCCAGCTGTTCGGCGAGCGGATGTTCGTCGCGAACGCCACAGGCTGCTCGAGCATCTGGGGCGGTACTGCGGCCTGCTCGCCCTACGCGGCGGGCAACTCCGGCAAGGGTGTGGCATGGGCCAACTCCCTGTTTGAGGACAATGCCGAATACGGCCTTGGCATGGCACTGGGCCAGGGTTCCCACAGAGCGATGCTGATCGCGGACCTCAAGGAGCTGCTTGGCAGCGAGTGCGGCAGGATCGAATCCTTCCGCGCCGCGGCGGAGCGCTATCTGGAAACCGCGGAGGACGGCGCGGCCAACGCCGCGGCGACCGACGCGCTGATCCCCGAGCTGGAGAAGCTCGCCGACGCGGGCTATCCCATCGCGCCCAAACTGCTCGCGGACAAGGCCTTCCTCTCCAAGAAATCCGTATGGATCTTCGGCGGCGACGGCTGGGCATACGATATCGGCTTCGGCGGCGTCGACCACGTGCTGGCCAGCGGCGAGGACGTCAACATCTTCGTGTTCGATACCGAAGTCTATTCCAACACCGGCGGCCAGGCCTCGAAGGCCTCCAACCTCGGCCAGATCGCCCAGTTCGCGGCGGCCGGCAAGGCGACGGCCAAGAAGAGCCTCAGCGAGATCGCCATGAGCTACGGTTACGTCTATGTGGCGCAGATCGCCATGGGCGCGGATCCGAACCAGACGCTGAAGGCCATCACCGAGGCCGAGGCATATCACGGCCCGTCCCTCATCATCGGCTACGCCCCCTGTGAGATGCACTCCATCAAGGGCGGCATGATCAACTGCCAGCGCGAGATGAAGCGCGCGGTGGACTGCGGATACTGGAACCTCTTCCGCTACAACCCCGCAAACACCGAGCAGCCCTTCTCGCTCGACAGCAAGGCGCCCGGCACGGACGAGGATTATCTGGCCTTCCTGATGAACGAGGCCCGCTACTCCGCACTGGAGCGCTTCCATCCCGAGCGCGCGAAGGAGCTGTTCCAAAAGAACATCGAAGCGGCGCGGAAGCGCTACGGCCAGCTGGAGCGCCTGCGCGACTATTTCAACGGCAAGTGATCCTGAAACACAGCAGCGCCCACCCCGATCCGGGGTGGGCGCTGTATCGTTCCTGTCGACCGGGGAATCGTCAATGCACCAGCGCCGCAGCGCCGATGATGCCGGCGTCTCCGCCCAGCGCGGCGGCCCGGATTTCCGGGAGCAGCGCGGTTTCCCGGACGAAGGCGTGGGCTGCGACATATGCCCGCACCGAGGCCAGCAGCGCCTCGCCGGCGCCGGACACGCCGCCGCCCAGCAAGACGACCTCCGGGAACAGGGCGTTGATGAAGTTGACGAGTCCCACGCCCACGTACTCGGCATAGCGCGCCGTCACCGCGCGGGCGGTCTCGTCACCCGACGCGGCCGCGTCGTAGATCGTTCTTCCGTTCAGCACCGTGGTGTTCAGCGCGGATTCCGGATGCGCCTTCGCCGCCGAGTCCGCCTGACGGATGAGGGCGGTCGCGCTGGCATAGGCTTCCCAGCAGCCGCGCTGGCCGCAGGAGCATTCCGCGCCGTCCATCTCAATGCACATATGGCCGAACTCGCCGCCGAGTCCGCCGTGGCCGGACCAGATCCGGCCGTTCACGATAAATCCGCCGCCGACGCCGGTGCCCAGCGTGACCATCAGCGCGCTGCCGCAGCCCTTCGCGGCGCCGCCGACGACCTCGCCCAGCGCGGCGCAGTCGGCGTCATTGGCGAGGAAGGTCGGGAGGCCGAGCCGCTGTCGGAGCTCCGCCGTGACGGGGACGCCGTCCCAGCCGATGTTGTGCGCATAGCGGACGATGCCGCGCGCCGTGTCGCAGGTGCCGGGGACGCCGATACCCGCCCCGGCGCAATCGCGCAGGGCAAGCCCGCCGCGCGCCAGCGCGTCGTTTACGGTCGCTGCGATGTCGTTCAGCAGCGCTCCCGCGCCGTTTTGCGACACTGTGGGCGCGTCGGATGCAGCGATGATCCGCTGCGCTTCATCCACGATGCCGACGGCAATGTTCGTGCCGCCGAGGTCAATACCGATCCTGTACATGTCGCTTCCTCCGTTCCAAGAGGTCTCCCTGTATTGTATCACATCCGCACGATTATACAAGGAGAATCATTGACAGGCGGTGCTTTCCGGTGCTATTTTGGGAAAAACACTGCAGGAGGCGAAAACCATGCTCAAACCGAGGCATCTGGCACCTGGGGAACGGGTCGCCGTCGTCAGCCTGTCCAGCGGGTCGTTGGGCGAGCCGGACCGTATCCACAAGTATCATCTGGCGAAGGAGCGCCTGGCGCGTGATTTCGGTCTGGAGCTGGTAGCCATGCCCAACGCCCTGCGCGGCATCGACTACCTGTACGCGCACCCGGAGGCCCGCGCCGCCGACCTGATGGACGCCTTCCGCGATCCGTCGATCCGGGGCGTCATCAGCGCCATCGGCGGGGATGACACGATCCGTCTGCTGCCCTGGGTGGACTTTGACGTGCTGCATGACAATCCGAAGATCTTCACGGGCTTTTCCGACACCACGACGAACCATTTCATGATGTACAAGGCCGGGCTGATGAGCTATTACGGCGCGTCGCTCATGTGCAATTTCGCGGAATACGGAAAGATCAACGACTATTCGCTGGAGATGCTGCGGCGGACGCTTTTCTCGCCGGAGCCGACGCTGGAGATCCCTTCCGCGCCCTATTGGTACGACGATGAGGATGAGAAGATCTGGTGGAAGGAAGAAAACATGCACCGGCTGAAGCCCTATCACCCGGAGGAGATCGGCTACGAGCTCATCCAGGGCGGCGGTGTGGCCGAGGGCCCGCTGCTGGGCGGATGCATTGACGTTTTCCCGATGCTCTGGGGCACCTCCCTCTGGCCTGCGCTGGACGCGTGGCGCGGCAAGCTGCTCTTCGTGGAGACCAGCGAGGAGGACATGCCCTGCGATTATCTGACCTGGTATCTCCGAAACCTCCAGGCGCAGGGG
>JAFZOL010000038.1 GCA_017550625.1 Clostridia bacterium | reverse complement strand
GATTTGAATCGGATATTATTTATCCCCCGTCTTTTTCCGGCAAATCGACCCACCCCACTCCGTAGGGAACAAACGGCTGTAGGCAGCCGTACTACCGGCAGGCGGGCTCGCCGACCAAACGGGATCGCAATCAGAAAACCTCGTTTCCGCAGCGGCAGGGGGATTTTTGGCTTCAGTTTTATGCGGACGGCGATCCCGCCGGCTGCGCCCCTACGATTGCGCGGCCTCGCCGCACTGCCGTTAATAACTCCCGTGCACCCGTGCACCCGTGGACCGTGCACCCGCCGCCGCAGGCGGCTTATAATCCCTGTGCGCCCTGTGTGCCCTGTGCGCCCTCAATCCGCAAAAAAGAACGGGCGATCTCGGATCGCCCGTTCTCTGTTAACTAACCTTATTCTTCTTCTTCCGCCTTCGGCACTTCGATCCTGCCGTAGAGGGAGCCGGCGTTGTCCTTGCGGGGTTCGCGGGTCACGCTGGGCTTATAGGGCTCGCGCCTGGGGCCGCGGCCGCCTCTGCGGTCGTCGCGTCTGCCGCCTCTGCGGTCTCTGTCGCCGCCGCGGGAGGGGTTCGTGGGGGTCACGCCCTCTTCGAGCGAGATGATGACCTTGCGGTTCGAATCGGACCCCACGGAGTGCGAGGTCACGCCGTCGATGCCCTGCACCGCGGTGTGGATGATGCGCCGCTCGTAGGCGGACATCGGCTCAAGGGCGACGTTGCGCCCGTATTTGAGCACCTTGCGCGCGTTCTTTTCGGCAAGGCTCTTGAGCGAGGCGTGGCGCTTCTCGCGGTAGTTGCCGACGTTGACGGTCAGCTTTCTGTGCTTGTCGTCTTCCACGCCCTTGTTTTCGGTCAGGCGCAGCAGATACTGGATCGCGTCGAGGGTCTCGCCGCGTCTGCCGATCAGGGCGCCGTCGTCGTCGCCGCAGCTGAGCGTATACACGTATTCGCTGCCGTTTTCGGCCTTTTCAACGGTGATGCCGCAGTCCTCGATGCCGAGGCCCTTGGTCACGAGGCGCAGGAATTTCACCGCGACGTCGTTCTCGTCGGTGGGCAGGGGGACCATCACGGCCGGCGCGGGCGCTTCCTTGACGGCTTCGGCCGCTTCGGGCTTTTTCTCGCGTTTCGGCTGCTCCTTCTTGGGGGCGGGCTGCTCTTTCTTCTGAACGGGCTGAGGCTTCGGTTCTTCTTTCTTCTGAACGGGCTGATTATTTTTGCGGTCGTCCTTCTTCACGACCGGCACGGGCTCTTTTTTGGCCTGACGGGGCTGCGCGGGGCGCTCGGTCTTCACGGGCGCTTCTTTTTTCGCGGGGCGCTCGGGCTTCGGGTCGGGGATCTCATACCACACCTTCACCTTCGCGGGCTCGGTTCTGAGGCCGAAGAGCTTTTTTCTGGCTTCCTGGATGATTTCATGCTGAAGCTCGGCGTCGTCGGGAGCCGCGAGAAGCTCTTTGGCGTTCTCATAGGCCTCCTGAAAGCTGGCGCCGTAGCCGATTTGTTCAATGATCATTTCGTGTTTCCTTTCATAGCGCCGCGGGGGTCCGCGGGCGGGGGACGTTCGTCGTTACTTGCCCTGCTGCGCGTCCATCAGGGCCTTCGTCTCTTTGATGCTCTTTTCACGTGCGCGCCGCTGCACGGTTTCGTCGATCATCTGCGCGGCGACGAGTTGAGACGGTTTGAAGAAGATGTTCATCACGATCATCTGGATGAAAGAGAGGATATTCGAGAAGATCCAGTAAAAACCGATGCCCAGCGGCAGGATATACGAGAAATAGCCGGACATAAGGGGCGTGAGCAGCATCATGCAGCCCATCATCATCTTGTTCTGGCCCATGTCGGGCTGGGTCTTCTTCTGGCGCAGCATGGTATACACGGCCGAGAGCATGGCAGTCAGGCCCGCGAGCACCGGGATCAGGATCAGATACCAGCCCACGGTCTTCATGTCGTCCTTCGGGACGTTCGTCAGGTCGAAGCCGAACGCGGTGAAGCTGTTTTTGAAATCCAGCACCTTGGCGAACTCGGCGTCCGAAAGGCCGGTGTTGGCGAGGTTTTCGATGTGCCTGAGGATCTCGAGCTGCGGACGCGTGCTCACGGTGGCGCCTTCGCCGAGAAAGGCCTTGAGCGATTCGATGAGGGTCGTGATCTTTTCGGCCGAAATGCCGAGCACGAACTGCAGGGGCTGATAGATGGCGCCGTAAAGGCCCATCATCACCACGAGCTGCAGCGCCATGGGGGCGCAGCCGCCGCCCATGCCGCGGAACCCTTCGCGGGAATACAGCTCCTGGATCTCCTGCTGCTGCTTCTGACGGGCCTCCTGCGTGTTCTGGCCCACGTATTTGCGCTTGATCTTATTGACCTTCGCGGTCAGGCGCATCTGGTTGGCCGAGCTTTTCTGCTGCTTGATCGAAGACGGCAGCAGCAGCAGACGCAGCACCACGGTCAGGATGATCAGAGCGACCAGATAGTTATGCGTCAGCGAATACAGCGCGCCGAGCGCCCAGCCAAAGGGATAGTAAAGGATCTGCATGTTTGTGCGTAAACTCCTTCAACGTCAGTTCTTTTTCTTGCGGTAAGGGATGTGTTTGAATTCCGGCACGGGATCGACGCCGCCCGGAAACAGGGGATTGCACCTGAGGAGCCTCAAGGCCCCCAGGATGCCGCCTATGATAAAGCCGTATTTGTCTATCGCGTCGTAGGTGTATTGCGAGCAGGTCGGATAATATCTGCAGCGAGCGGGGAGATGAGGGGAGATGTTTCGCTGATAGACAGAGATCATCCTGAGCGGGATGCTCTCGCCGTTATCCTTCTTCATGTTGTATCACACCTGCTTTTTCGAGCTGAGAACGCATGATTTCGGCGATCTCGGTGCTTTTCTGATAGGCGGTCTTGGTTCTGGCAACGAACACCAGATCCACGTGTTTTTCGATCTGAGGCAGCCTCTCTGCCGCCGCCCTGATCACTCTTCTCGCGCGGTTGCGCTTGACGGCGCAGCCGATCTTTTTGCTCGTCGTGATCCCGATACGGCAAATGCCCGCGCGGTTCTTGACCACGTAGGTGACCAGCGCAGGATCCGTGTAAACCTTTCCGCGGGCATAAGCCCGGCGGAAATCACTGTTCAGCTGTAACGTTTCGGGTTTCGGCGAAGCCATCACGTTTGGCCCTTACGCCCCAAATCAGGCGGAGAGCTCTTTTCTGCCCTTGGCTCTGCGGCGGGCAAGGACCTTGCGGCCGTTGGACGTGGACATTCTTTTGCGGAAGCCGTGCTCCATCTTGCGCTGACGCTTCTTGGGCTGGAACGTTCTTTTCAAGTTGTTCCCCTCCATTCTTTTTTTGCTGTGAAAAAGCAGAGACCTTTTTCAGCGGATTCGCGGGAAAGGGCATATGCACCCTTTTACCATACTGAAACATTATAATACAGGCGGGTGGGGATGTCAAGTGTTATTTTTAAAGGGGAAAGGGCGCACAGGGCACACAGGGCACACAGGGCACACAGGGCACACAGGGTCGAGGGCGCGGCGATGCCGCGCAATGATATATCGCTTCGCGATATGATGTTTGCTTCGCAAGT
Organism: Clostridia bacterium; assembly: GCA_017550625.1. Lineage (GTDB taxonomy): Bacteria > Bacillota > Clostridia > Oscillospirales > Acutalibacteraceae > RUG806. The sequence goes on along the minus strand of JAFZOL010000038.1, from coordinate 31,819 downwards.
GATGTGCCGCTTCGCGGCATGATGTGTTTCGCGTTCGCGAAACGATTCGGGACCTGCGGTCGGCATTGAAAAAGCGCGGCGATGCCGCGCACAATCATTTCGGTAGCGCGGCAGCCGCACGCGGCCCGTCCCCCTCTGTCCGTCCGACGGAAAGAGTCCCGGTTTTTCGTTTCGATCAGACGACGGGGCGCTTGTGGGTAGTACGGCTGCCTACAGCCGTTCTTTCCCTGCGGAGCGGGGGTTGAGCCGAACGGCGAGACTCCCCGACGCGGGGAAAAGCGTCGGATGCATTATCGGTACGGAATCTGTTTGGGCGACGAACAAGGTTTTTTCGTGTTTTTCTGTCTTTCTTTGAAAAAAACAAAAATACGATGCCAGCGACCCCGCCGACCGGGTTCATCATCAAAGGCAAGCGGGTGCCGCCGCGACTTCCCCACGTCGGGGATGGGATCGATTTGAATCAAGTTATATTCATATCCCTATTCTCTCCGTCAAATCGACCCACCCCACTCCGTAGGGAACAAACGGCTGTGGGCAGCCGTACTACCCACGGCGGGCCCGCCGACCGGGCAAAAAGGAAAACGCAAATTCTTCGCCGCGTCCCCCGGCCCTGTGCGCCCTTGGTCCTTATTTCCGCTTTTTTAAAGAAACCTATTGTATAATCCTCAAAAGTGGTATAAAATATATCAGAAAGGGCAGTTTCCGCTACGGGCCGTGTTCGTCCGGCGCGCTGCCCGCGGAGGAAGTCATGAAAAGCGAAAACGAAGTCATGAAAAGCGAAATCGTTGAAAAAAGAAGGGCCTTTCTGATCAACGCCGCGTTTTTCGCGGTGATCATCGCGCTGTTCTATTTTCTTGCGCGCCCGTTCTTTCCGATCATCGCGCCGTTTTTCTTCGCGTTTCTGATCGCGGCGATCCTGCACCGCCCGGTCACGTTCATCAGCAAAAAGACCCCCTTCAAGCGCGGCATCGTGAGCACGATCTTCGTGCTGGCGATCTTCGGCCTCATCGTGTTTTTGCTCATCCTGTTGGGGCAGAGCCTGTGGACCAAGCTCAAGGACCTCGTGTCGTATGTGGGGAACAAGCTGCAGAGCCCCGGCGCGCTCGCCGAATCGGCGCGCAAGTGGACCTACGATTTCGTGGGCTTTCTGCCGGAAACGCTGCGCGTGAAGGCGCGCGACAGCATCAACGCCTTTTTCGGCAGGATCATCGAGTCGAACCAGCTGCCCTTCACGTTTGACGACGTCAAGAGCCTGCTCGGCGGCATGTTCTCGGGCGGGGGCGGCGCCGGCGCCGTGAAGGACGCCATCACCTCGATCCCGTCGGCGGTCATCTCGGTGGTCGTGTTCATCATCTCGTGCGTGTTCATGACGATCGACTACGACAAGATGCTCGATTTCGTCAAGCGCCTGCTGCCCGAGCGCCATCTCACCAAGCTGCGCGACGCCCGCACCGTGACGCTGTCGAGCCTCAAAAAGATGGTCAAGGCGTATTCGCTCATCATCCTCATCACCACCACCGAGCTCACGATCGGCCTGTCGATCCTCAAGCTGCTCGGCATCTTCGACGTCCAGTTCTCTTATATCCTGCTCATCGCCCTCATCATCGCGCTCGTTGACATCGTGCCCGTGCTCGGCACCGGCACCATCGTGATCCCGTGGGCGGTCATCTCGTTCTTCCAGAATAACGCGAAGATGGGCATCGGCCTCATCATCCTCTACGCCGTGATCACCGTGATCCGCCAGATCATCGAGCCCAAGCTCGTGGCGGGGCAGGTGAACATGTCGCCCATCGTCACGATCATGGCGATGTATATCGGCACCAAGACCCTCGGCGTGCTCGGCTTCTTCATCCTGCCGTTCATCTGCATCGTGATCAAAAAGCTCAACGACGAGGGCATCATCCACCTCTATCGCACCGCGGAACCTGCCGTTGAGGGCGGGCCCGAAGACGCCCCGCCCGCCGCGGAAATCCCCGCCGAAGCCGTCCCTGTTGCTGCCGAAGAGGAAGAATAAGCCGTTTTTTCTGAAAAATGTATAAAAAATCTGCGTTATTTTTCTAAAACAGAAAAATAAACGCGAACGTTTGTGATAGATTATTTCCGTACAGGTTTTTTCAGGAGGGTCCTATCATGTTATCTGCGCTTTTACAGACGATTGCGAACCTGGGGTTTGACGCCCAGGCTGTGAACGCGGCGTTCCAGTCCGCCATGGACTCGATCGAAAACGGCGACACGAGCTCGCTTCAGGGGCTTGTGGGGATCTTCAAAGGGGTCATCGCGGCGGTCACCGGCGCGGACGCGGCGGATATCGGCCTCGTGCTGAATTCGCTCGCCACGAGCGTGATCGATCTGCTCAGCAATCCCAATTCCTCCGCCGTGCTCTCCACGATCACGGGGGCGTAAGACCGATCGTCCGGATCCCGCCTTTCGGCGGGTTTTTTTCTTTCCGCGGCGGAAAGAAAATGCGCGGCGATGCCGCGCGGGTGCACGGTCCACGGGTGCACGGGTGCACGGGAGCGCGACAATGCCGCGCAGTGATGTGTCGCTTCGCGACGTGAAGTTTGCTTCGCAAGTGAAGTGCCGCTTCGCGGCGTGAAGTGTTTCGCGTTCGCGAAACGATTCGGGGCCTGCGGCCGGCATTGAAAAAGCGCGGCGGGGCCGCGGCCTCATCCCCGTGCACCCGTGCACCCGTGCACCCATGCACCCGCGGCGCAAAGCGCCGCCTTTTTCCCCGTGCACCCGTGCACCCGCGCGGCTGCGCCGCGCCCCCTGGCCTCTGGCCTCTGGCCCCTGGCCTCTTATATATAAGGTTAAAAATTTTTATACCATTCTATATTGCCCCTTCGGGGCGTTGGGAGTTTTGACATGAAACGCAGTTTGACCGTTTTTATCGCGATAACGCTGGCCGCGCTCATTTTCGCGGCGTGCGGCGCCGAGCCGCAGGGGCCGACCGACGAGTATTCTTATCTCTACGAGCCCGAGGCGTCCACCCTGCCCGTCACGTCCGACTTCGAGATCTCGGTGGAGATGCCGTCTTTTGAGCGGGCCACGGCCGAGACGGTATCCGTGCCGACCTACGTGCCGATCACCGAGACCGCGCCGAACACGACCCTGCCCGAGCCGACCGGCGAAGTCCCGACCACCGCGCAGCCGGCAACCGAGCCGACCACGGCCTATGAGGGCTCCACCGAGCTCGCCACCGACGAGAACGGCAACCTCGACCTGCACGTGGAGCTGCCCGACGCCAACGGCACCATGGTGGTGAGCGCCGAAAAGACGAACCCCTATATCCGCCTCGTCAACAACCAGCGCGGCATCGAGACAGACAAGCTGGTGGCGGTGTACACCGTGCCGCAGACCGGGCAGAACTACGTGTTTGAGTTTAACGGCGCCGGGCGCTCGGCCGACGACATCCGCCGCGTGTACCTCATCGACGCTGACAGCAACATCGTGAGCGTCGCCGCCGCCGACGACAGCGAGAAAGAAAAGATCTCCGCCACCGAAAACTGGTTCTGCATGAACGTGCTGATCAAGAAGATGATTTTCCCGAAGATCGAAGGGGAGATCAATTGATCAGAGGGCGCACAGGGCGCACAGGGCCGAGGGAATGCAAAATGCAAAATACAAAATACAAAATTAAGGGGCCAGAGGCCAGGGAGCGCGGCGATGCCGCGCGGGTGCACGGGTGCACGGGTGCATGGGTGCACGGGAAGGATAGAGAGGGGCCAGAGGCCAGAGGCTAGGGGCCAGAGGCCGGAGGCCGGGGGAAAGAATGATCCGCCGGGGGATTAAAAACCTCCGGCGGTTTTTTACGGCTGTGCGGCAGACCCCTGCCGCAGCGGGCAGTGAGTTGTGGATTCCCGTTCCGCCCGGTCGGCGGGCACGTTTTCCGGTAGTATGGCACCCCAGTGCCGTTTGTTCCCTACGGAGTGGGGTGGGTCGATTTGACGGAAAAAGACGGGGCATAAAAAAATATCCGATTCAAATCGATCCCATCCCCGACGTGGGGAAGTCGCGGCGGCGCCCGATTGCCTTTGATGATAAATGCGGACGGCGGGGTTGATGGTAATGTGTCTTTGATTCTTTCAAAGAAAGATAGAAAAATACGAAAAAACCTTGTTCGTCGTCCAAGCAGATTCCGAACCGGTCGTCTATCCGTCGCTTTTCCCCGCGTCGGGGAGTCTCGCCGTTCGGCTCAACCCCCGCTCCGCAGGGAAAGAACGGCTGTAGGCAGCCGTACTACCGGCTGACGAGCCCGTCGCCCGAACGGGCATAGAATCCAAAGCATATCCGTCGGGCGGCAGAGGCAGACTCCCCCGCGGGGCGGGGGAGATGTCCGCGAAGCGGACAGAGGGGGACGGGCCGCGTGCGGCTGCCGCGCTACCGATGTGTTCGCGGCCTCATCCCCGTGCACCCGTGCACCCGTGCACCCGTGCACCCGCGCGGCTTCGCCGCGCCTCCGGCCTCCGGCCCCTCTCAATCCTTCCTGTGCGCCCTGTGTGCCCTGTGCGCCCTGTGCGCCCTTATCCCTGCCGCCGCAGACGGCAAAAAAAAGTTAAAAAAATAACAAAAAACCTCTTGCAATCTGAAAAAAGATGTGTTATACTTGTCGGGCATTCGAATGGGATAGGTGAACTATGCCTTCCCGTTCGGACCGTCATGCGATGATGCGGGAGGTGACCACTCTCTGAAGTGGATAATTTCCGCGGAGTATGTCCGATTCAAAACCGGGCGCATCTGATAGTCAGACCGTACCTTTGGGCGACCCTTAACCGCCCCGGGGGAATCTTCGCGGCCTGACGGCGAAACACGCCGCACCTGTCCGGAATACTTGCGAATTCCGGCTTTTATTAAGCGGCAGGCGCGAATAACCCGGCGCCGTGTGATTTCATTTACAGAGCCCCACCAAAACGTTAGGAGGCAAAACAATGGCAGTTAAGGAGAAAATCAGAATCAGACTCAAGGGCTACGACCACACGCTTGTGGACAAGGCCGCCGAACGGATCGTTGAGACCGCCAAGCGCACCGGCGCGCAGGTCTCCGGCCCCGTGCCGCTCCCCACCGAGAAGGAGATCGTTACCATCCTTCGCGCGGTCCACAAGTACAAGGACTCCCGTGAACAGTTTGAGCAGAGAACGCACAAGCGTCTGATTGATATCATCCGCCCGTCCGGCAAGACCGCCGAGGCTCTCACGAACCTTGAGCTCCCCGCCGGCGTCGATATCGAGATCAAGATGCTGTGAACCGGCTTTTATAAGTCGGCAGGTCAAGTCGGGAAACCGACCTATAACTTGTAAGGAGGATAAACAACATGGAAAAAGGTCTGATCGGTAAAAAGATCGGTATGACCCAGCTCTTCGACGGCAGCGGCAATTTCATCCCGGTGACCGTGATCGAAGCGGGTCCCTGCGCCGTCGTTCAGAAGAAGACGGCCGAAAAAGACGGCTACGACGCCGTGCAGCTCGGTTTCGGCGACGTGAAGCCGAACCGCGTGAACAAGCCCATGAAGGGGCATTTCGCAAAGAACAACGTTGCGCCGAAAAAGGTGCTCAGAGAGTTCCGCCTCAACGATACCGCGGCGCTCAATGAAGGCGACCTCGTGAAGGCTGACGTCTTCGCCGTCGGCGAAAAGGTCGACGTGTCCGGCACCAGCAAGGGCAAGGGCTACGCCGGCGCCATCAAGAGATGGAACTTCGGCCGCCTCAAAGAGACCCACGGCACCGGCCCCGTGGCCCGTCACCAGGGCTCGATGGGCGCGTGCTCCGATCCCTCCCGCGTGTTCAAGGGCAAAAAGATGCCCGGCCACCTCGGCAGCGAGAAAGTCACGGTCCAGAACCTTGAGGTCGTGAAGGTCGACGCCGAGAACAACCTCATCGCCGTCAAGGGCGCGATCCCCGGCGCGAAGGGCGGCTACGTCGTCGTGACCGACGCCGTGAAGAAAGCCTAAGGAGGTAAAGCAAAATGCCTAAAATCGACGTACTCAATATGTTGGGCGAAACCGTGTCCGAGCTCGAGCTGAGCGAAAACGTGTTCGCCGTTGAGCCGAACATGTCGGCCATGCATATCGCTGTGGTGCGCTACCTCGCCAACCAGCGTCAGGGCACCCAGAACACCAAGACCCGTTCCGAGGTCTCCGGCGGCGGCAAAAAGCCCTGGAGACAGAAGGGCACCGGCCGCGCGAGACAGGGCTCCACCAGAGCTCCGCAGTGGTACCACGGCGGCATCGCCCTGGGTCCCAAGCCCCGCAGCTACAACTTCACCATCAACAAGAAGGTCCGCCAGCTTGCGATCAAGTCGGCCCTGAGCTCGAAGGTCCTCGACGAGGCGCTGATCGTTCTCGACGCCCTCACGCTGGACGAGATCAAGACCAAAGAGATCGTGAAGGTCCTCTCCGCCGTCAAGGCCGAGGGCAAGGCGCTGATCGTGCTGCCCGAGAAGGACGACGTGATCTACCGCTCCGCGCGCAACATCGCCGGCGTGAAGGTCGCTACCGTTGGCACCATCAACACCTACGACCTGCTGAACGCCGATACGCTGCTCCTGACGAAGGACGCCGTTGCGAAACTTGAGGAGGTATACGCGTAATGAAACAGTTTGCTCAGGATATCATCCTCAGACCGGTCGTGACCGAGGAAAGCATGCTCGGCACCGCTCTGAAAAAGTATACGTTCATCGTGAGAAAGGACGCCAACAAGATCGAGATCGCGAAGGCCGTTTCCGAGCTCTTCGACGTGGAAGTCAAGGACGTCAACACCATGAACGTGCGCGGCCACCTGCGCCGCTACGGCCGTTTCGAGGGCTACAAGCCCGCCTACAAGAAGGCCGTTGTCACCCTTACCGAAAAATCCAAGACGATCGAGTTCTTTGACGGTATGTTTTAATTGATCCGATCGGATCAAAGCGTTCGCCGGGGCGCGACGTATGGCCTTTAGCCGGGCCGCTAAGTTCCCCGGAAGAAGAACACAAGTTTTATCATGATGAAAGGCGTGTGAATCAATTATGGCTATCAAGATCTATAAGCCGACTACCAACGGCCGCCGTAATATGTCGACTACGGATTATTCCTCCCTGTCAAAGACCGGTCCCTGCAGAGCCCTTCTTGAGCCCGTCAAGAAGACCGCCGGCAGAAACAGCTACGGCAGGATCACCGTCCGCCACCACGGCGGCGGCAACCGCAAAAAGTACCGCGTCATCGACTTCAAGAGACAGAAACTGGGCGTCCCCGCCGAAGTCAAGACCCTTGAGTACGATCCCAACCGCTCCGCGTTCATCGCGCTGATCGAATATGAAGACGGCGTGAAGAACTACATCCTGGCACCCGCGGGCCTGAAGGTCGGCGACACCGTGATCGCGGGCGAGGCCGCCGATATCAAGGTCGGCAACGCCCTGCCCCTGCAGAACATCCCCACCGGTACGTTCATCCACAACGTGGAGCTCTATCCCGGCCGCGGCGGCCAGCTCGCGAGAGCAGCCGGCAACGCCGCTCAGCTCATGGCCAAGGAAGGCAGATACGCCCTTCTGCGTCTGCCCAGCGGCGAGCTGAGAAACGTGCCGATCACCTGCATGGCGACCATCGGCACCGTCTCGAACGAAGACCACATCAACGTCAAGATCGGCAAAGCGGGCCGCACCCGTCACATGGGCATCCGTCCCACCGTGCGCGGTTCCGTCATGAACCCCTGCGACCACCCGCACGGCGGCGGCGAGGGCAAATCCCCGATCGGCCGTCCCGGCCCTGTCACCCCGTGGGGCAAGCCGGCGCTCGGTTATAAGACGCGCGCGAAGCACAAGAGCAGCGACAAGCTCATCGTGAAGCGCATCAACGACAAGTAAGAGCAAAGGAGTGATAAATAATGGGCAGAAGCGTTAAGAAAGGGCCTTTTGTACAGGAAAAGCTCTACAAAAGAGTCATTGAAATGAATAAGAAGGGCGAAAAGATCGTCCTCAAGACCTGGAGCCGCGCCTCCACGATCTTCCCGGAGTTTGTCGGCCACACCTTTGCCGTACACGACGGCCGCAAGCATGTGCCGGTCTATGTGACCGAGGATATGGTCGGCCACAAGTTGGGCGAGTTCGCTCCCACGCGTACCTTCAAGGGCCACGCCGGCAGCAAGACCTCGAACAACGGTAAATAAGCCGAAAGGAGTGCAGCAGAATGGAATCCAGAGCATCCGCGCCCTACGTGCGCATCGCTCCCCGTAAGGTCCAGCTCGTTCTCGACCTTATCAGAAACAAGCCCGCCGATGAAGCTATGGCTATCCTGAAGTTCACGCCCAAGGCAGCCAGCGAACCGGTTTACAAGCTCCTGAAGTCCGCCATCGCCAACGCGGAGCACAACTTCGACATGGATACCGAGCGCCTTTACGTCGCCGAGGCGACCGTGTCTCAGGGCCCCACCCTGAAGCGCATCCGCCCCAGAGCGCACGGCAGAGCGTTCCGCATCAACAAGAAGACGAGCCACATCAACCTTGTGCTCAAAGAAGCGGAATAAGCGGAAGGAGGAACACGATAATGGGACAGAAAATCAATCCGACCGGTCTTAGGATCGGCGTCATCAAGGACTGGGAATCCCGCTGGTTCGCCGACAAGGCGACCTTCGGCGATACGCTCGTGACCGACTACAAGGTGCGTGAGTACCTGCTCAAGGCGCTCGCCAGCGCCGGCGTGCCGAAGATCGAGATCGAGCGCGACCCCAAGAGAGTCCGCATCAACATCCATTGCGCGAAGCCCGGCATGGTGATCGGCAAAGGCGGCGCTGAGATCGAAAAGATCAAGACCACCTGCAAGAACCTGATCGGCGAGAACAAGGATGTGTTCATCAACATCATCGAGATCAAGCAGCCCGACCTCAACGCCCAGCTGGTCGCTGAGAAGATCGCGCAGCAGCTCGAAAAGAGAGTGTCCTTCCGCCGCGCCGTCAAGCAGGCCATCGGCTCCACGATGCGCCTCGGCGCCAACGGCATCAAGATCCAGTGCAGCGGCAGACTCGGCGGCGCCGAGATCGCGCGCAGCGAGCACTACAAAGAGGGCACCATCCCGCTTCAGACCATCCGCGCCGACATCGACTACGGTTTCACCGAGGCCAAAACGACCTACGGCAGGATCGGCGTCAAGGTCTGGATCTACAGAGGCGAAGTCCTGCACGAGGCCGCCTCGAACAACAACAAGAGAAGACAGAGAAGAGACAGGAGGGCGTAAGAAATGTTAATGCCTAAACGCGTGAAGTACCGCAGACAGCAGAGAGGCCGCCTCAAGGGCGCGGCGCACCGCGGTACCGCAGTCAATTACGGTGATTACGGCCTTGCTGCTCTCGAGCCCGCCTGGATCACCTCGAACCAGATCGAGGCCGCCCGTATCGCCATGACGAGATACATCAAGCGCGGCGGTCAGGTGTGGATCAAGATCTTCCCCGACAAGCCCATCACCGAGAAGCCCGCCGAGACCCGCATGGGTTCCGGTAAAGGTTCCCCCGAGTATTGGGTGGCCGTCGTCAAGCCCGGCAGAGTGATGTTCGAGATCGCCGGCGTGCCCGAGGAGACCGCCAGAGAGGCCATGCGCCTCGCGGCAAACAAACTGCCCATCAAGTGCAAGTTTGTGAAAAAGGAAGAACAGGACGGTGAGCAAGAATGAAAGCCAGTGAACTCAGAAAACTGTCCGCGGCCGAACTCAACGAAAAGCTCGGCGAGCTGAAGGACGAACTCTTCAAGCTGCGTTTTCAGCAGGCCATCAACCAGCTCGACAATCCGATGCGTATCGGCGCCGTCAAGAAAGATATCGCCAGAGTGCTGACCGTGCTCAAGGATATCGAGCTTGCCGCGAAAGACGCCTGATCAGGGAGGATACGGAAATGGAAAGAAATTTAAGAAAGACCCGCGTCGGCATCGTGACCAGCGATAAAATGGATAAGACCGTCGTCGTGTCCGTCAGAGACAAGGTGGCGCATCCGCTCTACAACAAGATCGTGAACCACACCATCAAGCTCAAGGCGCACGACGAGAACAACGAGTGCGGCGTCGGCGACCGCGTCCTTCTGATGGAGACCCGCCCCATGTCCAAGGACAAGAGATGGCGCGTGGCCCAGATCATCGAGAAGGCGAAATAAGGAGGGCGCAATATGATTCAGCAGCAAACTTTACTGAAGGTTGCCGATAACACGGGCGCCAAGGAGCTTATGTGCATCCGCGTGCTCGGCGGCACCGGCAGAAAATACGCCAACATCGGCGACGTGGTCGTGGCCTCGGTCAAAAAGGCTACACCCGGCGGCGTGGTCAAAAAAGGCGACGTCGTGAAGGCCGTGATCGTGCGCTCCGCGAAGGGCGTGCGCAGAGCCGACGGCACGTATATCCGCTTCGACGAGAACGCGGCCGTCATCATCAAGGAAGACAAGAACCCCAAGGGTACCCGTATCTTTGGGCCCGTTGCGAGAGAGCTTCGCGACAAGGATTACACCAAGATCCTGTCTCTCGCGCCCGAAGTTCTGTAAGGGAGGGGCACGATTATGAGTAAGAAAGTGCACGTCAAGACCGGCGATACCGTCATCGTGATCAACGGCAAAGACCGCGGCAAGACCGGCAAGGTCCTGCAGGTCAGCCCGGCCGAAGGCAAGGTCATCGTCGAGAAGATCAACATCGTTTCGAAGCACGTCAAGCCCCGCCAGATGGGCGAGCCCGGCGGCATCCTGCAGGCCGAATCCGCCCTGTACGCCGACAAGGTGCAGCTCGTCTGCCCCAAGTGCGGCAAAGCGACCCGCGTGGGCCACGTGATCGAAAACGGCAAGAAGCAGCGCGTCTGCAAGAAGTGCGGCGCCCACTTCGAATAATGAGGGAGGAACACGAAAATGGCAAGACTCAAAGAGACTTATAAAGCTGACGTTGCGCCCGCCCTTATGAAGAAGTTCGGCTACAAGAGCGTCATGCAGATCCCGAAGGTCGACAAGGTCGTCATCAACGTCGGCTGCGGCGAGGCCCGTGAAAATCCGAAGGCCATCGACGCCATCGTGGGCGACATTTCGAAGATCACCGGCCAGAAGCCCGTGGTCTGCCTCGCGAAGAAGAGCGTGGCGAACTTCAAGCTCAGAGAAGGCATGCCCAACGGCGTCAAGGTCACGCTCAGAGGCGAAAAGATGTATGAGTTCATCGACAGGCTCTTCAATCTGGCGCTTCCCCGCGTGCGCGACTTCCGCGGCATCAACCCGAACTCGTTCGACGGCAGAGGCAACTACTCCCTCGGCGTGAGAGAGCAGCTGATCTTCCCCGAGATCGAGTACGACAAAGTGGATAAGGTGCGCGGCATGGATATCTGCATCGTCACCACCGCGAATACCGATGAAGAAGCAAGAGAGCTGCTCACCCTGATGGGCGCGCCCTTTGCGAAATAAGGAGGGGTAAACATGGCAAAGACTTCTATGAAGGTCAGACAGGCGAGACCTGCGAAATATTCGACCAGAGCTTACAACAGATGCAAGATTTGCGGTAGACCCCACGCTTATTTGCGGAAATACGGCGTTTGCCGTATCTGCTTCAGAGAGCTTGCGCACGCCGGCCAGATCCCGGGCGTGAAGAAGGCAAGCTGGTAATTAAAGGAGGATTCAAGCATGCAGATTACCGATCCCATTGCTGATATGCTCACCCGTATCCGGAACGCAAACTCAGCGAAACACGACACGGTCCAGGTGCCTGCCTCCAACATGAAGAAGGCAATTGCCGGGATCCTGCTCGACGAAGGCTACATCAAGGGCTACAAGGTCCTTGACGACGGCAAGCAGGGCGTCATCGAGATCGCGCTCAAGTACGGACCCAACAAGAGCCAGGTCCTGCTCGGGCTGCGCAGAGTCTCCAAGCCCGGCCTGCGTATCTATACGGACTGCGAGAACATGCCCAAGGTCATGAAGGGCCTCGGCATCGCGATCCTGTCCACGTCCAAGGGCATTATGACCGACAAGGAAGCGCGCAAGCAGAACGTCGGCGGCGAAGTCCTGGCGTTTATCTGGTAAGGAGGTACTGAGGATGTCAAGAATAGGCAGACTGCCCATCGTCGTACCGGCGGACGTTGACGTCAAGATCGAAGGCAACGTCGTTACCGTGAAGGGCCCGAAGGGCGAGCTTACGAGCGCCTTCAGCCCGAAAATGAACGTGGAGCTCGAGAACGGCCACATCCACGTGACCCGTCCCGACGACACGAAAGAAAACAGATCCCTGCACGGTCTGACCCGCACGCTCATCAACAACATGATCGTGGGCGTCCACACCGGCTTTGAAAAGAAGCTCGAGGTCGTCGGTATCGGTTACCGCGCCGCCCTCGAAGGCAAGGACCTCGTCCTGAACGTGGGCCACTCCCATCAGGACAGAATGACCCCTCCCGAAGGCATTACCGTGGAAGTCCCTTCCCCCAACTCGATCGTCCTGAAGGGCTACGACAAGCAGAAGCTCGGCCAGTTCGCGTCCGAGGTCCGCGGCATCCGTCCCCCCGAGCCCTATAAGGGCAAGGGCATCAAGTATGCCGACGAAGTCGTCCGCCGCAAGGAAGGCAAAGCCGGTAAGGGCGGTAAATAATAGGAGGATAACAGTATGGTTAACAGACCGAATACGAAAAAGGCGAGACTCGCCCGCCATCAGCGCGTCCGCAATAAGATCCACGGCACCGCCGCGTGTCCGCGCCTCAACGTTTTCCGCTCCCTGAAGCACATCTACGCCCAGCTCATCGACGACGACAAGGGCGTCACGCTCGTCTCCGCCTCCACGGCCGAAAAAGGCTTTGAGGAGTACGGCGGAAACGTGGAAGCGGCGAAGAAGGTCGGCAAGACCCTTGCCGAAAGAGCGGCTGCGAAGAATATCGACACCTGCGTGTTCGACCGCGGCGGCTACATCTATCACGGCCGTGTCCAGGGCCTGGCCGAAGGCGCCCGCGAGGGCGGCCTCAAGTTCTGAGCGAAGGAGGAGTTACTTTGGCTAAGTTTGAAACACCGAAAGAAAACAGCGAGTTTCAGGAGAGAGTCGTCGCCATCAACCGCGTATCCAAGACGGTGAAGGGCGGTCGTATCTATAAGTTCGCGGCCCTCGTCGTCGTGGGTGACGGCAACGGCAAGATCGGCTTCGGCCTCGGCAAGTCCGGCGAAGTGCCGGATGCGATCCGCAAGGGCATCGAAGACGCCAAGAAGAACATGATGCACGTCTCCCTGAAAGGCACCACCATTCCTCACGAGATCATCGGCAAATACGGCGCAGGCGTCGTGCTCATGAAGCCCGCCGCCCCCGGTACCGGCGTTATCGCCGGCGGCCCCGTGCGCGCCGTGGTTGAGACCGTCGGCATCAAGGACATCCGTACCAAGGCCCTCAGGTCCAACAACCCCTGCAACGTGATCAGAGCCACCCTCAACGGCCTGTCCCTGCTCAGGAACGCCGAAGAGGTCGCCGCCGTGAGAGGCAAAGCCGTCAAAGAGCTTTACGAATAAGGAGGCACCGATATGGCAGAACTGAAAATCACACTGAAGAAGAGCCTTATCGGCTGCAAGAAGGATCAGATCGCCACCGCCGCGAGCCTGGGGCTTCGCAAGATCGGCGATACCACCGTGCAGCCCGACAACGCGCAGACGCAGGGCAAGCTCCATAAGATCGGCTTCCTTCTCGAAGTGACCGAAGCTTAAAGAACAGAAAGGACAGCTTAACATGAAACTTCACGAGTTATCGCCTGCTCCCGGTTCCAATAAGCCGGTCAAGCGCATAGGCAGAGGCCCCGCGTCCGGTCAGGGCAAGACCGCGGGCAAGGGCCACAAGGGTCAGAAGGCCAGAGCGGGCCGCGGCATGCGCCCCGGCTTCGAAGGCGGCCAGATGCCCCTGCAGAGAAGACTCCCGAAGAGAGGCTTCAACAACATTTTCGCCAAGGAGATCGCCATCGTCAACGTCTCCGCGCTCGAAGAGGCCTTCGAGGCCGGCGCTGTCGTCGATATCGACGCGCTGCTTGAAAGCGGCCTTGTCCGCAAAGAGCTCGACGGCGTGAAGGTCCTCGGCCACGGGGAACTCACGAAGGCGCTCACCGTAAAGGCCAACGCTTTTTCGAAAGAAGCCAAGGCGAAGATCGAAGCGGCCGGCGGCACCGCCGAGATCGCCGAATGATCCCGAACCTGAAATCTTTTGAAAGGAGCGTGCCCGCATGTTAAAAACATTTATCAACGCGTGGAAAATCCCGGATCTCCGCAAAAAGATGATCTTCACGATCTTCATCGTGTTCATCTTCAGACTCGGGTGCCAGATCCCGGTGCCGTTCTTCTCGGGTGAGAACCTGTTCGGCACCTCCACCGGCAGCGGAACGTTCTTCGACTTCGTTTCGATGCTGACCGGTGAGGCGTTCAACTACGGTACCCTCTTCGCTCTGGGCATCACGCCTTACATCAACAGTTCGATTATCCTGCAGCTGCTTGCAGTCGCCATCCCCGCCCTCGAGAAGCTCTCGCACGACGAGGAAGGCCGCAAGAAGATGACCAAGATCACCCGCTACGTCACCGTGGGCCTTGCGCTTCTGCAGAGTGTCGCTTACTTCATCTACATCCGCAGCAAGGATAACTTCCTGATCTTCAAGGCCGAGGGCTTCGCGGGCGTCATGCAGGGCGTGTTCATCGTTTCGGTGCTCACCGCCGGCTCGGTGCTCGTCATGTGGCTCGGCGAGCAGATCAACGACAAGGGCATCGGCAACGGCATCTCGATCATCCTGTTCGCAGGCATCGTGTCCCGTCTGCCCGCCACCCTTTACGGCATCATCCAGCCGTTCTGGGTGAACCGTTCTTGGTACTATCTGCTCTCCCCGCTCACCCTCATCTTCCTGATCCTCATGATCGCCTACATCGTGTGGATGGACGGCGCCGAGCGCCGCATCCCGGTCCAGTACGCCAAGCGCGTCGTGGGCAGAAAGATGTACGGCGGCCAGAGCTCGAACATCCCGATCAAGGTGAACCTCTCCGGCGTGCTCCCGATCATCTTCGCGAGCTCGATCCTGTCGGTCCCGCCCACAATCAAGATGTTCGTGGCCGACAAGCTCGAAGCGAACCCCGATTCGTTCTGGAACACCTTCTTCGGCTGGTTCGATTCCGGCAAGGTCGTCTACTGCGTGATCTATTTCCTGCTGATCATCTTCTTCGCGTATTTCTACGCTTCGATCCAGTACAATCCGGTCGAAATGGCGAACAACCTCGCGAAAAACTCCGGCATGATCCCCGGCATCCGCTCGGGCAGACCCACCGCCGACTACATCGCGAAGGTCATCTCCAAGATCGTTCTGCTCGGCGCCCTGATGCTTTCCGTCGTCGCGCTGTTCCCGAACGTCTTCCAGATCATCAACAACGCGCTCGGCTTTGACCAGCTCAGAAGCATCTCCATCGGCGGCACTTCCATCATCATCGTCGTCGGCGTTGCGCTCGAAACGGTGCAGCAGATCGAGAGCCAGATGATGATGCGCCACTACAAGGGCTTCCTTGACTGATCGGAGGGCCGGTATGAACATTATCTTTCTCGGCGCCCCCGGCGCCGGAAAAGGGACCCAGGCGGAGATCGTGAGCGAAAAGTTTGCGATCCCCACCGTGTCCACCGGCAACATCATCCGTGCCGCCCTCAAGAACGGCACCGAGATGGGCCTTAAGGCCAAATCCTACATCGACGCGGGGCTCCTCGTTCCGGATGACGTCGTGATCGGCATCATCCGCGAGCGCCTTGCCGAGGACGACTGCAAAAACGGCTTCATCCTCGACGGGTTCCCCCGCACCATCCCCCAGGCCGAAGCGCTTGAGGAGATGGGCGTCGTGATCGACAAGGTCGTGGATATCGACGTCGCCGACGAAGCCATCGTCGCCAGGCTCTCGGGCCGGCGCGTGTGCAAGAGCTGCGGCAGCTCGTATCACATCGACTATAAAAAGCCCGCGGTCGACGGCGTTTGCGACGTCTGCGGCGGCGAACTGATCCAGAGAGCGGACGACGCGCCCGAAACGGTCCTCAACCGCCTGCACGTTTACCACGAGCAGACCGAGCCGTTGAAGAGCTATTACGCCTCCAAGGAAAAGCTCGTGACCGTGAAGGGGCAGGAAAAGGTGGCCGATACCACCGCCCTTACCCTTCGCGCGCTGGAGGAACAGGCATGATCGTGCTGAAAACACGCCGCGAGCTCGAGCTCATGCGTGAAGCGGGAAGGATTTCCGCTACGGCACTCAAGCTCGCGGGGCAGGCCGTTGAGCCCGGCGTTACCACCGCCGAGATCGACAGGGTCGCAGCCGACTACATCAAGAGTCAGGGCGCGACCGCTGCGTTTCTGAATTACAACGGATTCCCCGCGACCGCCTGCATCTCCGTGAACAACGAAGTCATTCATGGCATCCCCGACAAACAGCACGTGCTGCGCGAGGGCGACATCGTGAGCATCGACCTGGGCGCCGTCTACGGCGGCTACTACGGCGACAACGCTTACACGTTCTTCTGCGGCCGCGTTTCCCCTGAAGCCGAGCGGCTGTGCACCGTTACGAAAGAGGCCCTGTATCTCGGCCTCAGAAAAGCGGTTGCGGGCAACAGACTGGGAGACGTGGGCGCGGCGATCGCCCAGCACTGCATTAATCAGGGATACGGCGTGGTGCGTGACTACACCGGGCACGGCGTGGGCACGCACCTGCATGAAGATCCTTCGATTCCGAACTACGGCACGCCCGGCAGAGGCATGCGCCTGCTGCCCGGCATGACCCTGGCCATCGAACCCATGATCAACGAAGGGACCGAAGCCGTCCGCGTGCTCAAAAACGGCTGGACGGTCGTGACTGCGGACGGAAAGTTATCCGCTCATTTCGAACACTCCGTCGCCGTAACGGACGGAGAGTGCCTGATCCTGACCCGGTGCTGAACATGACGGGCAGGGAAGTGGTCGTCAGCCTGCGGGGCAAAGACAAAGGTCGCCTCGGGGTCGTCGTCGGAACGGACGACAGATTCGTTTACGTATGTGACGGGAAGAAGCACAGGCTCAATAAGCCCAAGCGCAAGAACCCCCGCCACCTCGGTCCGCTCGGCGTGACGCTGCCCGAAGCAGCGTTCACGGGAGACGCCGGCCTCAGAAGAGCGCTGGCGCGCGTGCGGGACACCGTAACGCATGATTGATTAAGGGAGGAAACGTTAAGTGTCGAAGCAAGACAATATCGAAATCGAAGGTACCGTCGTGGACGCCCTGCCTAACGCGGCGTTCAAGGTCCAACTCGAAAACGGCAAAGTGATTTTGGCGCATATTTCCGGCAAGCTGCGTATGAACTACATCCGCATCCTGCCCGGCGACAGGGTCACGGTGGAGATCTCCCCCTACGATCTCACCAAGGGCCGCATTACCTGGCGTTCCAAATAAGACGCAACACAAGCTTTCATACGAATTAGGAGGTATACACAATGAAAGTCAGACCTTCTGTCAAAAAGATCTGCGAGAAATGCAAGATCATCAAGCGCAAGGGCAAGATCATGGTCATCTGTGAGAATCCCAAGCACAAGCAGCGTCAGGGCTGAGCCCCGACAGCAATTAATGGAGGTGCAATCATTTAATGGCACGTATTTCCGGTGTTGACCTGCCCAGAGAAAAAAGGATCGAGATCGCTCTCACCTATATCTTCGGCATCGGTCGCAAAACTGCCTCTGACATCATCAAGGCAACGGGCGTGGATCCCGACGTCCGCGTCAAGGATCTGAGCGAAGAAGACGTTTCGAAGCTGCGTGAGTATATCGACCACAACGTGAAGGTCGAAGGCGATCTCAGAAGAGAAACGGCTTACGACATCAAGCGTCTCGTCGAGATCGGCTGCTACCGCGGCGTCCGCCACAGAAAGGGCCTGCCCGTGAGGGGCCAGCGCTCCAAGACCAACGCGCGCACCCGCAAGGGCCCGAAGAAGACGATCGCGAACAAGAAGAAGTAAGGGAGGGTATGAAATTTGGCTACTAAAGCAACTGCGAAAAAAGGCGTGACCCGTAAACGCCGCGAACGCAAGAATATCGAAAAGGGCGCAGTCCATATCCAGTCCACCTTCAACAACACCATCGTCACGATCTCCGACGTGCAGGGCAACGCCATTTCGTGGGCGAGCGCCGGCGAAATGGGCTTCAGAGGCTCCAGAAAGAGCACGCCGTTTGCCGCGCAGACCGCCGCCGAGACCGCCGCGAAGCTGGCCATCGAGCACGGCCTCAAGACCGTCGAGGTCTTCGTGAAGGGCCCCGGCCAGGGCCGTGAAGCCGCCATCCGCGCGCTGCAGACCGCCGGCCTCGAAGTCACGCTGATCAAGGACGTCACGCCCATCCCGCACAACGGATGCCGTCCGCCCAAGAGAAGACGCGTCTGATTCAACAAGGAGGAAAAGAGATTATGGCTAAGAATAACCAGCCTGTCGCAAAGCGCTGCAAAGCTCTCAATATCTCCCCCGCGACCATGGGTTACGCGAAGAAGACCACCAACCGCAACCCCAAGGGCGGCATGAGAAGAAAGCAGTCCGAATACGCGAGACAGCTCAACGAGAAGCAGAAAGTCAAGTTCATCTACGGCATTCTTGAGAAGCAGTTTTATTCCTACTATCAGAGAGCCGAAAAGATGCCCGGCAAATCCGGCGACAACCTGCTCATCCTCTGCGAGCGCCGTCTCGACAACGTCGTCTATCATCTCGGCTTCGCGCAGACCCGCCGCCAGGCGCGTCAGCTCGTGAACCACGGTCACTTCACCGTCGACGGAAGAAAGGTCAACATTCCTTCCTATCAGGTCAAGCCCGGTCAGGTCATCGCCGTGAGACAGCAGAGCCGTCAGTCCGTTCTTTTCACCAAGCTCACCGGTGAAGACGCCCCCGCGGTGGTCGTTCCCGAGTGGCTGCAGCTTGAAAGAAACGAGCTCAAAGGCACCGTTCTCAGAATGCCCGAAAGAGCAGACGTTGATTTCGACGTCGAAGAGCATCTGATCGTTGAGTTGTATTCGAGATAATCGCTTTGCCGCATTTATCTGCGACTTACAGCAGCAACGTTCTGTTCCAATAATATAAGGAGGGTTTTGAATGATTGGAATTGAGAAGCCCCGCATCGAAGTTGCCGAAGTATCCGCGGACGGCTCTTACGGAAAGTTCATCCTGGAGCCCCTCGAAAGAGGCTACGGCACCACCATCGGCAACAGCCTGCGCCGCGTTCTTCTGTCCTCGCTCATCGGCTACGCCATCACTTCCGTCAAGATCGACGGCGTGCTCCACGAGTTCTCCACGATCGAAGGCGTGAAAGAGGACGTTACTGAAATCGTTCTGAACTTAAAGAGCGTGATTCTCAAGATCTTCGGCAACGGTCCGAAGACCATGTATGTGGACATTTCCGGTGCCACCGAACTCAAAGCCGGAGACATTCAGACAGATTCCGAGGTTGAGATCCTTAACCCCGAGCTGCATATAGCCACCCTGTCTCCCGAGGCGCACATCGTGATGGAGCTCACCGCGGACAAGGGCAGGGGATACGATTCGGCTGAACGCAATAAGGCGCTTTTGAACCCGCCGATCGGCGTCATCGCCATCGACTCGATCTACACGCCCGTTTGCAAGGTCAACTACACCGTTGAAAACACCCGCGTCGGCGACGTCACCGATTTCGACAAGCTCTCGCTCGAGGTGTGGACCAACGGCACCACGTCGGCCAAGGACGCCGTTTCTCTGGCTGCCAAGATCCTCACCGAACATCTCAATCTCTTTGTCGACCTGTCCGAAGAGACCGGCGACGTGGAGATCATGATCGTGAAAGACAACGATTCCAACAAGCAGACGCTCGAGATGACCGTTGAGGAGCTTGACCTTTCCGTCCGTTCCTTCAACTGCTTGAAGAGAGCGAACATCCACAAGGTCGGCGATTTGATCGAAAAGACCGAAGACGAGATGATGAAGGTCAGAAATCTCGGCAAGAAGTCTTTGGACGAGGTCGTGCAGAAGCTCGCCCAGTTCGGTCTGTCGCTTCGCCAGGAAGACGAATAAGTCTTACCCCATTTCACCTATCAGGTAGTAAGGAGTGATTTATAATGCCCGGTACCAGAAAGCTCGGCAGAACCACCGATCACCGCAAAGCGATGCTGCGCGCGATGGTGACTTTCCTTTTGGAAAACGGCAGAATTGAGACCACCGTTACCCGCGCGAAAGAAGTCCGCGCGATGACGGAAAAGATGATCACCCTCGCCAAGGAGGATAATCTTCACAACAGAAGACTGGCGCTCGAATACGTCACCAAGAAGGACGTCGCCGCCAAGCTGTTCACGGAGATCGCGCCGAAGTACGCGGACGTGAAGGGCGGCTATTGCCGGATCGTGAAGACGGGCCCCCGCCGCGGCGACGCCGCCGAAATGGCGATCATCGAACTCGTCTGAGCCACATGATAATAAAAAAAGACCTCCCACGGGAGGTCTTTTTTTGAGTGTGAAGTGTGAAGTGTGGAGTGTGGAGTGTCGGCGGTGCGGCGTATGAAAAAAGGTGTTGGATGTGGGATGAAGAATGAAGAATGAAGGATGAAGAATTCTCTTTAAATAATATCGGCTCAGGATACTTTCGCGCGGATAAGGGTTATATCGCCTTTTTTGTTTTGTCGGCGTGCGCGCCGTGGGTAGTACGGCTGCCCACAGCCGTTATTTCCCTGCGGAGTGGGGGTTGAGCCGAACGGCGAGACTCCCCGACGTGGGGAAAAGCGTCGGAAGGATCGTATTTTTTGTAATCGGCCGGGCGACGAGCCCGCCAAAACACCCCTTCTTCTTTTATTCAATCTGCGGCTCGGCGCCGTTATCCCGCAGCCATACGCCGGGGTTGTCCCGGATATAATCGAGGCAGCGGTCGTATATTTTCTCCGTGTCCGCGATCACGTCGTAATAATCGTCCTGCCAGATCTGCCGCCCGAGTTTTTTTGATACGAGCGTTTTCGTGGAGCGCACGAGTCTTGCAATGACGGAATCCGCCTGTGTTTCCGACGCCCCGTGATAAGGGACGGTCACCATCATATGCACGTGATTCGGCATAATGACGTAAGCGTCGAGCTCAACGCCGTAGCTTTCTTCGATCCGGCGGATAAAATAGTCTACTGCTTCACCCTCGGGCGTCAGTGTAAGAAGCGTGTGCAGCCCGTCGTCGGACCGTTTGATTTCAGACAAAATGCGCTTGTTGTCTTTTGTATTGAATGTGAGAAAATAGGAGTTTTTTGAAGAATAATCAAACGACTTCAGCCGGTGCTGCGTCTTGATATAATAGCCTTTTACATACGTCCGCATATCGATCACCGAGATTATCGTACGCCGTATCGCGACAGATGTCAAGCGTTTTTGTTTCGTCGGCGATCCCGCCTGCCGGTAGTGCGGCTCGGTCTCGGTTCCCGCTTCGGTCGGCGCTCTTTCATTGCGAGAATGGATTTGTGCTTTTCCATTAAACCGGTCGGCGGGGTCGCTGGTTTTGTGACTTTGATTCTTTATGAACGATTGAGATATGAGAAGAAGTCTGCTCGTCGCCCAAACAGAACCCGAAACGGTTGTCTATCCGTCGGGTTTCCCCGCGTCGGGGATGGGATCGATTTGAATCAAGTTTTGTCATACCCCGTCAGTATCCGTCAAATCGACCCACCCCGCTCCGCAGGGAAATAACGGCTGTGGGCAGCCGTACTACCCACAAGCGCCCCGCCGCCCAAGTGCCGGATTTGCCCTTTCTTCGAAATCAATATGAATGGGGAAGGATGTGCGGCATCTATGTTACCCGTGAGGCTGCGCCGCGCTGCCTCTTGACAATCCGTCCTATCCGTGGTATTGTAGTTCCATCAATTCTGAAAGAGGGATATTTTATGAAAAAGATTCTTGCCGTGCTGCTGGCGGTACTGCTGCTTGCCGTGACGCCCGCCGCCGTGCTTGCCGAGACCGTTGACGACGAGCCCGCCGCCGGGGACGAGGCCTCCGACCTCACCGCGGGGCTTTCGGACATCGCTTCGCAGCTTCTTGACACGTTCGCGGGCCTTCTCGGCGGCGAAGGGGACGGGGAGACGGACGCCTCCGGCATCGTGTCGGGCCTCACCGGCATCGTTTCGCAGCTTTTTGAGGCGTTCACCGGCCTGCTCGGCGACGCCGGGGACGGCGAGGCTTCGGAGGATGAAGCGTCCGACGCCGCGTCCGGGCTTCTGAGTTACGTCCAAAGCCTGATCGGCATGCTCGCCGAATACGCCGGCAGCGAAGACGTCGCCGCGGACGCGAGCGCCGCGTTTGAAACCGTGTCGCAGCTGCTCATCAAGCTCTACGAGGCCATCGGCGCCGTGCCCGAGGTCAGCCCCGAAGATCTCGAAGAGATCTCCGAAATCATTGGCGACGACGACACCGAGCTCCCCGAGGGCGAGCTGCCGCTCGTTGACCTCGCCAACGCCCTGAGCGAATACGTCTTCGTGCAGCTCGACGACCCCGACGCTTTGGCCGAGCTCATCGCGGACGGGACCGTTTACAAGTATCAGGTCATTGAGGACGGCAAGGGCACCGTGTATATTCGCGTGAACATCGCCGACCATCCCGAGATCCTGAACCTCGCCGTGTTCGGCGCGCTCGTGGATAAGCTCTATGCGGGCGAAGAAGAGACCATGCTCGAAAACGGCGACGAGAGCAAGGACTATTGGATGACCTATCAGCACATCGCTGGCGAGCTCGCCCTGCACGTGCTTGTGTGGGCGGCGGCGAACGAGGTGATCCGCCTCACCGGCACCTCGAACGAGACCGTGCTGTCGCTCTACCGCGCCGCCGTGATCGCCGACCTCGATTACGCCGAAAACCGCATCCCGCCCGTCATGCTCGAGCTGTTCGGCGTCGCGCTGGTCGTCACCCTGCGCCTGATGGTCATGCGCCTGAGCTTCTGAACCAAAATGAACCCAAAGGAGAGGGGAGTCCCTCTCCTTTATCATTCTATCGAATCGAATCCATCGAAACGCTTTATAAAACCTTGCGGGCCGCGCGTTGACAGAGCGCCGCGCGGTGTGCTATAATACCCCTATCTTTTTTGCGGGAGGCGAAACCATGTCCAAAGGCAAAGAGAAAAAAAGATTCGTAGACACGAAATTCGCGGGCAAGCTCTTCGACGTGATCGGCATCGAGGGCGAGGCCAAGGAATACTTCAAGCCCATGGCGTCCTACACGGTCGCCAACATCACGCTCGGCGGCGCCGGGTATCCCCTCGGCATGTACCACCAGCAGTATATGAGCTTCGTCGAGGAGATCCCGCTTCGGATCTCCGGCAGGCTCGGCATGATCGGCGGCATCGTGGACGCGGTGAGCGACGTGCTGATGGGCCTCATCACCGACCGCACGCGCACCCGCTGGGGCAAGCACCGCATCTACGTGCTGATCGGCGCGTTCCCGTTTTTGTTCGCTTACGTGATGAAGTGGTGCTCGTTCGGCATCTCGGGCCAGGGCAACATCGACCACACGTTTTTGTGGTACCTCGTCACGAGCATCCTCTATTCCACCTCTTACACCATGATGAGCATCCCGCACCACGCCATGCTGCCCACCATCGAGCCGCACTACTTCAGGCGCACGCAGTATAAGATCGTGGAATACGCGATGAACTCGGTGGGGCAGGTGTCGTCGTTCATCTTCATGGGCCTCATGCTCGGCGGCTTCAATATGCCCGACCCCTCGCCCGCGGACAAGACCAAATACCTGTTCTGCGGCATCGTGCTGTCACTATGGTTCTTCTGGCCCACGGTGCTCAGCTTCTTTACCTGTCCCGAGCCCGATTCGCGCCAGCTCTATGTGCCGCCCGTGGACTGGAAATACCTGTTCCACGAATACTACCTCGTGTTCTCGAACCGCGCGTTCCGGCAGTATTTCCTGATCGCCATGTGCAACTCGTTCGTGCACAGCTTTTATTCCTACGCCGACCAGTATTTCATGATCAGCGTCGCGAACAAGTATAAGCACTTCAACACGCTCAACATCATCGCGGGCGTGTCGGAGTTCATGGGCTCGCCGGTCAACTATCTGCTCAACCGTTACAAGGGCAAGCGCATCTCGGGCACCCTGTTCACGCCCATCATGGTGGCGGGCCTCGCGCTCTACGCCTTCGTCGGCGAAAAGACGCCCAGCGTCATCCTGTTCTTCGCCACCGTCCTCTATAACTTCGGCTTCTCGGGCCCCGGCTTCGTGCTCGAGACCATCCAGCCCGACGTTACCGACGTGGACGAGCTCATCACCGGGCGGCGGCGCGAGGGCGTGATCTCCACGTTCCGCTCGTTCGTGTCGAAAACCATCGGCTCGTTCTTGAGCGGGGCGCTGAGCTGGACGCTTGAGACCGGCTTCGGCTATAACGTGAAGAAAAAGGCCGTGGCCGACCAGACCCCGAAAACGATCTTCGGCATCCGCCTGCTCTTCACCTACCTGCCCATCTTCTTCGGCGTGATGACGTTCATCCTCGTCCACCTGTTCAAGATGGAGAAAAAGGACCACGAGGCCATGCAGGCCGCGATCAAAGAAAAACACGAGACCGGCCGCTGCGACGTGGACGACGTCCAGAAAAAACGCCTCGAGCGCATCGCCGGCCACAAGTGGGAGGATATGTGGATCGGGCAATCCGACGAAAGCCCCGAAGCGGAAAGGATCCGCCGCACGATCGAAAAAGAATGAGCAAAAAAACCGCCGAAAGGCGGTTTTTTTGTTGCGCGGCGTGGGCGAAAAGCCGCCTGCGGCGGCGGGTGCACGGGTGCACGGTCCACGGGTGCACGGGGGATGTGAAAACCAACATGATGAAGTCGGGGTTCCGGGTAGTAGCTCCCGGCTTCTTTTTTTCGGGTTTTGATTATCCGGTAGCGCGGCAGCCGCACCCGGCCCGTCCCCCTTTGTCCGCTTTGCGGACATCTCCCGCCCCGCGGGGGAGTCTGCCTCTGCCGCTGCGCGAATGGATTTGCGGATTTCTGTTCCGCCCGGTCGACGGGTATGACGCTGCACCCCTGCCGGAAAGCACCCCGTCGCCCAAGCAAACAAAAAACCGATCATCTTTCCGTCGGGCGGCAGAGGTCTGCCGCGCTACCGTTTAATAACTCCCGTGCACCCGTGCACCCGTGGACCGTGCACCCGCGCGGCGAAGCCGCGCCCCCTGGCCTCTGGCCTCTGGCCTCCGGCCCCTTTATTTTGTATTTTGTATTTTGTATTCTTCCCTGTGCGCCCTGTGTGCCCTGTGCGCCCTGTGCGCCCTTCCCCCTCATTTTACATCCCACATTTATTCAAAATCCTCTTGAAATCCCGCCGCGCTTGTGCTACAATACTCCTGATATGTGTATTTTTATCAGGAAATACATACCATATGATTCGTAGGAGGTTATTCATTTGAAGCAGTACAACGCAAAAGACATCCGCAACGTCGTGATCGCGGGTCACGGCGGCAGAGGCAAGACCACCCTCGCCGAGGCGATGCTCTATCTCGCGGGCGCGGCCGACCGTTTCGGCAAGGTCGCCGACGGCAACACCGTGATGGACTATGATCCCGAAGAAAAGCGCCGTCACAATTCCGTTTCGTCCGCCGTGTGCCCCGTGGAGTGGAACGGCGCCAAGATCAATATCATCGACACGCCCGGGCTTTTCGACTTTGAGACCGGCGTTTCCGAGGGCATGCGCGCCGCTGACGCCGCCCTGGTGGTGCTCGCCGCCGGTTCCGGCGTGGACGTGGGCGCCGAAAAGGCCTTCAAGGCCGCGGCTGCCCGTCACATGGCGCGTTTTGCGATCGTCACGCGCTGCGACGCCGACAACACCGACTTCTTCAAGACCGTCGAGGCCCTGAAAGAGGAATACGGCTCCATCGTGTGCCCCGTCGTGGTTCCGCACGTTGAGGGCGGCAAGGTCGTTTCTTACGTCAACTTCCTGCAGAACAAGGCCTTCGCCTACAATAACGGCAAAGCGAGCGAAGTCGCCTATCCCGAAGAGGACCACATCACCGAGCTGCACGAGGCCTTCACCGAGGCCGTCGCCGGCACCGACGAGGACCTCATGATGAAATATTTCGACGGCGAAGAGCTCACGCACGACGAGATTGTGAACGCCCTTTCGAAGTCCGTCGCCAGCGGCGAAGTGATCCCGGTGTACGCGTGCGCAGGCTACGTGCTCGAGGCCGTGGACCTTGTGCTCAACGGCGTCGCCAAACTCGCGCCCGCCCCCACGGCCCGCGTTGAGATCGCGAAAGACGCCGACGACAAGGACGTTGAACTCAAGTGCGACGAAAACGGCCCGCTTGCCGCCATCGTGTTCAAGACCGTGGCCGACCCGTTCGTGGGCAAGATGAGCTACGTCAAGGTCGTGTCCGGCAAGCTCACCACCGACACCCCCTGCTACTGCGCGAGGACCGGCAATTCGTCCCGTATGGGCAAGCTCGTGATCCCCAAGGGCGGCAAGACCGAGGATGCTTCCGTCCTGCCCGCCGGCGACATCGGCGTCATCACGAAGCTCGACGAAGTCCAGACCGGCGACACCATCTGCTCCGACAAGCTGGTGCTCAACCTCGAAGCTCCCGTCTTCCCGGCCGCGTGCCTGCAGATGTGCGTGAACGTGAAGAAGAAGGGCGAAGAAGAAAAGGTCGCCCAGGGCCTCAGAAGACTCTGCCAGGAAGACCCGGTCATCAAGTTCTATACCAATGAAGAGACCAAAGAGCAGATCGTCGCGGGTCTCGGCGAGCAGCACCTCGACCTGATCGTGGCGAAGCTCAAGGCGAAGTTCGGCGTTGAGGTCGACCTCACGATCCCGAGAGTTGCCTACCGCGAGACCATCAAGAAAAAGGTCGAGATCCACGGGCGCCACAAGAAGCAGTCCGGCGGCCACGGCCAGTTCGGCGACGTGTGGATCCGCTTCGAGCCCACCGATTCCGAAGAGCTCGTGTTCGCTGAAGAAGTGTTCGGCGGCTCCGTGCCCAAGAACTTCTTCCCGGCGGTCGAAAAGGGCCTTCGCGACTGCGTCACCAGAGGCATGGTCGCGGGCTATCCCGTGGTGGGCCTCAAGGCCACCCTTTACGACGGCTCCTACCATCCCGTCGACTCCTCCGAAATGGCGTTCAAGACCGCCGCGTCCCTCGCGTTCAAGCAGCTCAAGGACGTTGCCGGCCCCGCCATCCTCGAGCCGATCGGCACCCTGAAGGCCTATATGCCCGACGATAACCTCGGCGACATCATGGGCGATATCACCAAGCGCCGCGGCCGCGTGCTCGGCATGGGCCCCGCCGACGAGCCGAAGATGCAGATGCTCGAGGCCGAGGTCCCGATGGCAGAGATGGGCGATTTCAGCACCACGCTGCGCTCCGTCACCGCCGGCAGAGGCCACTTCTCGCTCGAGTTCGCCCGCTATGAAGAGGCGCCGATGAACGTCGCGCAGAAGGTCATCGAAGACGCCCATATGGTCGACGAAGACGACGACTGATAACGAAACAAAAAAAAGAAGCTCGCGAGAGCTTCTTTTTTTTGCAGCCGCCTGCGGCGGCGGGTGCACGGTCCACGGGTGCACGGGTGCACGGGAGTTTTAAAGGGCGCACAGGGCACACAGGGCGCACAGGGATTATAGGCCGCCTGCGGCGGCGGGTGCATGGTCCACGGATGCACGGGTGCACGGGAGCGCGGCGAAGCCGCGCGGTATCGTTCCGGTAGGGGCGCAGACCGTACCGAGGGGGCCGCCGCCTGCCTCGTTGCCGAATAACAAAAAAGACGCCGGAGGTCCAATAAAGCCCCCGGCATCCGCTCAATCATTTTGTATTTTGCATTCTTGCCAGTCGAAAACATAGTCGCCTGCCTTCGCTTGGGGCGCTCGGCACGCTCGTTGTTTTCTCCGGACTGCGGTTCGCCTTCCTCCGACACCGTCGGCGGCGAATCCTCGTCCCCCGTGCACCCATGCACCCGTGCACCCGTGCACCCGCGGCGCAAAGCGCCGCCTTTTTTACGCCTTATCAACTTTCATCAGATTCGTCGTCCCCGACACGCCGAGGGGCACGCCGGCGGTGATCACCACGGTGTCGCCGGGCTTGACCAGACCCGTCTCGCGGGCGGCCTCCACGGCGGCGGCGAACAGCTCGTCGGTGTTGGTCTTCTCGCCGATGAGGCACGGCGCCACGCCCCACGAAAGATTCATCTGCCGCAGCACAACGTCAGAAAGCGTGCAGCACACGATGGGGCAGGCGGGGCGGTATTTCGAGATGAGGCGGCTCGTGGTGCCCCCAAGGGTCACGGTGACGATCGCGGCGGCGTTGAGGTCGTGGGCGGTGGTGACGGTGGCGTGCGCGATGGCCTCGGCCACGGTGTTGTCGGTGTCCGCGCGGCGGATATGGAAGGCCCTTTTATAGTCGATGGCCTTTTCGGTGGTCTCGGCGATCAGCGCCATCGTGCGCACGGCCTCCACGGGGTACTGGCCCGCGGCGGTCTCGCCGGACAGCATGGTAGCGGACGTGCCGTCGTAGATGGCGTTGGCCACGTCCGTGATCTCGGCGCGCGTCGGGCGGGGGCTCGAAACCATGCTCTCGAGCATCTGCGTGGCGGTGATCACCTGCTTGCCCGCGAGATACCCCTTGCGGATGATCTCTTTCTGAATGGCCGGGATATCCTCAAACGGGATCTCCACGCCGAGGTCGCCTCTGGCGACCATGATGCCGTCGGCGGCTTCGATGATCTCGTCGATGTTCTCCACGCCGTCCTTATTTTCGATCTTGGCGATGATGCGCACGTCGTTCCAGCCGAGCGAGCGCGTGAATTTGCGCATGTAGTTGACGTCGGCGGCGTTGCGCACGAACGACGCGGCGATGAAATCGAAGCCCTGCTTCGCGCCGTATTCAAGGTCGTTCATGTCGGCCTCGCTCAGAAACGGCATGCTGAGCGTCACGCCGGGCACGTTGATGCCCTTGTGGTTCGAGACCTTGCCGCCATGCACCACCTCGCACACGATCTCGGTGTCGTGCACCTCTTTGCACACCATCTCGATCACGCCGTCGTTGATGAGCACCCGGTTGCCGGGGCGGACGTCCTTGGGCAGGCCCTTGAAGGTCACGCTGCCGAGCTCTTTGGTGCAGGGCACGTCGCGCGTGGTCAGGGTGAAGGTCGCGCCGTCCTCGAGAATCTCGCTGCCGTTTTCGAAGTTGCCGAGGCGGATCTCGGGGCCCTTGGTGTCGAGCATCGTGGCAACGGGCAGGCCCAGCTCTTCGCGCACGCGGCGCACCTGGTTGAGGCGCATCGTGTGGTCGTCGTAGGTCCCGTGCGAAAAATTAAAGCGCGCCACGTTCATTCCGGCGGTCATCAGGCCGCGCATCACCTCGTCGGCGTCCGTGGCGGGGCCGATGGTGCAAACGATCTTCGTTTTACGCATAAAAATATCTCCTTTGTCCCGGAATTCCAAATCCAGTATACTATAACCCGGCACGGTTTGCAAGAGGGAAAAGCGCGGCAAAGCCGCGCGGGCACACAGGGCGCACAGGGCGCACAGGGCCGAGGGAGAGAGGCCAGGGGCCAGAGGCCGGGGAAGGAAAGTGCGCGGGTGTCCGGTGGACATTACTGCCGTTAGGCAGAAGCGCCGACCGAGCCGACAGGCGAGAAACACCCCGTACCCCATTATAATGGGTAAGGGCGGAGCCCTTCCATCATCCCACATCTCACATCTCACGTCATTTTGTATTTTGTATTTTGCATTTTGAATTCCTTCCCTGTGCGCCCTGTGCGCCCCTCTGTCCAAAATAATCCTTGCCATCCTCAAAAAACCGTGCTATAATAATTCTATCTGTAATCAAAAGGGGGCCCCTTTATGAAAAAGACCCTTGCGCTGCTGCTCGCGGCGCTGATTCTGGCGCTTTGCTCCTGCTCGATGATCAGCGACATCAAGGCCAACGTGGAGAAGAACGCCAACCGCAAGATCCTCGACACGCCCGAGGCCGACGCCGTGCCGGAACTGTTCAGGTCCGCCGTTACAACGTCGTTCACCGACGCCGTGAAGGTGGAGGAATCCTCGTCCATCTCCATCGGCAAGCCCGAAGTGGAAGGGGAGGGCGATATCGCCCTGCTCAAGGCCGCCGCGGGCCTCCTCAAGGACCTCATCGCCGAGGGCGCGCCCGGCAGCGAGAGCCGCGAGGTGACTGCGGCCGCGGGCACCATGCTCGAAAAGTTCGATCCCGCCAAGGCGCTCGCGATCCTGCCCGGGCGCAACACGTCGTCCGAGCCCGTCACCGACGAAAAGGGCTACGAGGTGATCGTGGCGGTCACCGAGATCGTCACGGACGAAAACGGCAATGAGACGGCCGTGCCCGTCACCCGCATGGTGGAGGACGAAAACGGCAGCGAGATCGCCGAGGCCCAGAGCGAGACCCTGACCGAGACGCACAATACCGACAACCTGCTCAAGGTCACCTTCCGCTATTATAACACCGAAAAGGGCGAGAAGAAAGAGGACGGCAGCGAGGGCGACACCGTGTATCTGCCCGCCGACGAAGCCCTGCTCGAAGAGGTGTTCGGCGCAAAGCGCGACAAAGAAGAGGTCCTCGGCCACTTCACCGTGGTCGAGAATTACCTTGCCGACATCGACTATACGTTCACCTACCGCGACCCCGAGGTCCGCGCCGAGCTCGATATGGACCGCACCCGCCTCAACAGCGCGAGCTTCAACAAGGTCGTGTGCGTCACCGCCACCGCGAGGGGCGTCGGCAAGCTCGAGGGCGTGGGCGAGATCACGATCACCTTCGACCTGACCGAGACCACCGCCTACGCGTTCCACTATCCCGTGGTCGAATAAGAGGGGAGCGGCTATGGCACTGATCCTTGCTTCCGGCTCGCCGCGCAGGCGCGAGCTTCTGGGGCTCATCACGGCGGATTTCGAAGTCCGCGTGCCCGAAGTGGAAGAGCGCGTGCCCGCGGGGCTCACGCCCGCCGAAACGGTGGCGTACCTCGCCGCCCTGAAGGGCCGGGCCGCCGCCGAACGCTTCCCGGCCGACACCGTGATCGCCGCCGACACCGTCGTCGAGGCCGACGGCGTGATTTTGGGCAAACCGAAGGACGACTCCGACGCGAAGGCGATGCTGAGAGCCTTGTCGGGGCGCACGCACCACGTGTTCACGGGCGTGTTCATCAAAGGCCCGCGCGGCGAACGCCGCTTTTACGAAGACACGGCCGTGGAGTTCTATCCCCTGACCGACGGCGAGATCGACGCCTACGTCGCCACCGGCGAGCCCGCCGACAAGGCCGGCGCCTACGGCATCCAGGGCCTCGGCGCCCTGCTCGTGAAGGGCATCACCGGCGATTATTACAACGTCGTCGGCTTCCCCGTCGCCGCGATCGCGAGAGCACTGAAAGAAGTAGAATAAAAAAACGCCTTCGGGCGTTTTTTTTATTTGGACACACAGAGAAAAAGCCGCGCGTTGCGCGGCGGGTGCACGGGTGCACGGACCACGGGTGCACGGGAGTTCTTAAACGGCAGCGCGGCAGCCGCACGCGGCCCGTCCCCCTCTGTCCGCTTCGCGGACATCTCCCCCGCCCCGCGGGGGAGTCTGCCTCTGCCGCCGCGGGGAATGACTTTTGGACGCCGATATGGTCGGTCGGCGGGAAAGCCTGCCGGTAGTACGGCTGCCTACAGCCGTTCGTTCCCTACGGAGTGGGGTGGGTCGATTTGACGGAAAAAGACGGGGAATAAATAAAACCCGATTCAAATCGATCCCATCCCCGACGTGGGGAAGTCGCGGCGGCGCCCGCTTGCTTTTGATGATGAACCCGGTCGGCGGGGTCGTTTGTTTTGTGATTTTGATTCTTTATGTATGATTGAAATATGAGAAGAAGTCTGTTCGTCGCCCAAGCGGATATGGAGCCGGTCGTCT